>NZ_PPCW01000003.1 GCF_002959755.1 Veillonella sp. T11011-6 | reverse complement strand
AAATCATAACCACCCGTAGAACGGGTGGTTTGCTCTGACCCTATAAGGGTCTTTCTCTAGTGGTGGCCCTCTAAAGAGGGCATTGAATGATCTGACAACCACTCTATTACCACTGGCTGCCCCCTACTCGGGGGCTTTTATTTTGCCTATTTTACTGGCTCACCCGTAAACGGGTCGGTGTATTCTTTAAAGTTTAATGTATCTTGCGCTATATCCTCTTGTAGTTGATTGCGAATATACTCTTTTATCGCTCCTTCATATCGTCCTACCGTATCCACATAATATCCTCTACACCAGAAATGTCTATTTCCATACTTATATTTTAAATTTGCGTGTTTATCGAATATCATGAGGCTACTTTTACTTTTTAAATATCCCATAAAACTCGATACGCTTAAATGTGGTGGTATCGTTACTAGCATATGAATATGATCCGGACAGCATTCCGCTTCTATAATCTCTACATTTTTCCTCTTACATAAATCTCGTAAGATTTTACCTACATCAGCTTTTATCCGACCATAAATTATTTGTCTTCTATACTTTGGAGCAAAAACAATATGATATTTACATCTCCATTTACTATGTGATAAGCTTTTTACGTCATTCATTGACATTGAACCTCCTATGTTGAAATGTTGTGGTTGCCAGACCAACTTCATTCTATCATTAGGAGGTTCTTTCCTTTTCTCTAAGAATTTTTACCGACCCCCAGTTTAACTGGGGGTTTAGTCATGCCTATTCGGCGTACAAACATAAAAAGAGCTAGTACATAAAATGTACTAGCTCCTTTTTTATAAACTATGAACAAGCTAAACTATTATAAATGATCATGAGGATAATGTACGCAAAAGCCCCTATAAGCCTACATCGACAACGCCATGATCATAAGTTTCTTCTACAGTTTCTTGTACAACCATATCACTGCGACGTACCTTATCAAGCATCTTAGAGCGAGCTGTTGTAATGGCACTTTCACTATGTTTACCACCACGCCAAGCAAACTTGGATGTACCGATTGTATATTTCAAAGTTGCATAAGGACCACTCAAATGATGAGACGCTGTTTTATAACCCGCATCAAGAGTAAGATGTGGTGTAATATGGAATTCTGCCCCCACTTTAAAGCCTTTAATAGCATCGCGTTTAGGTAATTTATAATACCCTACTTTTACAGCCTCTCTACCACGCCAGTTATAATAGTCTGCATAGACACGAGCCCATCTAGCATTTTTAAATGTTCGAGCATAGCCAATATCATAACCTCTAGCTACAGTATTTTCACTTAGAGCCCAGTGATTTTCATAATCAACCCTAGCATAATCATAAAGACTTTGATCAGGATCCATTCCATATGGATACAATCCTGTAGGATCATACCATGTATCAGTTCGCCCATGAAGGCCTATATATTTTCTTTCATTAGATCCTAAATTTTTATAAATATTGGCATGGAATTCATTAAGCCCTACCACATATTCTAAGCCACCACTAACACGTTTATATCCATTTTTAAATGCATGGTCATAGAATGCATTGACACCAACGTAAGCATGCTCACCTTTACTAAGGCGACGATACCCTACACCAACATTAGCATTTACACCTAAGGACTCTTCCTTATCTGTTTGCCCATTATATACCGTAAACGTCCCTGCAGGTCTAGCTGGAACCCAATAATTATTTAATTTATTAGAGGATATCTTTTCTCCACTGCGTCCAATACGACCTTGTACAAAGACAACACTTTTAGCATTTTCATCGTAATGGGTTATAGGTTGTAATGTCTCAATGTATAGCTTATTGAGTTCTGTAGACTTAGACTTATCAGATGTCCCAATAAGAGGGTACTTATCCCAAACTGTAAAATCATGGAAGTGATGACTACTCGACTCTTCAGACTTTTTCATACCAACGCCGACTACGATATCTGTGCGATCCATCCAGCTAGAACGAACGGCTTCATGCTTAGCCCCATTCACCTCTGCAGTAGAATCTGCAATACCTTGGCCATGTCCATTTTGTACATCTGCTGCAAAACCTGTAGCACTAAATGCACATGCTACAGCACCTAAAACCATTGCTTTTATCATTAATGTCTTGCTCATATAAATTACTTTCCTATTATTACATGTCTTATTTAATATCTATAATCTAAACTACAGTGGTATTATAAATGATCTATTGGCGCCAAATAATCGTATTCAATGTCATCAAAGGACTCTACAATCATGTCTTGACGACGTACCTTATTTAGCATTTTAGAGCGAGCTGTAGTAATCGTATCATCACTATGCTTACCACCCCAGAAGGCAAATTTAGATGTACCTAATGTATATTTAAGAGTACCATACATACCTTTCGACATATTATTAGCATTGTTATACCCAATATCTAAGGATATATGTGGCGTCAACTGTAATTCAGCACCGATTTTAATGCCTTTATAATGGTTAGCATTTCGTGTAGTAAACCACGGCACAGACCAATGACCTGGACGTCCCCAATTATATTCTTGTTTATGGCTAAATCCATTGCCGTTCCAACGATAACCATTTACATAGGCACGAGCCCAACGTGCATTTTTAAAGGACCTTACAATCCCTATTTCATAGCCATCTAACACGCCACCACCTACATAGGTATTATAATTTTCACTAGGGATGGTATTGTATGGGAATGTATCTGGATAGCCATTAGGATACAACCGTTTAGGATATGGATTACCGCCACCGCCTTTTACGAGTTCCTTATCACCAAGGCCTCTATACACATTGGCATACACTTCGTTGAGTCCATTCACATACTCTACACCACCGCTGATACGATTGTAATTTCCTGTGAAAGCACGATCTACAAAAGCGTTAACACCTACATAAGCATGTTCATGTTTACTAAGAATACGATAACCAGCACCTAAGCTACCAACCGTTCCTAACGACTCAGATGTTTTTTCATCTGTATTGATTTCCGTAAAAACATCAAATCCAAATGGTGACATTACAAGGTCTGGGGTAAAATAACCTCTTACCTCTTTAGAGGAGATTTTCTCACCACCACGTCCGATACGACCTTGTATGAACACAACACTCTTAGAATTTTCATCATAATGAGTAATAGGTTGCAATGTTTCTATATAGGCTTTAGTGATATTCCCGTAATCTGATTTTGTATTGTAAAAGTTATTATTATAATCACTAGGGAACATCCCCTTATGCGAATCAGATGTACCACCAGTTTGAACACCTACGGCAATATCTGTTCGATCTAACCAATTGGAACGAACTGCTTCATGCTTAGCCCCATTCACTTCTGTAGTAGAATCTGCAATACCTTGTCCATGTCCATTTTGTACGTCTGCTGCAAAACCTGTAGCACTAAATGCACATGCTACAGCACCTAAAACCATGGCTCTAAATACTAACTTGCTTATCATATATTACTGTCTCCCCACTAGCCTTTATAAGTGATCATAAGGTACTACCATCCAGAATTCTTCATAGGTATTACCTACTCGCATCGGACTGCGATCTACTTTATCTAACATTCTAGCCCGTGCATTGGTAATAGTATCATCACTATGCTTACCACCATGCCAAGCAAACTTGGATGTACCTAATGTGTATTTAACAAAACCATAGGCACCACTAGAGTTGTTATTATCTGATGTATACCCTACATCTAGAGAAACATGTGGTGTAAGTTGTAATGTAGTACCAGCTTGCCAGCCGTGGCTTTTACCAACATTAAGAGTTAAGGCAGGACCTTCACCATGTGTTGTGGCGCCTAAGCCATTCCAATGATAAGCACCTACATAAGCACGTGCCCAGCGAGCATTCTTAAAGGTGCGCGCATAGCTTACATCATATCCGGACAATGCTTTTTGAGACTTGTAAACTGTATAACCTGCAGTGCCACCATCTAACAAGAATTCAAAATAACCTTCATATAAAGGTACATTATAAGGTTCAGATTTTGTACTATTTAATCCTTTATAGATATTAGCGCGAACTTCGTTAAGGCCAGATACATATTCCAAGCCACCGCTGATACGGTTATATTTTTTCGAGAAGGAATGATCATAGAACGTATTCACACCTACATACGCATGTTCATGTTTACTGAGAATACGATAGCCTAATCCGACATTAGCAACAGCTCCCAATGATTTAGTATTGTGATGTTCTTCAGGTCTATACCGTTGTTCGCCTTTTTTAGTAACTGGATTGTATGGATACCAATATCCCCCATTGCCACCAGAGAAATAGCTAGCTTGATCCTCTTGTCCGCCTTTACCGATGCCACCTTGTACGAATAGAACTGATTTAGAGTTTTCATCATAATGGGTTAAGGGTTGTAATGTTTCTACCGAAACTTGAGTCCCCACATTTGATTGAGCTCCTACAGTAATATCTGTCCGATCCAACCAACTAGAACGAACCGCTTCATGCTTAGCCCCATTTACTTCTGTAGTAGAATCTGTAATACCTTGGCCATGTCCATTTTGTACATCTGCTGCAAAACCTATAGCACTAAACGCACATCCTATAGCCCCTAACACCAACGCCTTAATAATTATGTTTCTTCTCATGACTTATACGCTCCCCTCGTTTTGCATAAGAAATAAAACCACACTATACTGCCCGTTCTTCACGTTCATTTCATGGTTAATTCATCTTCATTATAGGTATGCTTGTTTCTATAGTCAATATAACGCCTTATAGTTAAACGACACTTAAAGATTCTCTAAATCATTATGTTACAAATTGATTTCTATTTTCAAGCATAAGAAAAAGACCACCCGCAAGCTGGGTGGTCTTTTTTCTGGGGAATGAAATTGTTATTTGAATAAAGGCAAGATTGCGTTTGCTAAACCAGTAAGTGCAGCCAAAATTGCTTTAACGATAGTTGCTACCATTGCTCTTCCTCCTTCTCATATAAGCACAATAACTAAACTAACTATAAACATCTTAAACTAGGATATTAAGTTTAATATGAAATGAGTAAATTTTTACACATTAATTTTTCATGAGGAAAATAAGAAGGTAGTAATTACTATAGATAGTTTTATGAGAAAGATAGCATGCAATGAATTCATAATTTTCTATAAAATTTTAATAGTTTATAAAACAATGTAATTATTGTACCTACTTCGAATCATAATATAATTACAATAATACCAACCAGTCAAAGCAAACCTATCAAAACAAAATAAAAACCCTTCTCTATTCCACCTTAGTCTGAAATTAACTAACGTGTTAGAGAAGGGTTTCTTATTTACAGATTATAGAGATTTAACAACCTCTGCACAGCGATGGCAAAGTGTAGGGTGTTCGCTATCTTTGCCTACTGTATCGCGGTGGATCCAGCAGCGTTCACATTTTTCAAGTTCAGATGGAGCAACTACTGTTGCAACGCCTGTTTCTTCGTCTTTTACAGCCTCTGCTGGAGCAGCGCCATTTACGATGTGAGCTTCGGATACGATAACGAGTTTAGCCAAGCCGTCTTTACCAAGAGCGTTCAATGCGTCGAATGCAGCGCCTTCAGCGTATACTGTAACGGATGCATCCAATGGGTGACCGATTGTTTTGTTTTGACGAGCCAATTCCAATGCTTTTTGTACGGATGTACGCAAGTCTAATAATTGGTTCCATTTATCAGCCAATTCTTGGTTGAAGTGTTCAGGATGACCTTGTGGCCAATCTTGAAGCATAACGGATTCAGGCATGCCTTCTTCTTTAGGCATGTATTTCCAAACTTCTTCTGCTGTGAAGGAAAGTACTGGAGATACCATTGCTACTAATGTTTTCAAGATTTCATACATAGCTGTTTGAGCAGAACGACGAGCTACGTTGTTTTTGCTTTCAGCATACATAGTATCTTTCATTACATCAAGGTAGATGGAGCTCAAGTCTACTGTACAGAAGTTATGAATTGCATGATACAACATGTGGAATTCATAGTTTTCATATGCTTCAGTAACCTTTTGACGTACTTCTTCTAAGCGCAACAATGCCCATTTATCGAATTCGGACATATCTGCGTAAGCCACTTTGTCAGTGTTTGGATTGAAGTCATCCAAGTTGCCTAATAAGAAGCGGAATGTATTACGGATCTTACGGTATACTTCGGATAATTGTTTTACGATGTCTTTGGACAAACGTACGTCTGCTTGGTAATCTGCGGAGGATACCCACAAACGCATAACGTCGGCGCCGTATACGTCGATGATGTCGCTTGGTGCTACTGTATTACCTACAGATTTAGACATTTTGCGACCTTCGCCGTCCACAACGAAACCGTGAGTCAATACGGAGTTGTATGGTGCTTTACCTGTTGTTGCTACTGCAGTTAACAAGGAAGAGTTGAACCAGCCGCGATGTTGGTCAGAACCTTCAAGGTACATAGCACATGGTACATCTAAACCGTTAACTTCAAGTACGCCAGCCCAAGAGGAACCAGAGTCGAACCATACGTCCATGATGTCTGTTTCTTTTTTGAACTCATCATGACCGCAATGAGGACATTTGAAACCTTCTGGCAATAATTCTTTTGCACTGTGAGCCCACCAAGCATCGGAGCCTTCTACAGCTACTTTTTCTTGTAATGCTTTGATAGTATCATCGTTGATGATGTGCTCGCCGCAGCTTTCACAATAGTAAATAGGAATTGGCACGCCCCAAATACGTTGACGGGAAATTACCCAGTCACCACGGTCGCGAACCATGTTGAAGATACGGTCATGGCCCCATTTAGGAATCCATTGTACTTGATTGTCGATCGCATCTAGAGCTTGTTGACGGTAACCATCTACAGAGGAGAACCATTGCTCTGTGGCACGGTAGATTACAGGGTTTTTACAACGCCAGCAGTGAGCGTATTGGTGACGCAAGCTAGATTTGTGAAGCAATGCATTGTTGTGCGCCAAGATTTTGATTACAGGCACTTCTGCATCGTGAATTTCTACGCCAGCCAATGGGAATTCAGTATCGCCATAACGGTTGTCATCTACTTGTTTAGTGTAGTTACCAGTTTCATTAACAAGGGATACTATAGGAAGTTCAGTTTTACCTTCCTTGTTATAACGCATAACGATGTTAAAGTCGTCTTCACCGTGTGCAGGAGCTGTATGTACGCAACCAGTACCTGCTTCAAGTGTTACATGATCGCCACACAATACAGTGGATGTGCGTTCTACGAATGGATGTTTGAATTCAGCCAATTCTAAGTCTGCGCCAGAGAAACGATTTACGATTTCGTAGTCTTCGATGCCGATATCTTTCATAGCTGCATCAACGAGTTCAGTGGCCATCAAGTAGTATTCGTCGCCTACTTTTACCCAGCCATATTCAAGGTCAGGATTAACGGAAATAGCTACGTTGGCAGGCATTGTCCAAGGAGTAGTTGTCCAAATAACAGAATATGCTTGTTTTGGATCTACGCCAGCTGGCAATGTCACCTTTTTCTCAGACACGTAAGGGAATTTTACGTAGATGGAGAAGGATTTTTTCTCAGCGTATTCGATTTCTGCTTCTGCCAATGCAGTTTCGCAGTGCGTACACCAGTATACAGTTTTAAGACCTTTGTAGATATGGCCGCGTTTTGCCATTTCGCCGAAGATACCAAGTTGTTTTACTTCGAACTCAGGGCGCAATGTCAAATAAGGACGTTCCCATTCGCCTAATACACCAAAGCGAATGAAGTCTTGTTTTTGGTTTTCTACGCATTCTAATGCATATTCCTTACATTTGTTGCGCAAGTCCAATGGAGCCATTTCATGACGGTTAAGACCAGTGTTTTTAATAACCGCATGCTCGATTGGCAAACCATGTGTATCCCAACCAGGGATATAACGTGTATAGTGACCAGTCATAGTCTTGTATTTCATGATGATGTCCTTCAACGTTTTGTTGAGGGCATGACCGATGTGCAATTTACCGTTCGCATATGGAGGGCCATCATGCAAAATGAAAGGTTTTGCGTCTTTACGCAATTCCAAACGTTTTTGATAAATTTTGTTGTCTTCCCAGAACTTTAAGATTTCTGGTTCGCGCTTAGGCAAATTGCCGCGCATTGGGAATTCTGTTTCAGGCAAATGTAACGTCTTACCGTAATCCATGATGTGCTCCTTTTACATAAAAAAATCGCCCGTCCCCGAAGGGACGGACGTAATATCCGTGGTACCACCCTACTGACCTTCTGTGAAAGCTAGAATATTCCGAGCATACGAAATAACTAGGCTTCATTTTGTGAAAGCCACTTAGACATATAACGGTGTTCACCGGCAGGGTTCCTGCTTGCTCCAAAGTGATCCGCAAATCTCTAGATTTCCAAACCTTTCAGCCCATGAGTTTGGTCTCTACTAAATCCGTCTGAGACATGCCGTCTTTTTCAACGCAATATTCATATAATAGATAATTATAGGTCTCATTAGGGGGAATTGTCAACTGTATAGATAGTTTAAATTTATAGATGTAACACATAAAAATGCCACCTTTATTATGTTCCAATAAAGGTGGCATATTCATATAACTAAACTTTCTATTATAGTGCTAAAAAGGATATCCAAATATTAAGAACCCAAAGGCAGAGGCACACAATCATTGCTTTTTGGTCCATGCTTTCAGATGGTGTTTCTTTGAGGCCCGTACGAGCAGCTTCTTCAGCTGTAATTGTTTCATAGCTTGTTGGAGAACCATATTGGTTATCGCCTACATCACCCGGTTTAGCCAATAAATAGATGACATATACAAGACCGATGATTGGAACAAATGGAAGTAGCAAAAACCATCCAGATTTATTTATATCATGTAAACGACGAACTGCAATACCAGTATACGGTAAGAATACAGCACAAGTGTAAGCAAAGGATAATAAATTAAAGAGGGATCCCAAGAATGTATTACCAAAAATAAATCTTAATACACTAAATACAAAACCTATGACAACTGAAACCGCTACAAATCGCCAATATTCACTGCGGCTTGCTCTACCACTAAAATTAACAAAATTACCAACTACAGAGTGCTTGAAGTTATCAACATACGCCAAATTTTTAATGTTTAAATCAGTCATAATTCTCTCCTATAAAATGACAAATTGAAATTAATTTATTATACAACAAAACAGCCTCCTGCACCATGCAAGAGGCTGTTATTTGTATATGTATTTTATTTCTACATTGCACTAGTCATTAACAATCGATCTACTAGGAACCATAGCACAAAGATAGCACATAGTAGTCCTGCCGTAAGGCCTGTAGTAGGTGTCGCATCTATTAAGCCAATTTCATGGGCCATTTGTTTTGTTAGAACAACACGGCCTGTTGGTGATCCGAATCGATTGTCATGGCTTTCACCAGGAAGAGCCATTAATACTAACAATATAATTGTACCAATGACAGGAACAACACCAATAAACACAAGTCCGCCAGAACGGCCTTGATCGTGCAAGCGTCGTACTGCAACAGCTACGCCAGGAATGACCATAACAACGGACATAAGTACAAGAATAACTAGCCCGAAGCCTACGCCAACGGCACTAGAGAGCGGACTAATATAGCTCAAGAACGCACAGGTAAACAGAATGGCTACAAATAGCAATTGGTACATCAAAAAGAAATTCCAATATTCGCTACGGCTAGCACGGCCTTCAAAGTCAGCGTATTTATAAACAAAGCATTGTTTAAAGTTTTCAATCATGCCTAGACTATACTTATCTAACGAAATAGGTGCTTTGCGGATACGTCCACAGTTTGGACAGTATCGTTCACTTTTTAACACCTCATGTCCACAATATGGACAAGGTCTCATAATAAACTCCTTCCATCCACAGCAGGAAACAGTGAAGCTCATAAAGTCCTGTTGCTTTAACACATATAGTAACTTAGATATGTTTTGAAGTAATCATATCTATATTTTTGAATTCATCTTGATTTCATTTTACTACAAAGTGTTATATTGTCTATAAAGGAGTTGTTAAACTTTTATAAAATAAAATAATAAGTATGCTATTTGATACAGGTTATTACTATATATAGCCATTGGCATTAATGCCATACCATAATATATCACCGATAGTATCACCAAAGACGATGGATTGAAGAACAAAGATGGTAATACCCATAATCCAGTCTTGTTTTCGAGATGGAGTTTCTTCGAGACCCGTGGATTGACTTATACTAGTAGTAATAGGAATATAGGCAGTTCTTTCACCGTAACCATTCTCCCCTTCATCGCCACGTTTCAATTCATAGGTTAAGAATATAAATAACCCAATAATTGGAATAAAGGAAATTATCTGGGTCCAGCCACTGCGCCCAATATCATGCATACGTCGCGTTGTGATGGCAATATTAGGAATCACGAAAAACAGAGTTACTAATAGAGTAATCGTGTCAATTATAGACTCAAAATTATAGAGACCCACACCTTTACAGAGGATCGCTACAACCCCTAGCACTCCTTGAACCATCATCATTCCAGCCATGAACCGCCAGTATTCACTACGGCTCGCACGACCTTTAAAATTAGCGTAGTTTTTGATGCCTAGCACGAAGGCATCGGTATAGTTTAAATCGTATACATTTACAGATGCCATACTAGTCCTCCTCAAACTCTTCAAAACCAACGATTTTCCAGCCGTTACCCACGTTATATAAACGTACTAACATAGATGGTTTTTTATCTACAAAGTCCACTCTATATCCGATATAATCCACCGTTACATCATCATCAACATCTTGAGACACATAATCCAATCGTATAGATTCTACAGCAGAACGTTGTTCCTTCGCCTTAGCTTGCTGCCAGAGATCAAAGGTACCATACCGTTCCATTTCACGACTGCTCAACTCACGATAGGCACTGTGATAGTCTCCGTTAACCAGCGCTTGGTAATACTCTTTTACAACTAGATAGCCTTCTGTTGTAGCAGAATCACTATTTAGTAAACGGTTTGCTTTTTTGGTAAAAGCCCCCTGCCCTAAATTACCAAAGGCTGTTTCTTCTACCATATAATTATGCCCCATCATAGAGGTCCCTACACTGCTAGCAATCCAACCTAAAACAAGGATAGCCACGATGAAGACACCCGAAACAGACCGATTTTTGCTTATGCTAGATTCTACAGATATCTGTTCATTAGTTACATTTACTTCTTGTGTTGAAGCCGACCGTTTACATAATAGGTAGAGCAAAACCAACCATCCAATAAAAGGAACAAAAATAAGAATCATCAATGTTGGATCATTATTGGAATCTCGTAACCGTCTTGCAACGAGCATAATGGTCGGCAATGTAAACAATACCGTCAATGCCGTCAATACGCCGCCCCCTAAGGATATGGCATATAAAAACCCATAAGGTATGAAGGTCGCAAGACCTGTTATGAATGTAACTAGACTGTATATAAAGGTCATAGCGCTTATGGTAAGCCAAAAGTCCGCTGTAGTTGTTCGTCCTTTACCATTTGCATAGTTTTCTACTAGCTCGCGATAGAGGATTTCATATACTCTCTGTTTCATAAAACTCCTACTATATTTAGATATGATACAAACTTAGATATTACTATTATACTATGCTTTTCCAAACCACAACTTTCATTTTTTATTCATTAATTTTCTCTATACTAATAATATATTTTTTACAACTAAAATTCGTGCAATTAAGTTTGTGTAGGAGATATACTTATGAACGCTAAATTGACTAAAATAGTAGCTATGGCCAGCTTGGCAGCATTCTTAACAGTAGGCATTGGTGCTAATGTGGCTCAAGCTAAAGATTACCACTTCAAAATTGGTGAAAACCATCGCATGGAAAAAAACGATGATGGTACAGTAGACAGCAGTGCTCATCCATGGTTCAAACCAGATCAAAAGAAACATAGAAAACACAAAATTTCTGAACGTGAAAAACATGATAAAAATGCCACTGCTAAACGCAGTGAACAACATCAACGTTCCGAATCTACAAATGGCTAATCATTCCCCTTTCATAACTGGTTATCCAGTCATATAACACATAACTAAACTAACTAACCTAAAAAGGACGTTATACACATGTATAACGTCCTTTTTAGTATGTATTGTATTATCTATTTTATTATGCGGTAGCTGTTATTATGCGTCAGCTTTTAGCACAGCTTGTTTCATAGATTGTACGTAGTCAAATAACGCTTGGTCAGCATGTTCACCGTGTTCTGCAACGATTTTAACGATAGCAGAGCCCACGATAGCACCGTCAGATACGCGCGCCATTGCTTCCGCTTGTTCTGGCTTAGAAATACCGAAGCCAACGGCTACAGGAATATCTGTATATTTGCGAATGGTTTCAACGATGGATTTAATATCCGTTTTGATTTCGCTACGCATGCCTGTAACCCCGAGGGAAGATACGCAGTATACAAAGCCTTCTGCGTCTTTTGCGATCATTTCAATGCGGTTTTCAGATGTAGGAGCAATCAAGGATACCACTTCAACACCATGTTTATTAGCAACGCTAGCGAGTTCACCTTTTTCTTCAAACGGCATATCTGGCACGATAACACCAGAGATACCAACCTCTTCGCAGAGGGTAAAGAATTTTTCACGACCGAATACATAGATTGGGTTCAAGTAGGTCATGAACACGAGTGGGATAGTCACTGCATCTTCACCTGTGCGCAAACGACGCACCATATCAAAGATATCGTGAATTTTTACGCCTGTAGATAATGCGCGTGTGCTCGCTTCTTGGATAACTGGACCTTCCGCTGTTGGATCAGAGAAGGGAATACCAATTTCTACCATGTCGGCGCCAGCTTTCACCATGACGCGAATATAACGTTCTGTATTCTCGATGCCATGATCACCAGCGCTGATAAACGGGATGAATGCCTTGCCCTTTGTGAAAGCGTCTTTAATTTTACTCATGAAGATCCACCCCTCTGTATTTCGCCATAGCCGCTACGTCTTTGTCACCGCGACCAGATAAACAAATAATAATGATATCGTCCTTGCTCATAGTAGGAGCAATTTTACGAGCATGTGCCACTGCATGAGCACTTTCAATAGCTGGAATAATGCCTTCTAAACGAGACAAGTATTCGAATGCATCCACCGCTTCATCATCCGTTACAGGTACGTATTCAGCACGACCGCTATCGTGCAAGTACGCATGTTCAGGACCGATGCCAGGGTAGTCAAGGCCTGCAGAGATAGAATATACTGGAGCAATTTGACCATCTTCGTCTTGGCAGAAGTAAGATTTCATGCCATGGAAGATACCCACAGAGCCTTTTGCGATTGTTGCTGCATGTTCCTCTGTATCAACACCACGACCAGCTGCTTCACAACCGATGAGGCGAACCCCTTCATCAGGAATGAAGTGATAGAACATGCCCATCGCATTGGAGCCACCGCCTACGCAAGCCATAACAGCTGTTGGCAATTTGCCTTCTGCTTCAAGGATTTGCTCACGCGCTTCGCGGCTGATGATGGATTGGAAATCGCGAACGATCATAGGGAATGGATGAGCACCCATAACAGAGCCCAATACATAGTGCGTATCAGACATACGGTTTGTCCATTCGCGCATCGCTTCGGATACAGCATCTTTTAATGTGCTTGTACCAGTTGTTACAGGATGCACCTTAGCGCCCAATAATTCCATGCGATATACGTTAAGTGCTTGACGTTCACAGTCCTCAGCGCCCATGTATACTTCGCATTCCATGCCCATCAACGCAGCGATAGTAGCCGTTGCCACACCATGTTGACCTGCACCAGTTTCAGCAATAACGCGAGTTTTACCCATCCGTTTTGCCAATAACATTTGACCGATTACATTGTTCAATTTATGAGACCCAGTATGGTTCAAATCTTCACGTTTCAAATAAATTTTGGCACCACCAAGGTCTTTTGTCATGCGATCTGCATAGTATAAAAGGGATGGACGACCTGTATATTTTTTATGTAAATCCTCAAGTTCGCGCACGAAATCAGGATCATCTTTGTATTTGTTGTATGCCTCTTCCAATTCGATGACTGCATTCATCAATGTTTCTGGCATAAATTGGCCACCGAAGGAGCCAAAATAACCATGTCTTTGTTCACTCATATAACTTACCTTTCCATATACCATTCCTGCTAGCACGCCTATATAGCGTTACTATTGGCATCGATTTCAACAATCGATGAATTCCATCGGATGTGTCTAAAATATTATTATATCTTAGATTTATGTATTTTCTATGATTACTCGCCTATAATAGACCTTATTCTCTCAACATTTAGTGAGCTATGGTTCTCACGATGTTTGTGAAAGCTTTAATCTTCTCATCGTCTTTCGCGCCATCTGTTTCAATGCCGCTACTAATATCTATGCCATAAGGGCGAACTGTGCGGATAGCACGTGCCACGTTAGTACTGTCGATACCACCTGCGAGCATAAAGGGACGTTCAAACTCATCTAAGCAAGACCAGTCGAATACTTCGCCCGTACCGCCGCGCTCGTCCTTGTGGTACGCATCAAATAATAGCATATCCGCACTGCTATCGATCCACGCCTCTGCATCTGCAGCACTGCGGATTTGAACAGCCTTCCAAACTTCTACATCCGTTTTCTCTTTGAGAGCTTGGATGAAAGCTTCATCTTCATCGCCGTGCAATTGCACCGCATCAAGATTGGCTTCTTTAGCAATTGTAACGAGGTTATCTAGTATTTCATTGACGAAGACACCTACCGTTTTAATAGCGTCAGAATTAGTATTTTCTTCAAAGATCTGCACGTTTTCTGATGCTTTAATCCCTACTGTTCCAGCTTGTACTGTATCATCATTGCATTGTGTTACATCTGTATCGTATTTATCTGCATATTGCTTATGTAGTTCTTCCACTAATGTTTTAGCTTGGTCTACCGTCACTTGCCGTTTACTTGGTGCGAATACAAGGCCCATGTAATCTGGTTTTGCCTCTACTACTGCAGGGATTGTTTCCACCTTAGAAATACCGCACATCTTAACCTTTGGTGTGTAGTATGTGGGCCCATAGAGATATGCCAACTTTTCAACCTTGTTAGGAGAACGCATAAACGTTTCCCCCATCAAGGCTACTCCAATATTGTTATCCCGCAACACTTGGATATCCTCTGGCGTTTCTAGACCGCTTTCAGATACAAAGATCACATCGTCTTGAACGAGATTGCGCAAGCGTACACTATTTTGTACATCTACAGTAAAGTCTTTCAAATTACGGTTGTTAACGCCAATAATACGGGCACCGCAATCAATAGCCATTTGTACTTCTTTTTCGTCATGAGCCTCAACCAAAGAAGATAAGCCAAGAGAGTCCGCTAACTTACGGAACTTGGTCAATGTTGGTACATCGAGGCATGCACAGATTAAGAGGATTGCACTAGCGCCCCATACCTTTGCTTGGTAGATTTGGTATTCATCGATAATGAAATCCTTGCGTAATACAGGAATTTTTACAGTGCTAGCAATTTCTTGTAAGTATTTTTTATCACCTTTAAAGAAGTCTGGCTCTGTCAGTACAGAAATGGCTGCTGCACCAGCAACCTCATATTCTTTGGCGATGTCTAAATACGGGAAGTGCTCTGCTATGATGCCTTTTGATGGAGATGCCTTCTTTACTTCACAAATGAAGTTAAAGTCTTGCTGACGAAGTGCTGCTTCAAAAGGAAATCCTGTATCCGATGGTAACGCTAAGGCCGCTACTTTCACAGCCTCAGGCGTGTCCACCTCTTTTTCTTTGGCCACTCGAACTTTAGTAGCCTCTACAATTTTATCTAAAATCAATGGTTATACCTCTTGTGTTGCTTTCACAAACTGTTCCATTGTAGCAAGCGCCTTGCCAGAGTCGATCATGTTTTTCGCCTCTTCAATGCCCTCTGCTAATGTAAGGCCCTCTTTTGCAAGGTAAATCGCCATACCAGCATTGAGAAGAACTGCGGTGCGTTTACCGCCTTGCTCACCACCGAGAACGCGGCGTGTAATCTCAGCATTTGCTGTTGCGTCGCCACCTTCAAGCTCAGTTTTATCAGCGTATTCGAAACCATAGTCCTTAGGATCGAATTCGTAGCTTGTGAAAGTACCATTATTAATTTCGCATACGTACGTTTTGTTGGTAGCTGTAATTTCATCAAGGCCATCGAAGCCGTGTACCACAGCACCGCGTTTAACGCCAAGATTAGCCAATACACGAGCCAATGGTTCTACCAAAGATTTATCGTACACGCCCATCAACTCCACAGTAGCACCTGCTGGGTTCGCCAATGGTCCAAGAATGTTGAATACAGTACGAACGCCTAACGCTTTACGTACAGGGCCTGCATATTTCATAGCTTGGTGGTATACAGGAGCAAACATGAAGCACATATTTGCTTTGTTGAGGACTGCCTCATTTTGTTCACCATTAAGCTCTAATTTAGCGCCTAATGCTTCGATTAAATCAGCAGCACCACATTTACTGGATACACTGCGGTTACCATGTTTTGCTACAGGAATACCTGCTGCAGAAATGATGAAACCAGATGTAGTAGAAATGTTGAACGTATTCGCTTCGTCCCCGCCAGTACCTACGATTTCTACAACAGTACCTTCATGAGGTACAGAACCTGCCTTCTCACGCATAACCTCAGCAAAGGCTGTAACCTCATCTACAGTAGGGCCTTTCGCTGCCAAAGCGCACAAGAAGCCAGCCATAGGAACCTCGGCTACCTCGCCGCTCATAATCTTGTTCATTGTATCTTTAGCAAGGTCGTAGGATAAATCTTGACCATGAGTTACTGCATATAATGCGTCTTTAATCATTTTATAGCTCCTTACTTGTTGTTCATTTTACTTCGGTTCAACGATAATAGGGCATATACCTGCGTTAATACTACATGTGATTCACGTGGACCTATGCCCTCCACTGGCCGGGTCTGACTACGGCCTACGGCCTTCGCAGGGCCAAAGTCGGGCCTAGAACCCCGTGAACTCACATAAACACTATGACATTTAATCTTTTATATGCCCTACTCACCGTCCCAATCGCAATAAAATGAACAACAATTCAATATCTCTCAAATGATCCTGCGCATTATATGGAGTAACGCACAGGTCATTTCTTTATAGAGGGTGGGAGTATAGAACGGCGTAGCCGTTCTCTTCCCTTATGATGATTTGCAATTTTTTATTTATGGTAATGATAGGACTGCATTTGGATCTAAATTAAGGTTTAGTCGAGATGGTGGTCATAAAACGACTTTGGCCCTATCCCGAAGGGATAGACCTGGCCAGTGGAGGCTTTAGGGCCACTAGCTCGACTACTAAGGTATTTAAAGCAAATGCCGGTCCACAGTACTACTTAGATAAGAAATTGCGGATCATTTGTTCCCCGTTCGGCGTCATGATAGATTCCGGATGGAATTGCACGCCATAGATTGGGTAGTCTTTGTGTTCTACGCTCATTACTTCGCCGTCGTCGGTAATGGATGTAACGATGAGTTCGCTTGGCATGGTTTCGTCAATAATCGCCAAGGAGTGGTAGCGTGCTACTTCAAATTGTTCAGGTACATCTTTAAGGATTTTGGATGGGTGCACTTGTTTGGCTACGCTTTGTTTGCCGTGCATAACTTGTTTTGCATAGGAAACGGTGCCACCGAATACTTCGCCGATGGCTTGGTGACCAAGGCATACGCCGAGGATTGGGAACTCACCTTTGCATTCGCGCAATAGATCTTCGTATACGCCCGCATCAGCTGGTCTGCCAGGTCCTGGTGAAAGTATCACGTAATCTGGTTTCAACGCGCGGATTTCTTCAACTGTTAATTCATCGCTGCGGATGACTTTAATATCTGGATCGATAGAGCCTACTAATTGGTATAAATTGAAGGAGAAGCTATCGTAATTATCTATAAGGAGTACCATTATTCTACCTCCTGTGCATCTGTAATTGCGGAAATCATGGATTGGCCTTTCATCAAAGTTTCATTGTATTCGCTTGCAGGTACGCTATCACGAACGATACCTGCACCAGCGCGAACATAAACCTTACCGCCTTTATTCATAGCCATACGGATGCCGATACATACGTCCATGTTACCAGAGAAGTCGATGTAACCTACAGCGCCGCCGTATACACCGCGCGGGCTTTTTTCTAGTTCGTGTAAGATTTCAATAGCGCGAATTTTAGGAGCCCCGGACAATGTGCCAGCTGGCAATGTAGCCCCGATAGCATCGAGAGCATCTTTACCGTCTTGAATGTCACCGCTTACAGTAGATGTAATGTGAATAACATGAGAGAAACGTTGCAACATATGTAACGCCTCTACTTGTACGGAACCGAATTTAGCAATTTTACCTAAATCGTTACGGCCAAGGTCAACGAGCATGTTATGTTCAGCCAACTCTTTCTCGTCGTTAATGAGTTTTTCTTCAATAGCGATGTCCTCTGCTTCGGTTTTACCGCGGCGCATAGTACCTGCAATTGGGAAGGTGTACATTTTACCATCCGTCAATTTTACCAATGTTTCTGGAGAGGCACCTGTAAGCTCTACATCGCCACCAGATAGGTAGAACATGTATGGAGATGGGTTCAACGTACGCAATACGCGGTATGCATTTAACAAGCTGCCATCGAACTCAGCTTCACGGCGGTTAGATACAACACATTGGAAGATATCCCCTTCCTTAATGTAATGCTGTGTCTTTTTAACAACTGCTTCAAACTCGTCCTTTGTAAATTCAGAAGTGAACTCTGTTTTAAGGATGCCTTTTGGAATGTCCGCCTCTTTGCCGTTTACTACGAGATCAGCTAATGCTTTAAGTTCAAGCTCAGCCTTGTTGTAGTTACGTTCCAAATCATTTGTGCTGATGTTAGCAATCAGGTAGATTTTGTTTTTGTAATGGTCGAATGCGATTACCTTATCGAAGAGCATAAGGTCTACATCGTTGACCATAGCAGGGTCATCATCTGGTGTTGGGAAATCGAGGGTTGGCTCGATATAGCGGATATATTCGCAAGCAAAGTAACCTACAAAGCCGCCTGTGAATGTTGGTAATTCTTCTAAGCGAGGGCTTTTATATTGGCTCAAAATATTGCGAATCTCTGCAGCTGGGTCTGAACAATCAAAGGTACGTGTTGTACCGTCTTTGATAGTCATTTGATGATTTTTGCAGAAGAGCTCAATCTTAGGATCATAGCCCAAGAAGGAGTAACGGCCCCAATGATTACTATTATCCGCACTTTCAAGCAAGTACGTATGACTGCTCACTTGTTTTAACGCTTTCAACACGCTAATCGGTGTGCGTACGTCGGATAAAATTTCCATATATACAGGCACGATATCGTAGCCCGGTGCGATAGCTTTCACACGGTCAAGACTAGGAAAAATCATGAGAACCTCCATCTGGCGTTGGCCAATAAAAAAACTCGCCCATGACAATATAACGTCAAGGACGAGTCTATAGTTCTATTTTTACAAGAGTATTAGAAAATACTTGTATTATGCTATAAATCGCGGTACCACCTTGTTTGAATGCAGCGCATTCCTCTTTCGCAGGATACTAACATATCCCTCACGACTAACGCTCGTGTGACGTCGCACCATACTAGGAATGAAATTCATTCTGTTCCATGCGCCCTCGGTGGTCCATTTAATAAGCTGCGTACTACGGGTTCTCAGCTAATCCCGCTCTCTGTGAGTGCATTTCCTATTTTTATCTCCACCTCATCGGTTTCTTTTAGGCGAGTATAAAATTATAATCTGATTATAATATTTCTATAGAATGAAAGTCAAGAAAAATCTCAACTTTCACCTTATCCTTACATTCGTTCATCACCTAATACCCATATATAATCCAATTACTGATTTCCCTAGTCCCCTCCAAATTCAGAATATTTATATTGTGTTCCTCTAAATACTAATAGTATACTGAAACTACATATGTTATCAGGTTTTACTGATTATTATGCGGAGGAGAGAGCATGAGTTTTTATTTCACTGATCAAATACAACAGTCTTTCAATAAAATATTCCACCAGTGTAATAAAGATATAGCTTGGGCGGGCAAAGCTGAGCTTGACGCACTTGTGAAACTTGACGAGGAAGGCCAAAAGATTCCTGGTATTGGCGATGTGTACGCTATTTTGGCACGCGTCTATTCTGGCCCTCAGTTCACCTGGATTGAAGCAGGCTTTCCTGAGGATGACACAAAGGCGTATAGTTATTTACATACGGCTATTCGCAAAGGCAGTGCCATCGCTATTTTACAAGCTATGCGTACCTCTGGTGCCCTCACGCCAACTATTGAAAAAGAGTTGCCTATGACGAAGGACCAAGCATTCCAGCGCGTCTATGAGGGCGCCCAAAAAGGTTGTTCCTACTGTGCCTACGCCATTGCCAATGTATTCCAATGGGGCGATTACCGCCTCTTGCCATCTGCACGAAAGATAGTTAATGAAGGTGAACCATCTGGTGTTGTCCATTTTTTAAAATCTTTATTTGTACAAGTAGATCAACGTAGATTGGCAAATAAAGTAACGGCCATTGCGCAGCAATGGTTACATAAATCTGCAGCGGCAGGTCTTGTCATTGCGTACCGCAACTTGCGCCTTACCTATGCCGAGCAAAATAATAGGGCAATGGAAGAACAAGTCATTTTTGAAGGGGCTGCAGCAGGTTTGCCACTCATGATGTATTTAGCAGGCGATATATGTAAGTCGCGTGGAGAGCATGAACGAGCTCTCGAGTATTTTGAGCGCGGCGCAGCCATGAATAATGGCCTGTGCTTGCGTGAAGCTGCTGAATATTATGCGAAACCAGGTGAGTCTCACAAAAGAATCCCTCAAGATATTCAAAAGGCCCTCAAATACTATGAACGTGCCGCTATAAGCCCAGATTATTTAGACTTTAATGACCACGCTTATGTTACAATGCAAGCCATCATTCTTCGTACATTGAACATCGATGGGCAATCCCAAGACTGGTCTCGCATTGCTCACTTATTGCAACATCCAGCTATTTACAGTCTCGATAGCCTTTGGCCATATCTCGCTTATGTATTTACGTTCAAAAAAGGTAATACCCCTGCCATAGAAACCGCCGTAGAGTGCGTTGATCAGTCTAGCAAATGTTACGATAGATACGGCAGTTATGACTATGCGGACCATCTATGGCAACTGGCAGCGGGCTATTGCTACGAAACTGGTGCCATTACCAAAAAGCCGGAGTTAGACCTAGCCGTTACCTTCTACGAGCATGCTCGTGAAAGCATCAACCGTCTCAACACAAGAACTGATAATTGTTTTGGTACTGGTGAACCGTTGGTAATTCCTGACGAAGCATCTGAACGATTAGACGCCTTTGAACTCGTTAACGGACATTATCAGTACAAAGAAGGTGTCACACAATCTTCTACAACGTGCAATCCTATGCCACCTGCTTGGCCGCAAAACTCTGTTGACGTCTTAGAAATCTTTGAGGACTCTACAACTGGTTGGCGCACGAATAAATACGACTGGAATTTCATTCAACGGGAATGGGATACACAAAAATATCTCAGCTTTATCATCTATGATAATCGCCAATCCATAGGAAACGTTATTCACGATGTGTACAGCATCGTTATGTTCCACAATGAAGATAAAAATGCTTGTACCATCTATCTATATGGCTATATTGACAATCCAACGGAACGCGATGAAACCTTGGAGCCTACGGTATACGAAATACGATACTTCAAGGAGATGTCCATTCCTGAAGGTCTCGCTTTAATTAAGGAATTCTATGATCATGCTACATTGCCTGTTATTGATGAAAGTTGGGAGAAAGAGTACAAAAACACTACGCCTCCTCGGGAATACGTATTAACTTGCGACAACGATATTTTCTACCTCAATCAATATGAATTTTCAAATCAAATGATTAAGGATGCCTTAGAAGGCGTAGCGAATGGTAAGTATGATATGATTTCGGTTCGCCCTTCTAGCATTGATGATCAATGCATTAGCTATTATATCGAGCGCAAAAAAGGTAAAAACTTACGCATTCAACTCTATGCCACTGTAGACGAGGACAACGAATATGTCTTCGAACGAGAATCTTGCAACTTAACCTCCATTAACTACTGGATTCAGGAATCTATAACAAGCAACAAACTACCGGATTTAAGTGATTGGGATGAAATAAAACAAAAATAAGAGTATTATTTTATTAAGAACATACTACGACTAAGAAAGGAGGAATACGTTGGAAACGTGGAAACGAACGGTATACATCAGTTTAGTCTGTGTATTCTGTACAGCCTTTGGTGTAAGTCAGCTAGCTCCAATCCTGCCTTTATACTTTCACGATTTAGGCGTCCAAACACCAGAAGCAATGTCCTTATGGTCTGGTTTAGCAACCGGTGCAACCTACATAATCGTTTGCTTAGCAGCACCATTTTGGGGGCGTGTGGCGGACAAAAAAGGTCGAAAAATTACATTAATACGATCTAGCTTTGGCATGGCCTTATGTAATGCTTTGATTGCCTTTCAAACAACCCCAGAGGGAGTCGTACTAATTCGTTTAATCCAAGGTCTTGTGAGTGGCTTTTACTCTGCATCAATCACCTTGATTGCGTCGGAAACTCCTATTGAACGAACAGGTTGGGCCTTAGGTTTATTAGCCTCTGCCAATCTTGCAGGTTCACTAATAGGGCCTTTATTGGGTGGATATATTGCAGATACAGTAGGCATTCGTAATGACTTCATCATCGTCGGTACGCTCATGGGTTTAGCTGGTGTGCTAGCTACTATATTCATCCATGAAAATTATGTACCAAAGCCTAATCCTGAAAAACTTTCCATCCGCAAGTTAAAAGAGCAAATACCAGAATTTAATAGCATTGTCGCATTATGTGTAGCCTCCTTTATCTACGCAATATGTATTATGTCCTTACAACCTGTTATCTCCGTATATATTAAAGGAATCGTTCCTAGCGACACAGAAAATCTCGCATTTATTGCAGGTGCCGTATTCTCCGCTATGGGTATTGCTCAACTTATGAGTAGCTCTCCACTAGGTAAATTAGTCGATAAAATTGGCCCCCGTAAAGTGTTAGTAGTCTCTCTTATCTATGTAGGGGTTTTAAATATCCCTCAAGCCTATGTTTCTGATGTATATCAACTTGCCATCATCAGATTCCTACAAGGTTTTGGTTTAGGTGGTATGCTTCCAGCTTTAAACACCTACCTATCTTCCAAAACACCTCGAGAATTTACAGGCCAAGTATTCTCCTATAATCAATCCTGTCTATTCTTTGGCTATTTCTTAGGATCTGTCGGCGGTGCTAGCCTTATGGCATGGCTAGGCTTTACTACACTATTCTGGGTTAGTGGTGGCTTATTTATTATTTCCGCTCTATGGATTGGTTTCAAACTAAAATAATAGAAATTTACAATATAAATAGAACCACATAACTCTACAATATAAAGAGAACCCCTTCATGATGTTAATCATAATGGGGTTCTTTTCTTATGCATTTTAAATTTAAAAGCTTTAAGCTGTTTAACTTTATATCATTATAGTTGCACAACTACATGTTATCTAATTATAGTAACAATAGCATAATCACTACTGTAGCAATAATACATGGTACAGCATTACGTTTTGCCATTTCCATAGGATTGATACCAGCAAGGCCGGCAATGATGATACCTGCACCTGCTACTGGACTCATACTACGACCGATACCAGCACCTAATTGGGCCATGGAGCCCAGTTGCATAATGCCATAGCCAAAGTCAGCTGCATGAGGTGTTACCGCACCGTTAAACGCAAGGGCTGCTGCATTACCAGAACCAGAAATAACAGCTAATAAGAATGGACCAAAGGCAGCACCGATTTGAGCAATTTGTTGAGAGTTCTTCATGCCATCAATGAGTGCACTTGTAAGGCCGATGTATTGCATACCTGCTGTAAAGCACGCTGCTGCAGCCATAAGACCAACTACATCGCACATGCCATCGCCAGTACCACGGAAGAATTTCTTAACTGCATCTGTTACATTAGGTCGTACTGCAATAATACCGATAGCCGTACCAATTAACATGGACACAGGAACGGAAATCTCTGGAATCACTGCTACTTGTTTACTACCAAGTACGAGTAATACAAGAGGAATGATTGGGATGATGGCATATAAGTAATTTACCTTGAATTCTTTGCCTTCTTCTTCGTTAGCATCTTTCAATACATACCCTGTATGTTCCTTCTTAACGATAGCTACGATATTGAGCAAGATCGCCGCTACTACAATGCCGATTATAGCTTGCATAGAGAAGCTAGCAATAACGGTCATTACGTCTTCACCGGCTAGTTGTGCTACTTGTGGGTTAAACATAAGGCCTGGGCTCAATGCACTACCCCAAGTTCCTA
The DNA here is from genome assembly GCF_002959755.1 of Veillonella sp. T11011-6. GTDB lineage: Bacteria > Bacillota > Negativicutes > Veillonellales > Veillonellaceae > Veillonella. The sequence goes on along the minus strand of NZ_PPCW01000003.1, from coordinate 89,150 downwards.
AGAAAATAGCAGAGCCTGCCATGGCAGGATGCACACCAGAGCGAATCAATGCAGGAATTAGCAATGCGCCCACAGCAGCTGCACAGCCTGCTGCAGTAGGCAACGCAATGTTGATCAAGAACGTAATAATAACAGCACCAGGGATGATGATTTTAGTCATCTTTTTAAGGCCTGCAGAGATGAAATATACCATGTGCTCTGTACATTTTGTATATTCCATAACATAACTAAAACCAAGTACTGTACAAATGGTTGGTACAAGACCTGGATTTGTAAGTTCTTTTACAAAGGCTGTCGTACCAGCACCAAGTTGCCCACCAATAAAGCACATTAATAAGCCCGATAGCAATAAAACGAGCCGTGTTTCAAACTGTTTAATAATGGCAATAAACGTCGCCACTACGATAACAATACCAGCAATAACCATATTCTCTCCAATCCGTGTACTTTCAACTTAAAACGGCTAACAATACTCTATTACATCTTAAATTTGAAATACACTTTTACACAATCTGATATCAACGGATATCTCTACTTACACAAGTTTTGTAGTTTCTAAACTAAGTTTTCTAAGCACTGTATCCAATACCTTAGCGCCTGTAACGATGTCATCCATTTCCGCAAATTCAGCTGGATTATGACTAATACCTTCGCGGCATGGGATAAAAATCATCCCAGTTGGAACATCATCGGCCCAGTGCATAGCATCATGACCAGCACCGCTTGGCATGGTCATATAGTCTACACCTACAGACTTAACAGCCTCTTCGATTTCTCGAATCATGGCCGGATGCATCGCTACAGGATGATCCTGTGCGATAGGCTCAATCGTATAGGATAAGCCTCGTTTCTCTGCAATAACATCAATAAATTCCTTAATGAGGGTAACTACAGAATCACGGGCCACCTTAGAAATACTGCGAATATCTATTCCTAGCTTCACCGCTCCAGGAATGACGTTCATCGCTCCTGGCATAACCTCAACAACACCGACTGTGCCAACTACTGGAGGCTCCTCTTGCATAGCGGCGATTTCCTCGATGCCAAGGATAATTTTAGACGCCCCACAGAGCGCATCATGGCGCAAGTTCATCGGTGTAGCACCGCTATGATCGGCATTACCACGAATGGTTACATAGAACCGTTCTGGTGCGGCAATACCAGTTACAACGCCGATAGGTTTCGCTTCGTGCTCTAACACCTTACCTTGTTCGATATGAATTTCTGTGAAAGACTTTACAGGTCTCTTATATTCCATATGCTCAATAGCATCTGGATTTAAATTACGCTCTTTCAATGCATCATACAAGGAAATGCCTTGTTTATCTACTAAGCGATGTAAATCTTGTAATGTCAATTCACCGCGCATAGCTTTACTACCCAATGTGGCTGCTCCAAAGCGGCTAGACTCTTCACACATAAAGTCTACTACTGCAATGGTATGGTCATGTTCAAAACCATCATCAATCATACTGCGAACCGCTTCGATAGCAGATAATACACCCACAACACCATCATAATTGCCCCCATTAGGCACGCTGTCCGTATGAGAACCAACCATGACTACTGGTAATTCTGGATTCTTACCAAGCTTATAGCCAATGACATTGCCAAATCCATCCGTTTCAACAGTTAGTCCCGCATCAATCATGCGATCTATAATATATTGGCGACCTGCCCAGTCTGCATCGGTAAAAGCAAGACGATGAATGCCTTCACCAGGTCCAGTAAACTGTGACATAGCTTCAAAATCGTTAGCTAAACGCTCTCGTTGAATCATATAACACCTCACAATCGAATACATCAATTACTGATAAATTATATGGTATCAATTGAATATCATACATATTGGCAACTGTATACCATATCCATTCTACTAGTACTACAGAATAACTATGATCTATATCATAGATATATCGAATCACTATTTAGAAATTAATCTATCAGTCAATAATTCTTATTTTAAATAGTGAGTTGCAATAGTACCTAATGCAACAATACCATTTAGCATATCTTCTTCGTCGATATCGAATAATGGATTATGATGAGGTGCTTTAATAGCTGAGCCCAATACCATATAGGTTGCTCGACCACCACGATCAATAACACGGTTTAAGAAATAGGCACAGTCTTCACTGCCACCGCCGCTATAATCGAATGGAACTTCTTTAAAGATACCTAATGGTTCAATGATAGATTGTACTTCGCGAGCTAAATCATCGCTAATACGTCCTGCAGGAGTTTCACCTTGTTTTGTAATTTCAAAGGTGCAATCATGCATTTCTGCAGCACCTTTAATAATCGTTTTAGTACGTTCAATCATGTAATCATTGATTTCTGTAGTAGCACCACGAGTTTCTAATTTAAGTGTCGCTACATCAGGAGTAACATTGCGACCTGTACCACTTTCAAAAACGCCTACATTCATACGAGATGCGCCCCCACTATGGCGAGCAATGGCTTGTAAGTTAATAACGGCTGTACAGCCTGCAAGCATAGCATTTTGTGCTTTTTCTGGAGAGCCTCCAGCATGAGCAGAATAACCGCGGAACACCGCATCAAGTTTTGTTGTCGCTAAGAAACCATGGTCGCTACACGCAAAACAATTGGATAGATTTTCATTAAATCCAATATGCATGCCGAACATCAAGTCAACATCATCTACTACGCCAGCCTCTACCATCGCTTTAGCACCACGTACGCCTTCCTCTGCTGGTTGGAAGATTAGTTTAATAGTACCCTTCAAGCCATCCTTATGTGTAGCAATATATTCAGCAAGGCCAAGGCCCATTGTCATATGTGTATCATGACCACAAGCATGCATAGCCTTCTCATGGCGGGAACGGAAACCATTCTTAGCAGGAATATGGTTAGATGCTTTAGATTCGATTACATCATTGGAATCCATATCTGCACGGAACGCTACTACAGGACCATCATCACTAAACTTCATAGTTGCCACAATAGCTGTTTTACCATAGCCCATCTTCTCTACTAGTTCAGGATCAGCACCTTCATCCATAGCACGAGCCATTGCTGCTTTCATAACATCCTCGCTAGGCAAGCCCATACGAGAATCTAAATCAAGCACTTCTGCACCGAGTGCCACATCATAACCCAAAGCAATTAGCTTTTCAGCTACTTTAGCGGCAGAACGATATTCGAGCCAAGCTGGCTCTGGATACATATGAAAATCTCGACGCATAGCGATAAAATCATCGCGGCGTTGTTGTACGAAATCTTTTACAGACATAGGAACCTCCTAAAAATTAATTAGTACTTATATATTAACTATATGAATAGATAAGTAAATAGTCAACCAAATAGGTCATGTATACAATATAAAGAGACTAGCTATGATATAATAATAGTAACAAAGAAGGTGCCTATGACATTAAATGTTAATAAAGAAAAACTCACCATTTTAGATGTACAATTTGATAATTATGAGGACTTTGATGCAGTTTGGTATGCCGTAGGTTCATCTATGATTGAAGACTTCACTCCTACAACTGAATCAGTTCTAGAATTAAAAAATTATGTTACAAACAGAAGGAAGGAACTACAAATTGGCTAAGAACCAATACAAAAGAAAGTATAATTAAGAACTTAGCTAAAATCTTAGATTGCCTAAATTTCTTTCATCCATTTAGGGAAGGTAATGGTCGCACACAACGTGAAGTTATTCGAGTATTAGCATTATCAAAGGGGTATAAAGCTCAAATTCGTGTTTCTGAAGATGATACTGTATATAATACCTATATGGACGGAACCGTACATGGCGACTTACAGAAACTAGAACTATTATTTGAGAAAATATTAGAAAAAATATAACATTTGATTACAAAAAACACATATACCTCATGGTATATGTGTTTTCGTTTGTTTATTTCATTTCTACTTTATTCAGTTTTTCTAGTACTTCTCGTTTGATTTGACGGTGTCGATCCCAAGCGATAATGAATACGGTTGCAATGATACAAATCATGCCAAAAATACCGACCAGCGTAAAACGATTCCCTAGCAATACCCATCCAAAGATTGCTGCTGAGATTGGTTCTAATGATGAAAGTATAGAGCCTTGTATAGCACCAATGAGTCTAACCCCTTCCATATAAGCATTAAAGGATACGACCGTACCAAGTATGATGATGGCGAATAATCCTAACCAGGTCATGCCATCCCAGAGGGCTTCCGATTCTACTTGTTGAAACATAGCTAAAGATAAAATACCACAGATAAACATGGCAAAGCCCACAATGGATGTAGTGCCATATTTCTTTAATAGCTCAATAGGTTGCAATGTATATACACAGATACTAGCTGCCGATACAAGCCCCCAGAATAAAGCAAGCACATTAAAGTTTGAAACATCTAGCCCTTCTTGCATGACGATACAGAGTGTTCCCACTAAGGCTAATACAATACAGAAAAACTCTGGTACAGATGGCTTTTTAAAGTATCTCAAAAACAAATAGATAATGATCAGCGTAGGCGCAACATATTGAAGGACCGTAGCAATACCGACGCCTGAAATGGCAATGGCCTTGAAATATGAGTACTGAGATAAAGCAATACCTAAAATACCAAATACTAATAATTTTCCTATATCCTTAGGTTCTGTAAAGATAGAGAAAATACGCTTACCATCCCTTATATAAGCAAGTCCTATCGTCAATATACCTGCTATGAGCAAACGCGCTTCTAGTAGCCACTCCACATTGATATGCTTTGCATTTTCTAGGAATTGTACAGATGTGCCTGATAGCCCCCAAAATAGGGCACCTAAAATGGCAAGGGCCATACCTTTCCATTGTTTTTTCTCCATACAACCTCCTATCACAACTACTTTTATATTATGTACAATCATAACAAAGAGGCCTCTAAACCGCAATATCCAGCAAAGAGACCTCAAACTATGTACGTTTTTCTAGAGCAATTATAATAACAGTAGCAATGATCATGGCCATGCCAATTAGCCCTAATGCACTAAATTGGTTGTCTAAAAATGCCCATCCAAAGAAAGCCGCCGAAATCGGTTCAATAGACGACAAGATGGATCCTGGTACTGCACCTATTCGTTTAACACCTTCTAAATAAGCATTAAAGGATACAATGGTCCCAAGAAAGACAACATTGAAACAGCCAATAACTGTCCATACATCCCACAAGGCATACGAATTTGGTTGGTGGAACAAGATAGCCGCCACAATACCACTGAGGAGCATACCAAAGCCTACAATCGGTAAGGTCCCATATTTATATAGTAAATCTACGGGAGAAACACTATATACAGCGACGCCTACAGCCGACAAGAGGCCCCACATAAGCACTGCAAGAGGGAAGCTTTCAAAAGAAAAGCCATCATTCCCCATCAAACAAATCGTACCTACCAAGGCCAATATAACAGAAATAATCTCCCCTTTAGAAGGACGTTTACCATAACGGGCAAGCATATAAATAATAATCATTGATGGCGCCAAGTATTGAAGCACCGTCGCAATACCGGCCCCTGCTAAAGCAATGGATTTAAAGTATGTATATTGGCATAAAGCCATGCCAAATACGCCAAAAACGATAAGGCCTGCTGTATCTTTTAAACTACGAAAGACATGGAAGATAGAATTACCATATTTAAACCATGCATAGATAACAGTCAATAGTCCTGCTGTAATTAATCGCATGGTGACTAGCCATTCCAAGTTCATATCCCTAAAGTTACTTAAGAACTGTACTGAAGCACCTGATACGCCCCATAAAACAGCACCTAATAGGGTTAGTAAGACACCTATAATTTCATATCGCTTCATAGGATTAGTCGCCTAAGAGATCTACATGTACTTTTACAACAACCTTGCGAATTTTAATAGGCTTATCATTAACAGCTAATAGTGGTCTATGGATATCAGATGGGAAGAATACTGTATAGTACCCTTCTGGACAGTGGATATGTCCTTCATCAACAGCTTCGTTTGGGTAGAAATAGCAATCACGATCTGGATAAGACTCCACAGGCTTTACGAGGCCTTTATCTACGAAAAAGCCCATATTTTCTTCCCCATCTACCATGAATTGAATATCTACATAGTTGCGATGAGACTCAGGTTTTGTAGTTTCAAACAATTTTGTTTCTACATCGTCTACATTGGCGTACATCATGTCCCCTTCAATGGCATGACGACCGCCTGGCAATGCTTTCAAATCTGTATTTTTTAAGAAATCTAAAGCTCGTACGATGGCTTTAGGATAACCCATTTTTGTATAATCTGCAGTAATGCTAGAGAAAAACATATATGATCCTTTCCCGATATATGGAAATAACACACGATACATAAGCAATTATATTATCTTAATGTTAGCACATATATACATAAAGGACTAGCAATTCTATGATTTCCACTGCATCTATACATACCAATGATTAGGTCCCCATATTCTCCGGTATCGATTAAGCTCTATCCTAATCTATTTCAAATATAGTAAAAGCCCTCCATACGCTACATATATGGAGGGCTCGTGTAAAATACTATTCAAATTTATGACTTACGTCAATTGTTATGCTATTAAGTTGTTACGATATGCAATTATCTATTCAGTTGTAGTGATTCTAACTGTATTTGATACAGTACGTGGACATGGTCTTACTTTATTCTTGAGTCTTACGAGCAGCGATAATTTCTTCCGCTTGCTTATGTGGAACCTCTTCATAAGTATAGAACTGACGGTTAAATACGCCTTGTCCTTGAGTGATGGAGCGCAATGCTGTCACATAGTCGGCCATTTCAGCCAATGGTACTTGAGCTTTAACAACAGAAATACCTGTTCTTTCACTTTGTTCCATGCCTAATACACGACCTCGACGGCTATTTAAATCACCCATGATGTCGCCCATGAAAGCATCTGGCGCAAACACGTTAACTTCATAGATTGGTTCTAATAGGACTGGTTTCGCCTTAGGAATTACATCCTTGATAGCCTGTGACGTAGCTACTTTGAATGCTAACTCTGAGGAGTCTACGCTATGGTAAGATCCATCCAAGAGTGTCACTTGCACGCCAATCATAGGATATCCCGCAATTAAGCCTTTATCTAGGGTTTCTTTGGCACCCTTTTCCACTGCTGGTATGTATTGTTTAGGTACAGCACCACCAAAGATTTTGTCTACAAACGCAAATTCGCTACCATCATATAATGGGTCCACTTGAATCTTAACGTGACCATATTGACCATGACCGCCACTTTGTTTCTTATATTTAGACTCGGTTTCAGCGGAGCCTTTAATGGTTTCGCGGTATGGAATGTATGGAGTCACAAGTTTAGCTTGTACGCCATATTTACGATCCATTTTGTTGAGGATATGCTCGAGATGAACCTCGCCCATACAATCGATTTGTAGTTGACGGGCCTCAGCATTTTTCACTACTACACAAGTAGGATCTTCTTCTGCTACTTTTAGAACAGCACCAGCTAATTTTTCCTCCTCACCTTTTTTCACAGGTTCTAATGCCACTGTGTATAGAGGTTGAGGGAATCGGATAGCATCGTATGTTACTTTAAAGTCAGGAGCAGTTAAAGTATCACCAGTTTTAGCATTAGCTAATTTCGGTATCACTACGATATCGCCAGCTTTAGCGGCAGATACAGGGATTTGTTGCTTCCCGATAAGGGTAACCATCTTGCCCCATTTTTCTTCTACACCTTGGTTTACATCATAAAGGCGATCGCCTTCTTTTAGTTCACCAGAGAAGATACGTACAAAGCTTTGTTTGCCTGCGAATGGGTCTAACAATGTTTTAAATACGAATGCAGTTAAAGGTTTATCTACATGTACTACACATTGTTCGCCGGTTTCCGCATCAGTTGCGGTCATCACTTTTTTAGTTGCATCCGGCATGTAACGAATCATACGATCCAATACTTGATCTAGGCCAATACGAGATGTGGCACTGCCACACATGATTGGGCACACACGGCCACTAATCATCCCTTCACGCAAGCCTTGGCGAATTTCCTCTAAGGATAATTCTTCGCCTTCTAAATATTTTTCCAACAATTCATCGCTACCTTCAGCCGCGGCTTCTACGGTCATTTCCCGAATTTCTTGAGCCTTTTCGATAAGGTGAGCTGGTACAGCAATCTCTGTTGGTTGGCCGTCCTTGTAAGTAAACGCAGTCATTTTTGCTACGTCTACGACGCCTTCAAAGTTGGCGCCTTCACCGATAGGAATCTGCAATGGCATAATGCCCTTACCAAATAATTCCCGCATTCTTTCAATAGTACCGAAGAAATCGGCACCATCAACATCCATTTTATTGATAAATGCCATGCGTGGCATTTGTAATTCCACTGCATAATCCCAAGCGCGAACTGTGTCAGTTTCTACACCAGATGTGGCGGATAGTACCATTAACATACCATCGCACGCACGCAAAGCGGCACGAACTTCGCCATGGAATTCATTATAGCCTGGAGTATCTACGAAGTTAACCTTGTGGTCATGCCATTCACATGGAGCCATGCCCAATTGAATTGTTACGTTACGTTTAATTTCTTCAGGTTCAAAGTCCATAATATGTTTATTGTCTTGGCCTTTACCTACGAAATCAACCGCACCAGAGGTTAACAACAAGGATTCAACAAGAGCTGTTTTACCTGCACCATCGTGGGAAACAACAGCAACGTTTCTAATTTTATCACTACTGTACTCTTTCATCGGAATCGCCTCCTTAATGGCAAATTACGGCTTTTGCTAATACATTTCGACACCCAAATAGAAAAGTCCTCTTTTTCCGAAAAAATTTATCAAAAAAAGAGGACTCTTTATTAATATTAATTTATAAATCAGTATTATCTACCCATTAAAGAGGCACAGCCACTAAGAAGTGCCATGAAAAGTGCCCAAATTATAGCGAAGATTATGGACGTTAAGATACTAGCAATGAATACTTTCATTTTAGTAAGCATTACTTGTGTTGCCATAAGTTCTAAGGATACCCAAATGGATATAACAAATAAGGCTATTGTTCCTACAAAATAGATGACACCAGCAAAAGCCCTACTATCGAATGCTAAACCTAACATGCCCATTAAAACCAAGATTATCGTATAACCAATACTAAATAATAGTACGCCATACCCTTGTAGATACCAACTAACTTTCATAATAGCTTGTACATTGTCGGTACCACCCATCTTAGTGATAACCCAGTTATATACATAGGAACCGATGGCCACCACCACAAAGGACCAGCCGATACAAATAAGCCATGCAAAGATGAACATAAAGCTGGCACCGATACCGAGTAAATAGGTTAAACCAGTAAATTCATTATGAGGGAGAAATGGAATTAGCATAGTCCCAAATAAAGCTAATATAATATATGGAATAGCCCACAGAAATACAGTGCCCCAGAATCCTTTTTGCAATGTCCCCGATTGTACAACTTGATCAATACCGCCGCTAAAAGGACTCACAAACAACCGCCAAAAATCAGAATACCATTTTGTCTTCATAATACACCTCATGTAATGGGGCCCCATCTATATATAGGTAAAACTACCCCAAAACTTATAATAGAATCAATGAATTAGCTACACAGAGAAAACTAAAACTCTCCCGTACGCTTGCCGTAATGTTTGGAGTCACCATTTTGCTTCCAACCTACGGTATCACCGATGGACATAACGCGGCGCGTTAAGCAGTCTTTACATTTGTCTGCATTGTCATCTACACAAGGTTTGTTATCATATAGCAAATACTTTGCCCGATGTTCCGGAATGGTAATGATAGGCATCAAAATATTGGCACCTGCAGCAAGGCCTTTTTCACGGCCTAGTTTATCCAAAGCTTGTAATGCCGTAGTAGCTGCAATATTGACATCTTTCAAGAACAGACGGGTTAACGCAATCATCTTAAGGCCTAATTGAATACGGCGCAATTTACCAGCTTCATCATCGATGCCCATAGCTAATGCTTCTTGGCCTAGCGGCGTATCGTGATGTACCACATAAGGTCCCATGCCAATCATGTCAATATCCATGTCACGATAGAACAAGATATCATTTACTAGGTCTTCTTCAGTTTGACCAGGCAAACCTATCATGACGCCTGTACCTACTTGGAAGCCTACGCGGCGCAAGCTACGTAAGCATTCAACGCGCGTTTCAAAGGAGTGCAATTCATCTTGAGGATGAATTTTATGGTACAGTTCTTTATTTGTTGTTTCAATGCGCAATAAATAACGACTAGCACCGGCTTCACGCATGCGGCGGTACGCCTCTTCACTTTGTTCCCCTACGCACATCGTAATGCCTAGAGAACCATCGCCGATGGCTTTAATATCGCGAATTAAATCCACCACATAATCAACGAAGACATCATCACAGCGTTCACCAGATTGGAGCGTAATAGAACCATATTCATGGTCATAGGCCCACTGTGCCATCTTGATAATATCTTCACGATTCATATCAAAGCGTTCCGTCTTATCATTTTCACGACGAATACCGCAATAATTACAGTTTTTGATGCATCGGTTCGAGAACTCGATGAGGCCACGATAGTACGCTACGGGTTGTACATATTTCGCCTTTACTTCGTAAGCCTTTTTATATATTAACTGCAACTGTTCTTCATCAGTTACAGACATGAGAAATCTTAGCTCATCCTCTGTTAGCCATTCATCGCCAACGAGGTCTTTCCCGAGAATATCTTGCACTTGCAAACAATCACTTCCTTTCATAACGAATCGTCATCGATTCGCTTGGTATGGTAATGGATTCAATATCTGTAACACAGATAAATCCATTAATTTCACGGGGCAAATCTCGTACATGTTTCACTTGCTTCATCAAACATGCATGAGCCATCATGCCACGACTCATTTTGGAGGACGTACTCATCTGTTTAAATGTGTCTCCTCGCAATTCCCAAAATTCAATAGTTACCACCTTTGGATGGTTCACCATTTTCGCATATTCTTTAGACGCTAGATTGAGGATCCAATCTTCCTTGTGAAAGTATGCATCCACCGTTTCGCGCCACGTATCGTATAAATTAATACCTACCTTATCGACCATATCTAGTCGATAATCGCGTACGCCCATCATAGGCTCTACAACGCCGTACAAGGCAGACATCACAACAAGATGGCTTTCACCAAAGGCCTTAGCCTTTTCAGACAAATTCGACCAGTTCAAATATTTAAAAGCAATACCATCGTAGCTTTCACAAGCATGCCCAACAGGATGGGACTTAAAGTCTTGGTAAAAATCAAAGAACGCCTGTGCCTTATCATCCTTGAGTTTCAAAGCCTTACCAAGGGCCGCCACATCTAGGGACTGTACATGTTTTACAAGGTCTTGCGTAATGTGCGGTTGAAATTGACCGTCCTGAACTGCACTATGTACTGCCCCATCACTGCCAACAGTAGTAATCGTTTTTGTCTTACTAGGAGAGAGGACGATTTTCATGGGATAATTCCGCCTTGATAGTTTCCTCTGTCAAATTGTCGATCAACTCAGGATTCCACAACATAAGAGGCACAGCCACTACATGGCTAGCTTTCATTTCTTTACATAAATTAATGCATTCTTTGAGGTAATCAGAATCATCATCTACAAGGTCGCATACGATCACAACGTGACGGCCTTTTAGATTAACACCTTCGTAGTCGATGCTGCCAGCAGATACTGTAAGCATACCAGTTTCCAAACGACCTTCACTCATGTCGTTCAAACGAGACATCAACACATGCTCGAGCATAGTAGATACAGGTGTTACCACACGACCAATGCCGATAAGAGCCTCAGGTTGGGCGTGAACAATAACTGTTTTCTTGCGTTTATCAGTTCTAAAATCAACGAGAGCTTTTTCTAAAGCGCCAAAGAACACGAATAATTGCCAAGGATCAAAAGAACCTGTTTGGAACATGTCGATAACAGAGCCATCCTCATCCATATTTAGGCGCGTTAATAATTCCTCTGCAATGTCGTTTACTACAACACTAAAATCAGATTGCATTGCATCTTGTACTTTTACTTCGTCTGCCATTAGGTCCTCCTAATTTCTATCTATTACACTGGTGAGGGAATTCTCCCTACAGATTTATACTATCTTTAATTGTAACATATTTTATAGCCCACATGGGTATTCTTGGATACGCTTTTTACATAATCAATATACATAACCGAATATGAAAAAAGACCGCCAACGCGGTCTTTTTCTCTATCATTATTAGCTTTACATTATGAGCTAACGATTCGATTATCTTCTCAGCCTTACGACTAGTCTACTAGCTTCATGCAAATATGAGATTGTGTATTATACACCTACTATAAGCTTATATGTTATGCGCCTACATAGAGTAGGTAGATGTTCATAGCGGTTACCACAATACCAATGCCCCATAATAGCACATTCGTATATGTATGGTTCGCATATTGCCCCATTACCTTGCGGCTACTAGTCATATATAGCTGCAAGAAAATCGTAATAGGCAATTGCAAGCTCAAGAACATTTGAGAGATTAACAAGGCTTGGAATGAATCAGTAACGAATACAATCAAAAGCAATGCTGGAATATATGTTAGTGCCAAGCCTAATCTTGTATGGAAGTCTTTCATATCGTAAGACTCACCAAACATACCGGCAAAGATACTCGCCCCTGCCATACCTGCCGTAGCAGACGATGCAAAGCCCGCAAAGAGCAATGCGATAGCAAAGATTGTACCTGCTGCAGGTCCAATGAGAGGTCGTAACAACTCCTCAGCCTGTTCAAGCTCCGTTACTTCAATGCCATGAGCAAAGAACACTGCCGCCGCCAATAAAATCATGGCAGAGTTAATCATCCAGCCAATACCCATAGATAATAGGGTGTCTAGAAATTCATAACGCAATTGGCGCTTCATTACAGAAGGATCTTGTGTGTTGAACTGGCGACTTTGAATGATTTCTGAGTGCAAGAACAAATTGTGAGGCATAATAACAGCCCCTAAGATACTCAAAATAACGAGCATCGATTCATTAGGAACCTTAGGATCTACCCAACCTATACCAGCTGCCGCCCAATCTACATTGACCATATTGACCTCTACGAGGTACGCCAACGCAATGAGGGATACGAATCCTGCAATGATGCGCTCTAGCTTCCGATAGGAATTGGTAATGAGCATAATGGTACAGATTACAGCCGTCAAGATACTGCCTATCAAAAGAGGAATGCCAAAAAGCATTTTCAATGCGATAGCTGCACCGATAAACTCGGCCAGTGCCGTTGCTGCCGCTGCAATGCCCGCCGTACTCAATACGAATCGAGATACATAACGCGGCAAGAATTCATAAGCACATTCGGATAAACATTGCCCTCGTACAATGCCTAAGTGGGCCACGTTATGTTGCAATAAAATGAGCATAATCGTAGATAGCGTAACTACCCACAATAGTTCATAGCCATAACTAGCACCAGCAGCTAGATTGGCCGCCCAATTGCCAGGGTCGATGAACCCAACTGTGACGATGATGCCAGGCCCTATGTATTTAAAGACCTCGCTCACCTGTTGCTTACCGTTTTGGTGGACGGTAAACAGCTGTTTCTTTAAAAAATCAATCATTATAACTCCTTAAATAGGGTTATAGAGTGAAAGTCATCTCCGTTTGCATGCGAGCATCGGTTTTAGATTTTGTATCCTTACCACCTGTATAACGGATACGCACATTATTATTTACTTTAACGCGAGAGTCATCAATTTTGAACTTCTTCATTTTTTCTTTGATTTGTTCATCAGTTAAAGCGCGCTCTTCTGGTTTTGCCACTTCGTCATTAGCTGTATCTAAAGCCTCTTGTTGCGATTTAGATACTTGGTATGTTTTACCAGATTTCTTAGCTTTTTCAGCACGTTTTTCGTCTAATTTTTGACGGCGCTCTTGCGTAACCTTCTTATCGCGAGCAATACGATAATCCATTACATCACGCATATTTTCTTGATAAATACGCAATGCATATTGGCGGTCGTTATCGTTCATTTGCTCCCGTTTAGTTACAACTTCATCGATAAGAGGCATGAGTTCATCCTTTGTATAGCTTGTATTGCCATCAAAGACAAAACCATGTGTATCTGTAATAGCACCGTGCTTAACTAATGTTTGTAATGCTGTATACGTCCAATCACTTGGCGTAATCACACCTGCACTCACGTGATGTTGTGCTTTGCTAGAGCTACTAACAGTTTCTACATCAGCACTCACCCCATCTACCATAGGACGTGCACTTGGAATAGAAATGCTTTCAGCATGAACAAAACCAACAGAAGCAACGAGACATAATGCACCGATACCAACAGTGCGACGAAGTAAATGTATGTGACGTGTATATTTTGTATTCATAAGAGTCTCCTTAAAATTACATTTGATACAATCTATTATATGAAACCCCTTATCATACGTCAACTCTATAACCTTACACACCTGTATAAATCAATATTTATAAGACCTCAGGCTCACTTGAGCCCTTACACCTTTAGGTCTATACCCAGTAAATTCCACAATAAATCAGAACCACCCGTAAAACGGGTGGTTTGCTCACGGGCTATAAGCCCGTAGTACTAGGCCAGCGTCTAAAGGCGCTGGCTTTCACTACGTTCAAGCCGCATAGCCATTGACTCGTAACGTTCCCCTTAAAGGGGATGTGTATTACTTGCTACCCTTAAAAGGGTCCTCATATTCTTTTACACTAAGTTTATCTTTCATTTGGTCATGTAACTCTTGCTCACGTATATATTTCTTTACTGTAGCCTCATTTAAACCTACCGTACTAACATAATACCCCTCGGACCAAAAGTGTCTATTTCCAAATTTATACTTTAAGTTTGCGTGTTTATCGAACATCATTAGTGCACTTTTCCCTTTTAAGTATCCCATAAAAGATGATACTGATATTTTAGGTGGGATTAATACTAGCATATGCACATGATCAGCCATAAGCTCCCCCTCTATTATCTTGACGCCCTTATATTCACATAAACGTCTCAATATTTCACGTAAACTATTTCTGTATTGATTATATATAACTTTACGTCTATACTTAGGTGTAAATACTATGTGGTATTTGCATAACCATTTTGTGTGCGCAAGGCTCTGTGTCTTTGTTGCCATATAAAATCACCTTTCTTTTGCATATAATGCGGCTTGAACACCTACATTATACTTAAGCAAGGTGATTTTTTTGTATAACTTTCGTTGCCGCACCCGCATAGCGGGTGGTTTAATGATTCGCGACTACGTCGCGAACCAGTCTAAAGACAATAACAAAAAGACCTCACATCGCGTGATGTGAGGTCTCAGCATGGCGGAGGATTAGGGATTCGAACCCTAGCGACGGTAACCCGCCCTAACGATTTAGCAAACCGTCCTCTTCAGCCTCTTGAGTAATCCTCCATGCTTTACTGGGTAATCATATCATACCCAATAAGGCATTGTCAATCGTATTATTTCAACATGGATTCAATGAACCAGATTTGTTTTACATAGTATGCAACGTGATCTTCCATCATGCTTACGAGCAAGAAGTCACCTTCTTCATCGGCAGCTGCACGGATTGCTACAGCTTGATCATTCATGTATTTGAAGTCTTTAAGAAGAATTTCAATTACTTTCGCTTGAGGGATATCTTCTTGACCCAATTCTTCAATTTTAGTCAATTTAGCGTATTCTGCAGAATTAACCAATGGGAATTGACCTTGCATTTTCACGTGTTCTGCTACTGCATCGAAGTATTCAAACGCTTCATCATAGATGGATTCCAAATATTCATGAATGGATTTGAATTGTGGACCTGTTACGTTGAAATGTAGGTTATGTAATTTTACGTTCCATACGGAAAGATCTGCTAAATATTGGTTTACTTGCTGTAAGTTTTTCATAGTAATTCTCCTTTTTCTTTTAATTCTCAAATATAGTTTATTCAAAATCTAGAATAAACCCAGTCGGCTTCTATGCCATCAATTCGTTTATCTAATTTGTAATCAGTATTGATTACATGACTTATTTTATCAATAATGATTTTCCTTGTCAATACATTAAATCGATTTTTTTGAATATTTTTATAAAAAAACCTCTAACTACTGGTTCAACTAATAGTTAGAGGTTCTATCCTTCTATATTATATGCGGTTTTATTACACTATATTAAATATAGTATTCTATGTAATCGTCAGGAATTTTCTTTTCCTCTGCCTGGCCATTATTAGTACGACGAGGTTTACGGACATACATATTTTCCGGATCCGTTTCAAAGATAACCATATCTTTAGGGATATCGTGTTTGATAACGAGGTTACAACCGATTTTAGTACGCGCCCCAATAGTAATATCCCCTAAGATTTTCGTGCCTGTACCGATGAGCACTTCGTCTTCGATGGTCGGATGACGTTTTACCTTTTTAGAAGACATGCCGCCTAACGTCACTTGGTGGAACAAGGTCACATTATCCCCTACGATTGCCGTTTCACCGATAACGACACCCATGCCATGGTCGATAAATAAACCACGACCGATGGTAGCACCTGGATGGATTTCAATGCCGGTTACGTGACGAGAATGAAGTGCTACACGACGAGCCAAGGTTGGCCAACCCGCCTTATAGAGGCGATGCGCAAAGAAATGCCAAAACAAGGCTGTAATATGCGGGTATGTCCAAATGACCATCCACACATTCGTTGCTGCCGGGTCAGAATCCATTACGCGCTTAATATTATATTGAATTTTGCCCCATAATTCGCGTAAACCTTGTATCATAGCGACTCCATCTCAAATAACTCTACTCATATATAATATATAGTATACAACATATGTGGTATGTATTCCTATACATAAGATGCTTTATCTATGCGAAATCCGTTACTTTACATATTCATTATTGGCGAAGTCCAAAAGGGATAAATATTTTTCTACCCCATCTGGCGCAATCACCACAATATTAGCCTTTGGCTCTTCCCGCGCAATACGCTTTGCCGCAACGATAGCAGCCCCTGAGGAAAGGCCAATAGAAACACCGCTTTCACGCATAAAGGTTTGCACTTCGCTGAAAGCCTCTTCATCGCTTACAGTTTGTACACCGTCCATTAAGCTTTGATCAAAGTTTTCAGGAATAAAGCCTGCCCCAATGCCTTGAATTTTGTGAGGGCCGCCCTTACCTTCCGTAATGGCTGGAGAACCTGTTGGCTCTACGGCGATGGCTTTCAAGTTAGGATTATGTTCTTTCAAACGTTTTGCAACGCCTGTGAAAGTCCCCCCAGTACCGATACCAGCTATGAATACATCTACATTTGGCACTTGTTCTACGATTTCAGCACCAGTTGTACGATAATGCATATCTGGGTTTGCAGGGTTTACGAATTGGCCCAATGTGAAAGCATTTGGATATTTATCTAAAATTTCATTAGCGCGTTCAAGAGCACCTCTCATCCCCGTTTCTTTCGGCGTTAATATGAGCTGTGCACCATAGGCCTTAATAAGTTCACGGCGTTCTTTACTCATGCTTTCAGGCATAATAATAACAGTTTTAATATGCAAGATAGCGCCCACCATGGCAAGAGCAATGCCTGTATTACCGCTTGTAGCTTCAACGATAATGCTATCTTCGTGAAGGCGTCCTTTTTCCTTAGCGTCTTGCAACATGCCAAGTACAGCACGGTCTTTCACAGAACCGCCTACATTATATTTTTCAAGTTTTACATAGATATTGGTGTTTGGTAATTGATATACCGGAGTTTTACCAATCAGTTCAGTTGTTTGATTTGTGACTATGCTCATCTGATCCTCCTTTTGGCGATAGATGATAAAAATCGTCCTCAGGAACATCCCAAGGACGATATGAATTTCACCTTGTTATTCTCTATACACTGGATATAACCATTTGTGTATTCTCATAAATACACTCATACTCTATCACCTGCATCTATGCATTGTCAAGAGAATGAGAACCGCTTTTAAAACCCTAAAAATACAGGAAATAACTAGGTTTATTTATAGCTTTGTCAACGTGTCTACCACCACATTCCAGGTAATAGGCACCATAATAATAGCTAGCGCAAGCCCAATAAAGATGACTGCCCCTATTATAACGGTAAGCCGTGGAATGATGGCTATCACAGTACTATTCGCTACGTTATAAGCCTTGTCTATGTCATAGTGCAGTGCTACATAACCCCATAGAAATCCTACTATCAAATATGTCGCTACATAAGGGTCCAATATGATATGCGTTGATGCCATCAATTCAACATGCATTAATCGATTGATGACTGGTGAAAGTAACACATTAGTGAGTATAGCTATAAGCTTGAACCACACAAGGCATATAATATAAGGCCACATAGTTCTCATGGTCATCCGCATCATGTAAAGCAATCCTACAAAAGCTAAGCCCAACCCGCCCTTTTCACGGGCCATGTACCGCTCCATCCAGGAAGGTTGCTCTTTGCCTTGATGTAGTTGGTCATAATGAAATGATAAGTTTCTTTCACCATGAGCCAAATCGACGAGGCCTAACACTTGTAACAAAACTAAAACAAAGACGAAAACAACGCCTATTTGGAAGCTTTCACTAAAGAATATCGCCATCGGGTCAAATGTTAGCTCACTCAAAGACGATAAATTACCATACACATCATAAAATGCAGCATATATGCCATTTGTTATGAGTACATCCACGATAAATAGGGTCAATATAAAAATAAGATACCCATTCCACCGAGTCCATCTGCTAAGATGTGACAACTGTGTATGCTCCCCTACGATTATGGATGCAGGGTGAATAGACAAGATCACACCGATCATAAAAAACATTATGAACGATGTGCCCATTGTTATATATTCATATACCATATTAACGGTATGCTACGCGTTCAGGCTGCATGTCGTGAAAATGAAGGCGCTCTTTTGCCGTCTTCTCCCACTCTGTACCAGGCTTGCCGTAGTTTGCGTATGGATCGATGGACAAACCACCGCGTGGTGTAAACTTGCCCCATACCTCGATGTACTTAGGATCCATCAACTTGATGAGGTCTTTCATGATGATATTGATGCAATCTTCGTGGAAGTCCCCATGATTACGGAAGCTAAATAAATACAATTTCAAAGACTTGGACTCAACCATTTTCTTATCTGGTACATAAGAAATATAGATTGTGGCAAAGTCAGGTTGACCTGTCATAGGACACAAGCTAGTGAACTCAGGACAATTAAACTTAACGAAGTAATCGTTGTCTGGGTGCTTGTTATCAAATGCCTCTAATACCTGTGGTGCATAATCAGTTGGGTAATCGGTCTTGTGACCTAACATCGTTACCCCTTGTAACTCTTTTTCAGATCTGCCGGATGCCATAAGGAACCTCTTTCTATATCTTCTAAAACTCTATAATTAAATATATTGAATAATTCATGTAATACTTAATTATAGCATACAAAAGAATACACTACTTATAGAGATAAACGATTTCAGACTATAGTTAAATGACCAGTTCATCCTATGTCTCTGCATAAACTATCCTATCCCCATACTCTAGTTCAATTATATTGCGCTCACATATAGATTGTGTAAAATTAAAATTTATAATAAAATATTCATATACATTTGGTAATGTTAGTTTATTCAGAACGATATAATACCTTATGGAGGTCACTTATGAAATTAAAACAGCTTATTTTATCTAGCATCGCTGTAGGTGCATTAGCTTTCACATTTGGCACGGCACAACCTGCACAAGCGGCTATTGGCATGGAGAATCCAGGTCCAGCTATGAACCTTGAAAAACCGGCATCTGTTACAACTGCTCATCATATCAATGTAGATGGTAAAGTGGTTGAACCTATCAACGGTCAACAAAATGTAATCTATGTAGATGGTCAGCCACTCGTAGCATTACGCCAAGTATCTGAAGCTTTAGGCTATAAGGTGGCATGGGATGAGCCTACTAAAACAGCATTAGTGGACATGAACATTGCTACACTGGCAATCCAACCAGATTCTGCAGAAGTTGTCCGTCATGGTAAATTAAAAATCATTAACCTTGATACTTCCGAATCCTTCTTGCCTACAGCTCGCAAGGTAGATGGTACTATCTTTGTAAAACCACAAGTATTCAAATTATTATTGAACGATGTAAAAATTACAAAGGATGAAATCTTCATCGCCCCTCAACGTGCACAATTAGCATCTACTACAAACACAGAGGTATCTCACAAGAATGAACTCAACACATTCTTGCCACCAGCTCAAAATGATGTAAAGAAAAAAGAAGATCCAAAGGCTACAGAAAAACCTCTTATTAAAATTAAGAAATCCTTAGCTAAAGATACTGTAACTACAGATGATCAAGCTCAATCTACAGACAAATCTGAATACCAACGTGCTAACGGATTAGATCGATAACCGAAATTAAGAGATTGTTGAGCAAGCTCTCAACGCATTAAAAAATTTATGCAAATAAAAAGGTCCCATACGGGACCTTTTTATTATATAGCATATATAATTATTCGAAATTAGTTTTACTAAATTTGATGACTATATTATCTGCCAAAACCATAACGGTTAAGTGCCGTATTACCACTACCATATATAGCCATGATCTTCGCCATGAAATAGTCAGCTACTGCTAGAGAGTATGCTGCAATATCATTGTAATCAGAGTATTTTGGTGCAACATTAGTCACAGTAATGTTTTCAATAGTAGTACTAGCTTTAGGAGTAGTCAATTTATTTGTAGTAGGTGCAGGATTTGTAACAGTTACTGTAGAACCCATAGCTGGATTAACATAACCTGTTGGAGTAGATACTGGCGGACGTTGGGAATCAGTATATTTGTAGCCATAAGAAGCGTCTGCTTGTTGTGGTGCTACTGTAACAGCGCCAAAAGCAAGTACAGCTGCGGCCAAAACGATAGAGAATTGTTTTGATGCTTTCATAAAAAACCTCCAAATAACACAAAAGTATTTTATCAAAAATTATGATAACGGAGATTTATTATAAACCATCTAAATAAATGCACAATGAAAGAGAGTTAATATCATTTATATTTCATTTATCACTTTATTTTGATACCTTTGAAAGCATCTTTCACCTCATTCATTTGGCGTTTTACATCACCAACAGATTCTTTTACATCATCGGGAACCTTGATACTATCTATACCTTTAGCTGAATCAGAGGCACGCTTACTATTTTCACCAGCTTGCTTCATCCCAACTTTAATCCGATCCATGTTCTCATCAATCTCATCGAAGGACTCGTCATAGAGGATAAAATTACTGCCCCCATGGGATGTAATGTTGAGAGGCCCCATGGTGAGCTGCCCATTATCGATGCGCAACGCATCTGTGGAAATGGTCGTAATATTCGTATTAACTGTCACATCACTAAAGGATAAATGACGCCCCTTATTGTGAAAGTTTCCTGTAATATTTTTAATTGGAATGAGCATATAATGGCCTTCACCAGACCAGAAATTCCCCCATACCTCCATATCACGAGGCTTCCCTTCGCTCTTAAAGTTCAAATTAGCCGATACAGGAACGACGAACTCAGGTGTTTTAAGGGCTTCGCTACTATCTAAATCCTTAGCTACACCTGTAATCGTATAGGCTCTTGTATCTAAATTGTATACCCCTTTTGCCTCTAATTTGCCACTGTATACATTAGCATTAACATTTTCAAAATTTAAAATGCCATCTTGGTACGTTACATCACCCACGACGTTTTCAAAGGTAAGCGCAGGAATACGTAAAATAGGCATCGTTACACGGCCTTTAGCCAACGGTCGATTAAAATCACCTGTTACCTTTGTCAACAAGGTCATAGCATCGTGAATATTATCGCCAAAACCAAGGGATGCTGGGTCTACGCCTTTCACATCAAACTGTAAATCCAGTTGAGGCATGCGATGCTTCAACACATCCTTTAAATCAACGCGTCCTTTTAGTGTCATTCCATCACCAATAGCGGTTCCACCAAACTTACCAGTTTCCATATCAACGCGAATAGCGCGCTTACTATCAAGATGAATTTTAGCCTCTACATTCTTCATCACATAGTGACGATTTTTCTGAAAGATTTCTAACTGATTATTTCTAAGTGTAATGGTAAGGTCCAAATGTTGGCCTTCCCAATTAAAATTACGAACCTTCTTCGCCAATTCCTCTTGCCGATCTTGCGTAGTCTTTTTAGGCGGCTTAGGACGCGGTTCTACCTCATCGAGAGGCTTATTCACATCTGGCGAGGCAGGTACGAAGTCGAGCCGGTTATCATCGTCCAAATCGACCACAATGGTCGCATCATTTAACTCGATCCCGTTTATGGCAGAAGCCTTAAAGTTACGAGTGACTACGTCCCACATATTAACGCGAATCTTACCACTTGGAACGGTCAGTAATTCACGACCTTCTGGATCCTTCCACACCAAATCGGTAAAGGATAATGTCCCCCACGGCGTTGCAGTTAAGCTCTCTACGGTTACAGAACCACGCATCATCGTTTGTCGAGCCATAACCTCGTTGAAGATAACGCCCATCCCACGACTCGCTATCGTAGCCAATACAAAGAAAATAATCGCTCCAATGGCAAGAAAAGCAGCAATGCCTTTTAGACCTTTCTTATACAATTGTTTATATTTTGTCCAATAGGAACGTATGTAATGTTTCATAGCATTATTATATCATGATGCATTTATAATTTTATTTTAATGGGGCCCTAAAACGTAGCGGCCGGTATATTGAAATGAGTGGTCTATACAACTTCGCTCCAAAGCGAGCTAAGTCGCTCATTATGTATAGACCACTCATTTCATAACGTTTGTTACAAAGGTGTCCCATTAAAATAAAATATATTCCTAAACTCTGATAATAATAATGATATGAAGCATTACTCGAAAAGAGTTAAACAGAAAAAAGACGAGGGTAAACCTCGTCTCTTTTCTATTTTAGTATTCATTTATCATGCTTCGTCGTCGGTTACGGCCTTGGTGCCTCTTGTACCTGTCCGTATACGCATCGCGTCTTCTACATCGTATACAAAAATTTTACCGTCCCCTACTTCACCAGTTTGTAATGTATTACGTGCTGTATCCATCACGAGATCCACAGGCACATCACACACAACGGTTTCAACTTTTACCATAGGAATTAAATTCACATCATATTGTTGGCCCCGATATACTTCGGTATGGCCCTTTTGTAAGCCACAGCCAAAGACTTGTGACACCGTCATGCCTTGAATACCAATCTTGTTTAACGCCTCTTTTAAATCCTCTAGCTGCTCTGCACGAGCGATTATATCTACCTTTTTCATTCGTTTCATATATCTATCTCCTATGTGGTACAGAAGTACGCATTATATAACCTAACTTTCACCAATTACAGCATATATACATCCAATTGTACCTTACTATGTATCTATCACAAATCATAACAATGACGTTTGATTGGACGAAATAAATCGCCCTGAGCTTTTAAATTCAGATTGATTATAAGCACCTTCGCCATGTTCACTAATATCGATGCCAAGTGATTCAGAGCCAATGCTAACGCGCATATCCATAAAGGCGCTGACGATTTTAAATAGTATAAATGTACCTAGAACGGCAAATACATAGGCAGTAACAAGTGAAAGTAATTGAGGGCCTAATAAGGAGCCGCCATAGAACAAACCATTGGCCCCATCAGGATTAATCATTGTGGTAGCCCATAAACCTGTAGCAATAGCGCCCC
Organism: Veillonella sp. T11011-6; assembly: GCF_002959755.1. Taxonomy (GTDB): domain Bacteria; phylum Bacillota; class Negativicutes; order Veillonellales; family Veillonellaceae; genus Veillonella. Next base: position 65,393 of record NZ_PPCW01000003.1, on the reverse strand, counting down.
ACGTGCCACCTACGCCATGAATACCAAATGCATCAAGAGAGTCATCGTAACCAAGGCGGTTTTTAATAATTGCGACAGCAAGATAACACACAACAGCACCTACAAAGCCAATTATAATGGCCGCCATAGGCATTACAAAGCCTGCCGCTGGTGTAATGGCTACAAGGCCAGATACACCGCCAGAGGCAGCCCCTAATACAGTAGGTTTACCGCGGTGCATCATTTCTACTAGCACCCATCCCACAATACCAACAGCTGCAGAGATTTGTGTAGTTAACACTGCATTAGCCGCAAGGAATCCTACGCCAAGAGCAGATCCTGCATTAAAGCCAAACCAACCGAACCATAGAATAGCGGCCCCAAGAATTGTCATCGGCAAGTGGTGAGGCAGCATAGGCATGCGTCCATAGCCGCGACGACGGCCTAGCAGCATACACAAGGTCAAACCAGACACACCGGATAACACGTGAATCGCAAGTCCTCCGGCGAAGTCTAATGCGCCTAAATCACTGAGGAAGCCACCGCCCCAAATCCAATGGGCCACCGGATTATATACAAAGATAGACCATAGCAAAGCAAATACTACAAAGGGGGCAAAGCGCATACGCCCTGTAATAGAGCCACTCATGATGGCTGGTGTGATAACAGCAAACATGCATTGGAATGCTACAAAGGCAAGCTCAGGAATATGTGTATCACTTAAGACGGCTGTCTCCGCACCACCAAGGCCAAATTTACTAAAGTCACCGATGATGCCATGTAGATCATCACCAAAAATTAGCGTATAGCCAATCAAAATAAACTCAACAGAGATGACACCAATCAAAAAGAAGCTCTGCATGATCGTACCTAGCACATTTTTACTACGCGCCATCCCACCATAAAACAACGCTAAACCAGGTGTCATAAAGAATACTAAAGCAGCACACAACAAGACCCATGCTGTGTTGCCCGTATCAATCATATTGACCATAAGATACTCCTTTCCATACAAAAAGCGCCTTGCTCGCAGAAACTCTGCATGCAAGGCACCGTTACCTAACTATTTTATTGTAGTAATAAACATCACTACATACATCCTATATTACATTTCTATTCATGTCAATAAATTCTATAGAATTTTATTTTCAGCTCCATAGATTTCTATGAAATACACTAATTATATAAAAAAGAGCACTCGTTATGAGTGCCCTTTTAAATGTTTAATAAAACAAGCTATTATGCTTTTGCTTGTTTACCGTATTTTACAAGGCTTTCAGCTTCAATTTCTTCTTGAGTGCGATAGTCTTGAGGAATGTCCGCCAAACGAATCCAGCTACGAACTGCTTCTACTAATACGATAAGAATCATGAGGAACATGGCAGCACTAAATGCTACTAGGATCCATTTACCAGCTGGGATATAGCTGTTAAATACGTTTTCAAAGTCTGCAGCGATAGCCACGATAGCCATGAGGATACAAGGAATACCTGTTACCCATGCATAACGTTTGCGGCCAAGTCGCATGATAACTGTAGTACCTACAGCCAATGTCATAGTACCTAATAATTGGTTAGATACGCCGAATAGAGGCCAGATAATACCGATGTTACCTTGTAGAACTAGGTAGCCCCACAAAATACAAATTAAAGCTGCACAACCATAAACGCCAGGAGCCCAATGTTGGTCGTTGAATTTAGGATGGAAATGACCTAATAATTCTTGAAGTAAGTAACGACCTACGCGAGTACCAGCATCGATCAAAGTCATGATGAACAATGCTTCGAACATGATACAGAAGTGATACCAGTAACCCAATAAGTGATCCATGTTAGGCAATCTGGAGAAGATATGAGCCATACCTACTGCAAGGGATACGGCGCCACCAGGACGATGCATCAAGTCTTCACCAACCATTGCGGACAATGCTGGCAATTCATGAACTTGAAGGCCTAAGGCTTTGAAGGATTCAACAGTGGAGTTAATTGCGAAGTAATCATCTGGATGCAATGCAGTAGCTGCGATCAACGCCATCATAGCGATGAAGCCTTCTGTTAACATTGCACCATAGCCGATAGGCAAGATTTCTTTTTCATTAGTAAGCATTTTAGGTGTTGTACCTGTTGCGATAACAGTATGGAAACCAGACAACGCACCACATGCGATAGTAATGAAAATGTAAGGGAATACAGAACCTTTCAATACAGGACCGCCGCCCCAGATATAAGGAGTAACAGCTGGCATTTGAATTTCAGGCATTACGATGATAATACCAAGAGCCAATGCGCCGATTGTACCGATTTTAAGGTATGTGGACAAATAGTCACGAGGAGCAAGCAATAACCATACTGGCAATGCTGCTGCAAAGAAACCATAGACTGCAAGCATGATTTCAATAGTTTGCAAGTCATATGTGAACCAAGAAGCATATTCGCTAGCTGCTACGTTTGGACCGTAGATAATAGCTGCGAAGATCAACGCTACACCGATAATAGTTGCTTCTTGAATTTTACCAGGACGCAACCATTTCAAATAAATACCAATGAAAATAGCGATTGGAATTGTAGCAAATACGGAGAAGAAACCCCATGGGGAGTTATGCAATGCGTTAGCTACTACTACGGCCATACCAGCAAGGGTGATGATCAATAGGAACAATGTAGCAAGCATAGCACCGAAACCAGCAAATTTACTGATTTCTTCCCGTGCAATATCCGCAATAGATTTACCATCATAGCGAACAGATGCGAACAAGATAACCATGTCATGTACAGCGCCGGCTAATACGGAACCGATAAGGATCCATAATGCACCAGGCAAATACCCGAACTGGGCTGCGATAACAGGACCTACAAGAGGACCTGCACCAGCAATCGCTGCAAAGTGATGACCAAATGTTACCCATTTGTTAGTTGGCACGTAATCGTGACCGTCGTTGTGAACCATAGCTGGCGTTGGACGATATTCATCCAATGTTAATACTTTCGCCGCTATGAAAGCCCCGTAAAAGCGGTACGCTAAAATTAGAATACACGCGGAGGCTATAACTAAGTAAATACCATTCATAACCATATAAACACCTCCAATTGTCTTGTGTGACATGGTGTTATATAAAAATATCTGATAAATCTTTTGCACATCCATGCCACATTGGCTCTCTAAACTTTTAGTACTTACAATAATTATTGTATATCTAAACATAAAAGTGTCAATTATCGATTTCTCATTTTGAATGTACATTATGAGTTAAAAGCATAATTAAAAAGCATTCTCCGTTAATAAGAGAATGCTTTTAGCGTTTTATTTTGATAGTAATTATCTATTGTCTTACGACGATGCCTGCTTTGTGAAGAGCCTTTTTAATATCTTTTATAGTTAAAACCTTATTGTGTAACAATGCACTAGCGAGGGCTCCAGTTACATTTGTTTTTGTAAATAAATCCACAAAATGCTGTATATTCCCAGCACCGCCAAAGGCTATTACAGGTACATCTACAACCTCTGCTAAAGCTTGATATAATTCAATATCAAAGCTAAGCCCCGTGCCATGCCTATCGATACTCGTTACCAATAACTCACCTGCACCATGGCCTACCGCTTCTGTTGCTCATTCTAAAGCCACACTGCGACCAACTAGCTCATCAGATGATGGTTCATGATAAAACATATAAGCTATAAAAGCTGTTATTAGAGTTATGAGAATAATAATCCCAAGAAAAAACTTTCTCATCAATCTAGCCCCAAATTTTTTCTATATCAGCTATGCTATGTGCATCAGAGCCTAGTACAAATGGTACCCCAATGATAGCAGCCATACCTTGAATAAAGCGGCTTGGATACATTTCACGGCAATCCGGTTTGAAGAAGCCGCTCATATTGTAGTCTAGTTCGCGACCTTGTACGCGCATGATATGCAAGATATCGCTTACCACCTGTGCATTGCGGCGATCTAAGTGACGCTCAAAGCCAAAGTGGTGTTGGTATTTCTTAATTAAATCAAAGTGACCAATTCGTTTTGGCGTATATTCACCGAGGTCAGCACGTACGGCTTGGCGCACGGTGGAGTAATATTTGTAATATAACTCATATTGCTTTTGAATCCACGGACCAAAGCCCTTTTCAAATTCTTCAGGGCTATAGTCTAAGCAATAAAAGGCATTATTCACGCCTTCCATGAAGTGAACGGATAAAATATTATCATCTGTCAACGGACCATAACGGTTGAGGAACTCTTGAATATCTGTCTCAAAGCCTGGAATATAATCCACTTCAAAACCGAGAGAGATGTCGATATGTGTGCCATAAGCACGTTGTAGTTGGCGACCTAATTCTAAGTAGGTATCTACTTGGTTCAATTTCAAAGACGCTGTATCATAGGCCTTTTGGTCACCACCGTATTCAACGGCAAAAGCCTTTGGCAATGGCGCATGCTCTGTAAGGCATACTTTCTCAATACGCAACTCAATAGCCTTTTCGATCATCATTGCAGTCCGGTCCCCACTACCATGGGGACACAACTCTGTATGTACATGACCGTCCACAAGTCGGCTGCGATACTTGCTATAGCCAACGAACTGTCGTTCATCTTTCATGTTCATTCAATCACCCTATTCGCCCTAACCCGTAGCGAACCCTTATCTATCTTCTGTACTTTATTAATATATCTAATTAATATTTCCATTTATATATCGTTTATTATATATGTATTATTATCTACGTTTTATTATACCAATAATGCGTATGTTTCGGTATCCTGATATTTACCATGTTTAAAACCAACTTGAGGTGTTAGACCACAATAGGTAAATCCAAAGCGCTCATGCAATGCCGTACTCGCTGCATTTCCTGCAGTAATAACAGACACTACCGTATGTAATGTGTCCGTTTCTTTGGCATGTTCTAATATATGGGCCATCAATTTAGATGCCACGCCCTTACCTCTATAATCTTCGTGGATGTAAATAGATAATTCGACGGTACTTTTGAAAGCATCCTTTGTTCTATATGGTGAAAGCGATGCATAGCCTACTACAACATCGTCCATAAGCCCTACAAAAATGCAGTGCTCCGCTGTCTGATGCGCCTCAAACCACTCCTGCCATTCTGGCAACGTACGAGGTTCAAGATCAAGGGTGGCTACGCCATTTACAACCTCGTAATTATAAATATCTAAACAAGATGGTATATCATCCTTTGTAATTGGTTGTATTACTAATTCACTCATAAGAATTCCTCAAAATAGCTGGTATTCCAAAACTAAAATTATTTCTATATAACATAATATATAAAAATAACTCCAATACGCAAGAAAAAGGATGAACTATTCGTAGTACATACCATTTCACATTTCTGCATTTTTAAGAAGTAAAAATTGCATATTTTACTTCTATATCCCCAATACAACAAAACTGAGTGGTAAAAATATCAATTTTTACCACTCAGTTTATGTATTTAAGTTTTAATTGTAAATATATGAGAAGATTAAACTACTAGAAATAAAAGTACTGTAATAACAATCAAAGCCCCAATCACGCTGTAATCAATAGTTTTCAATCCTACAGATGCTGCAAAGCTATGTGTAGGACCGCCAAAGCCACGTAGTTCTAGGGATAGCGCCATTGTTTCGGAGCGGCCCAAGGATTTTAAGAGCAATGGTTGGATTACAGACGCATAGGATTTGATGCGTTTAATGAAGTTGCCTTCTAAGGATAAACCACGGCAAGCTTGTGCCTCTTGTACTGCATGGCTTTCAGCAATGAAGTCAGGCACGAAGCGAAGTGCGGCAGTGAACATAAATGCATATTCATAAGGAATTTTGCATTGTGTTACGAGCGCCGCTGTAAGGTCTTGCAATTTTGTAGTTGCCAACAAGCAGATGAATACAAGCGTCATGGCGAGCATGCGCAAGCCAGATACGATAGCAGATGTTACATCACCGCTGCCGAGGAATTGAACAACCCCAAGGAATACGGCAAAGCTAGTCAATGCCACTACGGCCTTACGTTGTTTGATCAATAGACCTGCAACGAATAACACGACAAGTTCTACAACGACTAAGGCCAATAGAGATTGCCAGTCGCGCAAGAGAATGGCCCACACGGATACGGCGAGGGTCATCAAGATTTTTGTTAACGGTACTAAACGTTCCATATGTCCCTCCTATTTCCCGCTCAACTGAGCCACTAACTTAGATTTCAATTCATCCATAGATTTGCAATAGCCTAGAGATGGTACCGCTAGTGAAAGTTCCACACTTGGCGGTTTTGTAAGGCCTAGGTCTTGCAATTCGTCTGTAGATTTCTTGAATAATTCTTCTGGACTGCCATCAAAGGCAACGGTTTGGTTACCCATGATGAGTGCACGGCTACATTCGCTAGCCATGATTTCCATATCATGTGTAATGAGAAGGATCGTAATACCTTCTTGATTAAGTTGACGCAATAAAGCTAACAACTCTTTAGTTTCCTTACCATCTTGACCACTTGTTGGTTCGTCGAGAATGAGGATTTTAGATTGCATTGCTAATGCGGATGCGATAGCAACGCGTTGTTTTTCGCCACGACGCAATGTTGGAGGATAGGCTTCACGTAAGTGAGCGATACCTGTACGTTCCAACACTTCATCAACGATGCGTTTCACTTCAGATTTACTGCGACCTAGTGATTCAGGACCGAAAGCAACCTCTGTGGCTACTGTTGGTCTGAACATTTGGCGATCCGGTTGTTGGAATACATAACCGATAAATTGACCACGTTTAGATGGTGGCATAGATGTAATATCTGTGCCGTTATAGTACATGCGGCCTTCGCTAGCCTTTTCAAGACCTACGAGCAAACGAGTGATAGTCGTTTTACCACAACCATTACGACCACCGATAGCAATATATTCGCCGCCTTCGATGGTGAAAGTCACATCTCGGAAGATGTCTACGGATGGCACATAGCCAAAGCGGATGTTTTCAACCTTAAGCATGAGCGCCACCGTCCTTTCCTTGTACATCATCAACGCGTTGAATTGGTTGTTTATTTTCTACTGTATTAGATTGATTAGCTGGAGACTTGCTTTCACCATGCACCTCGTTTTGAATAGCGTGAGCCATTTCAATTTGGTGCAAGCCCTTGATAGCAGACTCGATGCTAAGCCAAGGTTCATCACTGTGGAAGCCCGCTTGTTCAAGTTCCATGTACGTTGTGAACACAGATGGCAATGCATCTACGTGAATATTGTGTTCGTACATGTATCGAAGTGTAGTCGGTACATCCGCATCACATGCGATAGAGCCATCCACCATGAGAGCCATGCGGTTTGCATACGGCAATACAGCGTGCAAATCATGGTCGATAACAACAACGGTAATACCGTGTTTTTGATTTAAATCACCTACGAGGCGATATAATTCGGCAGTCCCATCTGGGTCGAGGGAGCTTGTTGGTTCATCAAGCACAAGAACTGTTGGGTTCGTAGCCAATACGGAAGCGATGGCCAAACGTTGGCGTTGACCACCAGACAAGCTTGTAATCTTGCGATCTTCTAAGCCTACAAGGCCAACTTGCTTAAACACCTCTTCAGAACGAGCTTTAATCGTTTCACGATCATAACCGCGGTTTTCCATAGCAAAAGCTACTTCTTCACGAACTGTCATCGTTACGAGTTGCGTATCATAGTCGGCAAGAACAACACCGATATGGTTCGCAAGCTCTGGAATTTCCATTTGCGTAGTCGCTTTACCATCTACAAAGACCATGCCTTCAAGACGGCCGCCGTAGAATTTAGGTACAGCCCCTACCATAGCCATGCAAAGGGTACTTTTACCACAACCAGCAGGACCAGTCACAACGAGGAAGTCCCCATCATGTACGTCGAGATTGATGTTTTCAAGAGACGGTGTAGTCGCCTTTGGATGATAGTAATTTACGTGCTCAATGGAGATTTTAGCTTGGCGCTCAGGCAAGATCGTCATATGACTATGGTCAGACGTCAATTGATCTGCACTTGGCAACATGCCGCGTTTAGAGAATAGACGTTGCGCCGGAATGTATAAGATTGGCGTAATAGCGCCATTCAAAGCACCTACGATAAGCACCAATGGCCACATGCCGTACATGTATACATTATTTGGTAAACCAAGCACTTGCCATAAGAGGGTAACAAAGATACCACCAGATACAACAGTTGCTAAGAAACCAGATACGATTGGTGTTAAATCAAAACCACCGATTTTACGGAACTTCATAGATAACATCGCACGTGTTACGAGAGCCGCTGTCAACGCACCGCCTGGTTCAGACAACAAGTTACCATAAGGGAATGCTGACTTAGATGTCAATACGTTGATGAGGGCCGCTACAAGGCCAATCCCCAATGTTTGACTCAAACTAGGGCGAGTCAATAAAATAGCTACGCAGTACGTAGCAATCGTCCAGTTTGGCGTTACCCCAGCCACACTAGGGCTCACCAAATGCAATATCGTGCCCAATGCGAGCATCAATGTGCTGACAGTAACCCATCTAAACTGGCCACCCTGCACATGCGTGTACACAAGATCTTGAATCCGTTCCATAATAGCCTCTTTTCTAAAAATGAATATATAATCTATATTGTATCATTCTTCGAGAATTTGTGAAAGACTAGAGACCATCCCTAATGTTAATGAACAATCATCTAATTCATACATAGACATATAGGAAATAGTTTTCTGCATTCCCCATTTATACAAAAGAAAGAGGCTACGTAAGTAGCCCCTTATCATTGTTTTAATAGACTATCAAAATATATTGAAACTAGAAATCCTATGCCATATATCCAAATCTAGTATATACATACTCAAAGACATCTCCACGACAAACTTCTATTTGTTGTTCATCGTAGCTTTCTGGAAGTTCCCGCCAAAGAATGTCACGAATTAGATTTTGTATTTCTGCTGTTGTTTCATCCTTATCCGTCCAGTGATCCATCCTTGAAATAGCTTCTGTTATTTTAGTATACATCTCTGTAGCAGTACTTTTTAGTTTCTTAATATCTGCTTTATTAGGATTATCTTTTTTTAACAAATCAAAAATAGCTAATTCATCATCAGTGGTAAACCCTTCACGGATATAACGAGATTCCTCTTCCGATAACTCTTTTACTAACTGTATTAATGCTTCAAATGTTTTTTCTATATTAGTACGGTCTTTTCCAGAGTTATACTCTTCTATAATTTGTCTATAGCGCTCAAAGTAATCCCTACGATTAGGATTAGCTGCTACCAGTCTATCCAAACTACGTTCAATAAACTCACCTAAATCGTTGAACAATAAATTCTTATGTTTAACCCTCGTAAACTCTTTACGCAGGATATTAAAATCGATAGCACTTATATCAATACGAGTTATATACTCTGAACCGGTTGCATCTTCTGTTTGCCCTAAAGATTCTTTCATCCCTATATGCTCACTAATAATTGCATTAATAGTAACCATCAAGTCAGTAGTATCTACATCTCGGCGCTTAGGCTTTAACATCCGATGTATTGCTGCAATTGTTTCATACACTCTTCGTATATCCACAGAAATATCATCACGTTCAATATATTTCATTAACTTATGCAACTCAGATGCACAAGCAGTAAAGGTTTGTTTATCTGCAACAGTACCGCAAACAGCATTAGCAGCCTCATTTAAATCAGATAATCTACTGAAAGGATTAGTTTTAGCATCAGAAAAATCTTCTATAAATATATTCTTTTGTTTAAAAAAGAATACCACCATATCGATTAATTCTAGTATACGAGCAACAAGCTTCTCTTTATCGATGGTTGGATCTACACCATCATGATTTCCAACATTTGCTGTATATTCAGCCAACGCCTTTTTAAGTGCTTCTACAATACCAATATAATCGATAATCAAACCATTACTCTTACCTTCATTAACACGATTAGCACGAGCAATTGTTTGCATCAAGGTATGCGCTTTTAATGGTTTGTCTAGATACAAACAGGACAAGCACTTAACATCAAAGCCTGTAAGCCACATAGCACAGACAAACACAATACGTAATGGATTATCTGAATCTTTAAACTCTTTATCGAGGTCTCGTTTTACCATTTTCCGTCGATGTGTTTCAATATCTAGTCCCCACGCTTTAAATGTTTGGATTTCATTTTGTTCCTGACTGATAACAACAGCCATGTCCGTTTCTTCCATCCATTTTAGTTTGCGTTCTAGTTCTTGTGCTTCTTGTTGTGTTGCTGCTTTAATTTGTTTTTTGAGCTGCTTAATTTCTTCTTTCCAATATTCCTGTACATAATCGTACATACGAACACAGGTAACTTTATTTAAGCATACAAACATGGCCTTGCCACTAGTCCATACATCGGAATAATGTCGTACAAAGTCCTTGGCAATCGAGCGAAGTCTCGGCTCTGCAGTAAGAATATGAATTGATTTTTCAAATTCCTTCTCTAACTTCTCTTGTTGTGCACTATCTAAATCTGCTGCTTCGATAGCATCAAGAATCTCATTAGTTATCTCTGGATTTTGTAAATCATCTAGCTTTGCACCACGATTTTCATAATATAATGGCACCGTTGCGCCATCCTCAACGGCTCGTTTAAAATCATAGATCGATATATAGCCACCAAAGGTACGTTCTGTAATATTATCATATGAAAGTAGTGGTGTCCCAGTAAACCCAATACGTGCCGCTGTCGGTAATAGTTTCATCATATTATCTGCATACAACCCATACTGACTGCGATGGGCCTCATCAGACATAATGATGATGTCATGATCAGGATAAATCGGCTCTACATCAGATTTATTGAACTTATGAATCAATGTAAAAATAAAGCTAGGGTTTCCTTTTAGTTTAGCAATTAAATCCTCGCCACTAGTTGCAATACATTGTTTTGCCTTACTATCCTTGCCAAGAATGCCACAATTTTCAAAGGTATCACTAATTTGTGTATTAAGCTCTTCTCGATCTGTAAGAACTACAAAGGTTGGTGAGCCTGCCATCTTGCGACGTATCTTCTGGGCAAAAAAAGCCATAGAATAGCTTTTACCAGAACCTTGTGTATGCCAAAAGACACCAAGTTTACCATCTTTTAATTCTCTATCAGCATATGCCTCTACTGCCTTATTTACACCTAAGTATTGGTGATTACGAGCTAATATTTTAGCAGTACGACCATCAGAATGGTCAAAGAGAATAAAATTCTCTAGTAAATCAAGAAAGTTTTCCTTATTACAAATACCTAGAAGCATAGTTTCAAAAGCTACACTCCCTTTTTCATCCTCATCTAGTCGCTTCCATTCATGAAAGAATTCGTATTTACTACCAACAGTACCCACCTTCGCTTCTAATCCATTAGAAAGCATTATAAAGGCATTGTAATAAAACAATTGTGGAATGGTATCTAGATAATCTTTGTAGTTATCCTCAAATGCATTTCGCACATCAATATCCGGCCGTTTCGCTTCAATAAACAGCAAAGGAATCCCATTCACAAATCCAACGATATCTGCTCGCCGATTATACAAATCACCACGAACAATAAGCTCTTTTACCGCTAAGAATTCATTATTATGTGCATTATTGAAATCTATAATAGCAGCCTTTTTAATCTCCGTTCTCCCATCAGAGCGCTTAACCGTTACAGAAATACCGTCACGAAGATAATTGTATTTCTCCTCGTTGATTTGTATTAAAGATGCTGTTGATATTCTACGAGTTAATTTAGTAATTGCCTCTACGATTTGTTGATCATTAATCCAAGGATTGAGTCGTTTAAGGACCTTTCGAATTTCTCTAGTCAACAAGACTTCTTTATAACTAGTCCTACCAAATGTACCATCTACTCCGAGTTGCTCACTATTATACGCATAGGCAACCTTCCACCCCAATTTATTCTGTAGCACATCACACGCACTATCCTGAACTAGTTTCTCTTCAGAATAATCATGGCTCATAGTAACACCTCCTTTACACCTCTATTTCCCCACTCATAAGCTTAGGGAGTAAACGATTCCGGGCTTCAGTTAATCTGAAAATCATTATTTGTTTAAATTCTATTTGATCAAGAATAGGTTGTACAATCAAAGAGAATCGTTCCAATATATCTCTCGTAGGCATTATAAACGGCATACTCTTAATAATTTTCGAATTAATTGCTTTTGATATCGATGATGTATTTCCAAGAGAATCATATTCGAAATTCTTAAGATAACAATATGTGTAAGCTCTATCTAAATCATTATCAATATAAAAATGTGCAATTGCTTCATTAGTACACATATCGACGCCAGTAATTGCCACTCGTCCAACAGTCAATTTAAAACTCACTAAAATAGACCCTTTTGGTACTACCTTCATATTATGACGAACAATGGCATCAGCTGTTAAATCTTCTTTACTATAAAAACAAAAAACCCCAGCTTCTCCCATGTCAGATATCGATATCCACGGAGTTCCTTCTCCAGAATTGGTGAACCATTGTTTTTCAGCACGAGATGGAGTCTTCCCGATAGTAATCTTAAAATAATGATCCGCACAATTTATATTCCATCTTTCTGGAACCCCATCTACAATGTCCACATTTTCATTCCCAGGAAATCGCAAATCTATAAACCATTCCTTATATAAACGCTGTGCAGCCTCTTCAAGGAGCTTGATTTGCTTTTGATTGTTTTCAATGAGGCTATCAAATGTGGAAAGAATTGAACTTATATGCTCTTGTTGTACAGGTGAAAAATTAAGTAACTCAAAATCTGGTATTAAGTTCTTATTACCTCGCGGCATTTTTGTTCCGTTTGCACCGGCCATCATATAATCAAAAAATGCATTCTGAGATAATACATAATATAAAAATTTGGAATTTATGCCATTTGCTCGAAAAACGATAACATCATTAGAACACCCTCCATTAAAGGTTGCATACCAGATTTTTTTAAAGTACGGCCTTATATTAGAAACTAAAATATCACCACGTTCAAATTTAGTAACTTTATCTGCTTTTGGCAAATCATTACCAATTATGATACCTCCACGATTAGATAGCATATTATCGGTAGTAATATAGTCTTGCACTTTTAAAAGCCCTATATCAACTTTTTCAGAGACATATGAGGCAACATCTCTCAATTTAATCATAATCCCATCTCCTTCATATTATTAGAGATAGTTTCCATGAGTATATTAGATTCTTGTTGTAATGCTAACAGTTCTTCATGTATTTCAGCCATACGTTCTTTGAAGTTAACCCCATCATCTTCTACAGGGGCTACACCAACGTAAGCACCTGGTGTAAGAGACCAATTTTTATCTTCAATACTTACACCCTCATTATCACCTTTAGCTTCGTTTGTGATATATGCAATCTTACATAAACCTGGTACATCTACATATTCGCCATCGCCAAATTTTTCATATAACCATTGTGCTTCTTGGGCAATAGTTAATGTTTCTTTTACAGCTTCTACCTTTTCATCATATTCTTGTTGAATTTTTTTGCTTTTACCCCGGGCCGCATCAGCAACAGCTTGTTTACCTTCTGCCTTAATTACTTTCACTTTTTCAGATAGAGCTTCTATATGCTCCAAAAAGGTTTTATCTTCACCTAATGTATGGCGATATTCATTAAGGAGTTTTATATATTTCTCTACTTCACCACGATAGAGCCAAACAATAGCATTTAAGTTTCTTAATTGCCATTCAGACCATTCATTTAAATTACGATCTAATTCAGTATAGTAGTTACGTGCATCAATAAAGAGAACTTTATCCTTAATAGATTCTGGTTTTGCTTTATCAAAGAACCATAAAGAACATGGTAGAGTTTTTGTATAGAAGAATTTATTTCCTACGCTCAACATTACATCCACTGCACCAGTTTTTACTAAGCGTTCACGAATTTCCTTATCCTTACCTTGACTATCCGTAGCAGAAGATGCCATAACAAAGCCAGCGCGTCCTGTATCATTTAAACAACTATAAAAGTAAGAAATCCACAAATAATTTGCATTACTAATCTCATTTTTATCATTAACAGTTGGTAAGCCAAATGGTAAGCGCCCTGCACTTAATGTTGATTCGGCCTTTACCTTATTAACATTAAATGGAGGGTTCGCCATAATATAGTCACAGCGACCATCTAATTGATGAGCATCATTGTAAAAGCTATTACCTTCATCGCCAGATTTAATAACACCAGTTAAACCATGAACCGCCATGTTCATTAAACAAAGCTGCGCATTATACTCAACCTTTTCTTGACCATAAAATGTCATCGCACTATTTGCATTCATCCCCTGAGCATTGACAAAGTCACCAGATTGAATGAACATACCACCCGATCCGCAGGCAGGATCGAATAATGTACCATGAGTTGGTTCCAGAACATTAACAATCATCTTAACTAGAGATTTAGGCGTAAAAAATACACCGTCATCGGAAGCAATATTCTTAGCAAATTTATTTAAGAAATACTCATAAATTCGACCAATAATATCTCCACCTACTTCATCAAGAGCAGAGTTATTAAAGATACGAAGTATTTCTGCTAAAAGCTCATCTGAAAAGTCTGTATAATTCTTAGGCAATATCCCTGTCAGCTGTGCACTTTGATCTTCGATTAAAGCCATAGCATTATTTACCACTTCACCAAGGCTAGTCATAACTTGACCATCCTTACTAGTTAAAGCTGCACCTTTAATGTCCTCTGGTAAGTTAAGGAGATAGTCATATTGTGCTTCTACTGGCAAATAAAGTGCACTTTTAGCCTTAAAGTCACTAGCTTCTACAGGCATAACACGGCCATTACGCATAGGTCTATCTTTTAAAATTTCAGCCTCAACAAGTTTGAAACGACTATATGCATAGCGCAAGAAGATAAGACCTAATACAGGCATACAATATTGATTGGATGTTAGTTTAGATCCTTGCCTTAATGCATCTGCTGCTTCCCATAATTCATTTTCTAGTTTTCGTATATTAATCATCGATTCCAACCCTTACATCATCAACAATACATGCAAAGTCATATAAAGTGTTAATCCCAATATATAACTTTGAAGCATGTATTTTTACGTATTTTATATCAATATTATACCATTACAAACAAATACTATTTTAGATGTAAAAAAGCGCCCTTGAGGGCGCCTATAAAAAAATAAAGCAACACCGAATTAACGATGCTGCCGCTTGAAACCAAAAATGGTTTTTCTATGTACCTAAATATTACCTTATGTGGAACCATGTGTCAATAGCTCTAATAAACACATCAAATGTAGCTTTTATATTATCATGTAATCTATAATCATTATCTCGGAAAAAGCGTTGCTTAAGTTCATCTAATTCACCACATATATGGTTATGAACACCAGTACTAATACATATTCTCTGATGAGCATACATCGTAGTTAAGATTTGATAAGTAGAAATATGTCTCAAATGTCTACGTCTGCTTGATGGCGATTTTATAAATTTAGCACATTCTCTTGATAAATCAACATTAATGCTTTTATTATGTGTAGAGTTTATATCATTAATAATACAATTATTATGAGCACATGCATTCCGTAAACTTTTAACGGTATACATTAAGTATAATCGTTCTGTAATCTCAGTATTTTGCAATAAGTCTGCACAGTATTTGTAGAAGTATAAATACTGTCCAAAAGAAATCATTTCTAGAAAGGCCCATACAGGACAACGTTTATTTTCATCATCAATATATTTAGCGTATAAATTACCACAATATAAGCTACCACTATTTTTCCATAAGTCATGCTGTAATTGTTCAAAATTAGATTTCTCTAGCTGATTCATATAATCCTCAACTACATCATATGGATCAATATTATTCTGCTGTAAGACAGATAATAAATGAACTTTTGAAAAATGCTCAATCCCAATAGCCATCTCTAACATGATTCGTCTTAATCTATTATCAATACATGCTAAATCAATTAAATAGCTAAAATCTAGATTTACATATTTTCCAGATTTTGTAGATTTTAAAAAGTTCTTCCTAAAGGCTCTAAGTTTAAAATAGTTATTATTCTCTACTAAATATTGTTCTGTTTCTACTTCAGTAATATTATTAAAGGTAATACCTTTAGATATACTATGCTCTACCTGTTCTCTTGGTGTTAAAAATGGACCATCTGACATACAGCCGCTCCCTTCAAAACAACGATAACCATACACCAAACAAAAGTAAACTTCCTATAAAGAATTATAACACTTTGCAGTTATACCTGCCCCATTTAAAATAAAAACATTCTAATATCCTTAGAATATTAAACCGCCTTTTCTAGCTTGTGGTGCTTAGCTAATTTGATTATTCATAATTAAATCCCCAGTTCATTCTTTAGTTCCTCTGATGAAATCCATCCTTGTTCTTCACCAGATTTACGACCTGCCTTTAAAGCGCCCATAAGTTTTATCGTAGCCATTACACGTTCATGATCTTGAATGTCCATAATTATATATCTTCCCTTCCCATTTCGTCCTAAACATTTGAAGCCATATCATTAATGATTGCGTTCGCAACATTAGTCATTCTTATTGTAAAATAAGAATGACCTAACACCCCAAATTGGACGTTAGGCCATTTCTCATTTTCTTATTTCCCAGGAGATGAGCCTAACGCATTCCAGAACGTTAATTGGCTCTTCTTGTTTTGTATTATACCACATCTACTTTTATTTTATAGCTGAGAAAACTAACTTTTACTATCATAATTAAATTTCTATTCTCACTTTCTCGTCATATAGTTGTGATATAATGCATACAAATACTTATGCCTAGGACATAGGAGGTCTATATGTACAAATATATTACAATTTTAGGGGCCGCTGGCCAAATTGCACAAAAGTTGACTGCTACATTATTAACATATACAGATATGCACCTTACATTATATGGTCGCCAATTGAGTACGCGTTTACATCCAGAAATTTTAGAGCATGAACGGGTTACTGTCATCGAGGGATCCTTCCAAAACCCTGCTAAATTAGAGGAAGCTGTAACAAATGCAGAGATCGTATTCGTAGGCGCTATGGAATCTGGCAGTGATATGGCGGCTATTGTGAAAGCATTGAGCCGTAAAAATATACGCCGTGTTATCGGCCTTTCTATGGCTGGTCTTTCTGGTGAATTCCCTGCAGCACTTGAAAAATGGACCTTCGACAGCTTGCCTATTAGCTATGTTCAAGGCGAACGACAAGCACGCAATGTGTTGCGCGAATCCAATTTAAACTACACAATCTTACGCCTCACATGGCTCTACAATGATCCAGAAAACACAAATTATGAACTAATCCCTGAAGGCGTTCAATTTAACGATGCCCAAGTTACACGGGAAGCAGTAGTAAAAGCCATCTTCGATATCTTACATGTAGATGATGAAACACCATTCCACCGTGCAAGCATCGGTATTGGCGAACCAGGCACGCACTACGACAAGCCAAGCTTTCACTAATATATAACTATATTAATTCTTAAATAATAAGGTATATCCAAAATCTAATCGGTACATTTTTACTCATGTAATATAGATTTTGGATATACCTTTTCTTATTCCCATATTTTATAGTTATTTATATAGATTAACTTTCGTATTTAGGCTATACTAATAAATGATTAAGTTATACTAATAGATATGCGAAAGTAAACGCCTATGCGGTTATCGATACTATTTATATATACATTTTGTTGTATAAATCATTTCAAAATCCATGTATAAAAATTAACGATATCCATTTTTAGTCCCACTTAGGGCTGAGGCTGATTAAGGAGTTATTATGAATCGCATTGTTGTTATTGGTAGTTGCAACATGGATATTGTAGTGCTCGCGGATAAATGTCCGGCGGCAAGCGAAACAATCTTCATCGTAGGCTTTGACGGTACTGCTGATGCAGACAAAGCTGTTAAAGACGGCACATTGGCTGCAACAATTGCGCAACAACCAGACCAAATGGGTAAAATCGCTATTGATACAGCTCAAAAAGCTATCAAAGGCGAAGCTGTAGAAGCTAAAATCCCTGTAGATCTTAAAGTTGTTACAAAATAATTGTAAATAGAAACTGGGTACAAAAAAGAGTCGCATCCTTTGATGCGACTCTTTTTATTTCGGCTCTCGTTCCAGAAATTCTTTGAAAAATTCAATGAATTTTGGCAAATATGTTTGATCTAAACTTTCAATTGTCATATTACATTTATAATTATAAGTAGTACAGATAGTTACATCTATCACCAAAGCACCCTTTTGATCTAACGAGAATGTTAGGGTATCCCCTTCTCCAGTTAATACATAGGTAAAGGTTGCTTTGCCTTTACAGTTCTCATACAAATCAACTAATTCTTGATAGCCTTTGCGAATCCCGGACCAGTCGCTAGGATCAATATAGCCAGAACAGATATTATAGCCTCGTTTAATATATACGCCAAACACACCAAATTCAGATAGCTCTACATCCATATCAAAGGCAATTGTTAAATTTGGTTCATTTACGATTTCATACATCCTATTCCCACTCCACAAACAGTAACATTTTTATTTATTATAACATTACATGTATTAACGAAATAGTGTCTATAAATAGTTAAAAACCATGATTCAATAGAAGAAAATATAAAATAATAACTACATACAAACTATCAATAACGATTACATATAAAATAGTAACTATATGTAAAAAAAGCCCGAGCCATATCTTTTCTAGATATAACTCGAGCTTTATTTAGATTATGTGCTATATAACTATTACATGCTATATAAACATGATGCGTTCATGATTCGTTAAATAACATCATGTATCTTATATAACATTTTTGTGTTATGAAAACAACATATATTAGAACATGAAGTTTACATCTGTACGCCAGTAATCGCCTAATTTATTACCGTCCATGTCTTTATTACCGAAGCCATAGTAAGCACCGATAGATACGTTTTGGAATGGTACGTAGTTTACATTCGCTACGAAGCCTTTGAAACCATTGCGTACATGAGCTACGCCCTTATTATCTACATAATGTTGATTGTAGAAGCTATAGGCAGGCGCAAAGGCACTACTGAAGATTGGGGAGTTTCCTTCTTGGTAGTAGTATTGACCGCGTACGCTATAGGTATGAGCTTTCTTAATGTCATAGTTACCATAGCCAAGACTAGCCATCCAAGCATGAGAATCGGAAACGCCTGGAGCTGTAAGCCATTCGCCGAATACATTCCAACGGTTAAAGTTCATATTTGTATTGAGGCCCCAAATATTTTTGTATGGAGAATCAATAAAGGATTTAACTTGTTTACCTGTCAACGCATCCACATCTTGGCCTTGGTACAATTTACCATCATGGAAACGACCATACATACCACCAAGAGTAACATGTTTATTAAGTTTACCCTTAACTTCAACCATAGCTGCAGTAACTGTATTTTCTCTAGTTTGGTAAGTAGGAGCGCCGCCCAACCAGTAACCATAACTAGCAGATACATCGAGCTTGCCATGTTTGTACATGAGGCGAGCACCATCAACGAGATCATCATACATAAGGCCTAGACCTGGTGTATAGAGTTGACGACCTACGCGCAATGTAGTGTCTTTACCAAAATGATGATCTACATAGGCAAGATTAATTTTACCTTGTGTAGCATTGCTATTGCCGAATTCACTAGAACCTTGAATACGTACAACCGCATCAGTTTTATCGTTAACCTTAGCATTGAAGATCACACGAGCACGATAATCAAAGGAGGAATGTTTACCATACGCATAGGTATCATTTTTCAACTCGCTGCCGCGGTAACGCAAACGGTAATTACCAGTCACCTTTACATTCCCTACTTGATTTTCTAATTTGGCTACTCGTACACCTAATGTGTTGAGTTCATTTCCAAATTCGTCTGCCAAGCGATTAATCATAGCTTGTTGTTCCGCATTGGCTTTATCTTGGTTAGCCATAGCTTTAGCTACCATTTGAGCCATTTCGTATCGCGTAATAGGATTGTTACCTTTGAAAGTTCCATCAGGGTACCCATTAATAATCCCTGCATTCGCTAATTGCTCAACAGATTGGTACGCCCAACTAGAAGCATCTACATCGGAAAATGGATTGGCTGCATACACACTTACAGAACCTAATACCATACAGGAAACTAAACTTGCTACCAACTTTTTATTCATTAAAAAGACCTTCTCTCATATAGATATCACACAATATCTCATATATTAAATTTATTTTATGTACTCAAGTACATACCGAAATAACATAGTACTCAAGAACTAAATCTTACATTATATAGTGATTGAAAGCTAAATCTATCACTACACACTCCCCAGAAGTAAACACTAGTACTTCTGAGATTTTTATTCGTGCGGTGTTGTATAGTTAATATCTTGTGCCTTGTAGCTTTCACCATGACCTAATACGTGAACAATGGTTTCTAGTGTGGCACGTACAGTTTCAACAGCCATACTTGGTTGATTTGGTTTATCCACTACTTGGGATGGCAAGTACGGAATATGCATGAAGCCCGCCTTGATATTGCCCTTTTGCGCTGCATAATGACATACACCATACATCAAGTGATTACATACGAAGGTACCCGCTGTATTAGAAACCTTAGCTGGAATACCATTTTGATGCAATGCGTTAACGATGTTTTTAATAGGCAATGTCGCAAAGTATGCACTAGGGCCATCGGCTACAACAGGTTCATCTTCCGGTTGGTTGCCCCCATTATCTGGGATGCGGAAATCATCACAGTTAATAGCAACACGTTCTACTGTAATATCTGGGCGACCGCCTGCTTGACCTACACATAGAATGAAATCTGGTTGGCACTCTTCAGCCGCAGCTTTCACAGTATCAACAGATTTGTAACGTACAGTAGGAACCATTTGAGTCACTACCTTGTAGTCACCATCGGTATAACCATCCATTGTTTTTACCGCTTCCCAAGCAGGATTAATAGGTTCACCGCCGAATGGATCAAAACCGGTAATCAAAATTGTTTTCATCACACTACCTCATAACGAAATTCTATGATTTATATCAATAAGCACATGTTTTCATAAGGACAATCATACACTAAAACCATATCACAGCAGATTGTATATAACATCCGCTCTCATAAGAATATCGTTCTTTCACAGAAAAGGGTTAAATAAAGTAATACATTAATAGAATGTTCAACACGAGCATAATTAATGCAATTGGAAGTTGTGCTTTAATAACGCCGTATTGGTCGCGCATTTCAAGGAGCGCTACCGGTACGATGTTGAAGTTGGCAGCCATAGGAGTCATCAACGTACCGCAATAGCCAGCAAGCATTGCAATAGCACCGACAGCAGCTGGGTTCGCACCATGAGCTACGACGAGCATTGGAATACCGATGGCACTTGTAATCATTGCGAACGCAGCGAAGGCGTTACCCATGATCATTGTGAAGATAACCATACCGATGCAGTATGCTACAACAACGAGGAATACATTGTCAGCTGGTACTACACTTGCGACAGCACTGGAGATAATTTTACCAACGCCAGCCAAATTAAATAGATAGCCGAGAGCCGCTAATAATTGGGACAAAATAGCAGTCCAACCGATTGCATCGATAAGGCGACGACCTTCATGGAAACCTTGGTTAAGGTTACCCTTAGTGATGTAAAGAGCGGCACACATAGCGATGATTGCGGCGATACCGAGACCTACAAGAGCACCTAGTTTAGTAAAGAAGCCGATTACGAAGGTAATGATACCAACAAGCAAAGCTGGAACAAAGATAACATTACCAATACGAACTGCTTCGCCTTTTTTAAATTCGATAGCAGATTCAAAGTAATTGCCTTTGCCAAGTTGTTTCACCAAGACAATAACTGCCATGGCAATTACGAGCCACCCATTGATTTCCTTGGAGAGATAAGAACCAAAGATAAAAGATACGCTGTATAATAACCAGAATAGGCCTGTACCAATGCGATATTTATGTTCTTTATCTAAAAATGATTGAATGGCAAAGATAAATAGAATAATCCCTACGAGAAGATATACATAATCTAAGGGCTGCATTTTATAGAGTAGTTCTAACATATTATTTGCCCCCTTTCGCTAATTCTTCTGGTGTAACAAGGATATTAAATTCATTAGGTACTAATTTACCAGCTTTCATATCCGCTTCGTCACGAGCTACATAGGCTTGAATTGTTTTATCAAAGATAATAAAGCGAATGAAGTTAACGATATAGGCACAAACAGCAGTTGGCAATCCGTATAACACCATATCTGTTAACTCTACAGAATAGCCTAATTGTTCCATAACACCTTTGATAAGCAATAACCCACCAGCGGCAAGGAACAAGTTTTGACCGAAGAAATTGCCTATATTATCTGCAGAAGCAGCTATACCACGCACCTTATCAAGAGTACGTTGAGATACTGGGCGACCTTGAGCTACTGCAGCTTCACTCATAGGTGCGATCAACGGACGTACCATGGCAACCATACCGGACATGTTAATACCAAAAGCTACAGTTACTTGGCGCACAAATAAGTAAATCATAAAGATACGACCAGCCGTAGCAGCGTTGATCTTACCGATCAAAATTTCTGCCCGTTCACGTAAGCCATGACGTTCCATAAGACCAATAACAGGTAAAATCAAAATAAATAATGACATATAACGATTTTTAACGAAAGCCTCCCCAATGGCACCAACGATATCGTTGATACTGAGACCACCTGCAAGGCCCGTTACAAAACCTGCGGCTACGACAACTAACAAGGCATTAAAGCGCAGCATCAGACCGATGACCATCACTAAAATACCAGATAAGACTAACATAGTCTCACATCCTTTCAAAAAACATCCATGACCCTATCCCATAGTCCATAGACATACTACATATGTTTACATTATATACCCAAACATGTATTTTTTGCATAAACAAATAAACCTTATACATCAATTACATTTGATTCTGTTATTATGTCGAATTATAAAGACATTCTAAATCAAAGGTAAGTAGTGTATAAGGTTTGCTTTCTATAATAAATCTTTTTTGAAAAGTATGGTAGTATGTTGTTTACCTCTAAAATGAACTTTGTCATAGGCCTTAAAGCCAAAGGACTCATACATTTTAGGCAACCATGGATGTTCTTTTGCAGTCCCCAATGTAACAGCAGGCGTTTTAAATTGGTTAATCAATAATTCTTCAGCATAGCCAAGAGTTTCCCGAGCATAACCTTTTCCTTTAAACTCTGGTGCGGTTACAAAGTGAGCGATGTGTGGAAATTTATCCGGTGTAGAATATTTCACCCACGGCATACAGAATGTAATAGAGCTTACAAGTTGTCCATCAATATACAATCCATATACAGGATAGGTCTCGATCCATTCTTTGGATTCTTCCTCTGTAAAATCGATAGCATCGAATGTAATCGGATAGTCCTTAATCGCTGCATAGCCGTCGATTAATACCTTATGATATTCCGCTGTATCTGCTACAGTTAATTGTCTAAATTCTTTCATGGTCTTTCCCTCATATCTATATTTTTATTCATAAACTATGTATATTTATTACTTATGAACGTTATTATACACCTATATGTATTTACTTTCAAGATTTTTACATAAATATTATATGAAGTTTTTATACCCAATAAGAAAACACAGAATAACATATTGTAATACTAGTATTTTTCTATTATAAAAGTTATCCAACATACATAAGATGTATAAATATTAATTTCACTATTTATATTTCAGGGTTAATATATCAATTCTATATAAGCATAAAAAAACAGGATGTATCACTAGGATACATCCTGTTTTTGAGCTTTCACAAGCTCGAGGGGAAGTTGTTATCAACGTATTATTGGTTAATACGGGAACCGTATACGTCGCGTTGGTTTTTAGGTTCGTTGTTAACGCGAACACGTTCTGTTTTATGACGATCGTTGTCAGCACCAGAAATACGGTCAACACGGTAGTGGTTAAGACGAATATTTTGTAATTCAGGACCAAATTCGTTCATAGCACGTTTCATGTTGTCATCGATAGGAGCACCATTTTGAAGTGCACGGTACAACATTGTTGCGAATTCATAACGAGTCATTTTAACATCGCCTTTGAATGTGCCATCAGGGTAGCCAACAAGGATACCATTACCAGCCAATTGGCTAATGTATTGGTAAGCCCAGTGATTACGAGGAACATCTGGGAATTCAGCAGTTTTGCTAGGATCAATTGCATGTGGAGTCAAGATTTGTAACAAGTTGTTATATTTGTTTTCCATATCTTGAAGACGTGCGTTCAATTCAGCAATTTCACGACCCATAGCTACGCGAGAGCGGGACTCAGGGGCACGTTTACCAAGACGAAGAGATACGCCAGCGTTCAATTGAGTTTCGCCAGTACCTACAGTACCACCAACGGAGAACATTGTGTCTTCGTTAGGACGGTAGAAAGCGCCCAATGCAGCGGAGTTAGCATTGTGGTAGTGACCATAACCAGCAGCGATTGTCCATTTGTCATCTGGGTTGAAGTCCAATGGATGTAAAGCAGCCAATGCAGCAGAACCTGCACCCACTTTATTAACACGTTTTTCAACATTACCAACACGGTTATTCAAGTTATTGATGTTATTGTTGATTGCACCTGGTGTGGAATTGTTGATTTGAGTTTGCAAATCATTTGCTACGGAGTACAATTGGCTACCGTTTACAGCATCTGTGGAGTCAGCGGAAATTTTACCAGCTGCTACGTTGTGGATTTGGCGTTCTTCACCAGCTTTACCAACGGATACAGAGCCTACAGGGCTAGTGCCTGCGAAGCCACCATATGTATGACCAGCTACTGTTGCGTTAGTTACGTTAGTAGCAGAACGAGTAGTAGAGTTAGCACCTAATGCAATGGAGTTTGCAGTGGATGCATTAGCTTTGTTACCGATTGCAATGCTGTAATCAGCAGTTGCAGCTGCATCAGAACCAAATACATTAGTACGTACGCCTGTTGCTTGTGCACCAGCGCCGAATGCTTGTGCATGATCACCAGTAGCTGTTGCAGAGGAACCAATTGCATTAGCATGGTTGCCATTTGCTGTAGCATCAGCACCGATTGCATTAGCTTTGTAACCAGTAGATTTTGCTTGGTGACCAAGAGCTAAAGAACGTACATCGGAAGCAGTTGCACGAGTACCGATTGCAATACCCCAAGTTTTGTCAGCTTGAGCTTCATGACCGATAGCAATGGATTCGCTCATACTCGCTTGAGCCTTATTGCCGACTGCTAATGCAGAGCTACCTAATGCAGTATTTTCAGAACCGATTGCTACGGAATTACTATTCCAAGAGCCGTTCAAAAGTGTAGCAGAATCTGGTTCATTATCGAAAGTACGATCACGGTAGTTTGTAGTTGTACCAGCTACAGTATTGTTATAACCATAACCAATCGCATTTGTACCACTAATTACATTGCTATCACCAAATGCTTGTGCGAATGCACCAGTTACGCTATTACCATCACCGAATGCATTAGCTTGGTTACCATTAATAGTATTTTGGTTACCATAGGCACTGCTAGAACCATTAGCGCTTGTAATTAAATTACCTTGACCTACAGCAATGCTTGTAGCTGTACCATTTGCAACAGTACCATAAGAAATACTATTATGTGTAGTATCTGGGGTTTGACCAGCTTGATCACCTACGGCTGCAAAAATAAAACCATCTGCTGTAGATACAGGTGTTGCTGCACTTACAGGAGCAACAGTAGCACCTACAGCTGCAGCAGCAGCCAATACAGCAAACGCTAATTTTTTGGAATGTTTGTTTTCTCTCATCTTACACCCTCACTAAATTAAAATTCTTAACCAAACACAATACAATTTTTCAACCTCTCTAAGTTCCGCCTCTCTCCTCGGGCTGATAAAATATACTTCTCACGTCTCACATAAGAAATATATTCGATTCAATTTAAGAAAAATTTATATTGTTGATTACCCGCATAGCATATCAAAGTTTTACGATATAAACAAGCCTTTTTCCCATATAAAGTTCATTAATAACTCTTCATAATTCCAAAAAATAGCATGATTACTGGCATTCTTTGTTGTATTAATATACTCATCATTTTTAATGATGAGTAAGAAAAGTCACAGCTTTTTAAGGATTCTACAGAATATATTTTGTATAACTTATAAATAATCGTCGCTTTAATAAGTTTTATAAATATTTCAAATAGCCTATCAGTCCTTATTCATATTAATTTCATGAACTCTTTCTGAAATTCTAATAAGAGAATAATTAATCATTTTTCTGAATTTTATAATAATTTTATATTTATTCTTAATAGTATTCTACATCTACTTAAATAAGTTAATAAGTATACATATATCACCCAAAATATCCGCATAAGTTTACAAAACAAGGCTTAATCTATATATACAGCATCCATATTCTTTCCATAGCTATCATAAAAATCAAAAAGCTCCTACGTTACATGAACGTTAGGAGCTTTTATATATTAAGCCAACAAGGCTTTTACAAGTTCTTCTGCTTTACCAAAATCATCTGCATCTGGGTTCCAGTTACATTTAATTTCTGGTTCAACAACAGAGAATCCATATTTAGTTAATTCTTCACGAAGTACCTTCGTAGATTCACCAGACCAACCGTAGGTACCAAATACGGCAGCCTTTTTATTTTTAAACTTCAATTCACGCAAAAAGTCGAGCCAACCAGCTACAGAAGAGATAACACTATTCCCTACTGTCGGAGAACCAACGGCAATCGCTTTTGATTTGAATACTTCTGTCATGATGTCGTTTTTATTTGTTTTACTGATATTAAAGATCTTAACCCGTGTATCAGGAGATTGTTTAGCAATCTCATCAGCAATTTTATGGGCTAATTTCTTTGTACCATCCCACATAGTGTCATATACGACTGTAATTTGATCTTCTTGGTATGCTTGAGACCACTCATAGTATTTCTCTACGATTTGCAATGGATTTTCACGCCAAATTGCACCATGGCTAGTAGCGATAATATCAATTGGCAAGTTCAGCTTTTGAATTTCTTCAACCTTAGCTTTTACCAATGGAGAGAATGGATTCAAAATATTGGCGTAATATTTCATCGCCTCTGCCCATAGACGACATTGATCAGCCTTATCGGCCCACAATTCTTCTACCGCAAAATGTTGTCCAAACGCATCGTTAGAGAACAAAATATTGTCGCCAGTCATATAGGTTGCCATAGAGTCAGGCCAATGGAGCATGCGCATTTCTACGAATACCAAAGATTTACCGTTGCCGATATCTACGGAATCCCCTGTTTTCACAGTTTTAAAATTCCATTCTGGATGATGGTATTGACCAACCAAGGACTTAACAGCGTTTTCTGTACAGTAAATCGGAGTATTAGGAATTTTCTCCATCAATGCTGGCAAAGAACCACTGTGATCGACTTCGCCGTGGTTACATACGATGAAATCAATCTTGTTTAAATCAATTTCAGATTCCAAGTTATCAATAAATTCTGTGGAATGAGGTTTCCACACAGTATCGATGAGGACTGTCTTTTCCTCTTCAATCAAATACGCATTTTGGCTAGAGCCATTGTTAATGCTGTAATCTGAACCGTGGAACTCTTGTAATTCCCAGTCAATTTTACCAACCCAAGATACGTTATTTTTTATATGCTTTCTCATAATAACCTCCATAATTCTTGTGAAAGTCTTTCACAATCAACAATATTTATGGCCTATGTGGTATCTATGTATAGAACTATCTATACTGCTATGCATATATCACAACTTGGTCATTAACTATGGCTTTATTATACCCATATCGCATTATTAAGTCTGTATCTGTAGGTACAGATTTGAGAATTATTATAAAAAACCACTCATAGGAAATCATATGCTGTACATTAGCGTACAATGGATTTCCCATGAGTGGTTACGACTATATACAGTTTTAATAGTGGATTGTTTATTATCTAGCTTAGATAATCTAGGATAACGTCCGACTATTGATTTCCATTCTTAGATAATCCAGGGATGGCTTTATAGATATATAACGCAATATATCCATCGACCATGCTATGAATGATGGTACCGCCACCTACAAGAACGAATACGACGTAGATAAGATCGATATTCGGCATTGTAGTCGTAGTATAGAACAAGAGGCATGCAAGTACTTCACCGATGGCGTGAATGATGGCACATACAAGGTTGAAAGCAGCAAAGGATAACGCCCCAGTCAATACGCCTGGATGATGTTTAATATAGTAAGCCCCCATCAAGGCAAAGATGATATGAGAGGCCGCGCGCATAACAATGACAAGCGGGAAGCCGGCTACAAAGAAACCAAGTGTAGAACCTATGACTACACAAGCGGCCATCTTGCGAGACAAGAACATAGCTAGGAATATAGGTACATGGCTAGCCAACGTATACGACGCCGGTGGAATGACAACTTTCAGAGGCATCATAATAGGAATCATGATGGCTAATGCCATCAACAAAGCAGTAATGGTTAGATTTCGATACATCGAAGAATTCATAAAGGCCTCCTTAGTTAATATATCTAGTGTCCTACATTTCCCCACAAATTAAGGATCACTACGCCTACTACGATTAAAGCAATACCTAGCACAGTGTAAATATTAATGCCTTCGTGAAAGATAAAGACAGAAATCAAAGTTGTCACAACAAGCCCCACGCCAGACCACGTAGCATAGGTAACGCTCAGCGGAATATATTTCAACACATGGGTTAACGTATAAAACGACCCTATGTACCCAAGCGCACACGCAATGGTCTGCAACGGCCTTGTAAACCCGTCAGATGCTTTTAACATTGTCGTTGCAAATAACTCAAGCCCTATAGATAAGGCAAGTAAAAAATAAGATAACATAACCCCCTCCTACAAAAAAGAGAGGGACTTGCCCTCTCTTTTATAACGTCTAAATATATAATACTTTCATATTATAAAGCATATGATATGGTTTTGAAAGGATTTAGTTCACTTTATGAACTTTCAAAACCTTGTTATATACGATTATAGACTTTCAATTACAGCTTGCGCCATTTCTGTTGTACCAACGCGCTTCAAACCTTCACGGTAGATGTCACCTGTGCGGTAACCATCAACGAGTACTTGTTCAACGGCTTTTTCAATAGCGTCAGCCACTTGTGGTAAATCAAGGGAATGACGGCACATCATAGCGGCGGACAAGATTGTGCCCAATGGGTTCGCCAAGTTTTGGCCCATGATATCTGGTGCGGAACCGTGGATTGGTTCGTACAATGCTGTGCCTGTACCCATGGATGCAGATGGTAAAAGCCCGATGGAACCAGAGATAACAGCGCCTTCGTCAGACAAGATGTCGCCGAACAAGTTTGTTGTCACGATAACGTCGAATTGTGCAGGATTTACAACGAGTTGCATCGCTGTATTATCTACATAGAAGTAATCTGTTGTGATATCTGGATTAGCTGCAGCTTTCTCTTGAGCGATTTTACGCCACAAACGAGAGGAAGCCAATACGTTTGCTTTATCTACGGATACAACCTTTTTGTTACGTTTACGAGCTGTTTCCATAGCGATATCCATGATGCGTTCTACTTCGTAACGGCTGTAAGTTTCTTTATCCCAAGCGAACTCGTTAGCACCTTCGCCTTGTGCCTCTTCCCGTTCACCAAAGTAAATACCGCCAGTCAACTCACGAACGATAACGAAATCTACATCTTGTACGAGTTCCTTTTTAAGTGGAGAATACTCTTGCAAAGATGGATAGATTTTTACAGGACGCAAGTTACAGAACAAACCAAGCTCCTTACGAAGACCAAGGATTGCTTTTTCAGGACGGATAGAAGGATCTACATTATCCCATTTAGGACCGCCTACAGCACCTAGCAACACAGCATCAGCAGCTTTACAAGCCTCGATAGTATCCTCAGTCAAAGGCACACCGTATGCATCAATAGATGCACCGCCCGCTTTTTTATCAATCCAATTAACCTTTACACCGGCTTTCTCAAAAGCCACATCACACACAGCCTTCGCTGCAGCAATAATCTCAGTACCGATACCATCACCAGGGATCAATACGATATTCTTTTCGCTCATATTACCTCTCCAATATATAGTAAACCCTTACTTGCGGTTTTTCGCAAAGTTCACAAGACCACCTGCTGCCGCAATGTCTTGAATGAATTGTGGCAATTCAGTGCCTTGGTATTGTTCGTTTTTAGTCAAGTTATATACGATACCTTTAGACAAGTCTACGCCGATAGCATCGCCTGCATCGATACGATCAACTTGTTCACCGATTTCAATTACAGGTAAACCGATGTTGATAGCATTACGGAAGAAGATACGTGCAAAGGAGTGTGCAATGATAACAGGTACGCCTTTTGCTTTGATAACGCCTGGTGCGTGTTCACGAGAGGAACCACAACCAAAGTTTTTACCTGCTACCATGATTTCGCCAGCTTTCACATTAGGTGCAAAAGTTGTATCAATATCTTCCATCGCATGTTCTGCCAATTCGTTCCAATCAGCAATTGCCAAGTAACGAGCTGGAATGATTACGTCTGTATCTACATCGTCGCCGTAGCGCCAGATTTTTTTGCTTTCAAAATCCATATTAAACCTCCTCAGGGCCTGCAATGCGGCCTAATACAGCACTTGCTGCCGCCACGTAAGGGCTTGCCAAATATACTTCAGAATCAACGTGACCCATACGACCACGGAAGTTACGGTTTGTTGTGGAAACTGTACGTTCCCCTTCAGCCATGATACCCATATAACCACCTAGGCAAGGGCCACATGTTGGCGTGGACACTGCGCAGTCAGCTTGAATGAAGATGTCCAATAAACCATCTTTCATAGCTTGATCGTATACATCTTGGGAACCAGGAATTACGATACAACGAACGAATGGAGCTACTTTGCGACCTTTGAAGATCTCTGCAGCTGCCACCAAGTCTTCGTAACGGCCATTTGTACAAGAACCGATGATAACTTGGTCAATTTTAATATCTTTGTCGATTTCGTTGATGTAATGTGTATTGGATGGCAAATGAGGGAATGCTACCACTGGTTGCAATTTGGACAAGTCAATTGTAATTGTTTGGGCATATACTGCATCAGGGTCAGCATTAATAGGTTCTACAGGACGATTTACGCGACCTTTGATGTATTCTTCAGTTACTGCATCGTAAGGGAATACGCCACATTTACCGCCTGCTTCGATAGCCATGTTACAGATTGTAAGGCGATCAGCCATAGTCATGTGTTGTACGCCTTCACCAGCGAATTCAAGGGCCATGTAACGAGCGCCATCTACACCGATTTGACCGATCAAATCAAGAATTACGTCTTTACCAGTTACCCATTTGTTAGGTTTGCCAATAAGCTCAACCTTAATAGTTTCAGGTACTTTGAACCAAGTTTTACCTTCTGCCATAGCAACGCCCGCATCAGTGGAGCCTACGCCTGTGGAGAATGCATTTACTGCACCATATGTACAAGTGTGGGAGTCAGCGCCAATCATCATTTCGCCAGGACCGATAAGACCTTTTTCTGGCAAAATAACGTGTTCAATACCCATTCTACCGACTTCAAAGTAATTTGTAATGCCATGTTCGCGTACGAAGTCGCGCATGACTTTTGCTTGTGTAGCGGATTGAATATCTTTATTTGGTGTGAAATGGTCAGGCACCAAGTAGATTTTATGACGGTCAAATACAGGTTTGCCGATTTTTAAGAACTCTTTACGCGCTGGTGGGAATGTGATGTCGTTCATCAAAACAGCGTCCAAATGACATTCGATGATTTGGCCTGGTTTTACAACATCAAGACCCGCGTGGCGAGCCATATTCTTTTCAGTAATGGTCATACCCATATTATTTTTCCTCCTCTTGTTCTAGCTCCATAGCTAGGAATACTGAGTTTACTGCATTAATATATGCATTTACACTTGATTTAACGATATCGGTGCTGATACCACGACCATGGTACAAACGACCGTTATATTCTACCTTAAGGGTTGCTTCCCCAAGGGCATCTTTACCGGCTGTAATAGCGCGGATTTGGTAGTCTTTTAAGCTAATTGGCAAGCCAACCACACGTTCAACTGCTTTAAGGGATGCGTCTACTGGACCGTCACCTACGGCAGCATCAGCTTTCTCCCCTTCTGGGGTCATGAGGCGAACGTCAGCATATGCGTAGCCTTTTTCACCTAATTTGTAGTATTGAGCCACAAGCTCGAATGCTTTTTTGTGATGTAAGTTATCTACTACAAGAGCGATAATGTCATCATCGTATACTTGTTTTTTACGGTCCGCCAATTCTTTAAATTTAGCGAAGAGGTCGTTGATTTTCTCTTCTGTGAAAGATTGGAAACCAAGTTTTGCCAAATGATCTGCAAAGGCATGACGGCCAGAATGTTTACCCAATACGAGGTCTGTTTTTTCAGCCCCTACGGACTCAGGAGTCATGATTTCATACGTTTCAGGGTTGCTCATCATACCATGTTGGTGAATACCAGACTCATGAGCAAAAGCGTTAGAGCCAACGATTGGTTTATTTGGAGGAACTACGACACCTGTCAAACGACTCACAAGTTTAGAAACTTTCGTAAATTGTTTTGTATCAATGTTCACTTGAAGGTCGCCGAAGTAATCATGGCGTGTTTTAAGAGCCATTACAACTTCTTCAATCGCTACGTTACCAGCCCGTTCGCCTAGGCCATTAATTGTGCCTTCTACTTGGCGTGCACCTGCTTTAATAGCGGCTAACGTATTTGCATTAGCAAGACCTAAATCGTCATGGCAGTGAACAGAGATAATTGCATTTTCAATACCTGGTGTATGTTCTTTGATGTAACGAATCTTATCACCGAACTCATTAGGGTTCATGTAACCTACTGTGTCTGGTACATTAATAATTGTTGCACCACCAGCAATGGCAACACCAAATACTTGGCATGCGAAATCTAAATCAGAGCGTGCCGCATCTTCACCGGAGAACTCGATTTCATCAACCTTACCTTTTGCATATGCCAATACAGATTTAACCTTATCCAATACCTCTTGGCGAGTCATTTTTAATTTATATTCCATATGAAGTTCAGAAATAGCAATGAATACATGCAAACGGCTACGTTCCGCATCTTTCAACGCATCAATCGCTTTTTGTACGTCCTTTTCATTAGCACGTGCCAACGCACAAATTGTTGCGCCTTTCACTTCGCGTGCAATCGTTTGTACTGCTTCA
The DNA here is from genome assembly GCF_002959755.1 of Veillonella sp. T11011-6. GTDB lineage: Bacteria > Bacillota > Negativicutes > Veillonellales > Veillonellaceae > Veillonella. The sequence continues at coordinate 32,132 of NZ_PPCW01000003.1, read as the reverse complement.
AAATCTCCAGGGGATGCTGCTGGGAAACCAGCCTCGATTACATCGATGCCGAGGCGTACTAGGCCTTTCGCAATTTCAATTTTTTCAGGAGTTTGTAAAGACACACCTGGTGTTTGTTCCCCATCACGAAGGGTTGTATCGAAGAAATATACGCGATTTTGATCCATAATCTTCACCTTTTCTATACTAATAAAACATAACGCTGTATTATATCTATCTATTGTGAAAGTTTAGTAAAATCGCCGATTTCAACGCTATTTTAGCTGATGCCAACGTAGATACATCAAATCAGTAATTTTACTAGACTTTTACAATAAAAAAAGCCCCTCAGAACAACTGTCGTTGCTCAAAGGGGCGTTATATTCATAACACGGTACCACCCTAATTGGGACTCGTTGCGGGTATAACGGAACCACCGTCGATGACTACTGCTGCATTCGCCACCAAAGCTCACGGGAGAGTGTCAGCGTACAACCTCTATTGCCTCGCACCAACCGGCAACTCTCTGAAAGCAGGACCTGTAAACCTTTATACCCATTCATAGCTCGTATTTAAGATATAAAGGTATTATACGGTATTCTATAGAACTGTGTCAACAGGATGGACATGTGAGTTTTGTGAAAACACAGTTTTATCGTTACAATTTGACATCCCCCATGATCTCACGCATACTGTAAATAAGCAGTACCAATGATTGGAGGAATTATTATGAGTGGTTCAAGCAAATTCTTCTTTATTTTATCGGGTATTGTAAGCATTATCCTGGGGATATTCTTACTCTTAAATCCCGTTATTAATCTCATAGCTTTTGCCTGGCTTTTTTCTATTATCTTTTTCGTCAGTGCGGTCAGCTCTATTATAAATTATTTTACGTTATCGTCTGAATTACGTAGCGGCTGGTATCTTATCAGCGGCATTATCAATGCTCTATTCGGTATCTATTTAATATTCGGCGGATTTGCATTCCTACCATTAGTACTCCCAATCACAATCGGCATCTGGATGGTAATTGAAGCCATCTTTATTTTCATTAAATCAAGAAAGTCCGACAGCATGGTATCACTCATGGGACGTAATGCAAAATGGCTTGCACTAATTCTTTTACTATTAGGCCTATTACTCATATTCAAGCCGATTGCTTCCGGTGAGGTATTTATCTACTTTATCGCTTTCGGTTTCTTATTTGACGGAATTTATTCCATCGGTGAGGCTTTTAAAGAATAGAATATAACTAAATAATTACACTATAAGATCGACCATGTACTGCCAAATAGCTGTCATAAATTACGATGTCTATTTCGTATTTGTGGCAGCTATTTTATTCGTTTTGGCTAGCCGTCATGGTAAATGTATTCGCCTACTACATTTGCAAGTGGTTAGACGCTTTTCTAGCTCTTTTATTTAGCAACTAGCCCAACGCTCTAACATTAGCGTAATAATGGGGTTATAGGACAAAAATTAGTACAACCCTGTAGTAATTTAAAATCCCCTTGATCAGTACCAAGATACTCATCAAAGGGATTATATTAATTATGAAAAAGACAAATAGCCCTTCGTTATCCTAGGATCGCTATTAAATTCAAGTCACATCTTAGGCTTTAAATATAACACCATTATGCTCTAGTTGTTCCACTGTTTTTTTACCAATGCCCGGTAGCATCAATACTTCTTGTTTAGTAATTGTTTTAAAATCATCTACTGTGTATAGGCCGGCTTGTGAAAGTGTAATTTGTGCACCGAACCGTATATTGTCATATACCGGATTTCCACGCAAAGCCCCACCTTTAGCAACCTCTACGGGGCTCATATGAGCGGACTCGCGTTTTCCCATATAACTATCATTAGAGTACCGATTTATAACAGTTCGACCGGTAACACGTTCATACGCATCATATAGAGTCTGCCATAATGGACTTTCAAAATCCACTAATTGAGTTGGTAAAAATGAGATAGCAGTATATAAGCTTATTAATTCTCGTGGGTCAGAATCTATATTGCTCACTTGGTCTACCATATACATAATAGCCTCTAAATGATCTTCTACAAAATCGTTCCAGCGCGTTGCATCTTGTAATAACCAATCAATATCTTCATATTCATCAACAAGATCTGCTAATACATCATGGGCTATCTTGCTTTCACCACACTGCAAAGCCAATAGAATATACAGCATATGCATAGGCAACATGATATCCGGAGCCTGATTAAATGCATTTTGTATATCATCGCAACATGCAAGATATCGCTGATATACCTTGCGGCCGCGATCCCAGTTGGCAGCTCCACAACAAGCAACCATCATATACACAAGAAATCCCGAATGATCTTGCTTGTCTCCGTGAAAAACTGGCGTAAAGCAGGCAATCGCATCATTATACATATTATATTCTAAATATATCATCCCCATGTCGATGAGGCAACGCATATAAGGACGCGTCTCTATTATATTCCAATCTATTTTCTTTGGTTTTTTCAACGATTCTACTAGCTGTTTCAACTGATAAATTTGAAAGCTTGGATGCAACTCAAGGGCTATGAGTTCTCGTTTAGCATCTACTTCATCAGGACATAATGCAAGGATTTCATTGTATAACTTCCTTGATTTCTCATTCGTATCAGCCTCTTCTGCAGCCTCATATAAATCACGTAATTTCATTTCTATCGTATTATTAAAATCACCACGATTATATTGAGTCATAAATGCTTCTAACAAATCCTCAATAGATTTGAAATCAGATTCATGTTCGGATACAAATTGTTTCTGTAAACGTAATAATAACTCACTATAAAAGTTAAACATAGAGTATCTCCTTATACATATGAACGTAAAAATACTACTCATATGTAATATAGCACGAGGGAATATATTAATTCTAGAGGTAATACCTCGACCTATTAATATCTCATCTGAGGGTTATAGGACAAAAAGTGTTGCTATTTTAGTCCCAAAGATTGGTAAATAGGCGATCATAATTATGCAAATCACTCCAAACAATAGCATCACCCCAAGTCGGAATAGAAGCTTCTAACCTAGAGTGTTCATGTATGGTATGATATATATCAGAAATACTCTTGTTGGTCGGCATAACCTTAAGTATTTCTGCATTAGAAAGCGGGTTTGGTGAGTGCATATAGCACCACCAGAACACCGCTTTTATTCGTCTTTCAATAGACATTCCTCTATGATTACGTAACATAGTGCGTAACTGAGCATTTACACCACCTTCTATACGATTATTAGTAGCTGGGCAGGTACATGTTAACGATGCATCTAAGTAAGTAAATAAACATCTTTTATTAATCAATTTAACTAAGGAATTTTCTGCTTTTATAAGTCGTTCATGTTTAGGTCGTATCGTACCATTTTCATCAACTGTTATTTCTGATAGGAATACTCTATGTCGTACTTTCCATGACATAACGTTTTGTACCCACTTTATAGCATGATCTTGCGTGTGTATTGTTAATAAATCCCTTGCAATTCCATATAACTCACAACCAGCAATCGTTTTAGGACGTATTGTTGTATAGCGTTTTACTTGTTGAAATGCATGAAATAAGCATCTTTGTAGTTTGGCTTTCGGCCAAACTTTTTTTAATGCCCTTTGAAAGCCGGTACCACCATCGGATATAACTACTATAGGTGATGAAATACGTCGTAATAAAGCCTCCCAAGCCTTAGAATGCTCATATCTACAAACATACCAGCCTAAGACATGCGTCTCATTACAACAGATTAAAATACAAGCATTTTTAGCTAAATAAATACCATCAACAAATACCACACTACTTGATGATTCAACTTTTGGTGGTAATGGCCAAAGCTCCCAAAACTGTGATGTTTTTCTACGAAATGAACGTCCATCGCCAGCCATATCTAACTGTGTGTGTTTACCAAATAACCAATCCAAAAACATCTGTAAATTATTGTTAGTTTTATTCACTTTATTTGTGAATGAGCAAGAACATTGATTACAATACCAACGTTGAGAACCCGCATTTGTTTTACCATTTCTCTTACAGACGAAACCACAATTAGGGCATCTGACTAGTTTCATAATTATACTCCTTCTAAAAAATATATCTCTTTAGAAAGATAAAACCTCATTTGAGTCAGTAAAATCAAGGAGTTTCAGACTTTTTAGCAACACTTTTTGTCCTATAACCCTAATTTACTGGCTCCATCGCCTATAAAACCAACACGTTTTGTCCTATAACCCCATTCTCGTTAGTAACTAGCACAATAAAAATAGCAGGGCTGCCACCCTGCTATTTTTTCGTTCATATGAGACTATGTCACATATTGACATCCCTTGTCATATAAAATAACACTTCACGATAGTATAGTCAATACGCCCTCTATGCAATCAATCTTAAAAGCTTATCCACTCTAAATTCTCAAAATTATTTAGAATTCGTTTATCCATTTTTACCACTTGATTAGATAGCTCTATTTGATTATAAAAAAATGAAATATCAGTATACCATTCCTTTAAATTAGCATACACTTCATTCTCTAAATCAATAATAATGGTTTCAATGGGATCCCAAGTTTTGCATCTTACAGACTCGACCATAACCATACTATTACCTATGAAAGTAACATCCCTACCATAAATCCAAAATGGTAATACTTTCCCCTTTATAGAAATAGAATATATAGCATCTCCATGAGGTGGTTCCGTTTCATATTGCGCTTTTATATTGTACTTTTCCATTATCTCATTGCTAGCATTTTCTATATATGGCAACGTTGAAATCTTGTAATTATCTGCGTTCATAAAAGCTCCATTATTTTTAATATCAACCACAACAAAGAGGACTGTATATCGCTATTTGTGTAAAAAGTATTTTGCTATACTTATTACGAAGAGAGTCCGTTGACGTGAGTTAGGTTCATCTCCGCGAGGAGGTGATATTATGACAAATCATGAAGTTACCTATGTAATTATCATAGTTCTGTTATCAGTAGTCACTATCATTGCACTAGTTAAGTAGTACAACGATAAACGCCTAACGTATAGAGGAGTGCAGTCCTCTAACACGTTAGGCGTCATCATAATTTTGTTCAGTTTTAGATGAGCCTAACGCCCTAATCACGTTAATGGGCTCTCTTTATATGTATATTATAAGCTAATCAAGCTTAAAAAGATAGTACAGTAATAAACTCAATTAGTACCTACACTGTTAATCATTTCTCTAGCCCGCTCAATAGAAATAGGCTCATTAAATAAGAACACATGGCTCTGCCCCGCTTGTTCCCAAGATGCTAAGTAAACAGCGTCATCTACCATTCGATAGGTTACCGTCATACCATTCACAATATCCGTCTTCTGAGGCACATAATCCTTATAATCGCCTGCAATATTACCAGATAGAGTCGATACGCGATACTTAATATACTTTGGCATATCATCTACACGGTCAAAATATGTTCCTTTTAAAAGCTCATGATAGGCATACACCACTTGTAGTACATCGTGATCCACAATGGATACATGTACGGAACGTAATCCCTCTAAACCACTTGGCAACTGCGGTTTAAAGTTCAAATGTTGCTTAGCCTCATATAGGTTATCAAACACCTCTAGAGATTGACCTTTACGAGTGCTTCTATAATCCTCATCAGTCATAGTACAACTTCCAAGTCTATCTGGACAAGGAAACTCATTTCGATCACCATAAGGCTGATCATAAATCGAATTACCATTAAGACGGAATCTCATCAAATCATCTGCGAACACAACATTAATGGAACCTATAAAAGCTAGCGTAGCTAACGCACATACAACCTTTTTCATGATACAATCCCCTGCAAACAAACTACATTTATTAACTAAATTATATCATTAAAATTTGAAACAGCTATCATCATAAATCTATCCTATTTGATAGTATCTATCGCAAATAATTCTACTATTCAAAATTATTGTAGGTGCTATAATGAACTCAACAAAAGGAACAGGTGCTCATATGATACTAAATGCACTATTCCAAAACTATAGTTAGTAATTATAAGGAGGAAATAATCATGACACATACACAATTAACACAACTCGTACAAGCTTTATTAGATGCACCTACAAGCAATGAAACAGTAAAGGAATTCGCTCAATCTTGGATTAATGCAGAAGGTACACCTAAACAAGAAGAACTTACAAAACAACTCGTATTCATAGCAGAACAAAACATTGCACTTATCGACGAAACAATCGGCTTTGCAGGCTCTGAACTTGCTACACAAATCCTTGGCGAAGAAGGCGCAGCTAACCTATTACAACATGCTAAAGACATTAAAGCAGAAGGCGCAGAATTCTGCGACTGCCCTGGCTGTGTAGCTGCTAAAAATATTATTGATTTGAAAGCGGAAATTGCATAAGAATATATAGAAAATGGCTCCCTTATAAGGAGCCATTTTTTATATATCGCTTGCTAAAAGTTTTACGTTGTTTCTTGATATCAATATAAAAACTTATATAGAACCAATAGATGCAAAGCCCATAAACAACATATAGTAAATTAATTATATCACCTAAAAAGCTAATATTCTTATATTCATAAGTATTTTTCGTCCAGGAAAAGATAAGCATCACGCATGCAATTCGCAGTAAAATGATTGCGAATATAAAGCATTTGCATTACAATATAAGTAATAGGAGGTGATACTATGGCTAAAACGGCCTCTATCAGTTTGCGTATCGAGCCAGCTGTAAAAGCACAATTAGAAGCACTATATGCTAGCTTTGGCATTTCCGTAACTGATGCGATTAATATTTTTCTCCACACATCACTAATGGAAGGCGGATTCCCATTTCAACCTAAACAACCTCGTTATAATGCAGAAACAGAAGCTGCTATTCAAGAAACGAAAGATATATTAGCAGGAAAAATAAAAGCAAAATCATATGCTAATGTAAAAGAAATGATTGAGGATTTAGGATTGGAGTAATCAGTTATGTTGAGATTAGTGCTTAGCAATAAGTTCAAAAAGGACCTAAAGCGCTCAAAAAAACGCGGTAAAGATCTCAATAAACTCTATTCAATCATCACGAAATTACAGAACCAAACGCTATTAGATCCTAGTTATAAAGATCATCCATTAACAGGAAACTACGAAGGCTTTAGAGAGTTACATGTCGAGCCAGATTGGCTTCTAATTTATGCAATTAAAGATGACATATTAGTATTATCTTTAACTCGCACGGGTAGCCACTCAGATTTATTCTAACTAAGCTTAAGAGGAATGTGAAAGCATTCCTCTTTTCTATTCCCCAAAAAATTTATACCAGTTATCATCATAAATCTATCACATTTGATAGTATCTATCGCAAATAATTCTAATATTCATAATTATTGTAAGTGCTATAATGAACTTATAAAAATGAACAGGTGCTCATATGATAGTGCGTGCATCTTTTCAAACTAATATTTACTAGTTATATCAAGGAGATTATCACAACTCGTACAAGCTTTATTAGATGCGCCAAAAAGCACTCCAACTGTAAAAGAATTCGCTCAATCTTGGTTCGATGCAGAGGATACTCCTAAGCAAGAAGAACTCACGAAACAACTCGTATCTGTAGCAGAACAAAACATTGCACTTATCGACGAAGTAATCGACTATGCACGCTCTGAACGTGCTAAACAAAGCCTTGGCGAAGAAGGCGCAGCTAAGCTATTACAACACGCTAAAGACATCAAAGCAGAAGGCGCAGAATTCTGTGACTGCCAGGCCTGCGTAGCCGCAAAAAATATTATCGATTTGAAAGCGGAAATCATGTAGCTTACTATACTCCATTAAGTGGTTATCAACTCAAGGTTGATAACCACTTTTTTATATACAAAAACGGCCTCTCATGGGGAAGCCGTTTTACGGAACAATATATTTGTGAAAGCTTTACTTCCACAGTCTACTCAGACATTCTTTTGTATCCGTTGAAGCATTTTAAAGCTCACAGCGATATTAACGAAAATAATCAACAGTGTTACGAACGAATAGCCTAATAGCATACAGTTCGCCGATACCACATCATATATCTGATATGTGCAATATCCAGCCGTGACAATACCGCTAAAAACGCCCGGTATATACTGTTGCAGAAAAATACTTTGAATTACATGCCCAATCACATGGTATATATACGCTATGATGACAGTGATGTAAATGTCGAAGCTTTCAAAATACATACTCAAGCCCAGCACAATCAACAAGAGTATGAATTCCTGACAGACGATGGCATTAAATCTGAAGGGTGTAAAAGTGGCTGCTAAAAATTGTTGTTGCAGTTTAGGATTCCTTCGCATGAATCGTGGAAATAGAAGAATCTCTTCAAGTTCGTGCAATATAAAAATGCTCGGGAATAATAAGAAAAAACCATTCAGATCCATAAGATACCTCGTTCACAAGTAAAACTATTTACCACCTTTTTTTACATATGTATCAAGAACTCTTATTTCCCGTAAATAATCTCGTTCAACAGGACTAATAGTTTGATTCTGGTATTTTTGATATTCAGAAAGGACCTTCGCTTGCATTTGTTGATGAGATATATGTCCCTTATCTTGTAATACAGCTTCGCCTGTAGCTGACAAAATCGCATCTATATGCTTTATCCAATCAGCCATTGTCATAGGGACTTCACGCTGGGCCTGTCTTTCCGCAAAATCCAAGTATCCTGAAACTAATTGATTGAGCCCTTGTAATTCTTTTTCTGTAAGATAATTTTTAGCAATTTGAGCCTCTTTCAATGTAGGTAATTCTCCTTTGAAAGTAGTCAATCCCATAAACTCTTTTTTGCTATCTACACGTTTATAAATAACTTCACTAGCCGTATTATGATGAACAGCAAAATGCATCTTATTTTGTACTGTAGCAAAAAATGATTTTGCTTCTACGGATATCGGATTATAATCAACAGCAGTAGAAAATAAGTCCAGCACTTGACGATAAAAAACCTTTTCACTAGAGCGAATATCTCGAATTCGATCTAATAACTCTTTAAAATAGCTGCCACCACCTAATTCTTTCAGTCGCTCATCATCAATAGCAAACCCCTTTATCAAATAATCCTTTAATACGGTTGATGCATATTTTCTGAATTGAATTCCTCGCGGCGATCGAACACGATATCCTATGGCTAAAATCATATCTAGATTATAATAAGCTAACTTTCTTTCAACTGTCCGAGTACCTTCATTTTGAACTGTCAACTTATAGTTGACAGTTTCTTCTTCAGACAATTCCAAATCTTGAAATATAGATTTAATATGCTTGCTAATATTTTGTTTTGTCGTTTGAAATAATTCTGCTATTTCACTTTGACTTAACCAAACAGAACCATCATCAAGTATAAGATTTATTTTAGCTTTTCCATCTTCAGTATTATAAATAATTATATTATTCATCTGAAAGCCTTTCTACCATTACGCCCATAGTAATTCAATATATGTATATCAAATCTTAAAATTAGTATATGTTAAATTAAAAGAAGCCTTCTATATTACTATCATTGTAACACAGAAGGCTCAAGAATTTATCCACTATTAAATTTTTAAAACTGCATTGATTTAACTTGCACACGCAGTACAGTTTTCAATTTAGCGGGCTCCACCTTTCGCGCATCAGACAAGTAGATTTCCCGATGCCACTCGTCGTTAGCACGTTGTAAATTATGAGCAGCGCAGAATTCATCTACTTTCATAAACGATTCCGGTTCATCATCATAAGGCCCGACATGCAATATCTGCACGCAATCCCCATCCTCAATTGATTCGAGCCGCACATCCTTAAATCGAGACAACGATTTTTTCTTGGATACATTCATAATGGCCGCCTCCAACACGTCAGGAGTCACAAAATCAGGTTGTCTGATCATCACCCGATATTGCAGATTATTCTTATCAAACTGCTCCGTATGCTCGATCTGCTTCCAAAGCGCCTCCAGAGGATACACCGTATAATCAAAGTATCCATTCGGTGCCACGCCCTTTTTTGGCAGCATCTTTATCCCGTAGGGCAACGAATATAACGCCTCGATATCATCGGCAAAGGCCACATGATTAGGATTTCCCACGCCATCCAGCACAAGAAACTTCATGCTCGGCACCGTAACCTGCACCGCCTGCTGCTTCGGACAATACAATTCCTTTTCGTGCTTGCGCCATTCATGCTTTACTGCTGTCATAGTTAACCCCTCTTTCTGAAAAAAATATATGATTTCTTTTATCGTAAGGGAGGATTATGAAAGATAATTAAGAGCCCCTATGCCAAAGCATAGGGGCTCTTTTCACACACTCGCTTCCACAAGTGATTTTGTATATGGGTGTACCGCTTCTTTAAGTCGTTTTGATTCGATGGTTTCTACGATTTGCCCATCTTTCATAACGATGATTCGGTCTGTTACGGCTTGTAAAAGTCCGATGTCATGGCTGACGAATACGTAGCCGAAGGGTTGTTCCGAATGGAGTTTTTGTAATAGGTCTAACACTAGTTTTTGATTCACCGCATCAAGGGCTGATGTAGGTTCGTCAAAGAGTACTAGCTTGGGGTTCATCAACATGATCCGTGCCAATACGACACGTTGTAGCTGACCACCGCTGACTTCGTGAGGGTATTTATACACCGTATTTTCGGGCAAGTCTACTCGTTGTATCCATTTGCGGATATCGTCCTTTGCTGTCGCTATATCCATGAGACCATAGTTAATATACGGCTCTAGGAGAAATGCTTCTAGGTTCATCCTCGGTGGAATCACCGCCAAGGGATTTTGGAACATCATCTGCATAGAGCGATATAGGTCGGTATGGTCTTGAATAGAATGGATTTCCTCACCAAAGAGTCGCAAGGTACCAGATGTAGGTTTTTCTAGCATGGCAATCAGCCTAAGCAGAGTACTTTTACCAGAACCACTACCACCAGCAATACCTACCCGTTCATTCTCCGCTACAGAAAAAGATACATCATCAACAGCACGAACCGTATGATTGTGGTTTGTATATTGTTTACAGATATTCTCGAGTTGAATCATACTACACCACTTTCATTACAGAATCTAACAAAATACGAGTATACTCATCTTTTGGGAATGCCATAACCTCTTCGGTGGAGCCTACTTCAACGAGCTGTCCCTTATTCATAACGCCAATACTATTGGCAATGCGCGCCGCCGCCTTGATATTATGGGTTACGATAATCACCGTTGCTCCAAGAGCTTGTGTTACCTCTTTCATAAGATCTAATACAGAGGCTTGCACGAGCATATCCAGAGCACTGGTCGGTTCATCGGCAAATACGATGCTCGGCTTCAAGATAAGGCTTAAAGCTATTGCCAATCGCTGCTGCATGCCACCGCTCAATTGAAACGGATAGGACTGCAAGATACGCTCTCCGTCGGTTAAGTGAACAAGATTAAGCATATCTATAACGCGGCTTACATCATAGCTTTCACCATGGGCACGGAATAAATCTTTGAAGTGATTTTCCACGGTGCGATTTGGATTTAGATAGGCGCTGGGATTTTGAAAGATCATAGAAATCTTCGTGCCCCGCAATTGTCGCCAATCACCATCACTCAATGTAGAAACATCGGTTCCGTTTAGCAAAATTTGACCGCTAATGGTAGCTTGTTTCAACATGCCGAAGGCGGCACGAACCAAGGTAGATTTACCAGATCCACTTTCACCAACGATGGCAAAGACCTCGCCATTAGGTACGGAGAAGGATACATTACGCACCGCCTCTTCCGCACCATATGAAATTGTAACCTTATCAAATACGATACAATCAGATTTATTCAATAGTAGAATCCTTTGTTAATAAGTAGTAATCGATTGGATGTACTGGTACATTTTTAACTTTTGTAGTAGATACAACTGTTGCACTTGGATACAACAAATAGATATCTGCTACGTCATCAACTAAGATTTGTTGCGCTTGTTTTGCAATATTAGAGCGTTCGTTTTGATCAAATGTTACGGACAATTGATCGATTAACGCATCTACTTGAGGGTTAGAGTAGCCACCAACGTTTGATTTCGCACCAGTTTTGTAGAATAAGCTGAGGAACCAGTAAGGATCGTTTGTAGACATAGTCACTACATTGCGTTCTACTAAATCGAAACCATCTGTACCAAGTGTATCTACTTCATCAGGACTTTGTAGTTTTTTTAGTGTTACATTGATTCCCGCTTGTTTCAATTCTTGTTGAATTTCTTCGTATAAGCTTGTATCTTTACCCCAAATAGCAATAGTAATCGCTAATTCTTTGCCATCTTTTGCATACACGCCGTTTGCATTCTTAGCGTAACCAGCTTGAGTCAAGATTTGGTCAGCTTTTGCTACATCAGTTGTCGCCTTATTAGCAATCGCATCATAGCCTAAGTTGGCAGATGGCGGGAATGGTGCCGCCCCTGGTGTAGAGCCATTGCCAATGATTTTAGCCATGGAATCATAGTTAATGATATGAGCAATAGCGGAACGCACAGCTTTATCATGTAATGGAGATGCTTCTGTGTTGTTTGCTTTCAACATAAACACACGAACGCCAGCAACGTCTTGAATATTGAAACCGTCTTTGAACAAGCTGCGGTTAGCGGAGTCCACTTTTTGAATTACATCTACGTCTTTAGATTGCAACGCCATAGCGCGTTTGTTATTGTCTTCGATGTCTTTTACAGTTACAGAGTCAAGACCTGGTTTGCCGCCCCAGTAATCTGCGAAGGCTGCAAGTTCAATTGTTTCACCTTTTTTGAAAGAAGTGATTTTGTAAGGACCGGTAAGAACTGGTTTAGATGCTACATCTTTAAGATCTGCAGTGTCCATGATAACGAAAGCTGGTTCAGTCAAGCTAGATAACAAGGAACCATTAGGTTCTGTTGTTTTAATAATCAAGTTTTGACCATCTACTGCGATAGATTCAATCTTAACAGCTTTTGCAGAACGAGCACTTTGTTTCATTGTGTACTCGATGGACTCTTTTACCTTTTGTGGCGTCATTGGAGTGCCATTGTGGAATTTAACATTTTCACGGATGTGGAATTTCCATGTTGTAGGATCCACATTTTCCCAGGAGTCTGCTAATTGTGGAGTAAATTTCATATCTGGTGTTACCGTTGCCAATGTTTCACCAGCGCCGATACGCGTCAATGTCCACGCATCCCACTCGTGAGTTGGGTCTAATGTTTCACCAAACCAATACAAACCAACATTCATATGCTTCCCTTGTTTGTCTTGTTTAGCCGTATCACTTCCGCAACCAACCAAGAGAGCTACCATGCTCAGCATAGTTAGACACACTAATAACCAACGTTTCATAACTTCTCCTTTTTTGAACATCGCCTCTGTGAAAGAGGCTTTCACCATAAAAAATCTATACACAGCACGGTTAACGAGATACATCGAGGGCATCGCGCAACGCATCACCAATATAGTTAAATAAAACAACAGTAATAAAAATAGCGAGCCCCGGGTAAATTAGCAGCCACGGCGCCGTTTGTAGAAAATCTCGGGAACTCAACAAGATAGCGCCCCACTCCGGATCCGGTGGTTGCACACCGATGCCTATGAGCGAGAAACTGGCTACCAAAATGATGGCATCACCTAGATGTTGAATAATAACAATCACCAACGGTGGCAATACATTCGGCAGAATATAGCGCCACAGAATTCGTAGATTTGAAGCACCTGACATACGAGCAAAGGTAATATACTCCGCATGGCGTTCAATCTGTACGAGGCCTCTCGTGATACGGGCATATTCCGCCCATTTCGTAATGCACAAGGAAATGATTACATTCGTTATGCTAGGTCCCATAATACCGATGAAAGCAATGGCAATCACCATATTCGGAAACCCTAGTACCAAATCAATCAAGCGAGATAACCAACGGTCAATGCTAGGTGTAGAGAACCCTGCTAACCCACCAATAGCGATACCGATGGCCCCACTAATGCCAATGATGGTGAAAGCAATCCCTAAAGAGGCTTTACCACCGTACAAAATACGAGACCACACATCACGACCGAGTTGGTCTGTACCTAATAGATGGGTACTACTAATGTCTTGTAAGCGGTCCGCGATACTCGTCGTTTCAGGATCAAATGGTGCTATATAGGGAGCGCATAAGAAAAATGCGATCCACAGAGCTGCTAATACCAACATAACGTATAAAGTATAAGGCTTTTGTCTATTCATAGGAGCCTCCTTTTATAGCGGCTCTTCGCTTTGGATTCAGCCAAATACTCAACACATCAATGATGATATTAATCACGATGAACACCATAGTAATCCAAATAATGTAGCCTTGCATCAATACATAATCACGAGCCATAATACCTTGCACCATCATGTAACCAATCCCTTTTATAGAGAATACCGTTTCAATAACAGCAGACCCACCTAGCATGGCGCCCATCGTTACTCCCATCATAGGCAATAACATAAGTCCTACATGCGGGAATATGTAACGAGTGTAGACCATCCATTCTGGCAATCCTAATGCTCGTGCCCCCTGTACAAAGGGCTGTCGCGAGACTTCTAAAATAGCATTTCGCAATCGACGAATGTAGAGACCACAAATCCATAAAGCAAGGGTTACTGCGGGCAGTACATAAGCAGAAAATCCATTGGTATTCGTTACCGACACAAGCTGTAGTTTAACACCAAATAAGTACAGTAATAATAAACCAACCCAGAATCCAGGAATTGCTAATGCTAAAAATGTAATGACACGAATCCCATGATCAATCCATGAGTCTTGATATTTTGCAGATAACATACCGAGCGGTATGGTCACCACTATCCCCATAACAAGAGCTAAGGATACGAGCCCTAAGGTATTAGGCAAGGCGCCTCCAAGAATGGTCACCACTGGTAAAGCATACAGAATAGACTCACCAAAGTCCCCTTGTACAATTTGACCTAACCAACGTAAGTATTGCTGCCACCAAGGATCATTGAGCCCTAACTGCTCTCGTATCTGCGCAACCACAACTGGATCAGGTGTAGCCCCTACAAGATTAAACTTCATCGACACGGGGTCGATAGGAGATAATTTTATCAATACAAATGTACCGATGGTCACCACCAATAAAATACCTACAATACTTGCTAAACGCCGCAGTATTAATCGATACAATACATCACCTGCCTTCTTTATTACAAAATAGCTATATTTATATTTTAACAATGGTTCAAATTTTTATATATACCCATATGGGTATATTAGAATGATTCTCATTATGAAATTTTAACATATATACTAAAACGGCCCCTCATAGGAGGAGCCGCTTCTTATATAACCCTTACAGTGTCCATGCGAGTGTTTCACTACAGCTCGCACGCCTATCCCACTAGGCTGGACTGTTATATTATTTTGTATATGCTGTATGTGCTGTAGGTGCTACAGTATTAGCAATGATCGCTTTTGCCATGTCGCGATTTACAGGGCGTTCAAAGTACATCGCATGGTTTTGACCATCTTTTGTCCAACCAGCGAGATATACCATTTTTTCGCCACCTTTGAAAGTAACCTTTGTACCGTTTACCTTTTCTGTAGCTGTAACGCGATAATCCTTATGATTACCACTGATATCACCTTTTGTAGTACCTACGCGATACACAATACGTTTGCCTGCCGCTTGGTTCCGCGTTGTATCTTCACCAGCTTGGTAAACATACACAACTTGCAAAACATCTTTATTGATTGTGCTTACAGACTCAATATTATAGCCTACAGGTAATACTTTAGGTAGATGAGGCATAATATTCATGTATTTAGCAGCTTCATTAATAGTAGCGAATTCATGAATTGGGCTTGGCATACCAACCATTGGCGCTGCCTGTTCTGCAACTACAGGTTTAGCTGGATCTGGCTTTACATCAAAAGTACCTTGTGCACCAGCAACAGTGTAAGAACCTACACAAGCACATGCAACTGCCATTAATACAAATTTTTTAACCATGAGTATAATCTCCCTTCGGTCAATAAAAAAATTATTAAAAACACATTTATTTTGTATGTGATTTTTCCTCAACAATATTATGGATAATAGCCTTCGCCACATCTCGTGTAACGGGACGCTGAAATTCTAAAGAGTGATTTTGTCCATCTTTCATCCACGATGCAAGATAAACCATTTTCTTACCACCTTTGAAAGTAACCTTTGTACCATCTACACTTTCAGTTTCTATAACCTTATGAATCTTACGGTCATCGCTGATATCACCTTTTAATGTAGTAGAGGTACGATAAAAAATAAGAGCACCACCGGCCTTATTTACGTACGGATCTATACCGGGTTCGTAGACATACACAACTTGTAATATATCTTTCTCTAAAGTGATGACAGATTGAATATTAAATCCTACAGGCAATAGCTTTGGTATCTGAGGTTTAAACCCTATATATTTAGACGCTGCTTCTACAGTGGTAAACACATGTACAGGACTTGGCATAACAACGCCAGGAACAGCTGCTTCAACAGACATTTCTAGGGGGCCAGAAGTTTTAGTTTGTGCATCCGTAGCACCTTGAGCCGCAACAACTCCATAAGTACCTACACAGACGCAAGCTAAAGCCATCAACAAAGATTTCTTTAGTATCGAGGTCATAATAATATACTCCACAAAATATATTTTGTAAAATTATATTTATTAAAATATGCTTAATAAGTATATCCTAAATAATTGGGGAATTCAAGTAATATTCATTATATATCGATTTTTATTAATATAGGTAAATAAAATCATTTATCAACTATGATATGACTAGTTACTTTTACCCAAAACATCAAGTATTAAGCTATTTCTTATGTACCATAAAACCTGCCGCTTGTTGGTTTGCCATGATTGTCACATCAGAGATTTGCAAGCGTTTAGGTTGGTTTGTTACATATAGTACAACATCGGCCACATCCTCTGGTTGAACAGCCTCAATACCAGCGTACACAGATTTGGCTCGTTCCGCATCACCGTGGAATCGTACTTCGCTAAATGGAGTTTCTACGATGCCTGGTTGAATGGTAGTAACCTTAATATCTGTAGCTATGGTATCCATACGAATGCCATCGCTTAATGTCTTTACCGCCGCCTTTGTAGCACAGTACACTGCGCCATTAGGATATGCATAAATGCCTGCAGTAGAACCCATATTTACAATATGACCTTCATTTTTATCAATCATAAAAGGCAGGACTGCTTTTGTTACATATAAAAGGCCTTTCACATTGGTATCAATCATAGTCACCGCATCATCAACAGCACTATCTTGGAAAGGATCAAGCCCTTGTGCAAGACCCGCATTATTAACGAGCACATCGACGCCACCAAAAGCCTCGATAGCTGCAGGAACCTTGCTTTCAACATCCTCGCGACTACGCACATCAAGAACTAAAGTCTCAACACGCACGCCATATTCCTTAGACAAACGAGCCTGTACCTCGCCCAATAACTCAGCACGACGACCAGAAATCAACACATTATCGCCATGCTTTGCATAAGCCTCAGCAATACAAAGACCGATACCAGACGTTGCACCAGTGACAAAAATATTATGAGCCATAAAAGCCTCCACATCATCAATCCGTTTTATTCTAATAAGTTAATTATACCATTATGAAAATAAAAAAACGCTACCCTACCCCCTATAATCGATAAAAATAGTGTATACATTGGAGCCTTCTGCTATTCTCTAGAATGATATGCTGGCGCATCTGTATGTAAGACAAAAATATTTGAACTCTACCACAGCTAGAAAGCAAATAGGGATACCTATTCGAAGCCGCCTTGGGCGCTACGCGTAGCATTCTCTCCTTTTCCCCTAAGTGATATGTCGGCGCAGATAGGATTTAAAAGAATACATAAAGTGGCTTATGGATTTAGGGATATGATAATAAAAAGAGGATACCCTTTCTGAAAACGACTTAGCGGCCCCGCATAGCGGGGTGGGTGGCTTTGGAGGCTTTCAGGAAGGGTATCCTCGATCTTTATTCTATTAAATATCTAACGCCACTTTATGCACATCTTTTATTTCAGATGCGCCAACATATCATTTAACACTTCCATGCAATCCCCCACGATGCCATAGTTAGCGTGTTGGAAGATTTCTGCGTTTGGATCGTTGTTAATAGCCACGATTGTGTCAGCACCGGAGATACCGCTCACGTGTTGGATAGCACCAGAGATACCGAATGCCAAGTATAGTTTAGGGCTTACAGTTTTACCTGTTTGACCTACTTGGTATGGCAGTTCAATCCATCCTTTTTCAACGAGTGGACGTGTAGCGCCTACTACACCACCAATAGCATCAGCAAGTTCGTAAAGTTTATCGAAGTTTTCTTTAGAACCCATGCCACGGCCACCAGCTACGATGATATCCGCTTCTTGGATATTGTAACCATCTTTACTGAATGGAATGAAGTCGAGACGCTTCATGCGAATATCTTCAGGCTTAAGGTCAAATTGTTCAATTTGAATACGGCCCCAGCTATCTGCAATACGTTCAGGCTTTTTAAATACATTAGGACGTACGGAGCCCATTTGAGGACGATGGTTTGGAGAAATAATTTCCGCCAAAATATTGCCGCCCAAGGCAGGACGTGTCCATTCTACAAGGCCTTCATTGGTATCTACCGTTAAGATCGTACAGTCTGCCACAACGCCGTTTTGCATGCGACCAGACATACGAGGCGCCAAGTCACGACCGTTGTTAGTGGCACCAATCAAGAGAATATTAGGCTTATGATCTTCAAAGAAGTCTGTTAAGACCTTCGTATAGCCATCCGTTGTATAGTATTTCAAAAGCGGGCTTTCAAAAACGTGAACAATATCGGCACCATGTGCTACGAGTTCCTCTGCTTCGGTTTGAACATTCTCGCCCAATAGCATAACTTGAACGAGTTGGCCCAATTCCTTAGCGATACGGCGAGCTTGGCCAAT
Organism: Veillonella sp. T11011-6; assembly: GCF_002959755.1. Lineage (GTDB taxonomy): Bacteria > Bacillota > Negativicutes > Veillonellales > Veillonellaceae > Veillonella. The sequence continues at coordinate 13,197 of NZ_PPCW01000003.1, read as the reverse complement.
CAGTTCATACGTAACCGGATGTACCACATCATCGATGGTATCAGCTACGACAAAGACGTCTCTATATTCATCAAAATTTGTCACGGCCATTACCGGTCACCTCCTTTAGAACCTTCATCACCTTTAGTAGCTGCTACCGCCTTAAACTCACTAGGGGATACGCTTTCAACAGACGCAGCCCGTTGCACAGGGTCTTTTACATCTACACCCTCATCATTGTCCTCAGCCACCTCAACAGGTGCATCATTTGGCACTAATAGATGAGCAAATTTTTCTGGCTTAATATGATAAGCCAATTCGAGAACCTTTTTAGCCCCTTCCTCGATGGATGGCAACATTTCTACCTTGCCGCGGAGAGGTGGTTGGTACACCTTGCGCACACGCGTAGGAGAACCGTTAAGACCGATACGGCTTTCATCAATATGCGGCATATCTCGCAATGTTACGTGAGTAATAGTATACCGTTTTGCGTAAATAGAGCTCCAAAGGCCTGGTTGGCGTGGCTCGTTGAGCTCAGCTGTGGCTGTAACCAATAACGGCAATGGAACCTCTACGATTTCATAGCCATTTTCATGTTGTCGTTTCACAACTGCTTTTTGAGCTGCTTGATCCACAGATAATTCACAAGCATACGTAGCTTGTGCCATACCGAGTTCCTCTGCAATTTGAGGGCCTACTTGTGCCGTATCGCCATCGATAGCCTGCTTACCGCAGAAAATGATTTGGAACTGACGATTCATAGTCCGTTGAATATGACGGATGGCAGACGCAATGGTATAGCTTGTAGCCAATGTATCGGCACCACCAAACGCACGGTCTGTAACGAGTACCGCATCATCAGCACCGAGAGCTAAACATTGACGAAGTGCTTCTTCTGCCTGTGGAGGCCCCATGCTGACAACTGTTACACGACTACCTTCATATTGGTCTTTTACCGCCAATGCCGCCTCTAACGCATGCATATCATCAGGGTTTACAATGCTAGGCAAGCCTGTGCGGATGAGATTATTTGTTTCCGGATCCAGCTTAATCTCAGATGTATCTGGAACCTGTTTGATACATACTAATAACTCCATACACTCACCCCTGTCTAAATTCTACGCCCTTAGCGTTACGCGGATATTTCCAAGTTTTTACGATTGTTTCACCACAAAGAACACGGCATGTACCGCATTCTAAGCAACCGGCGAAATCAAAGGCTAAATCGCCGTTTTCTTGCAATGTATATAGACCGGCAGGACAACCATTGACGAGCTTCATTTTCTCTTCAAGGCTAAAACCAGCGCCATCCACCAAGATATGAGGAGACGTTTCATCTACATAATATTTATTGGCGCCCAAACGCTCTTCTAGTTTCATAGGGAACGCACCCCTTTCCAAGCATCACGAATCAAGGTAAATAGGCCAATGTCTCCGACACGGCGCATAATTTTTTTCATCATTGGTACTGCACCATCACCATTTACAGTGAATACGTCGCGCATCAAATTATTAACAAATGCTGGGTATTCATTGAAAATACGCGGATGGGTAGCGAGGAATTTAGGCATATTTTTGTAACGCTTCAAGTCCTTCAGTAACCAAGAACTCTTGATTTGACGTTCATACAATTTAGCTACGCGATCCATATTTTCATCGCGCAAGGCTACGTTAACTGCATCTGCTGCGCACATACCGGACTCGATAGCAAGGTCCATACCACGAATAGTATACCCAAGATTCATACACATGCGCGCCGCATCGCCAACGATAATATAACCATTACCACCCAATGTAGGCATCGATTTATAGCCCCCTTCAGGTACGAGGTGGGCACTATGTTCTTTCAATTGACCATTTTTCAATAATGGTGCAATTCTTGGATGGCTTGTGAAAGCTGAAAGCATATCGTCTATAGAACGATCGGCTTTGCCGATGTCTTCAAGGCCTACAACCATGCCCACGGAAAGGCTATCTTTATTTGTATAAATAAAGCCGCCCCCCAATAAGCCAGAGGTCATGTCACCTAGAGTAAGCCATGCCATACCGTCATCACCAGACAACATGAGGCGATTTTCAAGGTCTTCTTTTTTAAGTTTGTATACCTCTTTTACGCCTACTGCCATAGTGCTTGGATCGGTAGGAGCTGTGAGGCCAGCTTTTTCTAACAATACTGTATTAGAGCCTTCTGCGATTATAACAAGTTTTGCATAGACTTCATCATCGTGGCAACGAACACCTACAACGCGTTGTTTCTTGCCTTCACCTTCAGTGATGAGATCTGTTACTTGTACATTGGATACGAGAAGAGCCCCTTTTTTCTCAGCCTCTTCAGCGAGCCATTTATCGAATTTAGCGCGTAATACTACGTAAGATTCTTCGTTCGGTTGTCCATCTTCGTAGCTGTATTCAATAGTCGTCATTTCATTGCCGGAGCCAATAGAAATGCGTTCTTTTGTTACCTTACGTTCCAATGGTGCACGATCTCTAAAGTCCGGTACTAACCGTTCTAAGGAATGCGTATAGATACGTCCACCCATCATATTTTTAGCGCCTGGTGCGGTACCACGTTCAATGAGTAAAACCTTTACCCGTTGCTCCGCAAGGCGTAACGCCGCCGCAGAGCCTGCTGGGCCTGCACCAACAACGATAACGTCAAATGTTTCATTGCGATCAATTGCCATATACTCAGCTCCTTTAAATCAAAGCTTAGACTTACATAAGTTCATATAGTATATATATTTCTCTATTAAGAACCAAAATACCTCTAAAAATTACCACAGAAAAATGAATATATTCTATATTTTTTAACATTGTCTTGTAAATAGCTCTATAGGATGTATATATACTCATTATATGCTTATACTATTGCATACTATTTATTACCAATAGGTGCAACAAAATTCATCAATTCGTGAAATTTATAAGTTTATCTAGCTTTCACAGTGAAAGTAGCGTATGATAAAAGTAGGAAAAACCCTATACGGAGCAACACGCGTATAATACGACCGCATAATGCAAGACCACGGTCAAGGTTAGGCACTCATTATTTTGGAATTACCAGAGGAGGCCATATGGACCCGTTAAGAATCTTGAAAGCATTATCAAATCCACATCGGTTAGATATTATATTGTGGCTAAAGCACCCAGAGAAAGAATTCGGTGTACAAGTACACACTAAAACTCTTATCGATTTCCCTAACAGTGTAAGCGTTAAGAGTATTCAAAAGCGCTGTGGTGTATCTCAATCTTCCATCTCTACATTTATGAGCATCTTAGAAAATGCGGAGCTCGTAGAATCTCGTAAGATTGACCAATATACCTATTTCCGCCGCAACGAAAAGGTTATCCGTGAGTTCGGCGAATGGTATAACAAAGAGGTATCCATCCAATCGGACGATATCGACAAATTATTAGAAACGGTAAACTTAGAAGATACTTCGTATCCTACGACAGAACTGACAGAGGAAACCTCTATGCCTAGCGAGCAACTCGCGGCCGAAATCAATACTAAGGGATCCGATCATGATGAAAACAGGAAATAAAATACTCCCTCACTCACCATACTTAGGGATAAAAGGAAAAGAGCTATAATACATGTGATTATAGCTCTTTTGATTTTTAATCATCTAATATATTTTGTAAATCTCGCCGATTATAGTAAATATGACGAACCTCCATTACATCTTCAATTACTACATAAAAGATATAAAAGTTACATACTATAATTTTATAATATGGATACTCACGTTATTTCTTACTCGGATATACGGCAAAAGATTCTGGACAACTTAATCTTGTGTATATAGCAGCCTCAATATCTGTAATCAGCTGATGAGCTGCTTCTCTATTATGCAGAACATAAGTTATATAATCAACAATATGATTAAGCTCCTCTTCAAATAATGGTAAAATCGTAAGTTTATATTTCCGCTCCATCGATTCTCTCCCTTACGCGACGAAATACATCGGCACCAGAGTATCGAATTTTACTTTCTTTTGCTGCAGAATCAGCTTCATCCAAGGCGTACTCAATAGGATCTGTTAATGCTGAATATTGTTCAATACTCATTAACACCATAGTTCCATATCCATTCTTAGTTAAAAATACAGGCGAATTCGTTGTAATAACGGTTTCTTCAACTTCAGGAAATTTATTACGCAAGTCTGATACAGGTCTAATATTAATCAATATATACACCTCCTTATATCATAATTTTATCATTATTTTATTAATTTTACTAACAATATTATGGTAATAATAATTTAACTAAAAATGCCCTCCAAAAGGAGGGCATCTATTATATTAGAATTATACTTCTTCTATCGTTGTGCTTCGTAGGCTCTGAATAGTTTAGATAATAATTCAGGTGCCAAGCGCAATAGGTCTGGGTTTTCACAGAAGGATACGCGCAATTGTGTTCTGCCTGGGTTATCTTCGCCTTTTTTACCACTATAGAAACCATTAAGTGGAGCCATGAGAAGTGTGTATTCTTTGCCATCATCAAGGCTAACTGCACCGTGTTCAGCGCACCAAGAGGCAAATTCTACCCCATCAAAGCCAGGTTTTGCTACCTTCCGTACGTCGATAACAAAGTAAATAGACGCTTCTGGACGAGATACAATGAAATCAGGTTCGACCGCTTTGAAACCTTCGTGGAGTTCAAAGATCATTTGACGGTAGTAATCACGTTGTTGCTCATACCAGTTATGAAGCTCTGCATAGCTTTCATGAGCCAACGCACCAAAGATATATTGACCTAGTGTATTAGCACTAAGGTTCGCTGTATATTCGGCTACAGATTTTTCATAGCACAATTTATTATCTGTAATGATGGCGCCAATGCGTAGGCCACAAGCGTTCCATACCTTACTAGCTGTTTCAAGGCTGATACGACGGCCTTCAATGCCAGGAACATCCTTATTGGTTAACGCCCAAATACTAGATGTTTCTTTCCCTTTTTCGTAAGCCAACTCGCGGTATGCTTCGTCAGAGATAATCCACAAATTATGTTTAACACATAATTTTGTATATTCAATCAATGTTTCTTTACTGAATAATTGACCTGTAGGGTTATCGTAAGGAATAATGAGCAACGCACCTGGTTTTGTATCGATGATACGTTGTTCTACGGTTTCAACGGATGGCAATTCAAATTCGCCGTTTTCATTAAGTTGACGTTCAACAGTAACTGTTTTACGGCCGATTCGAAGACCTACCGCATCATAGTTTGTATAAGATGGGTTGAACATTAAAAGAGGGCGTTCCTCTTCACCAGCACCGCCACATACGCCAAGCATGATGATTTCCATCGCCATGGATGCACCATCTGTTACTAGTACATTAAGGCCTGTTGTATCAAAGCCTTGGCTTCGTAGGATATGAAGGAATGCTTCACGGCATTCATCGGTACCTGTAGTTGGTACATACGGTACAATGCCTGTATGGAACGGGCTATCCACACCGCCCAAATCGAACAACCGACGCTGCATGGCGGGATGCATAGGACGCATTACATTACCAATAGAACCATTCACCAAGATTGGTGGGTTCTTACGTTCCAAGAATTTAATTTGTCCTAGGCGAATACCAGATGGCTTTCGAGCCATCATATACGGCGACAATTCTGGTTGTTTCATTCAGATCCAACTCCTCTAAAAAAGAAACTGCCTCGATAGGGAGGCTATATTAACTGTAAAAGTAACAAGACCATTACTTACGCAAATAGTTCTGTTCTTTACAAAGATAAAGTACTAATATATTGATATATATAGATACCTAATATTATAGTGCTTTTACTATAGAAAATCTACTAAAAACTATAAAAATAAGCCTATCATGTACATAAATCAGAACCACCCGTAAAACGGGTGGTTTGCTCACGGGCTATAAGCCCGTAGTACTAGGCCAGCGTCTAAAGGCGCTGGCTTTCACTACGTTCAAGCCGCATAGCCATTGACTCGTAACGGTCCCCTTAAAGGGGATATGTATTACTTGCTACCCTTAAAAGGGTCCTCATATTCTTTTACACTAAGTTTATCTTTCATTTGGTCATGTAACTCTTGCTCACGTATATATTTTTTTACGGTAGCTTCATTTAATCCTACCGTACTTACATAATATCCCTCGGACCAAAAGTGTCTATTTCCAAATTTATACTTTAAGTTTGCGTGTTTATCGAACATCATTAGCGCACTTTTACCCTTTAAATATCCCATAAAAGATGAAACTGATATTTTAGGTGGAATTAACACTAGCATATGCACATGATCTGCCATAAGCTCCCCCTCTATAATCTTGACGCCCTTATATTCACATAAACGTCTCAGTATTTCACGTAAACTATTTCTGTATTGATTATATATAACTTTACGTCTATACTTAGGTGTAAATACTATGTGGTATTTGCATAACCATTTTGTGTGCGCAAGGCTCTGTGTCTTTGTTGCCATATAAAATCACCTTTCTTTTGTATATAATGCGGCTTGAACACCTACATTATACTTAAGCAAGGTGATTTTTTTGTATAACTTTCGTTGCCGCACCCGCATAGCGGGTGGTTTTATGATTCGCGACTACGTCGCGAACCAGTCTAAAGACAATAAGAAAAGACCGAGCCCATTTAAGCTCGGTCTTATATGATACATCAACAATCGAACAGTTAAATCATCAAATTATCTGTCGATTGTTTTACGTCCATGATCATTTGTGTTCGTATTCTTTGTAGCTTTAGCTGTATGTTTTGTTGTAGATGCCTTCGTAACAGGTTTTACCTCTTTACCTTTAGCAGGTTTAACTTGTTCTGCTTTCACAGGTTTAGCCTTTTCTTGTTTTACCTTTTTAGGTTTCTCTTGTTTCACTTTCACAGGGTTTTTAGCATTAACTGCCGCACCTGCTGGTTTTACAAAAGCATTATTAAGGTTTGTCGCCACTTGTAGTGCTACGTCAGAGTTTGGCGTAGATACGATGGATTGGCCTGCTACAGTTACAGTGCCACCGCTGTAGGATGCAGAGCCTGGCGTAATTTGGTTGTTATGGTACAATCGTGCCAATTTACCAGCCATGTAATACGCCCGTTCTTCCCCTGTATAGCGGCCGCTACCTGCTGGGCTATAGATATTATCGCCATTGACGTAAACGGCGCCATTAGACACATTTACGTGATTTCCAGAGTATGTGTACATGCGGGAAATATTATTATTTACCCGATCAGACAACTTAGGATGGTTATTAGGTGCCACTACTTGTGAAAGCCCTTCACGATAGTGCTCCCCAACCTTGTTGCGCAATACCGCCATAGAACCAGGTGCACCGCCCACATTATATGGAGATTCGCTTAAAATCTTGAAGCCTAATTCATCGGCTGCTTTTTCTTGGCTCATTGTAAATACTTGGTTAGACAAATAGTTACCAGCTACGTTAGATAATAACGCGGCCCCTTCGCTACCACCAGCTGCAATACCTACAGCTGTAGAAAGGCCGATTTGCTTTTTAGCACCATTGATGATGTCTTTATGCTCACCATGAGCAATTTCATGGGCCATTACATAGGCCAATTGATCATCATCAAGGGTATCCAAAGCACCTTTATTAACAGACATAACGCGACCAAGCGTTGCAAAGGCATTAAACTCTGTATCAGGGTTGGCATAGACAACATAAGAACGTTTTACGCTAGGAGAAGCCTCTAAGGTTTTCAGGATACGTTGTACGCGCGCTTGTGCTGCGCTATCGTCTAAGTAACCTGTTTTCTCCTTAGTACGCGCCAAGCTTTCTTGTTGGCCTTGTTCGGAGTTATCCATTTTATTTAATGCAGTAGATACATAAGCCATGGCAACAGCGCCACCAGCCAATGTTTGTACTGCGCTAGATGCAGCATTCACAGGTGCTGTTTGCATAATAGCAGGCGCCATAGTCGCTGCCATAGCTACAGATAACGTAGCTGCTGTAAGTTTCTTGTTCATTCTCTCAACCTCTCGAATTGATTAACCATATAGTAATAAAACAAATTATCACACTAGATTTACACACTATGTATATAGTATCTCTTCATGGTAAATATAGAATGAATAATGGAACAATCATTCATCTGTCATTACTGTCTATTGATTCATCGTTACGATTATTGATCTGATGTTACTGGTTTAGCTGAAAGTACGACCGCTTCTTTACCATCTTTAGAAACGGCACCACCATGGGTATAGCCAACTACATCAAAGCCCGCCTCGGCACACTGCTCTGCGATGCTTTCATAATTTTCATTCTTACCACGAGTACAGGTAGAAAGATGAACCGTAGTAACACCTTTTTTCTTGAAAGACTCAATTTTCTTAGCTAGATCGCCACCACTATGCGTGAAACCGACCAACTCAATCTCCTCATCAGCATAACGCTCAAAAGAATCTGCTTTATTCATAAATGCTTTTAAACAACCGCCACAAGAACAGCGCTGCATTGTATCCTCATTCACGAGAACTGCAATTTTTTTAGACATAAAACCTCCTATGAAAGTATAGTTTGAACTTTAGTATAACATATGTATTGAGAAATGATGTATCTTAAAGCACATAAGTGAATATAAGATATATAACTATATATGTATTATCAATAAACATGATATAACTTGAAATTCTAGTTGAATGCTCTTAAAAGATAGGCAAATCAACATGAACTTGAATAGTAATTACAAAGATGTTAAATCATCCCCATTAATTCTTTAAGCTACCAAAAACCATTCACGTATCTATATAGTAAAGATAAGAATTTAGAGTATATAAAACTATTTAAAATTGAAGGTTGATAGCATATATGCTATCATTAAAGAAAGAAGGATTTGGATGGAGAAACCTAAGTTTATATCTTATACTAGACCAAATGGTCGTAACGAGTTTGAAGAGTTTTATAACTCACTCCCTACAAAAGATAGAAATAAACTACGTGCCACCATTGATATGATTGAAAAAGCAGGCATACAACCAGCAATACAACTTGAATGGGTAAAAAAATTAAATTCTGAAATATACGAGATACGATCAAAAATATCTTCGAATATACAAAGAGCTTTATATTTTCACATAAAAAATAATCAATATATTATTACACATGGATTTACTAAAAAAACTCAAAAGACACCGATAAAAGAAATAATAAGAGCTAAGCAGATAAAACAAGAATTTGAGGAGGAATATTATGCCACTAAAACCATTAGATAAGATATTTGAGAAAGATAGAAATAATCCTACTTTAACAGAAAGTTATTTAGAGGAAAAAGCTAAATTAGAAAATGCCTTAGCTGTTTTAAAAGCACGAGAGGCTGCAGGACTAACACAACGTGATTTAGCAAAAAAATCTGGTGTTCCACAGTCTACAATCGCTCGTATAGAAAAGGGTGCCAATACAAGTTTAAGCACTATGTGTAAAATTGCATTTGCTTTAGATAAACAAGTAAAGATTAGTTTAGTATAAAAAGAACCCCTATCAACTACAATAATGTGGCTTATAGGGGGTTTTATATTTAAAATAGGTTACATAATTTAAAGTACCTCAACTAGTTTACAGATCATTGGGACGGTATATCTACATAAAGGAATTTATTTACTTTTATTTGGAGTTACTCAACTGCTTTACAGTTCGGTAACATTGGCACGTTGTGCCGCGTTACCGTTTTGTAAGATTTTGACTACCACTAGCCGCGGCTTCCTATCACACTCGCCCATGGCAATATATAATACAATAGTTTAATGTACGGTACACTTTTTAGGGCTTCGTCGAACCTGATGCAATGGACGTATGCGTCGCTTAGGTCTAATTACTGTACGGTGGCCCTACTTGCTTCCTCACTGTGGATTTTCCTTCTCTGCTTCGCAGTTCGGTAAATCTTACGTTCGGAAGAAAGCGATGCAGTGAATCTGTCGTCGTTTCACTCCTCCATCTTCTACTGCCCTGCTTTTCCCAGGGCCGTCTTACACGGACACGTACATAGATACAACCTCTACAACCTTGGCTGGAGGCGGCTCTAGTAGGGTTAGCTAGTCGAAGACTAGCAAAAAGAAAAAGGCCTACCTTTAGGTAGACCTTTTTCTTTTCCTTAATCAGCAGCTTCCTATCCTCCCAGGCCGTCTCCAGCCAAGTACTTTCGGCGTTTATGAGCTTAACTACTGTGTTCGAGATGGGAACAGGTGGATCCTCATAGCCATCGCCACTGAATCTGTCAGAGTTTGTACTCTGAAAACCACATAGAAGTTATATATATTTGTTGCACATTCTGCTTAATGTTTATTTAAGTAAAGCCCTCGATCTATTAGTACCAGTCAGCTCCAAACCTCACGGCTCTTCCACACCTGGCCTATCAACCATGTCGTCTACATGGGATCTTACTAGCTTATGCTATGAGAAACCTCATCTCAAGGCTGGTTTCACGCTTAGATGCTTTCAGCGTTTATCCGTCCCGAACGTAGCTACCCAACTGTACCCTTGGCAGGATAATTGGTACACCAGCGGTTCGTCCACTCCGGTCCTCTCGTACTAGGAGCAGCCCCCTTCAAGTTTCTTGCGCCCGCGATGGATAGGGACCGAACTGTCTCACGACGTTCTGAACCCAGCTCACGTACCACTTTAATCGGCGAACAGCCGAACCCTTGGGACCTACTTCAGCCCCAGGATGTGATGAGCCGACATCGAGGTGCCAAACCTCCCCGTCGATATGGACTCTTGGGAGAGATTAGCCTGTTATCCCCAGGGTAGCTTTTATCCGTTGAGCGATGGCCCTTCCACTCGGCACCACCGGATCACTAAGCCCGACTTTCGTCCCTGCTCGACCTGTCCGTCTCGCAGTCAAGCTCCCTTCTGCCTTTACACTCTTCGAGCGATTTCCGTCCGCTCTGAGGGAACCTTTGGGCGCCTCCGTTACTCTTTAGGAGGCGACCGCCCCAGTCAAACTGCCCGCCTAAGACTGTCCGGCCGGTCGTTACTCGGCCCGTTAGAAATCAATTAATGAAAGGGTGGTATCCCAACAACGACTCCTCTAAAACTGGCGTCCTAGATTCTAAGTCTCCCACCTATCCTGTACATTCATTAACTAAGTTCAATCTTAGGTTGCAGTAAAGCTCCATGGGGTCTTTCTGTCCAGTCGCGGGTAACCTGCATCTTCACAGGTACTTCAATTTCACCGGGTCCCTCGTTGAGACAGTGCGCAAGTCGTTACACCTTTCGTGCGGGTCGGAACTTACCCGACAAGGAATTTCGCTACCTTAGGACCGTTATAGTTACGGCCGCCGTTTACTGGGGCTTCAATTCAGAGCTTCGACCGAAGTCTAACCCCTCCTCTTAACCTTCCAGCACCGGGCAGGTGTCAGCACCTATACATCAGCTTTCGCTTTAGCAGGCACCTGTGTTTGTGGTAAACAGTCGCTTGCGCCTCTCTTGTGCCACTCATTCATGCTCCATGCGTTGCTGCACTTCACACTACATGAGTCCTCCTTTTCCCGAAGTTACGGAGGCATTTTGCCGAGTTCCTTAACGAGGGTTTTCCCGCGCACCTTAGGATTCTCTCCCCGCCTACCTGTGTCGGTTTTGGTACGGGCGATGTGTCTCTACCTAGAAGCTTTTCTCGACAGTGTAGGATCAATCACTTCGTTACTATCGCTAGTAACTCGTCATCACATCTCAGCTTTTAGAGCTACGGATTTGCCTATAGCTCAACCTACATGCTTAAACACGCACTTCCAATCGCGTGCTGACCTACCTTACTGTGTCACTCCATCGATCAAACGATTCACACCGGTACAGGAATTTCAACCTGTTGTCCATCGCCTACGCTTTTCCGCCTCGGCTTAGGTCCCGACTTACCCTGAGACGACGATCGTTGCTCAGGAACCCTTAGGCTTTCGGTGGAATGGATTCTCACCATTCTTTTCGCTACTCATACCGACATTCTCACTTCTCATCAGTCCACAACTCCTTACGGTACTGCTTCAACCCAATGAGAACGCTCCCCTACCCATATACATTGCTGCATATGACACGACTTCGGTTTTACACTTTAGCCCCGGACATTTTCGGCGCAGAGTCTCTCGACCAGTGAGCTATTACGCACTCTTTAAATGGTGGCTGCTTCTAAGCCAACATCCTGGTTGTTTTGGAAATTCCACATCCTTCGCCACTTAGTGTAACATTTGGGACCTTAGTCGGTGTTCTGGGCTGTTTCCCTCTTGACAATGGACCTTATCATTCACTGTCTGACTCCCGAGTATAAGTATAGCCATTCGTAGTTTGACTAGGTTCGGTAACCGGTATGGCCCCTAGCCCGATCAGTGCTCTACCGCCTATACTCTCAACCTCGAGGCTAGCCCTAAAGCTATTTCGGGGAGAACCAGCTATCTCCGTGTTCGATTGGCATTTCACCCCTATCCACAACTCATCCCAAAGCTTTTCAACGCTCACGAGTTCGGTCCTCCACACAATTTTACCTGTGCTTCAACCTGGCCATGGATAGATCACTACGGTTTCGGGTCTACTATTACTAACTAAACGCCCTGTTCAGACTCGCTTTCGCTGCGGCTCCGTGTTTTCCACTTAACCTCGCTAGCAACAGTAACTCGTCGGTTCATTCTTCAATAGGCACGCCGTCGTCCTGATATATATACAGACTTCGACTGTTTGTAGACATACGGTTTCAGGTTCTCTTTCACTCCCCGCCAGGGGTTCTTTTCACCTTTCCCTCACGGTACTATGCGCTATCGGTCGATATCAGTATTTTGGCTTGGAGGGTGGTCCCCCCTGCTTCCCACAAGGTTTCACGTGTCTCGTGGTACTCTGGATACAGTCCCATGTATGCAAGGTTTCGATTACAGGGCTTTCACCTTCTGCGGCTGAGCTTTCCAACTCGATTCTTCTACCTCATTTACACTTGATGACTGTCCTCAACCCCGGTGCGGTTGCCCGCTCCGGTTTGGCCTCTTTCCCGTTCGCTCGCCGCTACTAAGAAAATCTCGTTTGATTACTTTTCCTCCGGGTAATTAGATGTTTCAGTTCCCCGGGTGCCCTCCTCATAGTCTAAGCTATGGGTGACAGTGCATAACCACTGCCGGGTTCCCCCATTCGGAAATCTACGGGTCAAAGGTTGCTTGCACCTCTCCGTAGCTTATCGCAGCTTACCGCGTCCTTCTTCGGCTGATATCGCCAAGGCATCCACCGTACGCCCTTAAAATCTTTACTTA
>NZ_PPCW01000002.1 GCF_002959755.1 Veillonella sp. T11011-6 | reverse complement strand
TCCACTTAACCTCGCTAGCAACAGTAACTCGTCGGTTCATTCTTCAATAGGCACGCCGTCGTCCTGATATATATACAGACTTCGACTGTTTGTAGACATACGGTTTCAGGTTCTCTTTCACTCCCCGCCAGGGGTTCTTTTCACCTTTCCCTCACGGTACTATGCGCTATCGGTCGATATCAGTATTTTGGCTTGGAGGGTGGTCCCCCCTGCTTCCCACAAGGTTTCACGTGTCTCGTGGTACTCTGGATACAGTCCCATGTATGCAAGGTTTCGATTACAGGGCTTTCACCTTCTGCGGCTGAGCTTTCCAACTCGATTCTTCTACCTCATTTACACTTGATGACTGTCCTCAACCCCGGTGCGGTTGCCCGCTCCGGTTTGGCCTCTTTCCCGTTCGCTCGCCGCTACTAAGAAAATCTCGTTTGATTACTTTTCCTCTGGGTAATTAGATGTTTCAGTTCCCCAGGTGCCCTCCTCATAGTCTAAGCTATGGGTGACAGTGCATAACCACTGCCGGGTTCCCCCATTCGGAAATCTACGGGTCAAAGGTTGCTTGCACCTCTCCGTAGCTTATCGCAGCTTACCGCGTCCTTCTTCGGCTGATATCGCCAAGGCATCCACCGTACGCCCTTAAAATCTTTACTTATTTTACACCATAATTTGCGGCTATCTTCGTTGTACTGCGTTCAGCTCACCTTGCGTATACAAATACGCGGAGTTTTCGCTTCACTGGTACGCCTCGATATCCATCAAATTCTGATGAAAATCATTACGATTTTTAGACATGCATTAGATACATTGTCGTTTTGTAGCCGTACATTTTCATGTACGTCACCATTAAGTCAGAGAATTATTTCCTATGTGCTCGGGTCAACCTACTTAGAAATTCTAAGAGATGACCTTACAAATATATAATAATTATCTTCTATGCAGTTTTCAAAGAACAAACAATTCATATATTTCGCGTCTATCGTTGTTGCATTCGCTTCACTTGTCTTGCGTAATTACCATTACGCGGCGACGTCGTTCAACTCATGCGCCTAGATATCCATCGAAATCTATTAAATTGTAACTGATTGTTTAATCAGCTTAGTTATTTTAGTACATAACAGACTAGCTGTCAAATACTAAATGGTGGAGACGAGGAGATTCGAACTCCTGACCCCCTGCTTGCAAGGCAGGTGCTCTCCCAACTGAGCTACGCCCCCATGTATTAAATGGTGGGCCTAGGTGGACTCGAACCACCGACCTCACGCTTATCAGGCGTGCGCTCTAACCAGCTGAGCTATAGGCCCATTTAATATATGAGAAATTTATTATCTTGCTAGATAACAGATCTCTCAAAACCGAACAATGTTAGGTGCCAAAGTGTCGACCTAAGTGACATCTAAGCTCTTGGCTTAGTGTATGTCTCCCTAGAAAGGAGGTGATCCAGCCGCACCTTCCGATACGGCTACCTTGTTACGACTTCACCCCAATCATCGACTTTACCTTAGACGGCTGGCTCCCGAAGGTTACCCCACCGGCTTTGGGCACTTCCGACTTTCGTGGTGTGACGGGCGGTGTGTACAAGGCCCGGGAACGTATTCACCGCAGTATGCTGACCTGCGATTACTAGCGATTCCGACTTCACGTAGGCGAGTTGCAGCCTACGATCCGAACTGAGAGAGTGTTTCTCGGGTTTGCTCCACCTCGCGGTATTGCTTCCGTCTATTAACTCCCATTGTAGTACGTGTGTAGCCCAGGTCATAAGGGGCATGATGATTTGACGTCATCCCCGCCTTCCTCCGCATTGTCTGCGGCAGTCTCTCATGAGTTCCCACCCGAAGTGCTGGCAACATAAGATAGGGGTTGCGCTCGTTGCGGGACTTAACCCAACATCTCACGACACGAGCTGACGACAACCGTGCACCACCTGTTTTCTGGCTTCCGAAGAAGAG
>NZ_PPCW01000001.1 GCF_002959755.1 Veillonella sp. T11011-6 | reverse complement strand
TAAGTAAAGATTTTAAGGGCGTACGGTGGATGCCTTGGCGATATCAGCCGAAGAAGGACGCGGTAAGCTGCGATAAGCTACGGAGAGGTGCAAGCAACCTTTGACCCGTAGATTTCCGAATGGGGGAACCCGGCAGTGGTTATGCACTGTCACCCATAGCTTAGACTATGAGGAGGGCACCCGGGGAACTGAAACATCTAATTACCCGGAGGAAAAGTAATCAAACGAGATTTTCTTAGTAGCGGCGAGCGAACGGGAAAGAGGCCAAACCGGAGCGGGCAACCGCACCGGGGTTGAGGACAGTCATCAAGTGTAAATGAGGTAGAAGAATCGAGTTGGAAAGCTCAGCCGCAGAAGGTGAAAGCCCTGTAATCGAAACCTTGCATACATGGGACTGTATCCAGAGTACCACGAGACACGTGAAACCTTGTGGGAAGCAGGGGGGACCACCCTCCAAGCCAAAATACTGATATCGACCGATAGCGCATAGTACCGTGAGGGAAAGGTGAAAAGAACCCCTGGCGGGGAGTGAAAGAGAACCTGAAACCGTATGTCTACAAACAGTCGAAGTCTGTATATATATCAGGACGACGGCGTGCCTATTGAAGAATGAACCGACGAGTTACTGTTGCTAGCGAGGTTAAGTGGAAAACACGGAGCCGCAGCGAAAGCGAGTCTGAACAGGGCGTTTAGTTAGTAATAGTAGACCCGAAACCGTAGTGATCTATCCATGGCCAGGTTGAAGCACAGGTAAAATTGTGTGGAGGACCGAACTCGTGAGCGTTGAAAAGCTTTGGGATGAGTTGTGGATAGGGGTGAAATGCCAATCGAACACGGAGATAGCTGGTTCTCCCCGAAATAGCTTTAGGGCTAGCCTCGAGGTTGAGAGTATAGGCGGTAGAGCACTGATCGGGCTAGGGGCCATACCGGTTACCGAACCTAGTCAAACTACGAATGGCTATACTTATACTCGGGAGTCAGACAGTGAATGATAAGGTCCATTGTCAAGAGGGAAACAGCCCAGAACACCGACTAAGGTCCCAAATGTTACACTAAGTGGCGAAGGATGTGGAATTTCCAAAACAACCAGGATGTTGGCTTAGAAGCAGCCACCATTTAAAGAGTGCGTAATAGCTCACTGGTCGAGAGACTCTGCGCCGAAAATGTCCGGGGCTAAAGTGTAAAACCGAAGTCGTGTCATATGCAGCAATGTATATGGGTAGGGGAGCGTTCTCATTGGGTTGAAGCAGTACCGTAAGGAGTTGTGGACTGATGAGAAGTGAGAATGTCGGTATGAGTAGCGAAAAGAATGGTGAGAATCCATTCCACCGAAAGCCTAAGGGTTCCTGAGCAACGATCGTCGTCTCAGGGTAAGTCGGGACCTAAGCCGAGGCGGAAAAGCGTAGGCGATGGACAACAGGTTGAAATTCCTGTACCGGTGTGAATCGTTTGATCGATGGAGTGACACAGTAAGGTAGGTCAGCACGCGATTGGAAGTGCGTGTTTAAGCATGTAGGTTGAGCTATAGGCAAATCCGTAGCTCTAAAAGCTGAGATGTGATGACGAGTTACTAGCGATAGTAACGAAGTGATTGATCCTACACTGTCGAGAAAAGCTTCTAGGTAGAGACACATCGCCCGTACCAAAACCGACACAGGTAGGCGGGGAGAGAATCCTAAGGTGCGCGGGAAAACCCTCGTTAAGGAACTCGGCAAAATGCCTCCGTAACTTCGGGAAAAGGAGGACTCATGTAGTGTGAAGTGCAGCAACGCATGGAGCATGAATGAGTGGCACAAGAGAGGCGCAAGCGACTGTTTACCACAAACACAGGTGCCTGCTAAAGCGAAAGCTGATGTATAGGTGCTGACACCTGCCCGGTGCTGGAAGGTTAAGAGGAGGGGTTAGACTTCGGTCGAAGCTCTGAATTGAAGCCCCAGTAAACGGCGGCCGTAACTATAACGGTCCTAAGGTAGCGAAATTCCTTGTCGGGTAAGTTCCGACCCGCACGAAAGGTGTAACGACTTGCGCACTGTCTCAACGAGGGACCCGGTGAAATTGAAGTACCTGTGAAGATGCAGGTTACCCGCGACTGGACAGAAAGACCCCATGGAGCTTTACTGCAACCTAAGATTGAACTTAGTTAATGAATGTACAGGATAGGTGGGAGACTTAGAATCTAGGACGCCAGTTTTAGAGGAGTCGTTGTTGGGATACCACCCTTTCATTAATTGATTTCTAACGGGCCGAGTAACGACCGGCCGGACAGTCTTAGGCGGGCAGTTTGACTGGGGCGGTCGCCTCCTAAAGAGTAACGGAGGCGCCCAAAGGTTCCCTCAGAGCGGACGGAAATCGCTCGAAGAGTGTAAAGGCAGAAGGGAGCTTGACTGCGAGACGGACAGGTCGAGCAGGGACGAAAGTCGGGCTTAGTGATCCGGTGGTGCCGAGTGGAAGGGCCATCGCTCAACGGATAAAAGCTACCCTGGGGATAACAGGCTAATCTCTCCCAAGAGTCCATATCGACGGGGAGGTTTGGCACCTCGATGTCGGCTCATCACATCCTGGGGCTGAAGTAGGTCCCAAGGGTTCGGCTGTTCGCCGATTAAAGTGGTACGTGAGCTGGGTTCAGAACGTCGTGAGACAGTTCGGTCCCTATCCATCGCGGGCGCAAGAAACTTGAAGGGGGCTGCTCCTAGTACGAGAGGACCGGAGTGGACGAACCGCTGGTGTACCAATTATCCTGCCAAGGGTACAGTTGGGTAGCTACGTTCGGGACGGATAAACGCTGAAAGCATCTAAGCGTGAAACCAGCCTTGAGATGAGGTTTCTCATAGCATAAGCTAGTAAGATCCCATGTAGACGACATGGTTGATAGGCCAGGTGTGGAAGAGCCGTGAGGTTTGGAGCTGACTGGTACTAATAGATCGAGGGCTTTACTTAAATAAACATTAAGCAGAATGTGCAACAAATATATATAACTTCTATGTGGTTTTCAGAGTACAAACTCTGACAGATTCAGTGGCGATGGCTATGAGGATCCACCTGTTCCCATCTCGAACACAGTAGTTAAGCTCATAAACGCCGAAAGTACTTGGCTGGAGACGGCCTGGGAGGATAGGAAGCTGCTGATTAAGCATAAAATAGAGGGTCAACCCTAAAGGGTTGGCCCTCTATTTTTGTGCTCTAACGAGTACATTCTAATTCCTTCTAGAGCCGTTTCCAGCCAAGGTTGTACAAGTAATATCTATGTGTATTCAATAATACAGGCGGCGTGGGAAGCCTAGGGCAATAGGGCGTAAAGGAGCGCAGCGACGCATACGTCCATTGCATCAGGTTCGACGAAGCCCTTAAGGTATATTCTTTATTTTAGATTATAGCCTTAACTACTGCCATGGGCGAGTGTGATAGGAAGCCGCGGCTAGTGGTAGTATCCAACTCTATCCATACGGTAACGCGGCACAACGTGCCAATGTTACCGAACCGTAAACCAGTTGAGTAGCTCCAAATACATGTAAATACATATAAACCTCATCCCAATTTATGTAACATATACATTATTCATTCATATCTATCTTTTAATATTTATCCCTAAATAACCACTATATTATTCAATGGAGATTTACCTCTTAATGATCAAATATCCACCATATAGCCCTAATTTTACTCTTTTTAGTGCTATACCTATACATAATAGTTTATGTTTAACTGCTTTAATAGATCATTATACATGTTATTCTTTAATCAACTTTACTAATTAATCATCTTTATGTAATTAATATTACTTTAATTTTAAATTTTAATAATCACTATCTACTACATATTCTATTCATGCATAGGTTTATCTGAAATTCACATATAAAGCTTTAAATATAGATAAATACTGGGTTTATACCTATATTAGTATTGTCTAAATATGTACCAAAATTTACTCGTTTCATTTATATCTCATATAACTTTCACTATGTTTTCACATATAATCTTTATACTAGCAATAGTTGATTGAGATCAACTAAGGAAATGGAGGTCTACTGCAAATAACTTTTACCTGTCCCTTTTACAAATAATACAAACAACACAACACAAAACAATACAACACATAAAACAACACTTAAATACACAACAATACTCTCCCTGTGTATAAACAAAACAATACATATACAAAACTCTCTAATTATATATACCATCTCCCGTATATATAAAGGTAAAAGTTAGGTAGACATAAGAGCCCTTGAGAAAGGGCTCTTTTTCCTTTTAAATTCACTATTATTTCATTATTTTAAAGGGCTTTGTTTCTTGACATGGGACCTAATTTTTGTTAAACTAATCAAGTATCAAGCACAGCTTGATGAACATAGGGGTATAGCTCAATTGGTAGAGTAGCGGTCTCCAAAACCGTTGGTTGTGGGTTCAAGTCCTACTGCCCCTGCCAAATTTGGATTGCGGTCTTCGGACCGCATGTCCATAAAATTACTCAAAAAATATTAAAAAAATGCTTGCATAGATGTAAGCGTTATGTTAATATAAGTGAGTACCAAGTACATGACTCAGTAGCTCAGCTGGATAGAGCGTTTGACTACGAATCAAAAGGCCAGGGGTTCGAATCCCTTCTGGGTCACCAAATGAAAGCATCACAGTAATGTGGTGCTTTTTTATTTTAACAAAACCATTTATCTATTAAAAAGACTCTACACATAATTGTGTAGAGTCTTTTAGTTTTCATAATTTAAATCTAATTAGATTATGGCTTAAGTGCTTTACCTTATTTTAGCTGTCCTGCAGCTACAGCAAGATCTCTCCAGTAGATAGCTTGCATATAACCATACGTATCTGGTTTTAAGGTAATTAATTTAGCTTTAGGTCGTTTTTCCTCACGTAATACTCTGCCTGTACGGGCATCGATGATATTACGTTGTTCTTGAACCCATTGAATCGTATCGGCATCTTGATCAAAGTAATAATGGTTTATATACTCTGTCATATAATACTGAGCACCTTGATGACTATATGTACGGGCTACAATTTCAAATTTATTACCTTCGCCTGCTATGACCTTAACGTGTTGTTCTGCGTAATAATTTTGGCCATTCATACGATATAAGTAGGCATAACCTCTGGCATTCTCTAAATCAGCAATATTAACTGCTTGAGAGGGGAGGATACCTAAGATTGTAAAAGCCGCTGCAATTAATAAACTACGCTTCATGTATTCTCCTTATTACTTCGCATGTGGCTGATCGGATTCAGCAACCACATGGACAACTAATTCTTGATCAGAAGGAATCTGAGCCATGACTACAGGCATTGGCACATTCATAGCTGCTGCAATATCTTTGATCTGGCGCATTGCAACAGGCACTACAGTACCATCTTTTTGGATGTTTTTTTCTAATGCTTCAATTTCAGTAACTGTTAAGCTTGCTTTGTTCGCAAAGTCTTCGATGGATACACCATTAGCTTCGCGATATTCTTTAATGAAATCTCCGATATACATAGATTCCTCCTATTTTTAGATACCTTTATATTGTAATTAAAAATATCATATATGGCAATAGATGAATAAGAGATGAATAAATAAAATTACAAAAATAAATTGACTTAATACGATAGTGGTGTTAATATTAACTCATAGAAAACATCATATTTGGGAATAGGTGCTGAAAAGCATAATAGAGAAGCTGGTTAAATGCCAGCACGGTCCCGCCACTGTATGGTCGAGCGAGTCTAAATTAAGTCACTGGGAAACTGGGAAGGCTAGATGAGCGATGACGCCGAGTCAGGAGAACTGCCTATTCAACATTCACCATTTGACCTACGAGAGATAGGGAGGAGAAGTTAGTAGCTCCTTTTTACGTACCCGTAAAAAGGATTTTTTAGTTCTATACGATTTTTATCAGAGATGATTTAAATGGTATTCGAAAGACCTTAATGTCGTTGGCATGGTCATGGTGAATAATACCTTCTTGGTATTACCAGCATGACATGTGTTATGACTGTTAATATATTTTATGGTAAATGTAGGGCATGCATTTATTCATCATCATCCTAAAAAAGAGGCTGACCCAGGATTCTAGTAGTTCGGATTCTGGGTCAGTCTCTTTTTATTTTTAGGGGATACATGAAATTTAAGTTAATTCTAAAAAAATGATTGACGATGAATTCTATACATGATATTATTATTTCAGTTGAGACGCGGGAGTGGCGGAATTGGCAGACGCACCAGACTTAGGATCTGGCGCCTTACGGCGTGGGGGTTCAAGTCCCTTCTCCCGCACCAACTTTATTGCACCTTTTGAGGTGCTATTTTTTTTGCCCAAAAATGTTATAATAAATAGGTTAGAACTATTAATTTAAATAATCATAGTAATACTATATGGTGCAGTATGGATAATACATTAACACAGCTGCTTTCACAGAACCCATCCTTTGTGGATGGGCTAAACGCATTTCAGCGGAAAGGAAAGTCAGTCATATATGGTCTTAGTGGATCTCAAAAGAGTTTCCTCTTAAACCAAGCTTTTTCTACGGGCCTTACAAAGCCTGTAGTTATCGTAGTCCATGATAAGGACCATAAAGAGATGTGGGAACGAGATTTAGCCTTTTTCTGGCCTAATATTCCAGTCCTATCATTTCCTATCACAGATCATGTGGACTTTACAACGATTGCTCGTAGCCTTGAGGACCAAGGGGCTCAAATGCGTGCCTTAGCATTGCTTGCATGGCAGGAACCAGCTGTAGTCATAGCGAATGCTGAAGAGGTTACACAGTATGTGGTATCTCCTCAATATTTAAAAGGACAGTCATTACATTTCTCTTTGAATGATACGATTGAACGCGATACAGCTCTTGAACAGCTCGTTACAATTGGATATGAACGTGTAGACCAGGTGGAACAACGTGGTCATTTTGCCGTGCGCGGGGATATTTTAGACATATATCCTGTTAATAGTGAACATCCCATACGTATAGAGTTCTTTGGCGATGAAATTGATACGTTACGGTTCTTCTCGGTAGAGAACCAACGTTCCATTGAACAAATTGATTCTTATACAGTAACACCTTTCTTCCTTGGTAAAAGTGATGCAGATTGCACCTTATTATCGTATGTGAAAGAAGGGACTCTCATTTATGATGAGCCTGGCCGTATACAGGAAGCATTAAAGAAATTCCTTAAGGAAGATCCAACACATCGTAAAAATCATTGTGACTGGAGTGAGTTGCAACGTACTGTAGAAGCAACGAATCAAGTAGCTTTTACATTTATGCAACAACGTTCTATTGGCTTAGCTGGATTTACCCCAATTGGTATTCAAGGTAAGACGATGACGAGCTTTGAGCGTCAAATTCCTCTATTAACCGATGAGATTAAACAATGGCATCGCTTAAACCATCAAGTTGTATTGGTATTAAATAATCAGCAACGAAGAGAAGGCATTGAACGTGCCCTTGAAGGGGAAGGTATTGATTTTGTTCATAGTGCGGAATGGATTGCAAAGCCTAATACGGTAGTTATTTTACAAGGCTTATTGACCGATGGCTTTGAATTACCAAATAGCCATTTAGTAGTTGTCGTAGAAGGTAATATTTACGGACAACAAAAGCGGAAGCTACGCAACAAGCCTAAAAAAGGCCAAGAAATTAATTACTTTACGGATTTAACGCCTGGTGACTATGTTGTACATAGTATGCACGGTATTGGTAAGTATATTGGCCTTAAAACGATCGAAACAGAGGGGATTCATCGGGATTATATTGAAATTGACTATGCGGGATCAGATAAATTATTCTTACCTGCCAACAACTTAGATCAATTACAAAAGTATATTGGTAATGAAGGTGATGTGCCGCGCATCAATAAAATGGGTGGCCGTGACTGGGCTAAGGTTGTTACAAAGGCAAAGAAATCTATTGATGATTTAGCAGATAAGCTTGTAGAGCTCTATGCACAGCGTGAAATAACGCAAGGCTTTGCATTCTTGCCTGACCAACCATGGCAGCAGGAATTTGAAGATGCATTCCCTTATGAGGAAACGGAAGACCAATTACAAGCTACAGCAGAAATTAAGGAATCCATGGAAAAACCAGTTCCTATGGACCGTTTGCTTGCTGGCGATGTAGGATTTGGTAAAACAGAAGTGGCCATGCGTGCCATCTTTAAGGCTGTTATGAGCGGCAAACAAGTAGCGGTACTTGTTCCAACTACTGTTTTGGCACAGCAACATTTCCAAACCTTCTGGAACCGATTTGCTCCATTTGGTGTCAAGGTAGATGTACTCAATCGTTTCCGCAGTACAGCGGAGAAAAAACAAGTTCTAAAAGGCGTTGAAGATGGATCCATTGATGTTCTTATCGGCACACATTCCTTGCTCAATAAAAAGGTTGTCTTTAAAGATTTAGGTATGCTCGTTGTAGACGAGGAGCAACGTTTCGGGGTAGCTCAAAAGGAAAAATGGAAAGAGTGGGCCAATAATATTGATGTACTCACTTTAAGTGCGACCCCAATTCCTCGGACATTACATATGTCTCTCGTTGGTGTTCGTGAAATGTCCGTTATCAATACGCCACCAGAAGAACGGTTGCCTGTTCAAACCTATGTAGTGGAATATGATATGAACCTCGTGGCCGATGCGATCAAGCGCGAATTGGCGCGTGGTGGTCAGGTTTACTTTGTATATAACCGCGTAGCATCCATTAATCACATGGGTGAATTATTAGAAGAGGCATTGCCTGGTTTACGTTACGCTATTGCTCATGGTCAAATGACAGGTCGTCAAATTGAGGAAATCATGACTGATTTCTATGAAGGCCATTATGATGTATTATTGTCTACCAGTATCATCGAAACTGGTCTAGATATACCAAATGCGAATACAATCATCATTTATGATGCGGACCGCTTAGGTTTATCTCAGCTATATCAAATGCGTGGCCGTGTAGGACGTTCTCGTAGACGTGCCTATGCATACTTTATGTATCGCCCTGATAAAATGCTCTCAGAGGCTGCTGAAAAGCGCTTAAAAGCTATTGAAGAGTTCACTGAACTCGGTGCTGGCTTTAAATTGGCTATGCGAGATTTAGAAATTCGCGGTGCTGGTAACCTTTTAGGTTCACAACAACATGGTAATATCGCATCTGTCGGCTTTGGTATGTACGTAAGTATGTTAGAAGAAGCCATTGCTAAGGCTCAAAATAAAGAGGTGGAACGGGAAGTATCCATTGACCCAGCAATCGACTTAGAGGTAGATGCCTTTATTGACGATGCGTATATCAAGGATAGTGCCCGTAAGATTTCCGTATATCAACGATTATTACATATTAAATCGAAAGAACAGCTTGATGATATGACTGATGAACTCATCGATCGTTTCGGTACGCCAACAGATCCGGTAGACCGTTTGTTGCGCATTGCTCAAATTAAAGAACAAGCGCGTTTACTGGGCATTAAAAGTATTGTACGTAGAGATCAACAACTTACCATTCATTGGCATGACGATTCCAAGATGGCTGACTGGGATATGGGGGCTGTACGGGAAGATCTCTGGAAGAAGATGAAATTTGCAGATACTAAGCCGGCTACATTATATGTGAGCCTCAATGGCATGAAAGGTTCTATTTTGACCATTACGGAAGCGGTGATGAAGGCTTTGAGCCACAAGTCATCGTCTAAGGAGGGCCTATGAATCGATTTTTAAAGGGTGCTATGATTTTAACCTTAGCTGGGATTATCGTTAAGGTTATTGGTGCTTTCAGTAAAGTCCTTATTGCACGTGTTCTCGGTGGTGAAGGGATTGGCCTATATATGATGGCCTATCCGATTTATCAAATTATCGTTAGTATTTCCGCGGCTGGCATTCCTGTGGCCATATCTATTATGATTGCGGAAAAGCTAGCTAATGATGATATGCGTGGCGTACAACAAGTATTTTCCGTATCTTTAAAGGTATTAACACTGTTAGGCCTTGTATTTAGTGTTGCTTTATACGGTAGTGCGCAGTGGCTCATAGATTCTCATATTATTACAGATCCTCGTGCATTGCTTGCCATTCAGCTATTATCTCCAGCAATCTTTATTGTTACGATTTTGAGTTGTTTTAGAGGTTACTTCCAAGGCTTCCAATACATGGTTCCTACTGGGACTAGCCAAGTCTTTGAACAAATCTTCCGCGTATCCTCTATGGTGGGCTTAGCTTATTATTTCATTGATAGAGGTCTACACTTGGCGGCAGGCGGTGCAACGTTCGCTACATTCCCCGGTGTATTAGCTGGGTTGATTGTATTGATTTACTTTTACTATCGTCAGCGTCGTGTACGGGCGCAAATGTTGGCGCAGCAGAATCCAAATGCTATTGGTGAAAGCAATAGCTCTGTAGTCAAACGACTATTTAGCTTGGCTATACCAGTTTCAATGGCCAATATTATGTTGCCCATGGTATCTCTTATCGATACATTTATCGTACCAAAGCGATTGATGGATATTGGGTATTACCTCAATGAAGCGACAACACAATTTGGTTATCTCACAGGGATGGCTACATCGTTGATTGGTTTGCCTATCATTTTGACTACATCCTTAGCGGCTAGCCTTGTACCAGCTGTATCTGAGGCACATGCTCAAGGCGATGTGCACCGCATTGTACAGCGTGCTGGGACAGCCATTAAGATTGCTAATATGTTCACTATACCGGCCTGCATTGGGCTCTGTGTATTGGCGACACCTATATCTAAATTGATATACGCAACGCCTCATGCTGGTCCTGTTATTGCTGTTATTAGCTTGAGTATTATATTCTTAGGTTGGCAACAGATTACAGCAGGCATTTTGCAAGGGTTAGGTAGAACTGTTATTCCTATGGTAGCCATTTTTATCGGTCTATTGGCTAAGACATTCTTGGACTATCAATTGACAGGTACTATTGAACTTGGCATTAATGGTGCTGCATGGGCAACGAATTTGAATTTTGCCATTGCGGCACTCATAAACTATATATTTGTTAAAAAATATGTAGGATCTGTACTTAATAAGTTAGAGCTATTAAAAATTGTAGTGTCTGCCATGGCTATGGGCGGTGCTACACAGGTAGTGTATGTGACTACCGTAGAGTTATTCGGCAATGGTGGTGCAGTGGCAGCGGCTATTATTGTGGCTGTATTTGTATATGGTTTATCCTTATGGTTAACAAAGGCCGTTGTAAAAGCTGATATGTATCATTTCCCTGTTATAGGCAAGCGCTTACAAGCTCGCCGAGATAAGGAGGAGGCTAAACTATATGAAGAACAATACTGATAAGCCTGTATCGGTACAACCATTAGTAGATGTAGTAAAAGCCTTGCGAGCTCCTAATGGTTGCCCTTGGGATCAAAAACAGACTCATGAATCATTGCGTCGATACTTCATTGAAGAAACCTATGAGGTAGTAGATGCTATCGATAATAAAGATATGCCAAATCTTCGTGAAGAACTAGGTGATGTATTATTACAAGTTGTCTTTCACAGTCAATTGGCTGAAGAAGCTGGTCAGTTTACATTAGAAGATGTAATTAATGATGTGACTCAGAAGATGATTCGTCGTCATCCCCATGTTTTTGACCCTGAAAATAATGAAAAATCATACAGTTGGGATGAATTAAAGGCACAAGAAAAGAAAAATATACAAAAATCTGTATTAGATGGTGTATCTAAAAGTTTACCTGCTTTAGTGGCGGCTTATAAGTTGCAAGAAAAGGCTGCAAAGCTAGGTTTTGACTGGGATGAGCTCGATCCGGTTTGGGCGAAAGTTTCGGAAGAAATGGATGAATTTAAGGAGGCTATTGCCCAAAAAGATAGAGAAAATATGGAAAAAGAAGCGGGAGACGTGCTTTTTTCCTTGATTAATCTATTAAGATGGTATAAAATAAGCGGTGAAAATGCACTAAATCGCACAAACACAAAGTTCCGACAGCGTTTTTTACATGTAGAAGCTTGTGTTAACCAAAGCGATCGCTCATGGGAAGACTTTTCATTAGCTGAGCTGGATGCTTTTTGGGAGGAGGCTAAAGTGCAGGAAAAGTAGCCTAGAGGTTTGCATGCTTCTTAGGTATAGTATTTTTAAGGAGGTTCTGTCATGAACAAAACAGAATTAATCGCAAGTGTTGCACAAAAAACTGAATTAACTAAAAAAGACGCTGAAAAAGCGGTAAAAGCTGTATTTGACACAGTTGCTGAAGAATTAGCTGCTGGCGGTAAAGTACAAGTTATCGGCTTCGGTACATTCGAAGTTCGTGAACGCGCAGCTCGTGAAGGCCGTAACCCACAAAACGGTAAAACTATCACTATCGCAGCTTCCAAATCCCCTGCATTCAAAGCTGGTAAAGGTTTGAAAGAACAAGTTAACGCTGCAAAAGCTAAAAAACGCAAAAAATAATCCCTAATGGATTGGAAAGAGACCTTTCGAGGTCTCTTTTTTTCGTCTATTTATGGTATAATGCACAGAGAAAGGGTGTACTATGAATAACGAAAGATCACGGAAGGTTCTCATCGTGTCCGCTTCTATTGGGACGGGACATATGCAGGCCGCCAGAGCCATAGAAGAATATTGGAAAGAGAAAGAACCACAAGCATCGATAACTCATGTGGACTTTCTTGATACAGAAACCATGTCTGTAGAGCATTTGATCAAGGGCACATACATCAAGATGATTGACGTATTCCCGATGCTATATGATATGATTTACCGCGTATCAAAAGGGGAAAAACGAGGTACGATTATGCAAACTGCATTATCATACCTATTGAAAAGCCGCATGCTCAAATTGGTACAACAAGAAGAGCCAGATGTAATGGTATTTACGCATCCATTCCCATGTGGTGCAGCGTCTATCTTAAAACGCCAAGGACATATCGATGTACCATTAGTGGCTATCATGACGGACTTTAGTAGTCATCAATTTTGGCTATACCCTCAAATTGATACATACTATGTAGCTACTGAATCGATGGTAGATGAAATGGTAGCAGCGGGTATCGATGAATCACGTATCCATGTATCAGGTATTCCTGTGCGTCGCTCCTTCTTCCGTGATGCTATTGAAGAATATAGCTTAGAGAAACCGGTAAAAGTGCTCGTTATGGGTGGGGGCCTAGGGTTAGGTTCTCTAGAAACGGCATTAAAACATTTAGATGAAGTAAATGGTATTGATGAAATTACTGTCGTAGCCGGTCAAAATACATCTCTTTATGAATCCTTAGTTACCCTTAGTGAATCTATGCGAACTAAGACCATTGTATACGGATATACTACGAATATTTCGGAACTTATGAAGTCGTCTTCCTTGCTAGTTACAAAGCCTGGTGCGTTAACATGTATGGAAGCGGTTACTATTGGTTTGCCTATGGTATTCTTTAATGCCATCCCAGGGCAAGAAGAGGCCAATGCAGAGCTGTTAGAACAACGAGGTTGTGCTCGTTGGGCTCGTGATATTCATAACTTGGAAGACGTTGTGACCGCACTTCTTATTAACTCTCCGAGACTTCAACAAATGTCTGAGCGCGCTCGTGAATGGCATGTGGATGGTGCGGCTAATATCGTAAATAGTCTTATAGCCATCTTAGATGCTGAGATGCCGGTAGAATTAGTGAAAGCAGAGCAATCTATCAGTTAATAGTTTAGTATTTACAGAATTATAGTGATTGTAAAAGCTATATAGCTCGATATGTTTCATTAACGATGTTGGTTCAATAAACGTTATATGCTATATCAACGTTATATGTTCTATCATAAAATTAAAAAAGCGATGATCTTATATAGGTCATCGCTTTTGTTTTATTGGTATTGTTCAATATGTTCTTGTCGAATGTTTTGAAGTGTTTCCAAGAATGCATCTGTGCTTTCAGCACTGTCCAACAAGTCTTTTAGTTGGTAAGAATCATCGAGGGTCACACTCCATTGGAAGGAGTCATTATCGTCGTATACATTGAATACGATTGGTGTTTCTAAATCCTCTGGCAAATGACCGTCATCATCGGACACAGTTGCATAGGTGCCATCTTCCAAGAGCTCTGTAAATAATGTATCATACCCATCGATATCGATAAGTTCAAAATTGATAGTTTCATAAAAGTCTAAAACGATATCTGCTGCCATGTGGACCTCCTCATGAATATATACGTTACGTTTATTCTACTGAGGGGGCCTGTTACTGTCAATGGTAATGTGTAGTATAATAAATATCAGAATGACACAATAGGAGCATACGATGAACGTTATTAGTTTACAAAACATAGAAAAATCATATGGCACACGACTGCTGTTTAAGGAGGTAAATATTACTTTTACCACCGAAAAACGGCTAGGTCTTGTGGGCATTAATGGGACAGGTAAGTCTACCTTCTTAAAAATTTTGGCAGGACAAATGGAGCCAGATAAGGGGACCATTGAGCGAAATGGTAAGGCTAGTATACATTATCTAGCACAAACACCTGAGTTTGATGCGGATTCAACATTACTAGAAGCTGTTCTTGATGGTGATCATCCTCGTTTACGAATGGTACAATCCTTTGAGCGCATTAGTCGTGAATATCGCGAAATGCAAGAGGCTGGTGGCGAGGATGCTAAAGTATCACGGAACTATATGAATGCCTTGGAGCAGATGGACCAACAAGATGGCTGGCAAGTGGAGCAAGAGGCTCGTATTATTTTATCTAAGTTAGGTTTTCCTGATGTAGAACAAAAAGTGGCTATGTTATCTGGTGGTCAAAAGCGTCGCCTTGCATTAGGGCAGGCATTATTATATCCTTGTGATCTATTATTGCTAGACGAACCGACAAACCATTTAGATGAAGATAGCATCGATTGGCTAGAGTCTTATTTAAGTGCTCGCCAAGGAGGACTATTAATCAGTACCCATGATAGATATTTCCTTGACTCTGTATGTAATGGTATTTTGGAATTATCGAATCGACGTATGTACCAATACGATGGCAACTACGAAGAGTTTATTGCCTTAAAGGCTGATCGAGAGGCTCGTGAGGCGGCTACAGAAGAAAAGCGTCGTCAGTTCTTAAAACGAGAAATCGAATGGGTACGCCGTGGTGCGTTGGCGAGAACGACAAAACAAAAGGCTCGTTTAGATCGCTATGAAAAACTTAAGAATATGGAGAAGACCCGACGCCCGGATCAAATGGATCCTATTGCTTTAAAAACGCGTTTAGGGAAAACCATCTTTGATATTGAACATTTGGCATTCTACTTTGGCGAGCGCCCTATGATTAAGGATTTTACCTATCATGTAGTGCGTCATGATCGTATCGGTATCGTAGGTCCTAATGGGGTTGGCAAGTCCACCTTTATGAACATTCTTGATGGAACCTATGAACCTACAAGCGGTACGATTGGTAAAGGCGAGACAGTTCGCATTGCACATTTCAAACAAGAACTGCCTGAGTTTGATGAAGATATGCGTGTTCTCGATTATATTCGGGAAGACCATTCCTATATGGTGCTTGGTGATGGCTCTACATTGAGTGCTGGTCAGATTCTTGAACGATTCCTATTTACACCTGAGTTACATGGTGTGCCTATTCGCAAACTTTCTGGTGGCGAACGACGTCGGTTGTATCTATTGAAATTGCTTATGAGCGCTCCTAATGTGTTGTTACTAGACGAACCGACCAATGATCTTGATATTCCTACATTAGAGGTACTAGAGGACTTCCTCGATTCCTTTAGTGGTGTCATTATCACCGTATGCCACGATCGTTATTTCTTAGACCGCGTTGTGGACAAACTTTTTGTGTTCAGTGGTGATGGTCATATTGAGATTGTTCATGGCTCCTATTCTGATTACAAGGATTCTTTAGATGAAAGTAGCGTTGGAAAGCGCCCATTCTATATGGCTAATACAGGTATATCTGTTACTTCTAAAGAAGAAAAAGCTGAAGGGGTTGCACCTAGTACTGCCAGTGATGATTCATCGTTAGGCAACTCAGCAGATGGTAGTGATAGTAGCATTACAACTTCTGGGGGAGATACTTTCAAAGAAGCACCAAAGAAGGGGCTAAATAAAGCGGAAGAAGCGGAGTATGCTAGTATCATGGAGGAATTGCCTAAATTAGAGCATTTAGTAAAGGGCCTCGATGTCATGATTAGTCAAGTTGCTACTGATTATGAGAAGATGCAATCCTTGATGGCTGAGCGAGAAGAGACTCAATCCCAAATAGATGCGCTCACAGAACGGTGGATGGAATTGGAAGAACGCCTATAATTCCTTATAGCATGCGATTTTTTAATATCTGTTATGCAAAGGAATTACATGTAAATTTATTGATAAAAGTCACAATTTATAGTATAATTTCATCGATTAACGATAACAACGTTACCTAAGTAGGAGGAACTCATGAGTAAGTACCAATTTTTAGACCGTCGCGTACCGATCGAAGACGGCAATATTGCTTTAGTTCAAGATTTATCCAAATGTAAAAACTGCTCCTTATGTCGTAAAGCTTGTGCTGTAGACATGGGCGTATTTGATTATTATGATTTAACAACAAATGGGGATCATCCAATTTGTATTCATTGCGGTCAATGTGCATCTATTTGTCCATTTGATTCCATCAATGAACGCTCTGAAATTGATGAAGTAAAAGCGGCTATTGCTGACCCTAATAAAATTGTTATCTTCCAAACTGCACCTGCTGTACGTGTTGGCTTAGGTGAAGAGTTTGGACTTGATGCAGGTACATTCGTAGAAGGTAAAATGGTAGCTGCTCTTCGTAAATTAGGTGGTGACTATATTTTAGATACAAACTTTGGTGCGGACATGACTATCATGGAGGAAGCATCTGAGTTGTTGGAACGCGTTATCAATAGTGATTCCGTATTGCCTCAATTCACATCTTGTTGCCCTGCTTGGGTAAAGTTTGCTGAAACATTCTATCCAGAATTCTTGCCAAACTTGTCTACTGCTAAGAGTCCAATCGCTATGCAAGCGCCTACGCAAAAAACATACTTTGTTGAAAAAATGGGCCTTGATGCAAAACAAATCGTTGCTGTTGCAGTAACACCTTGTACAGCTAAGAAATTCGAAATTCGTCGTGACGAAATGAACTCCTCTGCTGAATACTGGGATGTACCAGAAATGCGCGATACAGACTACTGTATTACTACACGTGAACTTGCAAAATGGTTACGTGCAGAAGAAATCAACTTTGATGAATTAGAAGATTCTGCATTTGATCCATTGATGGGTGAAGCATCTGGTGGTGGTATCATCTTCGGTAACACTGGTGGCGTTATGGAAGCAGCTATGCGTGCAGCTTACAAATTAGCAACTGGTGAAGATGCACCTCAAACATTGATCCCATTCGAAGCAATTCGTGGTATGGACGGTGCTCGTGAAGCAGACGTAGTCATTGGGGACAAAACATTACATGTGGCGGCTGTTCATGGTACAGGCAACTTGCGTAAGTTCATCGAACGCATGCGTGCAGAAAATATCCATTATGACTTCATTGAAGTAATGGCGTGCCGTGGTGGCTGTATCGGTGGTGGTGGTCAACCACGCGTTAAATTACCGATGGCTGACAAAGCTCGTGAAGCTCGTATTGCTTCCTTGTATACTCGTGATGCAGAAGTAACAGTAAAAGCTTCTTGTGATAATCCAGATATTCAAAAATTATATGCTGAGTTCTTTGATGGCAAACCTATGAGCCATAAAGCACATCACATGTTACATACAACATTTGTGAACCGCTCTGAAGATTTGGGCCCTAATGGTGCTTGCACACCAGCTACATGCCCAACATCTGTGCCTAACTTGAAAAAGGCCGCAGAAGCAGCTAAAGCAGCAGCGGAAACTAATAACTAATAGCTAAAAATAGTTAACCGTAACAATTAACAGTAAATTATAGTTAGTTGATACATACTATAAAAGCACATATATGGCTTAAGATAAAAGGCAGATAGTTGATATTTCAATCAGCTATCTGCTTTTTTATTTAGAATATTTAGGGGACTACCTGGATGATATCTAAATGTTGTTGATGCATTCATGCTGATGAATAGTATATATGCCATATACGCATAGGGGTTGGAATATAGAGATTGGTAAATTGTTTAGGAATTATGGTTAGTGTGCTATAATTAAATTATATTTATAGAAGCAATCAATACTGTTTCAGGAGGATCTTCATGGCTTTTAAATTAAAAGGAAAAGAAGAAAAATTTTTCAGTATTTTAGAAAATCATGCTGCTCTTACATATGAAAGTGCAGAGATGATGGAGCGTGTGTTTAAAGGCGAAATCTCTAAAGAAGAGGCTTTTCTTGAAATTGATACAAAGGAAAAAGCTGCCGATGAATTAGTAACCGAAACTGTAGAACGTTTGCGTAAAACATTCATTACCCCAATGGATCGCGAAGATATTCAGCTTCTAATCGACCAATTGGATACTACATTGGATAATATTAAAGAAATTATGGATAAAATGGTTATGTACCATGTTGGTAATCCAAGTGATGGTGCTATCCGTATGAGTGAAATCGTTGTAAAATGCGTTAAGCATATTAACAAATCTATTGGTTATATGGGTAGCCTTAAAAAGGACCATGTAAAGGTAGAAGGCCGTGTACATCAAGTTTTGAAACTTGAGTCTGAAGCGGATAATATTTACCACGAAGAAATGGCTAAGCTCTTCACTGAGTGTACAGATCCTATTGAAATTATCAAATGGAAGGAAATCCTTAGCGCCATGGAGGATGTAATCGATGGTTGCGAAGAT
Source organism: Veillonella sp. T11011-6 (assembly GCF_002959755.1). GTDB lineage: Bacteria > Bacillota > Negativicutes > Veillonellales > Veillonellaceae > Veillonella. The sequence continues at coordinate 837,154 of NZ_PPCW01000001.1, read as the reverse complement.
TTGGTAGGTACATTCCGCCGGGTAGTATTGAAATATGCTTGAGTCTCATTATTTAGTATGGCTAGTAGTATTTTTAGCATTAGCCTTCGACTATATCAATGGCTTCCACGATACGGCGAACGCCATTGCCACATCTGTTTCGACCCGTGCTATTGAGCCTAAAAAGGCTATTATGATGACGGCAGCACTCAATTTCTTAGGAGCCATGGTTAGTACAGGGGTTGCAAAGACAATCGGTGGCGACATCGTAATGTCTGCATCTCTTATCAATAGTGGAATCATTTCGGCTGCTCTCATCGGTGCCATCACATGGAACTTGCTTACTTGGTATTGGGGGATTCCTAGTTCCTCATCTCATGCGCTTATCGGTGGTATCATCGGTGCTGTAGGCTGGTCCGTAGGCTTTGATGCCTTAAATGAGGCAGGTATTTTAAAAATTTTCTTATCCCTTATTTTATCTCCAATTGTAGCCATGATTGGTGGCTATATTGTGATGAAAGTATTGTTGCTTATCTTTGGTAGATTCTCTCCAATTGTACTAAATGATAGATTTAGATCCATGCAAATTGTGTCTGCCGTCATGATGGCTTTCTCTCATGGCTCTAATGATGCGCAAAAGGCGATGGGGATTATTACCTTAACCTTGCTTAGCGGTGGCTTCATTGATACATTGGATGTACCATTATGGGTTAAACTTTGTTGTGCTACGGCTATGGCCATGGGTACAGCTGTGGGTGGTTGGAAAATCATCTCTACTATGGGAACTAAGATTTTCAAACTAGAAACAATTAATGGTTTTGCTGCTGACTTAAACTCTGCTATTACTATTTTTACAGCTACATTCTTACATTTACCTGTAAGTACGACACACGTTGTAAGTGGTTCTTTACTTGGTGTCGGTTCCTCTAAACGTCTTAAAGCTGTTAACTGGGGCGTAGCAAGATCGATGGTGTTGGCTTGGTTTGTAACAATTCCATTATCTGGTATTGTAGCGGCTATTGCTTATGAAATAGGTCATTTACTATTTGGTTAATAAATAACTATATAAAACTAAAAAAAGACTGCGAGAGCAGTCTTTTTTTAGTTCTCTTGTTTAAGAATTGGATTCATTGAGTTATACAATTTATCAATTAGATTTTAATATTTTTTGTAGTTTATCATGAACCTATTACCAAAGAATGTAGGCATACACTAGGTTTTAAATACTATATTCTATAAAAGCGATTTATCTATATTTGGCAACGTTAATGTTAGATTTCAAGTTGAATATAGAGAAATGCTTATAAATATGTGCTTTTCTTTATTATGCGTTTTATTAATAAATACAGTTTATTACTTGTTTAATAGTTATTTTAGGACTGTTTATAATGAATAACTATTGCATACTTATGTAACGGAGGTTATACTATCGGTAGAAGGAGTTTTTCAAGTGAAAAGTGAGGTATGTATATGGCATGGGGTGGAACTAGACGCGGTGCCGGGCGCCCACGTAATCCGATTAAACGTATTGGTAGAACTATTCGACTTAGTGATGAAGAGTTTCTTTCACTCAAACCATTAATTATGGCCATCAAGGCCAATAATGATAAACGCTATAGGCAACAATGTACTAGAAATGCATAAATAAGGCATTGTCACAGCATATACAACATAATAAACTTTTAATCTATGTTACAATAACCCATTATTTAAATCTTTCAACTACAACACATCTCTACTCTCTAACAATATGCTGTGTGCAATACAAGCAGTACGAAGAAGGTCCCAATTCAATGAATTGGGACCTTTTCCGTTACGTATAGTATATGTCACAGTATATTTAACTACCTAGGACAAATACGATCTAATACTATATAGTTTTATTAACTTATTCTACTAGTTAATAGAATACTTTTATGATTGAGTAAATCGTTAGTCGATTTTTACGCCGTGAATTTCTTCAGCTAAACGTTTTAAAGCATCTACTGTACGAACACCAGGTGTGATCTCAGATAGTTTTACACGAATGAAATGACCTTCTTTTACAGCAGTGATATCTTGAAGTTGAGGGTTAGATTTGATTTTTTCAATTTTTTGTTGGAAATCATCATCGTTGCGAATGGAGTTACCATAGTCAGCGATAATAATGTAATCAGGATTTTGAGCAATTACAGTTTCCCAAGAACCTTTAGCCCATGTTTTATCAACGCCTAAACCGCTCATTACGTTATCAGCACCGATAAGTTTCAAGATGTTTGTAGTGTAACCTTCGAAGGCTGTGAATGGTTGGCCATCTTCAGAGTCATAAATGAAGACCCGTTTACGAGGCAAGTCTTTTAATTTAGCTTGGATAGCTTCTAACGTTTTACGTTGACTAGCAACCCATTCTTCAGCTTTAGGTTTAACTCCGAAGATTTCACCTAATTTAATCATGTCGTTGAAGTTAGTTTCTAAATCCGCTTTTGTAGATAACATAGATTCCGGAAGCCAAATATTAACTTTTTGAGCAATCATTTTGTCAGCAGGAATGGCGCGTTTGCTGAAGGAGTCAGGCCAGCCTGTTGCAAAGTCAGGCTTTACGGACATGAATACTTCGTAGGAAGGCCATTTGTCAGATAATACTTTTACCTTGTCATAGGCCGCTTGTAGAGGTGGATAGATTTCTTCTTCTTTGAAAGCTGTACCAGCCATCTTATCTTCAAGACCTAGTTGGAGCATCATTTCTGTAGTTGCTTGGGACATGGATACTGCATGGGTAGGAGAGGATTTTACAGCAAAGTCAGTTTTAGTACCGTCAAATGTTTCACTCCATGTTACTACATTGCCATTATCAGCAGCGTTCTTAGTTGTATCAGAACCACAACCAGCAATAGCAAAGGTTGCGCATGCCATAGCGACTAATAACAATTTTTTTGATTTTCTTAATTTTTGGAACATAGTAAGCCCTTTCTTTTGAATTAATAATATAAATGATAGCGCCCTTCATCCCAAGATGTTTTGAAAGGAACTTCAAATATAGGTTCAAGAATTTCAGGTGTTAACACCTCGGTAGGAGAACCTTCCTTTAGGATGGTTCCTTTGTTCATAATAACCACATGATCGCAATATTGAGCGGCTAAATTCAAGTCATGTAAGACTACGATAGTTGTGCCTTTAAACGCTCGCAATTGTTTCATCAGTGCTATTTTATATTTCATATCTAGATGGTTCGTAGGCTCATCTAAGAGTAGAATTTGAGGCTTTTGTGTTAATGCTTTGGCGATGAATACACGTTGCTTTTCGCCACCTGATAAATGATGAATTTCTTCATCTGCTAAATGAGTAATACCTACTTCATGCATATAATGCTCTGCGATTTTTACATCTTCTGAGCTATATGTGCCGAAGTGTTGTTTGTATGGATAGCGACCCATAAGAACTATGTCTTTTACGAGAAAATCATCGATCATAGCATCTCTAGATTGTGTTAGAACGGCTACTAATTGAGCAAACTCACGACCTTTATAAGACTCTAAAGGTCTTTGCTTCAATATAATTTTATCTTTTGATGGTAGTAGTCGGTAAAGATGACTCAGTAATGTGGACTTACCACATCCATTCGGGCCGATGATGGCTGTTATTTTATTACTAGGAAATGTTACAGAAATATTCTTTAACACTTCTTTCTTCTCATAGGAGAAGGACAACTGATTAATTTGATACATAGTATCTCCCATAAATATAATATACACTAACCATTGTGCTTGTAACGATTCATGATAATCCAAATAAATAATGGAGCCCCTAGTAGGGATGTGAGCACCCCGATAGGGATTTCTTCTGGACTATAGAGGGCCCTAGATAATACATCGGACCAAATCATCACAATACTGCCTATGAGTGTACTAAATAGTAAGGTGTGTTTGTGCTTTGGACCGCCTATGATTCTCGCTAAATGGGGAATAATAAGACCAATAAATCCAACTACACCGACTTTGGATACTAATGTGGCAATAACAATAGAGGATATAATGACGATGCTCAACTGTAACTGTTTTACTGATAAGCCCATTTGAGCTGCTTCATGATTACCTAGTAGCAGTACGTCTAAGTCTTGGTTAAACAGGTAAATATATAGCATAAATAACGCCACAATTATGGTGGTTAGCGGTAGGTCACCCCATTGTATACCGGCAAAGCTACCTAATAACCAGAACATAGCACTTCGTACTTGAGCCTCGTGTTTTGCCCCGTAAATAATCATCATAGTTAGAGCAGAGAATATACCAGTCATGCCCATACCGATGAGGATAAGCTTTACAGGACTATTACTTTTACCAACACAGAGCAATACCAAGATAATAGAGAGGGCTGCACCTAGAGCCGCAAAAATAGGTGTGTTATAGGCACCTAATAGCGGTAGACCTCCCATGATAATAGCAAACACAGCGCCTGTACTAGCACCTGATGAAACACCTAGTACATAGGGGTCAGCGAGTGCATTTCGCGTGACAGTCTGCATTAGTAAACCAACGAGGGATAAGCCTATACCGGTTAAGACTGAGTAGATGAGCCGCGGTAATCGTATATCCGTAATTATGGTATCTGTCATTGTTGCCTTTGCATTAGGATCAGCCATAGACATAAGAGCCTGAATGATTTGATCCAAAGGAATAAACGTAGATCCGAATTGCAATGCCGTTACCAATGAAATACATAGTATTACACATAGTATTAATGCTTTTATAGATGTTTGCATAAAATCTCCTTATTCTATTTTATAGGTAATATAACCTTATCTAAGTATAGAGAATTTTCTATATATATACAATATACATACACGTATGGGTATTGTGTACAGTGTATAAAATTCTATAGAAATTATTGTTGCTACAGGAAAAGAATAAAATTTAAGATAGGATTATTGTATTAATAAAAATTCATGATAATAATTAGATATTCATTTATAGAATTTTTGGTAATACATTATAAAAATAAACAGTAAAATGTTTGTTATATTCGTTTTTATAGCCTTATTCCTATTTTGTTATATGAAAAAATTCACAGAATGGATATAATAAAAGTATGTACGTAAGTAAATTCAGGAGGTGTTAGCTTGTTACAAGATTTACTATCTGAGGATAATGTATCTTTTCATTATCCTGCAGAAACGTGGGAAGAGGTAATTCGTCACGGTGGACAACTCATGGTTGATGCTGGTTTTACTGACCCATCTTATACGGAGGCTATGGTAGAGGTAGTGCGTGAAATGGGGCCATATATTGTATTGGCACCAGGTCTTGCTATGCCACATGCTCGTCCGGAAAATGGGGCAAAACGTGTAGGTACTGCATTGGTAACCTTAGAAAAACCATTGAATTTTGGTAGTCCTGACAATGATCCTGTTTCTGTTGCGTTGTTTTTATGTGCTCCAAACAAGGATGAACATATTCAGTTGTTGACAGATATTGCTACATTATTTGAGGATGATGAGTTTTTAGATGCGGCTGCTGATTTTGAAAGTATTGAAGATGTACAAGCATTCTTGGCAGAGCATTTAGAAGATCAAGAATACGTTTAGTAGGAGGCAAGTATGATTTCTGTATTAACTGTATGCGGTAATGGCATTGGTTCTAGCTTGATGCTAAAAATGAAAATTGAAGAAATCTGTGCTGAAAATGGTATTGATGCACAAGTTGAATCTATTGATTTTAATGCCGCACAAGGTCGTAAAGCGGACCTTATTGTAACTGTAAAAGAGTTAGCTGAACAATTTGAAGACAAGAATGTCGCTATTGTTCGCAGCTATATTAATAAAAAGAAAATCACTGAAGATATTCTTGATGCATTGAAACAAGCAGCTCAATAATGTAACAACTATATATAGGAGGTAGTGCCATGGAAATGGTATTAGAGTTCTTACGTGATGTGCTGTCTCAACCAGCACTTTTGATTGGTATTATGTCATGTATAGGTTTGATTGCCTTGAAACGCCCGTTTCATAAGGTAATGACTGGTACATTAAAACCTATTCTTGGATACTTGATGCTCGCAGCTGGTGCAGGTGTTATCGTTAACAATCTTGATCCACTAGGTAAGATGATTGAGCATGGCTTCCATATTACTGGTGTAGTACCAAACAACGAAGCTATCGTGGCTGTAGCACAAAAGGTACTTGGCGTTGAAACGATGTCTATTCTCGTAGTAGGCTTATTGATGAACTTATGTATTGCTCGTTTCACCAAGTTCAAATATGTGTTCTTAACAGGTCACCATAGCTTATTTATGGCTTGTCTTATGTCTGCCGTACTCGGTACTGCAGGTTTGTCCGGTATGGAACTCATCCTTGTAGGTGGTTTCTTGATGGGCGCTTGGTCTGCTATTTCTCCAGCAATTGGCCAAAGCTATACATCTAAGGTTACAGAAGGCGATGAAATTGCTATCGGTCACTTTGGTAGTTTAGGTTATTATTTATCCGCTTGGGTTGCCAAATATGTAGGTAAAGCAGACGATAGTACAGAAGACATTGAAATTCCAGAAAAATGGGGTTTCTTGCGTGACTCTACTTTATCTACAGCATTGACTATGATCGTATTCTACTTGATTGCAGCCTTTGCGGCTGGTTCTGAGTTTGTAGCTACTTTATCTGGTGATATGAGTCCTTACTTATATGCTGTTATGAGCGCTATGAACTTTGCTGTAGGTGTAACAATCGTATACTCTGGTGTACGTATGATCTTAGGTGATTTGATTCCTGCATTCCAAGGTATTGCAACAAAAATTATCCCTAATGCCATCCCTGCAGTAGACTGTGCAGTATTCTTTACATATGCTCCAACAGCCGTAGTATTGGGTTTCATTAGCTCCTTTATCGGCGGTATCATCGGTATGCTCATCCTTGGCGCTGTAGGTGGTGTATTAATCATCCCTGGTCTTGTACCTCATTTCTTCTGCGGTGCAACAGCAGGTATCTATGGTAATGCTACAGGCGGCCGTCGTGGTGCTGCAGTAGGCGCATTCCTTAATGGTTTGGCTATTACTTTCTTGCCAGCATTGGCATTGCCAGTTCTTGGTCAATTAGGTTTCCAAAATACAACATTTGGTGATGCTGACTTTGCTGTAATGGGTCTTGTACTAGGTCATGCATTCGAATGGATTGGCATGGCAGGTATCTATGGCATCGTAGCGATTGCAGCTCTTGTACTTATTATTCCAAACTTTATTAAAACAAAAGGTAAAGTTATTAACTACGTAGAAGAGGAGTAATGAAAACAACTGAGCAACATAGTAATGTTGTAATACGATATATATTCCTCACCGTAGGGGCCATAAGTTTTGCTCTCGGTACAGCGGGTATCGTATTACCACTATTGCCAACAGTACCTTTTTATATGCTTACCTTATTTTGCTTAGCTAGAGGATCTGAACGTTTTCATAACATGTTCTTAGAATCTAATTTGTATCAAAAGACTGTTGGTGCTTATGAACGCGATAAAGCGTTAACGTTGCGGACAAAGTTGTCTATTCTCTTATCTGTGACTACAATAATGGCGATTGGTGCGTATTTCAGTCAAGATATGCCCATTGCACTTGGTGTTATGGCCTTTGTATGGATTGGTCATGTTATAGCATTAGTCTTTATTGTAAAAACAAAAGAATAATGAGTTATTGCAGATTATTTTAAATATGCCTCGTAAGTTAAACTACATTTGTTTAGCTTGCGAGGCTATTTTTGTTATAAATTTATATTTTTAAAGAAAAAATGAATTATTACAAAATTTAATTTGACAATGAATATCAATAAGTATACTATGATAACTGTGTAAGTGATAATTTATATAGTATTTGTGTATATGGTGATAGTATGAATCCACATAATCATGCAATTTCACGTGCAGGACTTACTATGTCGAGACATACGGTGTTTGACGGTATCGATCTATTATTTCTGGATGTGAAAGAAGAGTCGGTTCAATTTTATGCTAAATCACATACCAAGACATTTGCCATAAATCATTGTGAAGAGGGGCGCATCGAGTGTAAGTTTACATCTGGGGAATATTTATATATGGGGCCAGGAGATATGTCATTAGGTTGGCATACTCATGCTGACTACCAACATAAAAATTATTTCCCTACAAAACTTTTTAAGGGAATTGTATTACTCGTAGATGTAGAAAAAGCGCAACCTGTATTGGATTCGCTTGTTACTGAGTCACGTATTAATTTAACAAGCCTAGCTGAACGATTTTGTGAGCATTCCGAGTACGGTATGATGATGGAAGAAACTGAATCGGTTAGACAGATTTTTTCTAGCTTATATAAAGTGCCTGATCAAATAAAGGGGCACTATTTTAAATTGAAGGTTATTGAAATCTTTTTGTTATTATCGGTAATTTCTACAAGTAATAATGAAAAGAGAACGACCTATCGGAAACAGCAGGTTGATATTGTGAAAGCTGTTAACGAATATGTATCTACTCAGTTTATGAAGCGCATTACAATTGAGACATTATCTGAACAATTTGATGTACCTACATCTACATTAAAACGATGTTTTAAGGGTGTATATGGTACGACGATACATCAATACTTAAAAGAATGTCGTATTAATGCAGCTAGGCGGTTACTTCAAGAAACCGATCAATCTATTCTTGAAATCGCTAATGCCGTAGGCTATGAGAATGGCAGTAAGTTTACTAGTGCCTTTAAAGAGGCTACTGGTGTCACTCCAAGTGCTTATCGTAAAGTATAACAATTTAATATTGTCCGAAACGTATATTTTTGGTCTTTTCGGAGTAGATATGCAAGATACACTTTGCTAACATTAAAATGTAAATGATATTCAATGTCATTATATGTTGGTAGAGTGTATCTTTTTATTTGAGAGTGAGAGATACAAAACATATAATTAGTTAAAATTTGAGGAGGGCACAATGGACCGGTGGGGACATACAAAGCGTACTATAATTCTATCTAGTGCAGTTGCCTTGTGGCTTAGCGCGCCTCTTGTAGTATGGGCTGAGAATGCAACCGTTACTACAGATGTTGTTCATGTTAAAGGAACATGGGCAGAAGAAGAAGCAAAATTGAACTCACAGCAAGTGCAAATCATTACCAAGAAAGATATTGAGAAGAAGCAGGCGAAGTCCGTCGAAGACATTATTTTTACACAAACAGGCGTATCTAGAACTGTAGACGCTATGGGACGTGTAGGTGTATCTATTCGTGGTGCAGAAGCGCGCCACACACTTATTTTAGTAGATGGTCAACCAGTATTAGGCGATTTTGATAAGTACTCCGGTGCAGCAGATGAAGTTCAACGGTTAGGTACAGAAAATGTTGAACGCATAGAAGTTATCCAAGGGGTAGCCAGTGCAAAATACGGTTCCGATGCTATTGGTGGGGTTGTTAACATCATCACAAAAAAAGCACAGAAGAAACCGACCTTACAATTGAACGCAGAAGGTATGCGTCGTAAGAGTGATGGTGATACATTCCCATTCCAAAACTTCTTTATTCGTGCTGACTCTGGTCAAATGGGTAAGTTAAAGGTTGGTTTGTCAGGCAGTAAACGTGATCTTATGCCTGTTTTAGCATCCGTTAAACGTCGAGATTCTGGAATGGCCTTTGATTATGCAAAACATAATTTCAAGCCAAATGTGCTTCGTTATTATGGTGATGCGGCTGATATCGGTCTTGTAGCAACCTACGAAGCTAATGATAAGAATAAATTTGAAATGCGTCTTAACCGCTACACAGAAGACCTTGTACGCGATGTTAAGCACTCCGACTCTGACTTAGAACCTCAACAACATTTCAAACGTACCGCAGACCGCAATACGGCTAATTTACAATGGTCCTCCCGAGCAGGCAAAAGCGATTGGACTGTTGAAACTAACTACTCCCGCATTAAAGAAAATGATGTAGCCCTCATTAGCTATACAGGTCGCTCCGCCTATGAAGGCTCCAATGAGTTGCGTTATATCGATAATATCGATCACCGTCAATTGGATATTCGAGCTAATGCCAATACACAGCTCAACAAAAATCATTTGCTTAGCTACGGTGTAAGCTACGCTCGTGAAGAAGGCTCTGGTAGCCGCTTAAAGAGTTCTCCTAATACAAGTACCATGTACATTGATCCTTGGGATTACGATAAGAGCTTGCTAGTTGATAAACTCGATCGTCTTGTACGACGTAAAGGCGACAATAGCATTAAAGTTTACTCTCATATTCACGACTATAAATTCATTAATTCCGGTGGTGGTATGCCGCAATGGGATATGGATTATGAATATTATGGTGCAGAAACAGATGCTCAAAAACCAGGTATAACTTATGATGACTATATAAACTATGGTTTGTCTGAAAGTAGATTAAGTGATTGGTCTAGTACATCTCCTAATAATCAACCTGTAACAGATGAGTTTAAAGCTCGTTATAAGGCTTTAGAAGATCGTTTGAAAGCAGAAAATCCTGTATTATCTGCAACACGTGCCAATATTGTAGGTGATTACTTTAAATACGGCGAGTCCAATGATCCGGAAATGCGTAAAAAAGCACCTAAGCTAAATGGTAAAGCCTTTTTAGAAGAATATCGTAGCCGTGATCAACGCTTAACAACTGGTAGCGGTACAATTCGCAAGTTAAATGCTTATGTTTCTGATACATGGCAGGTAAATAAGAATTTAACATTATCCCCAATTCTTCGCTTTGATAACAGCAGCTTATTTGGTTCTAATTTATCTGCGTCCTTAGGGATGACCTATAACGTTAAAGGCAATACACATCGCAGGTTTAAAGCTAATGTAGGTACTGGATATACAGAACCAGGTATGGGCGAATTGTGGTACAACTGGGAAATGTATGCTTCTAATCCTGTTGGGATTGGGGTTGCAAAACTTGGTTGGTACTGGGCCGGCAATCCTAATTTGAAACCTGAGAAATCTGTTAACTTTGACATGAGCTTAGAAGGTGAAAATAAGAATACTTATGCTCGTGTAGGCGTATTCCATAACCGCATCAAAAACTATATGTCTGTATACTTCACAGGGGACTTTATGGACTTTGCTCCATACCTCAAGGGTGATGCTAAGTACCAACGTGCACCAGACATGATTTATAGCTTTAAAAATATTGGTAAAGCTGAAATTACGGGCCTTCAAGCAGAGGTACAACAAAAATTCGGTAAGTATTGGTCCGGTAAGCTCGGGTATACATACTTGCATGCCATCAATAAGAGTGATCCAACAATGCCTCGCCAATTGTTGGATAAACCAATGCATAAGATTGATATTGGCATTACTTATGACAACCCTAAATCCGGTTGGAATGGTTCCATTTGGGGCGATTATTATATCAATATGCTTGATAGTAATACTCTTAATAATGGTGGCAACTACTGGCCAGATATCTTATCTGGTGATGCAGGCGTATATAAGAAGCAAAGCTATGAAAAGAAAACATTTGGCATTTGGAACGTAATGGTTCAAAAACGATTTAACAAAAATGCCATGATGTACTTTGGCATCAATAATATCTTTAACCATCGCGATGATGACCGTGCTACGCAAGAACGCGTGTATCGTGTAGGGGTTAACCTTAAATTTGGTGGTGGAGACAGTAGTAAAACGACAGCTATCGGTAAGACTAAAGATGGTGCAAAAGGTAGCATAGCAGGTTCAAATGTAACGGGTACTAATGGGGAAGTTACAAATGCTGAATCCGGTGTACAAAACGTATCTGACGTGGTTCGCTTAACTGACTTTATTCGTTCTGATTTCGACACTACTAAAGAACGTGGTGTTACATTAGTTGGCGACTACAGAGCACGTTGGATGGCACATGATGGCTCTAATAGACCACAATCTCCATTTAGAGAAAATTCCGCTATTGGCTCTGCAAAAGCTAATATGTACGATGCCAATCGTCATAGCTTTGAACAACGCTTGCGCTTAGGCTTCGATGCTCGCCTTAATGAGTTCACAAATCTTAAAGTTATCGGTAGTGCAACTGGTATGAGCGGTGTTGATACAAGCTGGACACAATCCGATTCTAAAGGCTTTAACTATCAACGAATCGACACAGTTGATCTCACAAGACGCGTTAAAAAATGGGATGTATCGGTAGGTCGCTTAACAGAACCTATGGGGGCTAGTGGTTACTGGTTTGGTCAATCTTATGATGGCGTTCGTGCCGTTTGGAATGGTCATGACTCACAAGTTCGTATTGGTGTTGGTACGTTCAAACATAGTACAGGTATTACTGATTCGGCTTATACTCATGCAGTACATGAAGTTATTTATAGACCGCCAACAGCGGCTGAATTGATTGGTATCAATCGTGATGAATATCCATATGATATCAACAGTGCTACAAAAACTGGCTCTGATGGTGAGAAAAAATCTACAGAGGATGCAGCAGCACCAGATAGTCCTAATGGTATCTATGATTCTACTTACAAAGGTAAGACAGATAGCATCTACTTCTATCAACAGCTTAAAGGCTTACAAGATGAATATGAAGCTTATAAGGAGTCATTAGATCTTAGCTGGAGCAATCCAAACCGCGATCAAGAAATGGCTAAAGCTGATGCTAAGCTAAGAGAGACTCAACAAAAACAAGCTCAAATCATGGGCCATTTACAAGATATTCTTACAAAAGCATATCCTACAGATATGGCTGGGAAGAAATTCTCCCTCGATATTCCATCTGGTGGTTATGCAATGTATGAAATCACTAATAAGCATACAGGAGAAAAACTCTATAAGACAGGGGATATTATGTATAATGTGAATTCCTCCTTATACCCTGAATACTTAAAAGAAAAGGCTAAAGGTCTTATCGTATCAACCGATAATAAAGATGCTTTAGTAAATCCTAAGGCCTATGTTGAAAAACATGGTGACGAGATCAATCAATCCGTAGCAGAAATAGCTAAATATAATGCTACAGATAACTGGAGTAATTATAACAATAGTGAGCTCGATGTTGTTTGGGTTAAACAGCCAGATGGTACTTTCAAACAATCCTATGATTACTATGGACAACCATCTAGTGATTATGAGTTCACTGGTTATTTAGGTGCTAAAACGTATAAATACGATAGTGGTAGCTATGTATTTAGCGATTATGATGCTAAAGATGCGATTTATAAAAAGAACTTTACAATGGCCTCTAACGACTGGGGTGAAGGTAGTTCTGATTATGGTTGGGGCATGACACCAGCAATGTACAACTATTTATACAATCTTGAAAAAGTTGTACATGATGCAGAGTCTGAAAATAAATTACCTCGTGAAGCAATAGGCAAGATCATCGGTAATTTGATTCGTACAGAAGGTGTAGTTCTTGAAAAAGATACTGTACCGGCTATTGATAAAGCGGCCTTTGTTCAATACAAGAAACAAATAGGCTCTCGTCTTGGGTTACAAGCCTGGTACTTACGTTCCTTCGGTGGTAAAACACATACCTATTTAAATGCAAATGGTAACGGTAATGATGAATATAACTTCTCAAATGTGGCTCAAGTATTCGGTATCGGCGCTAAATATCAATTAGGTGCTAATGCTTCTGTTACCGTTGATTACGGTCAAAACCGTTCTAACCTAGGGCGTTACTTAAATGGTAATACGGTATATCAACATGAACGGGGCACTGCGGACTTTGCTATTAAAGGTCATCAAATGGGTGGTACACCTCACTTCTGGATGGCTCGCTTAGACATTGGTCGTGCTGATCTAGATGTTCCAAAATCTTGGAATGCATTTATCGACTATAAATACTTTGAACATGGTTCATTCTTTGGCGGTAATGGTACTGGTGCTGTACCAGATCGTTATCTCGATGGTATTCGTAGCTTCACATTTGGTGCGGGCTATGTACCACGCAAGGATTTACTCCTTGAAGCATTCTATACATTTGATGCGAAGGGCACTAATAAACGAGATACTTTATATGGTAGTGAAAGCTTTAAGTTAGGCGATTATACAAGAATTCAAGGGACCTACAGGTTCTAATGCTCAGTCTGTAAACAGGCAGAAAGGTTACTAAAATGGAAAATTTAAATTATGTCATTCACTTGTTTCATAGTGGCGGGTATGTAATGTATCCATTATTACTCTTGTCTTTCATGGTTATCGCTATCGCTACAGAACGCGCTTTCTACTATCGCAAATATGCGGGTAAAACCTTCGTTGTTACTCATGCAGTCAATGAACTAGCAAAATTACAAAAGTGGGACGAAATTGATAAAGTAATCAAAGAAAACCCATCTATTGCAAGTCGCATTGCAGAAGCTGGTCTACATAATGCTTCTAGCGAAGAAGCAATGAAAACGGCCTTCGCTGATCAAATGGGTGTTGATGCGGTTGGTTTCCGTAAATATATGGATTACCTAAGCGCTACTGTTACAATCTCCCCACTATTAGGCTTACTTGGTACTGTTACAGGTATGATTGGTTCCTTTAGTATTCTCGATGCTGGTGCTGGTGCATCCGCTATTACTGGTGGCGTTGGTGAAGCCCTTATTGCCACAGCCTCTGGTTTGTGTGTAGCCATTATGGCATTTATTGTGTACACATTCTTTAGCCATCGTTTAGATTCCATTATTAATCAAATCGAAGGTATGTGTGTGAACATCGTTAGTGCTAAGCGAGAAGGGTGGAATTAATTATGAACCTACAAAGCTTTCGTATGAAAACAAAGCCTGAATTCATGATTATCCCAATGATTGATATTATTTTCTTCTTGTTGGTATTCTTCATGATGAACAGCTTGCAAACAGTTGCTCAAAAGGCGTTATCCGTGCAATTACCACAAGCTACAAGTGCCTCTGCACCAGCTCAATTACCTGTAGTACTTACATTAGATGCAGAAGGACATATTACAATTGATAATAAGCCAATGAGCATTGATGATGCTGAAGCCATGGTTAAACAGCGTATTCAAGAAAATCCAAATGCTAGCGTTATTTTACAAGCTGACAAACGCGCTGCTCATGGTCAAGTTGTAGCGATTATGGATATGTTAAAACAATCTGGCGTTAAACGCTTGGCCATTGCAGCCGAACAGAAAGGATAACTATGGGACTAGGCATATCATGGAAAAAAGCAGCCATTATATCCGCCATAGTTCATCTTATTGCTCTCTTTGTTGCCGTAATCTTTTTCGTAGTAGTTCCAGCAATTCAAGATATGGAAACGTATGAGATCGACCTCACACAAAGTGTACTCGATGATGGCGGCAGCGGTCATGCTGGTGGAGGTGGCGGGAACAGGTCTGACCTATTCCCAAAACCGTTGTCAGCAGATGAAGTGGCGGCAAGAACAAAGGCTGTTGTAGCGAATATAGATCCATCTACTGTAACAGATATTCCTGATGCAGTAGATGTACCCCCGAAAGGCGGCGAACATAAAGGTAATACCTTTGGTGATAATTCTGCAGGTGGTTCCGGCCCTGGTACAGGTGGCGGCTCTGGCGGTGGTAACGGTACAGGTGTTGGCACTGGTAATGGCGATGGTCAAGGTCAGGGGAATGGTAACGGTGACGGCCCTGGTAAAGGTGATGGTCATGGTACGGTGAAAGCTGCCTTTGATACGGAGGGATTCCGTGTAAGAGTGCAAAATAATGCACAAATGCCTTCAATGGCTTTAAAAAGAAAGTTACAAGGTGATGTAACTGTACAAGTTACATTAGATACAAATGGCAACCTTATTGGTCAAAGTATTAGATCGTCTACAAATGAAATCTTTAATGATGCGGCTATGTCTGCAGTAGTAGCGGCAACACCATATCAAAATCCAACTGGAGCAGATATTGATGTCAATATACCAGTTGAGTTTAGAGGTCACGAATCATCTGATGATGAAGATGAATAGAAGTATCTATGTGATAGACCTATCTATGAATTAAAGGAGATAATTATGAAATCCATTATTTTATATTCATCCCTCACGGGAAATACTAAAAGCGTAGCGGACGCAATGGCTTCCGTTATGCCTGAAGGTACGCCTTGCGTTCCTGTAAAAGAGGCGCCTGAGAATTTAGCTGATTATGACACTGTTTTCGTAGGTTTCTGGGTAGACCGTGGTACAGCAAATAAAGAGGCTGCAAAATTGATTGAAACCTTAACAAATCCTAACATCGTATTCTTTGCTACATTAGGTATGTATGCAGATTCTGATCATGCTCGTGAAAGTATTGAAAAAGCATCTGAATTACTACAAAATAAAGAGTCCCTTGTAGATGGATTCGTATGCCAAGGTAAAATTGATCCGAAAGTCATCGAAATGATGTATAAAATGTTCCCACCTGGATCTGCTCATGGTCAAAGCCCTGAACGCGATGCCTTACATAAAGCGGCTGAAACGCATCCAGATGAACAAGACTTTGCAAATGCAAAAGAATTTACAAAATCTGTACTTGCAAAGTTGCAAGCCTAAACTGAAAGGGGATTGGAGTATGAGTTTAGCAAGTTTCTTTGAATCCATTCCGGAGAAGCAACGGAATCTACAACTAGGTTTAGAATGCGATAATCCGATGAGTGGTGCATTCCCTCATAAACGGGTTGTTCATGCAGGGCTAAATGGTACCTTAGTTTCTCCAAAGGAAACACAAGCCGTTTGGGATACCTTAATGAATGGCACACCTAAAAAGGGTGAAATGCACTGCGCCTATATTCACATTCCGTTTTGTAAGACTAAATGCACATATTGTGGCTTCTTCCAAAACGGTACGAGTCAAAACGTAGAGGACCAATATATTGATGGTCTTGTTAGTGAATTACAACTCGCTAGTGAGCGTCCAAGACTAAAAGATGGGTTAATCCACGCCGTATTTATCGGTGGTGGTACGCCAACATCGTTATCTCCCGCAAACTCCGAAAGATTGCTGAAAGCCATTAAAGAGTATTTGCCACTAGCTAATGACTACGAGCTTACCTTAGAAGGTCGTATTCACGATTTGATTCCTGAAAATCTCGATGTTTGGATGGCAAACGGCGTAAACCGCATGTCTATTGGTGTACAATCTTTCAACACAGAAGTTCGTCAAATGGTAGGCCGTCTAGATACGAAAGAAACCGTATTAGAACGGTTGGCTGCGTTGAAAGCCTATGGTCAATGCTCTGTTGTTATCGACTTAATCTATGGTTTGCCTGGTCAAACTATGGAGGTTTGGGAACAAGATCTAGCTGATTTAGTAAGCTCTGGCGTAGATGGTGCTGACCTATATCAATTAAACGTATTTGATGGCAGTGATCTTAATAAAGATATTGCAAAAGGTAAGGTGCCAGCTGCTGCGACAACGGCTATGCAAGGGGATATGTTCGAATTCGGTCGCAAGTACCTTGATGAGCGCTCCTATCGCCGATTAAGCGCTGCTCACTGGAGTGCTAATAATCGTGAACGTAGCTTGTATAATATTTTAGCTAAAGCGGGCGTGCCTATGTTCCCATTTGGTAGCGGTGCCGGTGGTAACGTTGATGGGTACGGCATGATGTTACATCGTGCATTAAAGCCATACGAAGATATGGTTAGCCGCGGTGAAAAACCATTCATGGCTCTTATGAAACAAAGTGAATTACAACCCATTGTAAATCAAGTTGTAAGCCAACTTGAACAAGGGTTCCTCAATATTATGAGTTTGGTAACACTAGATCCAAGACTAGAAGAATTAAACTGGCTCTATGAATTATGGGAAGAACGTGGCCTCGTAGCTTACAATGGGTTACTTTATAAATTGACTGCAGCTGGTGAATTCTGGACAGTAAATCTTACACAAAGTACTTTAGAAGCTGTAGAGTATATCATGACTGGTAAAAACTCCTTCGCTATGGAAGCGGTGGCTGCCCAAGATACGAAAACAACGTCTAAAGATAATCCTAACCAAGAGGTACGTGGTATTGGTCAAGGTAAAGCTAATATTTCCGTACCAACAGATGAAGACTCCGAAGCACAACGTAAGGAAGCCCTTATAGCTAAGGCAAAAGCAGAAATTGCGAAAAGCGGTGCATCTGGTGAGTCAGCAGAGCGAATGGTACAGGCTATGTACAATTTGAGTGCTGATGAAATTGAATATATGATGGAACGTATGATGTCTTAACCTGTTATATTACACCTTATATCTAACAACCTTTCTCACATACAACATATACTAAATAAAACAAACTACGTGACATACAGTACACTTTGTACTACAAAGTAGCCCCAGACCATGGTCTGGGGTTTACTTTTTATAAGGTGAAAGGTATTCTGTAACTATAAGAAGTAATATTGTTGTATGAATAGTTATGTTTTCGGAGTTAGGAGATTAGTATGAGTACATTTCCTCAAAAACATATAGATATTGTTGGCATAGGTGCCAGTACATTAGATCGATTTATCGTCGTCGATCATTATCCTACAGGCCGTGAGGTACAACAAGTCGTATCGTCTACTACGGATGGTGGTGGGCCAGTGGCTACAGCACTAGCGGTGGCAGAAAAATATGGTGCCCGTACCGCTATGATTGATAGCATTGGTGATGACATGGTAGGTCGTCATATATTAGATGACTTTGAAAAATACAATGTTAATACAGAGGCAATTCAAGTTGAACGCGGTGCTAAGAGCGGTGTGGCAACAATCCTCGTAAAACAGAGTACTGGTGAGCGTGCTATATTTTTTGAACGGTCTACTGCAACTGAGCCTGAGTTTTTAGATACCCATAAGCAGCTCATAGAATCTGCCTATATTCTGCATATCAATGGTCGACATCGCCAACTCATGCGCTCTGCTATGGCCGTTGCAAAAGAGGTAGGCACTATTATTTCTTTAGATGGTGGTGCTCAGCGTTACGATGCAGACATGAAGCCTATTACAGAAGCCAGTCACATCGTTATCGTAGCTCGTGATTATGCAGAAAAATATACGGGCACAACTAATCTAGAAGATGCTTGTCGTATCATTCATGAACGAGGTGCATGTATTGCAGGTGTTACAGATGGTGCTAATGGCAGTTATTTTGTATGGCCTGATGGAACATTTTATCGATGTGAACCATTTACTCAAGCTACCGTAGTAGATACAACGGGGGCTGGGGATAGCTTCCATGGGGCTTTTTTAGCTAATTTAGTGCATACAATTAATCATATGATGGGGCAAGACACAACTTCGACGACTAAGCATGACCGTGCATCTATACATGCTGTAGAGTTGCTAAAAGCTTGTGCGCATTCCGATTTAGAGAAGGCTGCTATTTTTGCATCTGCAGTAGCTTCTTTAAATACACAAGGCATAGGCGGGCGCAGTCCACTACCAACGTTAAAGTCAGTGCAGGAACTAATAGGATAGGACTATAGTTATGTGGAAAAATACTTCAAAAAATCAAGTTCAGCAATATATGCAACAAAATCCTTATCGCCTATTAGCCCTTAGCTTTTTTGCTACCATGACTATAGGGACGATATTACTCATGTTGCCCATATCACATGCTCAAGGCCATAGTACAACGCTTGTAGATGCAGCTTTTACCGCAGTATCTTGTGTTTCTGTAACAGGATTGTCAACAGTAGATACCTATCATCATTGGTCCTTGTTTGGCAAAATTATCATGGTAATCCTTATCCAATTAGGTGGTTTAGGGATTGTTTCTTTTACCACCATTATTGCTCTAGTATTAGGGCGACGGGTAGGTCTGAAAAATCGCGTGCTTTTGTCAGAGGATGTAGGGCAAGATGGTATGAAAGGGCTTTTACACATTACGAAGAAGCTAACCATTTATACCTTTTGTGTCGAAATAATTGGTGGTATTATCTATACCATTCAGCTATATCCCTATATTGGGGATGCTGCTTTATATACGGGGATTATGCAATCTATTTCCAGCTTTTGTAATGCAGGATTTATATTCTTTGATAATGATTTACCTTATGCTATGGTGGGTGATGTATTATTTAATATGAATACAATGGCCCTTATTGTAATAGGTGGTTTTGGTTATCTCCCGACTTTTGATATTTGGTCGCATCGCAAGCTACGACGCTTTGTAGATTTAAAACTACATACAAAAATAATGTTAGTTGGTACAACGGCGCTCATCCTTTTAGGGACGATTATTTTCTTAGGGGTTGAGTGGGCGAATCCCAAAACGTTTGGCCCTTTACCTATATGGAACAAGGTCATGGCATCTCTGTTTCAATCGATTACACCTCGTACAGCGGGGATTGCAACTGTAGATTATAATGATTTACATCCAATTACACTGTTTATTACCATCATTTTTATGTTTATTGGGGCAGGTCCTAACTCTACAGGGGGCGGTGTTAAGATTAGTACTATTGCCGTCGCTTTTCTAGCATCGCGTACATTATTTAATAACCGTCCTGATACAGAGGTTTTTGAACGTCGTATTTCGTTGGTTACTGTTCTTAAGGCAAATGGGATAATCTTTTTATCTATCCTTCTTGTTTTACTTGCTACTTGTTATTTGGCTTGGGATGAGCCATATGACTTTATTCGACTGCTTTTTGAGGTAACTTCTGCCTTTGGGACCGTAGGTCTTACAACGGGTATTACACCTGATTTATCTGAAAGTAGTAAATGGGTGTTAATGCTTGTCATGTTTACAGGTCGTGTAGGGGTTATGACTGTTATTGGTACTTGGGCGCTAAGAACGGCACCGACTAAACCAATTAGCTATGCAGAAGAGCGTGTATTGTTATAAAAATAGATTAGATTGAATATAAAAGGAGGCATATATGAAACATAAAACGATAGCAGTAATAGGTCTTGGTCAATTTGGTGGCACTGTTGCCAAGATGTTAGCTTCCATGGATCATGAGGTATTAGGTGTAGATATTGATCCAGAAGTTGTACAGAAAATTTCGCCATTTATAACACATGCTATAGTTGCAGATACAACCGATGAAGAGGCAATCAAAGAATTGGCCCTAAGCCAGTTTGATATGGTTATTGTAGCTATAGGTGGAAATCTTCAAGCTAATTTAATGACAGCTATGCTTCTTAAAGAATTAAATGCACCTAAAATTGTGGCCAAGGCTGAAAATAATATACAAGGCAAAATGCTTCATAAAATAGGTGTAGATCAAGTGATTTACCCTGAATACGATATGGCATTACGCCTTGTACAGTTTTTAACTAGAGACCATGTGATGGATTATTTACAACTATCTAAAAATATTAGTCTCATAGAAATTAAGGTGCCAACATTCTTGGTAGGGTCTAACTTAAAGGATTCTAATTTGCGTGAGAAATATAATCTTAATGCAGTAGGCATAAGACGCGGTGAAGATTTAGAAGTTCCACCAAACCCAATTACCATTCTCGGTGAAGATGATAAATTATTAGTAATTGGGAATAATTCTGATTTAGATGCGTTAACGGTGTAGTAAGTATACGAAAGAAATATAATTATATCGAAAAAATGTGATACAATAAAATAGAATTCAGTATAGGTCATACGTGTTCGTATGGCCTTTTTAAATAGAAATGAAGGTTAGTATGACAGAAGAACAATATATAACGGCGCTGACCAATAATCCACATGGAATTAGGAATATTCCTAATCCTACAGAAGCAATGCAACTTACTTGCGTAGCCCAAAATGGCATGTTGTTGCAATATATTAAAGAACCTACCCGAAATGTTATTGAAACGGCGCTTTCACAATCACCACGAGCCATACAATTCGTGGAAAATCCTACAGAGGATTTATTACAGTCATTGGTAGAAAAGGACTGGGCTGTTTTAGAATATATCGATAATCCATCTGATACGATTGTTAAGCAAGCACTCGCTCAATCTGGATGGGCTATACGCTATATCTCAAATCCATCAGAAGAACTACAGCTGGAAGCTGTAAAGGCCAACTATGATGCGTTGCAATACATTAAGGAGCCCAGCGAATCCGTACAATTGCAAGCTGTTAAAGAAAATTACTTGGCCTTGCGTTATATTGATGAGCCTAGCGTAGCGGTTCTAGAAGCAGCAGTAAAACAAGATCCACAAGCAATGCGACAAATCACAAAGCTTACTAAAGATTTGGCATTACACCTATTCAGTGTAAGTGCTGCTACACTAGGATATATACCAAATAATTTAGGCGTCACTGTAGACGAAATTAAATCAATCATTATTAGCGCTATCACTAGTGATACAGTTGATGAGGACTATATTCGTGAATTGATCAACAATAAAGCTATCGGAGGTCGTCAATCTAAATGGCCTATCGATCTATTGTCACTTATAGATGCTTATGGAACTCGAGCTGTTAAGAAAATTGCAGTTAGTGAATATTTGAAATATTAGAACGGAGATACAATGAACTTTATAGATACAATGGCAAGCGTAGAGTTAGTGCTTGCTGCTAATCAAGTACCTTTGCTCGTTGGTGAAACGGGGATTGGTAAAACATCTCTTGCGGCGCGTGTAGCCGTTGAGCATGACTGGGAATTGGTAACAATCGATGGTAACCTCTTAAAAGAAGGTGAAATTGGTGGTTTGCCAACTGTAGAGTCTGTAACACATACAGATGGTCATGGTAATACGCATTCCGTAAAGACTACGGTGTATGCTGTGCATCATACATTGGAACATGTGGCACAAGCTGTAGATAAAGGGCGCCAAGTATTGCTGTTTATCGACGAAATTAATCGTGCAGAACATGCGGTGCAACAAGAGTTAATGAACCTTATCTTGAATCGTGAAATTAATGGCTTCTCTTTAAGCGACCAAGTGCGCATTATCGCCGCTATGAACCCTGAGGATTCCTTTGACTACCAAACAATTGATATGGACCCGGCACAACAAAACCGTTTTGTATGGCTCTATATGAATGCTGATTACATGCAATGGATTGATTGGGCTATCGGCGCGGGCATTGAGGAAAAGGTTATCGAATTTATTTCTTCCTATCCAGAATACTTAAATCAACGTCATGAGGATGACATTGATGCTACACCACGTTCCTTTGAACGCGTATCTGGGTTATATACAATTTATAAAAATCAAGAAGGCTCAGCATATAGTCGCGAAGTATTCATGAATGTTATCCGCGGTAACGTAGGTAAACTCATTGCGGAGGCTTTCGTAAACTTTGTTGAGTCCGATCAAGAACCACTTATTACCTTTGATGATGTATTGGCGGCGGTTCAAAAACCAGGTGCTATTATGTCTATGGCTGAACAGGTTAAAGGTGAAAGCCCAACTCGTTTATATGTAGCGGCTAAAAATATGTTGCATCGTTTAAATCGAAATAGTAATGCCGAAGAAGTTCATCATTTCATTAAATTCCTTACATTGTATCCTGGTGATTTACGCGTAGCAGTTATGAAAGACTTACGTAATACATACGAACGTGTTTACGCCTATGCCATTGAAGATGACTTATTCGTAGATACTTTCTTTGAAGCACAAAAGTAAGTCTATTTAGATAGGTAATCATGGTTTTACCTAATAATGTATAAATAACATAAGGTAATTAACATATAGTTTGGAAAGAAAAAGGAGGTGGAATGATGCAACGAAATTTAGATAAGGACGATATTCGCGATGCCTCTGATTTACTCACCCATATAGATGGGTGGGAGAAAACAGGGTCCTATGATGAAAAGGCTATCGATGCTTTTGATCGATGGCATGCAAAGCGAGAGCGCATTCATCGTGAGTCAGAGGCCTTATATACGCAAATCTATGCCGCTTACGAAGCCTATGTGGATAGTTATGAAGCACAACATCATAGCATGGAACCACAACGCATAGCAGCAGATATGATGAATCACAATATGTCAGATAGTCATATAGGAACTATAGGCCGTGCTTTAGATGAGATGCAGATAGAAGGTACAGACCTTGCTGTTATGCAACAAGCTGTCATGACACCTGCTTATGAGCAACGGTTATGGAATATTCTACATGATGTGAATAGCTTGTTAATTGAAGAGGACCAATTCTTTGGCTATTTCTATTTACAAATGGGCCATCGCATTCGCTTTGACATGACCAGTGCCTTTGGTATTAACCTAAAGCAAGGTGGTTATGTATTATATGTAAATCCCTTTATCTTACTACGCCAACCGCCTGATGTAATGAAGGATGGTATTAAGCGTGAAATTCTTCATATCATTTCCGCACACTTGATGCGGGTAAAAGCGTTGAGTCAAAGCTTCAATAAAACTGCTGTACATATGGCTATGGACATGGTAGTAAACGACTATTTAGAACATGTGGATCGTGATGCGGTTACTGTAGCCAATGTAAATGAACGTTTTGGCTTGATGCTCAAACGATTCCGCACCATTGAGTACTATGCGAAAGCCATTGATAAGGCAATGAAGGAAAAACCTGAACTCTTTGTACCAGTAGACAATTCTGATACGGCTGTGGCTATGGAGTTTGATCCTCAAACTAGCCATGATATTTGGGACGAATCTGATTCCATTGATACAGATACGATGGACCAAATTACAGAACGCTATATCAATGAGGCCTCAAAAGGGGACATGGAAGGGTATGTTAAAAGTCTTATCGATACATTCCAGAAGACGCGCCGTGCTTTGCCATGGTATTTCTACCTTAAAAAGCTGATGGGGAAGGTCGCGAGTGGGTATAAAAAAACGACGATGCGTCGCAATCGTCGTCAGCCTGAACGCTTAGAGTTATCTGGTACCTTGCGCCAATATAAGGCCAATGTATGGGTCGCTCTTGATATGAGTGGTAGTATTACGGATACAGAGTTTACGAACGCATTAGAGCAAGTACTGCAAATTGTACACGCCTATAATCATCGTATTACTGTTGTAGAATGTGATAACGAGGTGCGCCGCACCTATACGATGGAGTCTGTAAAAGATGTGAAACCGCGCCTTGATGTGCGCGGTGCTACCGCTTTTTCTCCAGTGTTTTCACTAGCCAATCAGAATCGTGTCGATTTGCTAGTATACTTTACAGATGGTAAAGGAGAGGAACGTTTACGCGAAGCTCCAAAAGGCTATAAGATACTATGGGTTCTTACAGGGGAAAATCCTCAACTGTCCCTTCATAATCCATATGGTATGGTTAGAGAGTTAGGCTATGTAGGTGTAGATGAAACACAGGATATAGACGAATTCGTACGCATGTCTAATCGTGGGGGCTTCTCCATGGCAAATCAAGAGGTATAGACCTTATTTTCTATATGAATATATCTTGAATTTGTAATAGGGCTTATCTTTAAAAGAATATAAAAAATGACGCAATTCATTGGAATTGCGTCATTTCTATGTAATCAAAATTCTATTACATTAGCTATTAAGTTCGATAGAGGAACCTGGATCGATGATAAGCGCTGTTTGATTATATTTGCCTTCAACTAAGCTTGTAAATACACCTGGTTCACGGTCGATAACAGGCCATGTTTTGTAGTGAATTGGAATGGAGATACGCGCTTTTACATAAGAAGCAGCAAGAGCCGCATCTTCAACGCCCATCGTGAAGTTATCGCCGATAGGAAGTAAAGCGTAGTCAATATCGCCAAAGCGATTCAACAACTTCATATCGCTAAAGAGTGCTGTATCACCTGCGAAGTATACAATATCTCCGTAGAAGTCTACGATACAACCTGCTGCATGACCACCAGGGATACCTGCGCCGTGGAAGGCTGGTACTATGCGAACAGAACCGAATTCAAAGTCAAATTTACCGCCTAAATGCATAGCGTGTGTACGACAACCAGCAGCTGCTGCTTTAGCAGCTACCTCTGCAGTAGAGATAACGAGTGCATCATTTGCTTTAGCGATGAATTCTGTATCGCCATAATGGTCATCGTGACCGTGGCTAACAAAGATATATTGGCATTTAATATCTTCTTTTTTAGCTTTGTCCCATGTATTACCTGTTAAGAATGGGTCGAAAATCATGGATACATCACCGCGTGTGAGCATAAAGCAAGCGTGACCGAAATAAGTTAGTTTTGTTTTCATAGGAACACTTCCTTCCTTATACATATAAATCTTAATTCTATTGTATAATATAATAAATGAAAATAAAACTATTGATGATAATTTATGCAGAATTAGTAAGGATATATTATGGATTTAACACATTTTGACCAAGACGGCAATGCTTGGATGGTAGACGTATCCGATAAGGATATTACCTCTCGTACAGCCGTCGCAGAGGGTTTTATAGCTATCAATGATGCCATTTATGAGCGCATTGCAGCAGGCACTATGAAAAAGGGCGATGTCCTTAGTGTAGCGCAATTGGCCGCTATTATGGGGGCTAAGCAAACAAGTAATTTAATTCCTCTATGCCATCCATTGGCACTCACAAAGGTTGAGGTACATTGCACCTTAGTAGATGGTGAAAGCCCTGCTTGTACTGACGAAAATCATAATAAGGCTGTCAAGGTTCGTGCCACCGTTAAAACGACAGGGAAAACTGGCGTTGAAATGGAAGCTCTTACGGCCGTTCAAGTCGGGTTACTCACTGTATATGATATGTGTAAGGCCATCGATAAAGGGATGATTATGGGCCCTACTTATCTCGTAGAAAAAGAAGGCGGTAAAAGTGGACATTTTGTGCGTTCCTTTGTAGAATAATATAGATATAAAGAATAGGGGAACGAAAATGGAAATAGTACTTTATGAGCCAGAAATCCCTGGCAATACAGGAAATATAGCGCGTTTATGCGCCGCTAATCACATGACATTGCACCTAATCAAACCACTAGGCTTTTCTATCGACGATAAGCACGTGAAACGAGCTGGTCTCGATTATTGGCATTTGGTAGATGTACAGGTACATGAAAATATTCAAGAGTTGTATGCGAAATATCCTGATCGCAGATATTTCTACGCTACTACAAAAGCAAAGCATACCCACTCCGAGGTAAAGTATGAAATCGGAGATATGCTCGTATTTGGCCCTGAATCAAGAGGCTTGCCTGAAAGCTTATTAGAAGGTGTTGAAGAAACATGCATTCGCATACCAATGGTAGATGAGGCGCGTTCTTTAAACTTATCTAATGCGGTAGCCATTATTGCGTATGAAGCTATGCGCCAACTTGATTATCCAGATCTTAAAGCCGAAGGCAACTGGATTCAACCTAAATAAATATACTTTCACCATTGAGATATATACAATAAATATATGTTAGAAATCCTACCCAATCTACATGAGAGGTAGTATTTTGACAGGTGTTGTTAGAGGAGGATATTATGAACTACGATAAAGCTCATGATTTAGCTCACGCTATGCGTGAATCCGAAGAGTACAAAGAGTTAATGGCAGCTCAAGAAGCTTTGAAAGCTGACGCAGTAGCAGCGGCGTTGGTACGCACATTTATGGCACAACAAATGCAATGGGAATACGCGAAGTTGTCTGGTGCACCAGAAGCTGATGAATTGCAAAAGAAACAAGAGGAAATGATGCCTCAAATTCAAGAAAATGCTGCAGCGGCTGCTTATTTACAAGCACAAATGCGTTGGAGCCAAATCTCTAATGATATTTATAAAATCATTAGCGAACCAATCACTGAGGGGATGAAAGTGTTAGATCATGGCGAACAACAACAACCAAAACATTAAGGCCTTAAAAGAAGCCTTATTAGAGAAATTACCTAGTACACGTGTACGAGAACAGGAACTGCTTTGTCATCATACGACATTTAAAATTGGTGGTCCTGCTGACTTATTTATTGAACCTACAACGATGGATGAGTTGAGCTTTACGCTACGCACCATTCATGAACTCAAAGTGCCTGTAACTGTTATCGGTTGCGGCTCCAATATTTTGGTGAAGGATGGTGGTATTCGCGGTGCTGTCGTATCGGTTCGACATATGACACAAATCATGGATTGCAATGATAATGTATTATGCATTGGTTCTGGTTATATGTTAAAAGATGCTTCTGAATTTGCTTGGGAAAACGGACTATCTGGCCTTGAATTTGCCATTGGTATTCCAGGTACACTTGGTGGTGCTGTATTTATGAATGCAGGTGCTTATGACGGGGAAATGAGCCATGTGGTCACTTCAGTACTAGCTGTAGACTTCGAGGGCAATATTAAGGAGTACGATGCATCTCACTTAGATTTTGGATATCGTCATAGCGTATTCCACGATAACCATGAGGTTATTGGAGAGATTATTATGACGTTACAACCTGGCGACAAGGATGCTATTAAGGCTCGCATGGATGAGCTCACAGAAAAGCGTGAATCTAAACAACCTTTAGAGTATGCTAGCGCGGGTTCAACCTTTAAGCGCCCACCAGGGTATTTTGCAGGTACTTTGATTGAACAAACAGGTCTTAAAGGGTTATCTGTTGGTGACGCACAAGTATCTCATAAGCATGCTGGTTTTGTTATCAACACTGGCAATGCTAAAGCTAAAGATGTACTTGATCTTATTAAAGAAGTACAAAAACGCGTATATGATCAACATGGTGTACATCTGGAGCCAGAAGTACGTATGATTGGTGAAGATTAATACAAACTAAATATTAATACAAGATTTCTTATGTGACGTTCCTCTTATCTTATTTGAGGCAAGGTATCATAAGAAATCTTTTTTAATACCATATGCTTATGTAGCTAATTTGGCCTTAAGATGACTCAAAAGTATAATCAAATGTAGAAATTGCCATGATTAGAAATCCTATACTTCTTTGACTTTTTTCTATAGACTACGTTATAATTAAGTGTTGCCAATTTTGGGAATATACCTATATAGCGACTTTCACAAGCGTTATATGATATAGAATATACTGAAAGAATTAAAGGGAGGATCTTATGATTCGCGAAAATCTTCGAAATGTAGCGATTATCGCCCACGTTGACCATGGTAAAACTACTTTGGTGGACGCGTTATTAAAACAAAGCCATGTGTTCCGTGAAAATGAAAAAGTAGCAGAACGCGTAATGGACTCCAACGACTTGGAACGTGAACGCGGTATTACTATTTTGTCTAAAAACACTGCTGTTATGCATGATGGCATTAAAATCAACATCGTTGATACTCCAGGCCATGCTGACTTCGGTGGCGAAGTAGAACGTGTACTTAACATGGTTGACGGCGTATTGCTTCTCGTAGATGCTTATGAAGGTCCAATGCCTCAAACTAAATACGTTTTGCGTAAAGCTTTAGAACAAAAATTGAAACCAATCGTAGTTATCAACAAAATCGACCGTCCTGACCAACGCGTTAAAGAGGTTGAAGATGAAGTTCTTGAATTGTTCATGGAACTTGAAGCTGATGATGACCAACTAGATTTCCCTGTAGTATACGCATCTGCTCGTGCTGGTGTGGCTAAAACTAACTGGGATGACGAAGCTGTAAATATGGAACCATTGTTTGAAACATTGATCGAAGAAATTCCTGCACCACAAGGTGATTTGGAAGGTCCTCTTCAATTCATGGTTACTACACTTGATTACGATAACTTCATCGGTAAAATCGCAGTAGGCCGTATCGTTCGCGGTAAAATGAAACCTAACCAACAAGTAGCTATCATGACTGGTGAAAGCACTCGTAAAGCGAAAATCGGTCGTGTATATACATACAATGGCTTGAACCGTGTTGAAACTGACGAAGCTGAAATGGGTGATATCATTGCGTTCGCTGGTATCGACGATATCAATATCGGCGAAACAGTAGCAGATGCTGAAAATCCTGAAGCATTGCCATCCATCTCCATCGACGAACCAACATTGTCCATGGTATTCTCTGTAAACAACTCTCCATTCGCAGGCCGTGAAGGTGAATTCGTTACATCCCGTCACTTGCGCGATCGTTTGTTCCGCGAAGTAGAAACTAACGTTTCTATGAAGGTAGAAGAAACTGATTCTGCAGATGCTTTCAAAGTATCTGGCCGTGGCGAATTGCATTTGGCTGTATTGATCGAAACTATGCGTCGTGAAGGCTATGAATTACAAGTAGGTAAACCTCGCGTAATTTTCAAAACTATTAACGACAAATTGTGCGAACCATTAGAAGCATTGACTATCGACGTACCTCAAGAATTCATGGGTACTGTAATGGAAAATCTTGGTCAACGTAAAGCTGAATTGACTAACATGGTTGAGTTAGCTGGTTACCTTCGTATGGAATTCGTAATTCCTGCACGTGGTTTGATCGGTTTCCGTGCACAATTCTTAACAGCTACAAAAGGTAATGGTATCATGAACCATGTATTCCATGGTTATGCACCATACAAAGGCGAAATTCCTTCCCGTACACGCGGTGCCTTGGTAGCATTTGAAAATGGCGAAACTACTCCATATGGCTTGAACTCTGTTCAAGATCGCGGTACATTGTTCGTTGGTCCTAACCAAGACGTGTACGCAGGCCAAGTTATCGGTGAAAATACTCGTGAACTTGATATGGATGTTAACCCATGTAAGAAAAAACACGTTACTAACATGCGTTCCAGCTCCTCTGACGAAGCAGTACGCTTGACTCCACCTCGCATCTTCTCCTTGGAACAAGCTCTTGAATGGATTAACGATGATGAACTTGTTGAAGTAACACCTGAAAGCATTCGTATGCGTAAAACAATCCTTGATCGTAACGCACGTGCGAAAGCTGCTAAAAACAAAAAATAATATCCTTAGTGATATAAAACGACGCTCCTATGGGGGCGTCGTTTTTATTACATATAACAAAGAGGATATTCCTATTTATTATATTCATATGAAAAATAGATGATAATTTTATCATTTATGATTAATTGCTATATAGAACCTTGTATATACTTACTTTGCATAAAGTCTTGCTGATAGGGGTATCGGTATATACGGAATATCCATGACGATGTATAATAATATCAAGTTTGTTGAAATTAGTTATTGATTATGGAGGTTCTTATGAATAAGAAAATTCTAGCTTCTTTATTTGCTGTAGGTTTAGCTGCAGGTAGTGTATGCTCTTCTGTTGATGCACATGGTGTGTTCTTCGCTAACCGTACAGATGAAAAAGTACTTGTATTAGGTGAGGGTCCTGTAGATAATGCTTATAGTGCAGATATGGTAAAAAATATTACTGGATATGATGTACAAGGCAAACAAATTCCTGTACAAGTTGTGAAGCATGAAAAAAATGTAGCTATTATTCCACCAGCAGACCTTGGTGTAACTGTAACTAATTTTGATTATGGCTACTGGACTAAGACTAAAGATGGTAAAACAATTCATAAACCAATCACCGAAGTTCCTGGTGCGGTTAAGAGTACACATGCTATCAAATATGATGTTCATTACTGGAATGCACAAGCAAAACCATTTGTAGATAAGAATGCATTTATTCAAATTGTACCTTCTGTTAATCCATTGACATTAAGAAAAGGTGATACATATGAAATCCAAGTGTTTAAAGATGGTAAACCATATGCGAATGCACCTCTTATCAAAGATTTAGTAAATGATTTAACTGGTGAAGCTAAAGCAGATGAAAATGGTAAAGCTACTGTAGCTGTTACAGCAGATGGCTTAAATGTAGTAGGTGTTGAAGTTGCATTCCCTACACAAAATAAAGGGGAACAAAATAAATACTTTAGTGCATTGTCCTTCCTTATTTCTCCTGAAGAATAATAATTAGTAATTTTAGTACTTACCGAGTGTGTGAGTTAATAGAAGACCTCCTTAGTTGGACTAAGGGGGTCTTTTTGTGCTTTTTAGGTGTTATAAATTTTATGTGATTTAGTGAGAGTATTATAAGCATGATATAAGAAGGAGAGAATTATGAAGATTAGACGTCATGTATCAGCCGTGATGACTGCACTAGTATTAACAGGTATATCTTATTCTGCAATGGCTACAGAAATTAATGTTTCTAGCGATAAAGCAGAGGAGTTACTGGGGTTAACAATGGGGTCACCAGTACAAACGCAACCTGAGGTTAAACACATAGAGGATACATTAACAGTTAATGTACATGGTAAAAGTTTAACAGAGGCCGGTAAAAGTAAGAACGTTACAGGCATCTATAATGGCTTTGGTTCACAACTAACGGTAGATAAAGACCTTATTGTACGATTAAAGAATGATGCACCAGCATCGAAGCGAGAATTAGGTCATTATTATATGAGTGCTGTTTATGCTGGTTACGGTGGGAAGGTGCCACGTCTCAGCAAGGATAATCCGGACCGAGATTTTGGGGATACCAATATTCACGTTAAAGGTAATGTAGATATTGATGCTATCGGTGTAGGCTTACAAGCTAATCAACGAGGCCATATTATCGTTGATGGTGGGGGTCGTATCATTACACATCCGTTAGAAACATCTGATACCTATTCTGTAGTAGCGGAAGAAGGCGATGTGTACGTAAATGCTGGTTCCGATGGTAAACACCCAGGCTCTAAAGAATTAGTTGCTGTTGGCAATGTGGGCTTAATCGACAAGGATTATGGACGTGATCCAAACCATAATGAAGAGCCGACGAATGTAGGTCTAGCTTTCACAACACCAAATTCTAGTCTCACAGGTGCTGTATTAAATGAATATGCAGAAAGCAATAAAAATCCTCATAACTCTGGTGCCGATATTTACCTACAAAATGGCGCAACTTGGAATAATGAGTGGATTGGTATAGAGCGTCCTACACCTAAGAAAGAACGTAAATCTGGTGATAATGCAGCGTACTTATATAAGGGGAGTAAGGTTCGCAATCTTGTAGGTGGTGTTAATCCAACTGCAGCAGGGAATATTCATCCTATCGATGCTCGTCCTATTACGATTCAAAATTATAGCGGCTATGTGAATGCCATTTATAAATCTGGCGTACCAGCAAGCGAAGCTGAAAAAGGCCAAATCGTCGTTGAACATGCGGCGGATAATAGCCATATTACAATGTTAGGCGACCATTCCGGTAATACCATCGACGATGCAAGCTACAAAAAGGATATTCAAGCATTAGCTAAGAAATTACAATACACAGGCAATGATAAGAAACTTAGCACAACAGTTCAAATTAATGAAGGCGTTACTACACCTGGTGCTGTTGCAGACCTAGGGGCAGATCATTTTGATTCTCAAGGTCATCTCGTTGTAGATGATACAACAAAAGTTGTTCGTGCTAGTGAATCGTCGCTCGTAGGTGGCACAAAATCTGCCCTTACTTCAACAGTTATGGCGTGGAAAAATAATACTAATGATTTACAACGCCGTTTAGGTGATCTTCGTCTAGCTAATACAGATAAAGGAGTATGGGCTAAATATATAGGTGGTAAATCTAAGATTACAGATGGTGCTGATGCACATATGACGTACAATGGCGTACAAATTGGATATGATCATAAAGCCTCCAATGGCTGGATTTTCGGCGGTGCCCTAGATTACAGTACATCTAGTAACTCTTATGCCAACGGCAGTGGCGACGGTAAGCTTGGCGGTATAGCCTTATATGGTACAAAGCAACATGATGATGGTCGGTATATAGATATCATTGCTCGTGGTAATAGATTATCCAACGACTATAGCCTTAACTCTATGAGTGGTCAACGTTTGAATGGTAACTACCATACATTTGGTACATCCTTGAGTGCTGAATATGGCAAACGCATTAAAAAACAAAATGGTTTCTATATCGACCCTAGTGTAGAATTTATTCTAGGTCATTTAAATGGTGTATCCTATGATGCAACTATTGTAGGCGGCGGATCTATGCATGTTAAATCTGATGCTGTGAACTCTGCTGTAGGTAGAATCGGCATTGGTATTGGTAAAGAAACAGAAAAATCCAATATCTTTGCTAAATTAGCACTAGCTCATGAATTCTCTGGTAAGGTAAATACTACATATTCTGCACCAGGTAACCCAACAGTTCAAACCACAGTTGACTTGAAGGATACTTGGCTTGATGCGGAAATCGGCGGTTCTTGGAACGTTCGTCCTAGTACATATCTATATGGCACACTCACTAAAAACTTTGGTGCTACCATAGATAATACATGGCGTATCGATGCAGGCGTTAGACATAACTTTTAATTAAATAGATAAAAACTCTGTAGTTGCTTGTGGGTAAGGTGCTACAGAGTTTTTTATATAAAAGTGTCTATGTGAATTATTCTTTATCGGCAAATAGGCAAACATTAACTGGCTTGCTGTGATGGACAGACTTTAACAATTTTGTATTTCTGTGATAGTATATAAAGGCTAGTTAATATGTAACTTCTTAAGTAAGAGTTTGGAGGATATAATATGAAAGTTCTAATCGTAAATGGTAGTAGCCATGTAAATGGCACAACAATGCAAGCTATACAAGAGGTACAAAAGGTATTTAGTGAAGCCAATGTAGATACAGAGGTCATTCAGCTAGGCAATAAACCTATTCGCGATTGTATTCAATGCGGTTATTGTTTTGAACATGGAGAATGTGTATTCAAGGATGATGATGTAAATGCCTTTGTAGAAAAAGCGAAGGATGCAGATGGCTTTATCTTTGCAACACCTGTATATTATGCTCATCCGAGTGGCCGTATTTTATCCTTCTTAGATCGCGTGTTCTTTAGTGCAGAAAGTGTAAAGCCAAATCCATTTGCCTTTAAGCCAGGTGCATCTATCGCCGTGGCTCGTCGCGGTGGTACAACGGCTTCCTTTGATGTACTCAATAAATACTTTGGTATTTCTCAAATGCCAATTGCAGGCTCTACATATTGGAATATTAGCCATGGTCTAGTAGCAGAAGATGCTAAGCAAGATGAAGAAGGTATGCAAACAATGCGCAACTTGGCGAGAAATATGATTTGGATGATGCGTAGCTTTGCTGTAGCTAAGGAGCAAGGTGTGCCATATCCAGATACAGATAAAGAGAAAAAAGTATCTACGAACTTTGTGCGTTAATAACTTATCGATTGTTGAGTTACTAGAGGAGTTATGATGGTTAAGGTTTTATTCATATGTCACGGTAATATTTGTCGTTCAACGATGGCAGAATTTTATATGAGGCATATCGTTGCGAAAGCTGGACTTAGCGATTCTATTTACGTTGAGTCTGCCGCTACATCTCGTGAGGAGATAGGCAACGATACTCATTATGGGACTAAGCAAAAGCTAGATGAAATGGGTATTCCTTATACTTGTCGTAAGGCTCGCCAAGTAACTGTTGATGACTATCACAACTTCGATTACCTCATTATCATGGATGAAAATAATGGACGTAATTTAAAACAAATTATTGGCGATGATTTAGATTCTAAGGTATTCAAGGCTATGTCTTTTGTTGGTGAAAGCCGTGATGTAAAGGATCCTTGGTATACTCGGAATTTTGATGAAACCTATGACGATGTAAGTCGTAGCTGTGATGCGTTGCTAGAACTAATTAAAGTGAATATGTAATAAACGTAACCTCTAATATTAGTTGACGGACAACTTAATATTAGGGGTTTTTCGATACGTACCTAGTGCTTGTATATACTTTATACTACCGAACCATAGCGTTATATGATATAATTTTTAGGTATTCATGCGCCTATAGCTCAGGGGATAGAGCGCCGGTCTCCGGAACCGGGTGCGCAGGTTCGATTCCTGCTAGGCGCACCAAATAAAAGGCTTCTCGAAATTTCGAGAAGCCTTTTTATGTGTCTTTATTCTTTAGGTTGATGTATAGTTCAGAAAATTATATGTTAGCATCTATATTTAGTACAACGAATTCCTCGTGCTTGAAATTCATTCATCAGTAAGTCTATTGATTTATCAATGATTTCTTCATTAGTTATATATACCATCTTTTTGTAATAGACAGTACCATCAAATTCTATCCAACGGCTTGTTTTACCATTTAGTTTACAAATTTGCATTCTGCCGGCCCAGCTACCCATACTACGGAATTGTTTTCCTTTAGAAAAACGTACCTCACGAATATCGCTTAATTTAAATGTTCTTCTTGCTAAGCCAATGCCTATAGAGACTTGATCATCCTTAAAGTAAAGAAGTTTATAACGCTCTTCAGGAGGCATAGATCTAATTATAGATAAGTTATAAGTAGCAAAAACTACAGCAATAGCGACCAATAGAAACATAAGGATTATCATATATTTTCCCATACTTTCAAAGCCTCCTTTTCTTTATTATAATAAATATAAATAATATATGAAACAGCTATATTAACTCTAGTAATAGGAGAGAAACGAATAGAAATACATGCACGAACTACTAAATGGAGTAAGGGTGTATATGTTGATTCCCACCATTGCCGTATTTTTCGGCATTAAAAAGCCTTTACTCAAGAGGGAAACAAGAAAATTATTAGAGAAGAAATTAGGGTCTACGTGAAGCTTTCATTACTGGATCTGAACAGCTACGAAGTAATGAGCATATTGTTGATATAAATGATTTAGAAAACCTCTACTCCAATGAGTGGAGGTTTTTTTATGATGATATATAGGGGATGTGGTACAGCTAAAAGCTCCATATAGGATTTTATATTTGATAGTATTGAAATAGCGTGTAAATGTGATTTGAGTAACACATTTTATTTTGAGAATGATGTACAATAAAAATGTCCTTGTGAAAATCTGAACATCCTAGCTGGAACACTAGGCATATAGGACGTGATGAATAACATATAGATTATCTAATTAAGATTAATAAAGTACTAAATTGTATCATTGCATAGTTTTGATGTAGTGATACAGAGGAGATAGAATGACAAATAGAATACAAGAACTCACCGTCGACAAAACTTGGCGTGATGAGCAAGATGCGTGGAATAATCGATCTAATTACTTTGTAGAAATGCACAATCGGGACGATCGTAAGGCGCAGGTTACAGAGTTTTTATCCTTCTTGAAGAATGAAAATCTTTTGCCCCCTAAAGACGGTTGTACCCTTGATATTGGCTGTGGTGTATGTGACTATGCATTAGGATTGGCTCGTGAAGGCTATAAGGCAACAGGTATAGATTTATCTGATGGTATGATTCGTGGTGCTAAACAATTAGCAGAGTCAGAAGGTTTAGATCTTAGCTTGTATATTGCGCCTTGGTCCGATGAAACTCGCCGTGAACTAAAATGGGATAAAACCTTTGATTTAACATATAGTATTTTCTGTCCGATCATGTTTGATGTAGAAAACATTCGCGCCATGCATGAATCAAGTAAGGATAAATGCTTGTGGATCGCTTTTAGTGAACGCAGCGATGAAACGGTAGATATGTTATCTGAACATTTCTTTGGTCGCGATTCATTCCCATGGGATGGTAAGATGAAAGCATGTTTAGATGTTATTCATGAAATAGGGCATAATGTAAAAGTGATTTATAAAACAGTGCCTGAAACAGAGGTTATGAGTCTTGATAAAGCGGTTAATTACTTTGCTATGCGACTTCATAATAATACATGGGGCGATATTGAAGATATGAAAGTAGAAATTAGAAATCTCATTGAACAATTAGCCATTAATGGAGAAATCCATAATAAAACGGTTGATAAAGTGGCTTGGGTATTATGGTCTGTGAAATAGGAGAGCCGTATGACAGTTGATGAAAAACGTAAGTTAGAACTAAAAACTATGTACCAAATTATTGGCATCTATTGTCATAATAAGCACCATACTCCTAAGGGGCAGCTATGTGAGGATTGCGAAAAGGTTTGGGAATATGCGGAGCATCGCATTGATGCATGTCCTCATATGGAAACTAAAACATTCTGTAGTGTATGTAAAACCCATTGCTATGCACCTAATTATCGTGAAAAAATCCGTGAAATTATGCGTTATGGTGGACCAAGGATGTTACTGGTATCGCCGATCCAAGTCATTAGACATATGTATCTTGAATGGAAAGACAAAAAAAGAGGCTAGCCATGCTAGCCTCTTTTTAATGGTTTTATCACGTTTTCATGTAATAATCTTATGCGATTGCTTTGTCCAATACAGCTTTGATTAATGCTTTTGTTTGGTCATAGCTTTCACCAGGTTGAGCCTCATATTGTTTGTCGAGGTCGAACCATAAGTTTGGATAGTACTCATAAGGGTGAGTTTTGAAGAGCTCATGAGCGTCTTGATCTTCAACCCAGTTGATATGAATGTCTGCATATGCAGGGTTTTCTGCAACAAGTTCATCGATAGCACGGAATGCATTTGCACAATAAGGGCAACCGTTTAAGTGGAAACCTAAGATTTCTTTCATGGTTTTACAGTCCTTTCCAGACAAAATTAATATATATTTCTATAATTTGAGATTTATTACATACTCATGTACCACAACATGTGGTACACTACTGAGTATAACACATCTATATAAGATATTCAATTTTTTGGATATATCGAATGAGAATATTGAGAATGCGATATGCATTTTTTACATAGTTAAGGAGGCACCTATGATTTCAGGCGCAGCATATGTGGTTAAGGCCCTTCAAGAGGAGCAGGTAGATATACTATTCAACTATCCTGGGGCAGCAACCATCGATATCATGGATGAATTATATAAACAAGATAAGGTAAAAGTAATTTTGCCACGTCATGAGCAAGCATTGGCTCATGCAGCAGATGGTTATGCTCGCAGTACAGGTAAAGTAGGGGTGTGCATGGTAACCTCTGGACCAGGTGCGACAAACCTTGTGACAGGTATTGCTACAGCATACGCTGATAGTGTGCCCCTTGTTTGTATTACAGGTCAAGTAGACTTGGGCCTCATGGGCAATGACGCATTCCAAGAGGTGGATACGGTTGGTATTGTGCGTAATATCTGTAAATATGCTGTTACCGTTCGTGATCGTAAAGAGCTAGGGCGTATTTTGAAAGAAGCCTTTTATATTGCCCGTACTGGTCGTCCTGGTCCTGTAGTGGTGGATGTTCCTAAAAACATTCAAAAGGCTATGGGCTCTGATGAGTATCCAACAGAGGTTAATATTCGTGGCTATAAACCAAATACAACAGTTCACGTAGGACAAGTAAAAAAAGCATGCTCTATTATCAGCAAGGCTAAACGACCACTATTCTTATTAGGCGGTGGCGTTAGCATTAGTGGTGCTAACGATCTCATGATGAAGCTAGTAGAAAAAACAGGCATTCCTGTTGTAACTACATTGATGGGTAAAGGTGCTATCGATAGTCGACATCCTTTATATCTCGGCAATATTGGTATTCATGGTGGCTATGCACCGAATGTGGCACTCACTGATTGTGATGTAATGATTTCTATTGGTACACGCTTTAACGATCGTATTACAGGCAAATTAAGTACCTTTGCACAAAATTGTAAGATTATCCATATTGATGTGGATGCAGCATCTATTTCTAAAAATATTAAGGTAGATATTCCAATCGTAGCAGATGCTAAATTAGCTATTGAAAAATTATTGGAATATATTGAACCTCATGATCTTGGTGAATGGTCTGCGCAATTACAACAACTTAAGGCTGAGCGCCCTGTTACACAAGCTGGTGAAGAGGGCTTAACACCTCAAATTGTTATTGATTATATTAATAACCACTATGCACGACCTATTGTTGCTACTGATGTAGGACAAAATCAATTGTGGACTACTCAGTTCCTCGAAATTAAAGGACAACACCAAATGTTGACATCTGGTGGCCTTGGAACGATGGGCTATGGGTTCCCAGCTGCGTTAGGGGCTCAAATTGGCAACCCTGATAAACGAGTATTTGCTATCTGTGGTGATGGTGGCGTACAAATGAATATCCAGGAATTTGCCACAGCTATGCATTACCGTTTACCAGTAACTCTCATCATTTTGAATAATGGCTTCCTTGGTAATGTACGCCAATGGCAACAATTGTTCTACGACAAACGATATGCTTGTACTAATTTGTTGATGGATGAAAGCTCTATTGTGACACGTGATATGATCGATAATGATGAGTTTGAATACGTTCCAAACTTTGTACAATTGGCAGAAGCTTATGGTGCTAAAGCTATGCGTATCACGAAGGTAGAGGATATCGAAAAAGGGTTCCAATTGGCAGATACTTTCAAAGATGGACCAACCTTACTTGAATTTATCATTCCTACAGAACTTAATGTTTTGCCAATGGTACCAGCGGGCAAGTCTTTAAGCGATATGTTATTAAAGGATAAAAAATAGGAGGGGCTATGGAATTACATATGGAAAAACGCTGTATTTCAGCGTATGTAGAAAACCAAATCGGCGTATTGGCTAAAATTTCAGGCCTCTTCGCAGGTAAAAATTATAACCTAGATACATTGACTGTAGGGGAGACAGAAGATCATACCATGTCTCGTATGACCATTGAGCTCACATGCGACGATTTGACATACGAACAAATCATTAAACAGCTTAATCGTAGTGTAGAGGTAATTAAGGTTATCGACTTTACGGATATGCCGATTACAAAGAAAGAACTATTGTTTATTAAGGTCAACAGCTGCAAAGAAGCAGATAAACAAGAAATCTTCCGCATTGCTCAAACCTTTGACTTGTTAGTAGTCGATTATAACCGCAAATCTGTTCTCGTACAATGTGTAAAAACAGTATCTAAAAATAACGACATGATTGCTCTATTTAAAGATATGTTTGTTAATCGTATTGAAGTTGTACGCGGTGGTAGCGTTGCTATCGAAGCACTATCTACACCTGATAAATAAGTTTTAACTCTAATTATTCTAAATCTATTTTTGGAGGATAATGATCTAAAACTGGTAGTGATTTAGAATGGGTACAACTGAATATGATATAATATTTATATCGACCATTATTGATATAGAGACCTTGGTTGTATGCCAAGGTTTTTTTATATAGGAGGTACTATGAGTTTATTAGATGATATTTTAGCCCATAATAGAGAATATGTAGAAGATCAAAATACAGGTTATGTAGAAACAGATACTAAATGCAGTAAGATGCCTAGTCGTGAAATGGCAATCGTTACATGCATGGATACACGTCTTGTTAACTTCTTAGAAGATTCCATGGATATTGGCCGCGGTGAAGCGAAAATTGTAAAGACTGCAGGGAACTGTATTACAGGTCCCTTTGATGGCGTTGTACGTAGTTTACTTGTTTGTATTTATGAGCTAGGCGTTAACGAAATCTTTATCATTGGTCACCACGAATGTGGTATGGCAAAAACTACGGCAAAAGATTTAACAGAAAAAATGTTGGCTCGTGGTATTGCACCAGAAGCGATTCATATGGTCCGTAAAGAAATGGAACGCTGGGCAGATGGATTTACACACCCTGCTGAAAATGTAGAAGACACAGTAGACGAATTGCGTATGAATCCTTTGATTCCGAAAGACGTACCTATTCACGGTCTTATCTTCCATCCTAGAACAGGTGAAATTGAAGTCATCGTTAATGGCTATACACAAATGAAACAATATTACGAAAAATAATAGATAAATCTTTTGATAGAGGTATTGTGAATTGAGCAATGTAGATAGATTGGATATATTCGAGGTAGCGTGTAAGCATTTTCTTGAGGACTTTTCAAATTTTAAAAATCTTATTTCTACCCAAGTTCAATCGTTAGATGACCTAGAATGGTCTTTTGATAAAGGCTCCACTAAGGTTTGTAGTGCTGATGAAAAGGGGTTAAAAAAACGCTGCAAAGTTGGCATAACATACAGACTACAGGTTGAATTATCTCAAGTTGATACGGAAATTATTTGGACGGAATTTAGTCGATTTTGGGGTGCTACTACTTATTAAATATTAGTCAAATAGTTTAGTTAATAAAGGAATTATATGAACAAAAAAAGATTAATTATTTCCTTACTAGCTATTATTACCGTGGTTGGTGCTACTGTAGGTAGCTATGTATATAGGGATACTATATACAGTCGAATTGCTCGGACTGCAGCTGTTGTGAGTGGTCAAGAGATAAAACCGCTCCTTAATTCTGAAGGCCGTTACATTCGACAAATTGTAGCTCAAGATAACAGCACGAGTCGTACTATTATGTGGCAATCAGATAGCAGCGAAGCTGATGCGGTAATAGAGTATCGTTTTACAGGTTCTGAAAATACTCAATCGATAGGGGCAACGGATAAAGTTTTTACTGATGACGGCAGTACCACCTATATTCATGAGGGCACTTTGACAGGGTTAACACCTAATACTAAATATGAATATCGCGTTGGGTATGGCAGTGATCGCCGTAGTGATTGGTACTCCCTGGAAACGGCTGGTGCTAGTGTCTATGATGTGCTCATATATCCAGACTCTCAGTCGGGGGATTATTCTCAATGGGAAGAGATTGTAAAGGACTCAGCACATCGCAATCCAAGGACAGTCCTGTATATTAGTATGGGTGACCTTGTAGATAATGGGGAACAAGACTATCAATGGCGTACTTGGTTAAATTCTATTAGACCGTTGAGTGCTAATGTGCCGTTAGCAACGACCTTAGGCAACCATGAGATGTATACATTAGATTGGAAAATGCGTGAGCCTTATGCGTATTTGAATTACTTCGCAGTACCGCCTAATGGAAATGAAATTTTTAATCGTCGTTATTATTCCTATGACTTCGGTGATGTTCATTACGTTGTATTAGATACAATGTTATATGAAAGCAATCATGAGGATAACCATGATACGCATCATCCTGATTTATACGATGTACAGATTCAGTGGCTACGCCAAGATTTAGCAGCTAATACTAAAAAGTGGACCGTGGTTCTCATGCATCGGGATCCATTCCAATATGCCTTTGACCGCCCTGGCGCAAGTCGTGATGTAGGATTCAACGAAGAGGGCGTATTGTTTATGCCTATCTTTGATGAGTTTAATGTAGATTTAGTGTTGTCAGCTCATTTACATTCTTATCGTAATAGAGGGCATGTACGTAACTTTGATCGAGATGCTTCGGGACCATTATATATTCTGACTGGTATTGCCGGAGATGCTCGTCGCCCTAAGTGGAAAGAACATCCTTTAGATGTATATGTGGCACCAGATCGAGATAAGAATAACTATATGACGATGACTGTTATACCGAATAAATTAATAGTAAAAGCTTTCTTATCAGACGGTACACAGCTAGATGAGTCGGTTATAGAGAAATAGAAGCACAAGAATATAAGAATATATAAGCAAAAGACACCTTCCTTGGAAGGTGTCTTTTTTGTGTGTTTATACAAATAGTTTTCTCTCATTTATAGTTTAAATAGGTAAACATATAAATGATAATTATATATTTATTAGATATTTTATATGCTAAATTAAGTTCATGTAAATTACAGTTCTAAGGACTATGATAAAAATTAATTCATAGCATAACAAATAAAAATACAGAAAATTTGTATAAAACTTGAATAAAACGACTGATAGTATTATAATACGTACATAAGTTATAAAAATACGATAATAATGTATAAAATATACATATAGTGTATAAAGGAGATAGAGTAATGAATACATTACAAGATTTGATCAAGAAATATGCCGCACAATATAAAGAACAAGTTGTAGAATGGCGTCGACATATTCATAGTCATCCAGAGTTATCTGGTGAAGAGCAAAATACGTCTTTATTTATTCAAAAGGTTCTCAACGAACTAGGGATTCCTTTTGTAAATGATATTTCTGATTATGCGGTAATCGGCAAGATCGAAGGAGCTCATACAGGTCCTGTTATTGCATTGCGTGCCGATATAGATGCATTACCCATTCATGAGGAAACAGGTTTACCATTTGCCTCCCAAAATAAAGGTGTTATGCACGCTTGTGGACACGATAGCCACATAGCGATTTTGCTTGGTGCAGCAGCCATTTTACAGTCTATTAAAGACCAATTGCATGGCACCGTAAAGCTCGTATTCCAGCCTTCCGAAGAGGAAGCATTATTCCCAGGTGCACAAGGTATTGTAGATAGCGGCATTCTTGATGATGTAGATGAAATATATGGCCTTCATGTATGGCCACAATTACCGGTTGGTACGGTAGGTCTAAAAAAAGGTAATTTGATGGCTGCATCGGATCACTTCCTCGTCCATATTAAAGGGAAATCGACCCATGGA
This sequence comes from Veillonella sp. T11011-6, assembly GCF_002959755.1. Lineage (GTDB taxonomy): Bacteria > Bacillota > Negativicutes > Veillonellales > Veillonellaceae > Veillonella. The sequence continues at coordinate 793,268 of NZ_PPCW01000001.1, read as the reverse complement.
GCGGAGCCTCATAATGGGGTAGATGCCATCGTAGCAGCCGCAAACTGGATTGTAAACGTAGAATCTATTGTGGCTCGTGAAACGAATCCAATGGAAAATCTAGTATGTACCATCGGTGTTATCAAGGGGGGCGACAGATACAATGTAGGCTGTGGCGATGTATATCTAGAAGGTACTTGTCGTACTTATGAACCAGCAAAACGGGATTATATAGAACGACGTCTTGGTGAAAGTTTACAAGCTATCGACATGATGTTTAAAACGGAAAGTGTTCTAGATTATAAACGCGGTCATGGCGCAACTATCAATGATCCAGATGCCATCGATTATGCCACATCTATTGTAGAAAAATATCTTGGCAAACAAGCGGTGGTTCATCCTGAATTTCCTTCTATGGCAGCAGAGGACTTCTCTGCGTATCTTCATAAAATAAAAGGTGCTTTCCTATGGTTAGGTACTGGATTTGAAGGTAATCCGGCCTTGCATAATGAGGCTTTCACCATTGATGAAAGCATTCTGGAACCTGGTATAACAATGATGGCTGCTATTGCCGCCGAATTTTTGCAAGAAAAAAAGTAGTTTGAAATAAGAGGTTATCATGAAAAGTTTACAACATACATCATTTAAAACAATGCTTCAATACACGCCAGAAGAAATTAAATATTTCTTGGACTTAGCGGCAAAATTGAAAGCAGATAAAAAAGCGGGAAAAGAAATTAAAACACTAGAAGGCAAAAATTTTGTCCTTATCTTCGAAAAGGATTCCACACGGACACGTTGTGCCTTTGAAGTAGGCGCCGCTGACCAAGGTGCTCATACCACATATCTTGGACCTACAGGTTCTCAAATGAATAAGAAAGAATCCTTGAAGGATACGGCTCGTGTGCTTGGCTCAATGTATGATGCTATCGAGTTTAGAGGCTTTGACCAAGAAGACGTCGATACATTGGCAGAATACTCTGGCGTGCCAATTTGGAATGGTCTTACCGATATGGATCACCCTACACAAACATTAGCTAATTTCTTAACCTTACAAGAGAATATCAACAAACCATTAAATGAAATTTCCTTCGCTTATGTGGGTCATGGTCAATCTAATATGTGTAACGCATTGATGAGTGGTGCCGTTAAAATGGGGATGGATTTTAGACTTATCGGTCCTAAACAATATTGGCCAGCAGGTCCATTTTATGAAGAATGTTTAAAAGTGGCGAAAGAAACAGGAGCTACTATTACATGTACAGACGATGTAGCTGAAGGTGTTAAAGGTTTAGATGTTATTTACACAGGCGTATGGGTAACCATGGGGGATACATACGATATGTGGGAAGAACGTATCAATACCTTTAAACCATTCCAAGTTAATGCAGAAATGATGGCATTAACAGGTAATCCAAATACTAAATTCTGTCACTGCTTGCCAGCGTTCCATAATACAGAAACACAAGTAGGTAAAGATATCTTTGAACGGTTCGGCATGAATGGTATCGAGGTAACGGAAGAGGTATTCGAAGGTCCAAACTCCTTAGCATTCCAAGAAGCAGAAAATCGTCTTCATACCATTAAAGCAGTTATGGTTGCTACCTTTAGCGATTATCCATTAAAATAATTTCATCTCCCTAGAAGGTGATGAATCGTATAGTTTGTTTCCTATTTATAGCGGCTGTGAGGCTATATAAATAGATATGAGTCACCAATAGGTGAGAATTGAGGTTTACTATGGCACCCTATAAAGTATTTATTGTTGGTCATGAAGGTACAACAGGTTTAAGAATTCATGAACGGTTATCTGATAGAAAAGATATAGAATTATTGGCTACAGCTGATGAGGATCGTAAAAACGTAGAGGCTATAAAAGAGGTCGTTAAAGAGGCCGATATTGTATTTCTCTGCTTGCCTGATGCGGCATCTAAAGAAATCATGGCCGCTATCGGTGAATTACCATGTAAGGTCATTGATACATCGACTGCCTTTAGAACGGCTGATGATTGGGCCTATGGGTTCCCAGAGCTCGGTGCGGATTATAAAACAGCCATTGCTACTGAAAAACATATTGCTAACCCTGGCTGTCATGCGAGCGGTATGATTGCTTGTATTGCACCTCTTGTAAAAGCTGGTCTTGTACCAACAGAGTATCCTTTCACTATCACATCCTTAACAGGCTATAGCGGTGGTGGTAAAAAGATGATTGGCCAATATGAAAGTGAACCTAAAGATTATTTCCTTTACGCCCCACGTCAATATGGGCTTGGTCAAAAACATAAGCATCTGCCGGAGGTACAACATGTTTGTGACCTAAGTGAAGCGCCTATTTTTATTCCTATCGTGGATGATTATTATTCCGGCATGGAAGTAACGGTAGGCATTCACAGTCGTTTATGTCAAAAGCCAATAAGCATTGATAAAGTGCAACAGGCATTGGAAAACTTTTATAAAGGTAGCCCGATTATTACTGTCGTACCATTTACTGAGAACAGTAATACAGGCATGTTAAATGCCAATCAATTGAGTAACACAGATAGCATGAAAATCTATGTGACTGGCAACGATGAACGCATTATGGTTCATGCTATTTTCGATAATTTAGGCAAAGGTGCATCTGGTGCTGCCGTTCAATGTATGAACATTGCTTTAGGTTTGCCTGAGGATACAGGTCTAGCACTAGGTTAGAGAGGAAATTATGAAGGACGTAACAAATGCAATGCGGGCGCATATCTTAACTGCGGCCGTTCCATATATTAAACAATATACAGATCAATATGTTGTCGTTAAATATGGCGGCAATGCTATGATTGATGAAGAATTAAAAAAATCCGTTATGAAGGATTTAATGCTACTTCAATTGGTAGGGGTAAAAGTTGTGCTCGTTCATGGCGGTGGTCCAGCTATTAATAGCACACTAGATGCTATGAAAATTGAATCTCATTTTGCAAATGGCTTGCGTGTCACAGATGAAGCGACAATGGATGTAGTACAAATGGTATTAGCCGGTAAGGTTAATAAAGGTCTCGTAGCAGATTTAACAGACCTTGGTGGTAAGGCTGTTGGCCTCTGTGGTGTGGATGGTAATATGATTCAAGTTCATAAACAAAATGATGAGCTTGGTTATGTAGGTTCTATCGATACGATTGATACAAGTATTATCGATGACGTTATCAGTAGAGGTTATATTCCTGTCATTTCTTCCATTGGTATGGGGTCTGATGGCAAGACATATAATATTAATGCTGATACGGTAGCCGCAAAAATTGCCGGTGCCCTTAAGGCGGAAACAATGGTGGCCATGACTAACATTGATGGTGTACTAAAAGATGTGCATGATCCGGAATCTTTAATTTCAAAGATTACAATGGCAGAGGCGGATCAATTAAAAGCAGAGGGTATTATTGCTGGCGGTATGATCCCAAAAGTGGATTGCTGTTTAGAGGCCATTAAATCAGGAGCTCAAAAGGTATTTATCATCAATGGTGAAATCCCACATGCTATTCTTATTGAGCTATTGACTGATGAAGGTCTTGGCACCATGTTTGTAAAGTAATATAGTAGGTATAGCGATGGTAATTGTTTATTACTATCGCTACCTTTCACATAGATAGACGACGGCTAGGCCGTACGTTCGGAGGATGTAATGAGTAATACAATCGATTTTGAACAACAAGATAAAGAATATATAGCCAATACGTATGGCCGGTTCAATGTATGTTTTGAAAAAGGTAAAGGTTCCCTTTTATGGGATGTAAATGGTAAAGAATACATCGATCTTGGATCTGGTATCGGCGTAACAGCTTTTGGTGTCGATGACGATGAATGGACAGAGGCTGTGACAAAACAATCTCATGCGTTGAACCACATTTCAAATTTGTACTATTCTTTACCACAAATTGAATTGGCAAAACAATTGTGCGCTAAAACGGGTATGAAGAAGGTATTCTTCTCCAACTCTGGTGCAGAGTCCAATGAATGTGCCATCAAAGCAGCTCGTAAATATAGTCATGATAAGTATGGCGAAGGTCGTCATGTCATCGTTACCTTAGTGAATAGCTTCCATGGTCGTACCATCACTACCTTATCTGCTACGGGGCAAGATGTATTCCATCAACATTTCTTCCCGTTTACAGAAGGCTTTATTCATACACCAGCCAACGATATTGATGCGGCCTTAAAAGCTCTTGATAATCCTGCAGTTTGTGCCATTATGATGGAACCTATTCAAGGTGAAGGTGGTGTTATGCCACTAGATAAAGAGTTCGTACAAGCAGTAACAAAATATGCTCATGAACACGATCAACTCGTGTTAATCGATGAAGTACAAACTGGTAATGGCCGTACTGGTAGTTTGTATGCATATCAACAATTTGGCATCGAGCCAGATGTAGTATCTACTGCAAAAGGTTTAGCAGGTGGCCTTCCTATGGGGGCTACACTATTCAATGAAAAGATGCAATATGTGTTAAATGCTGGTGCCCATGCTACAACCTTTGGTGGCAATCCAATCTGTGCGGCAGCAGGCATTACTATCATTAATCGTTTAACACCAGAATTCTTAGATTCTGTAAAAGCAAAAGGGGAGTATGTAAAAGCTACCTTAGCAGGCAAACCTGGTATTCTAGGTGTGAGCGGCATGGGCCTTATGCTTGGTATTGAAACTACAGTAGATCCAAAAGCAGTCATTGCAAAATGTCTTGAAAAGGGTGTTGTATGCTTGTCTGCTAAAAATAAAGTACGTCTTTTACCAGCTCTTAATATTCCTCAAGACCAATTGGAAAAAGCCATCACTATTGTAGCTGAAGCTATTGAAGAGTTAGCAGCAAAATAATTTTAAGGATAACTTTCATAAATATCATTTAAAATAGTTGCGTAACCGTATAATCATTGAAATAAGTCGATGAATATATAGACTTTAGTTCTCATTCGTGTTACCCTAGAAGAAACAGTTTATATTGGAGGAGTAAATATGAATACAGAATCCTTACGTAACGAAGTATTGGTTCCTGCTGTAGCAAAAACTTTGGATATTGCCGGTAAAGCAAAACCTACAAAAGAAGAACTTTTCACAACAGCAAAAATTACTGCTGCTGTGGCAGTTGCAACAGCTGTTGTATCCTTAGCGGTACAAGCAGTATTACGCAACCGATAAGACATAAAGAAAACGACATGGCTATGCCTGTCGTTTTCTTTTACTTTTACCCTGTTATTCCCCTTGATTATGGGATTTTATAAGGAGGCGATACCATGCATAGTCGCGATTTAATCGAACAATATAAAGGCTACGTTCAAGATTGGCGTAGATATTTCCATAAACATCCAGAGCTCAGTAATGAAGAGTTTGAAACAACTAAGACACTGGCTAAAGAATTAGAATCTATAGGCGTAGAGGTTCATGTTGATACAGAGCGTGGCATCGGCTTAGTTGGTATCATCCACGGTGATAAACCTGGCAAGGCTATCGCGTTGCGCGCCGATATCGATGCTTTACCTGTTCACGAACATAATACAGTTGACTATAAATCAGAAACTGAAGGCAAAATGCACGCCTGTGGTCATGATGGTCATATGGCTATTTTGCTGGGTGCTGCAAAGATGTTAATGTCTATGAAAGACCGCATCGAAGGCGATGTGTATTTAGCATTCCAACCTGCTGAGGAGACAGGGGCAGGGGCACCAGATTTCATTAAATTTGGTGACTGGTACGATAAGGTGGATGCCATCTTTGGCGGTCATGTGTGGATCGATTTGCCAGCAGGTCTCGTATCTGTTGAAGAAGGGCCGCGGATGGCTGCAAGTAGCCAAATTACTATCAATGTAAAAGGTAAGCAAGGCCATGGTGCACAGCCGCATCAAGCGATTGATGCCATTGTGGTAGCTAGTGCCATCGTTATGAATTTGCAAACCGTAGTGTCTCGCAATGTTAGTGCATTAGATTCTTTAGTGCTCACTATTGGGAATATTCACTCCGGTTCGGAATGGAATGTTATTCCTGGGGAAGCTAAAATGGGTGGTACCATTCGATTCTTTGATCCTGATCAAGAAGAATATTATGTAGACTCTATTCGCCGTGTAGTAGAACATACGGCAGAGGCCTATGGTGCTACTGCTACATTGGAGTATGTAAAAAAAGTACCACCTACTATTAATGATCCTGCATCCAGTGAATTGGCGGAACGTGTCGTTATTGATACATTAGGTAAAGACAAGCTTTCCAAAATGCGTAAAGTAATGCCAGGAGAAGATTTTGCATGGTATTTACAAGATAAACCAGGATGCTTTGCCTTTATTGGCATTCAAAATCCTGATGTAGAGGCTACCTACGATCATCATAATAACAGATTTAATATGGATGATTCTGTACTATCTGCTGCATCAGCCGTATATGCAGAATATGCCATTGCATGGTTGAAGGAAAATAAGTAGAATTATAGCTTTATTGAGAGAAATGAAGTATTAATATAGCCTGTATAGTAACTATACAGGTTATATTAATCTATAGATAGGGATGTGTTATAGTTATTCTAGCGAGGTAGACTATTATGGATTCTTTAATATCAATTAGTTCTATGGCCAGACTCCATAGTTTGAGTCGACAGACATTAATACATTATGACCATATTGATCTTTTTAAACCTGTTGAAGTTGATGAAAAGGGGTATCGCTATTATAGTAGAGCTCAAATTCCTTTTTTGCGAAAAATTGTTTTTCTAAAATCTTTAGGTTTAAGTTTAGATAGTATAAAAGAAGTATTACTAAATACAAATCCTAAAAAAGTTCTTGAGTTTTATTCAGCATATAAAACTAAGGTTAATCAACAGATTGCAGAGTTGAATGATATTAGAGAAGCGCTAAATCAGCAAATAGCTATACTTAATGATGCGGTTGATGGCTATGAAATGAATTTAACAGAACCATTTATAAAATATTATCCATTGAGAAAAGTGATTTATCAGGAATTTCCTGAAAATGTGACAAAAGAAAAATTACATCTTACATTGATGAATTTATGGAGACAATTAGAGCCTCTACGAATTAGACCAGCTGCAGGGTTTGGAACTATTTTGACACTTGAAACTAAGGAGTGTTTAGGCTGTGAATCGAGTGATACAGCATGTGAATCTGATGGTCGATTTAAGAGTGGTAGTTGTATATTTGTTCCCGTGAATACGGAAAATTTAGATAATTTAATTACAATTCCTGCAGGGGAGTATATTTGTCTTTATAAATTTGGTATGCCATATGATATTTCAGATGCACAATATTTGCTTCAATGGATGAATGATAACAACTATGAATTGACAGGAAATATTATTGATGTATGTTTGTTAGATACAACATTTTATCAGCAAGATAGAACAGAAGATTTTTGCCTTTTACAGGCCCCATTTAAAAGAAAATAAAAAATTGTATAAATAGCCTCTTGACTGTATAGCAACTATAAAGCGTATTCTTATGGCAAGCAATAAATAGCTGTTATGAATATGAATTATTTCAGTATGTTAGGAGGTTATTTTTTATGGGAAACTCTGTTATTGATTTACGTTCTGCACTAAAGTTATTGGAAAACACACCTGGACAATTAATTAGTACAGATGTAGAGGTTGACCCTTCAGCTGAGTTAGCGGGGGTTTATCGCCATATTGGTGTCGGTGGTACTGTAGCACGGCCAACAAAATTAGGTCCAGCCATGATGTTTAACAATGTAAAGGGTCACCCTAATTCTAAAGTTGTAATTGGTATGTTATCTGACCGTGCTCGCGTAGCATTACTACTTGGTACAACACCAGATAAACTAGGTCAACTACTTCGAGATTCTGTAAAAAATCCAATACAACCAATTGTAATTGATTCTTCAAAAGCTCAATGCCAAGAGGTTGTTCATTTGGCAACAGATCCAGATTTTGATATTAGAAAAATATTACCAGCACCTACTAATACACCAGAAGATGCGGGCCCTTATATTACGTTAGGGATGTGTTATGCATCAGATACGGAAAATGGTGACTCTGATGTGACGATTCACAGACTTTGTTTACAGTCGAAAGATGAAATCACAATGTTCTTTACTCCAGGTGCACGTCATCTAGGTGCTTTTAGAGAAAAAGCGGAAGCTCTCGGTAAGCCACTACCAATTTCTATTAGTATTGGTGTAGACCCTGCAATTGAAATAGGTGCGTGCTTTGAACCACCTACAACACCTATTGGATATAATGAATTAGCTGTTGCGGGTGCCATTCGAGGAAAGGCTGTTGAACTAACACCATGCTTAACAATTAAAGAGAATTGTATAGCGAATGCTGAGTATGTTATTGAAGGTGAACTCTTGGTAGGAAAACGGTTACGTGAAGATATTAATACTAATACAGGAAAAGCAATGCCAGAGTTCCCTGGTTATACAGGACCTGCAAATCCGGAGGTTCCTATTATCAAAGTAAAAGCTGTTACAACACGTAAAAATCCAATAATGCAAACTTGTATTGGCCCATCTGAAGAACACGTTAATATGGCGGGGATTCCAACAGAAGCTTCTATTATGGATATGGTTGAACGCGCTATGCCTGGTCGATTATTAAATGTTTATGCTGCAAGCCCTGGCGGTGGAAAGTTCTTGGCAGTAATGCAGTTTAAAAAATCGGTACCATCTGATGAAGGTCGCCAAAGGCAAGCGGCTTTGCTAGCATTTTCTGCATTTTCTGAATTAAAACAAGTTATTCTTGTCGATGAAGATGTTGATATCTTTGATATGAATGATGTTATGTGGGCTATGATTACTAGAATGCAAGGGGACATTGATATTATAAATATCCCAGGCGTTCGTTGTCATCCATTAGACCCGTCTAATGATCCATCTTGTAGTTATACTATTCGTGATCATGGTATTGCATGCAAAACAATTTTTGATGCTACTGTGCCATATAGTGAAAAGAAACGATTCCAACGTGCTAAATTTATGGATGTAGATCCCACACATTGGGTTCCTAATCATAAAGGATAAGTTAAGAAGGTGATTATATGGGGAAATATAAACGGATTATAGGATTCTGTTTAGGGATTTTATTAGGGCTTTTAATTTGGTTTGTACCATTAGCCGGATTAAGTCCACAAGGTCATGCTTGTTTGGCATTATCTTTGGGAACCGTTATATTTTGGGCGTTTGGTGTTGCTCAACCAGGTTATGTTTCTGGGCTATACCTATTAGGTTTAGCAGTGTTTGATGTAGCACCTAAAACGTTGATTTTTTCTACTTGGACTACATCAATGATGTATCTTATTATTGGTGCATATCTCATTGCTACAGCAGTACGTGAGTCAGGGCTAGGGGAAAGAATCGCCTATTGGTATATCTCTAAATATGTAACTAATTACAACAGTATTATTATTTCTATATTTGCATTAACTTTTATATTGTCGTTACTAATTCCACATCCTTGGCCACGGGCATTTTTAATTATGTCTGTTATGGCTGTGGTTATTAAAAGTGCTGATATGCCTAGAGATGATGCTGTGAAAATTGGATTTACAGTGTTTACGGCATCTATTCCGGTTTCAATGATTTTTTTAACTGGGGATGCGTCTATTAATCCATTGGCTGCACAGTACTGCCTACCAACAGAGGTGGGTTGGATTGAGTGGTTTAAAGTAATGGGTATCCCAATGATTCTAACTAGTATCATAACTATGTTTATGCTTATGACGATGTTTAAACCTACAAAAGAGGTTTCTATTAATCAACAAGCTATTTTGGAAAAGCGCGAATCATTAGGTGCGATGACAGGTAAAGAAATTCGTACTGCATTTTGGGTTATCTTAGCAATTATTTTATGGATGACTGATAGTATTCATGGAATTGATATTGGTTGGGTAACATTGTTTATCGCTGTAATGATGGCTATGCCAAAGATTGGTGATATTTTAACACCTGCTAGTTGGTCTGCTGTGCCTGTACAAACATTACTATTCTTAACAGCTGCTGTTGCAATTGGTCGTGTTGGGGGCCAAACTGGGATGAACACATGGTTAGCACAAACATTGTTGCCATCTGCCGTTCCTGAAAATATGTTCATTCTCGGTGCATTTATAACTGTTATCTCTATTGCTATTCATATGTGCTTTGGTAGTGTAGTTGCAGTTATGGGAATTGTTATTCCAGCAATGCTTGCTTTCACGGAAACACTTGGAATTTCTCCAATTATTCCGGTAATGATTGCATATACAGCCATTAATGCTCACTTTATTTTACCATTCCATAATTTAGCAATATTAGTGGGTGAAGGTGAAGATAATGGTATGTATAGTGAAAAAGAAACCATACGATTTGGTTTACCATATACGTTAGTATTATTTGTTATTACTTGTGCAATTCAATTACCATGGTGGAAATTTATTGGCCTTTGGTAAGTAAGGGTTAGTGCTATGAGGTGATTGTATGCGTTTAATAGTTGGTGTATCAGGTGCGAGTGGCGTAATACTTGGCTATTATGTACTTAAAGCGTTGCGTCAAATATCTGGAATGGAAATTCATTTGGTCATGACTGAGGGTGCAAAGATCACTTTGCAATATGAGAGTTCTATTACCGTAGAAGAAATGGAGGCATTGGCAGATGTAGTTCATGATAATAAAAATATGGCTGCCACTATTTCTAGCGGATCGTATAAGACCGATGGGATGATTGTAGTTCCTTGCAGTATGAAAAGTATTGCTGGAATGGCTTGTGGATTTGCAGATAATCTATTATTGAGAGCTGCAGATGTTTGCTTAAAAGAGAATAGAAAGATTGTGCTTGTACCGAGAGAAATGCCGTTTAGTCGTATTCATTTGCGTAATTTAACTACACTATCTGAATACGGATGCTCAATTATTCCTCCATTATTAACTTTTTATAATGATTCTAATTCGGTTGAAAAACAAATCAATCATATTGTTGGAAAAATTTTAATGCAGTTTGGGTTCGAGACAAAAGATTTTGTTTCTTGGACTGGGCGTAATATGATAAAAAGCTGAGGAGTATTATGAATAGTTATGATGAGATGAAAGTAAAACGATATACTTATGGGGTTACACCATATTGTATTCAAGCTATAGTCACATTTGTTGGGCAGGATATATCTGTTACGATTGGTGGTGGTAATAGATATCATATAGGTGCAGTAGCTATTGCTACTCCGTCTGAAAGTATCATTAATCCAGGAAAGACTACAATTACCACATCTGTCATGGCTGTATTAGGACATAAAGATGATGTATTAGCCAAGGACGCTGCGATAAAACTATCAAGGCATTTTAATACTACTGTAACTGTAAGTGTTGGTGTTCATGTAGATGATGCTGATATATTAGATATTGAAAAGTTACTTGAAAATAGTAAACTGTTGGTCGAACAGATTATACAAAACTAAATAGTAGCTATTAATTCGCTTGATAAAATTAGAGCCTATAATGATTGTTTTACATCGTTACAGGCTCTTTATTATTTATTCAATTATCGTTACACCCTTTTTTTTATTGTACGCCGAATAGGCATGACTAAACCCCCAGTTAAACTGGGGGTCAGTAAAAATTCTTAGAGAAAAGGAAAGAACCTCCTAGTGATAAAATGAAGTTGGTCTGGCAACCACAATATTTTAATATAGGAGGTTCAATGTCAATGAATGACGTAAAGAGTTTATCACATAGTAAATGGAGATGTAAATATCATATTGTTTTGCTCCAAAGTATAGAAGACAAATAATTTATGGTCGGATAAAAGCTGATGTAGGTAAAATTTTAAGAGATTTATGTAAGAGAAAAAATGTAGAGATTATAGAAGCGGAATGCTGTCCGGATCATATTCATATGCTAGTAACTATACTACCACATTTAAGCGTATCAAGTTTTATGGGCTATTAAAAAAGTAGCCTCATGATATTCGATAAACACGAAAATTTAAAATATAAGTATAGAAATAGACATTTCTGGTGTAGAGGATATTATGTGGATACGGTAGGACGATATGATGGAGCGATAAAAGAGTACATTCGCAATCAACTACAAGAGGATATAGCGCAAGATATATTAAACTTTAAAGAATATACCGACCCGTTTATGGGTGAGCCAGTAAAATAGGTAAAATAAAAGCCCCAAAGTAGGGGGCAGCCAGTGGTAATAGAGTGGTTATCAGATCATTCAATGCCCTCTTTAGAGGGCCACCACTAAAGAAAGACCCTTATAGGGTCAGAGCAAACCACCCGTTCTACGGTTGGTTATGATTTTGTATTTTTATTTATATTTGGTGTATGATATAGGTATAATATAGCTATAATAGAAGTGTAATGTAAGTCTGATATAAGTCTAATATAAATCTAATATATATTCTCTAGTTGAGAGGTGCTTATTTATGAATATAGTTATATGTATCACTATTATTGCTATTACAGGTATATTGTTAATGAAGCGCTATCAACCACAGCCTATTTTAATTGGTATGGGAATCCTCATGATGTTTATTGCGTATGAAGCAAATTGGATTGATGCTATACTCGTTGGGTCTCAATCTACTGGTGTCTTGGTATTTGATGCGATGGATATTGTGCGAATTACTACGTCCGAGAATATCGTGAATTTAGGTCTCATGATTATGACCTGTGCTGGTTATGCAAAATATATGGAGTACATAGGGGCAGGGACAAGATTGGCACATACATTTATCCGACCCCTATATCGTGTGAATCGCCCATATATTGTACTGGCCCTAATGTTTCTTCTTAATATGGGACTGTCTATTTGTGTACCTAATCCATTGAGTCTTGCCCTTCTTATGATGGTTACTATGTATCCCGTATTGCTTCGCCTTGGCGTGAGTCCCGTGGGGGCTGCAGCGGTTATTGCTACGGGTCATCTTATGGACGTAGGACCTGGTGCGGTATCTACCTTACTCATTGCAAAGACCTTGAATATGCCTGTGCCAAACTATTTTGTAGGCTACCAGTTGCGTCTGTATTTCTTAGTCGCTATTGTGACAGCTATAGCACACTTTTTCTGGCAGAAATATCGTGATCGGGTGGAGGAACCTAAGGCTATAGATGCTTGTGAAAGTATTCCAGAGGCGCCAATAGGCCCTAAGCCGTATATGCTATTCCCATTATTACCATTGTGTTTTATCTTGGGATTTAGTCAATATGGTTTACCTGGGGTGAAGATGAATGTAACGTTGGCTATGATGCTTGCGTTTGGTATTGCCTTGTTAGCGGAACTGATTCGACACCGTAATTTACGGACAGTCCTTAAGAGTACGACTATATTCTTTGAGGGGATGGGAAATCAATTTTCCTATGCTGTAACACTAATTATAGGGGGACAGATTTTTGCACTAGGCTTAGTGAGCTTAGGAATTATTGAATCCTTAGTTAGTGCCCTTCAAACACTATCTCTTAACTCCATTGGACTTACCTCTGTTCTAGGGGGCGGTATGTTGGGTCTTAGCATGGTGACCGGCAGCAATGTGGCACCATTATTTACATTAGTTCCACTAGTACCCAATATCGTAGCTCATCTAGGCCTTGATCCAATTACTACTATGCTTGGTATGCAAAACGGTGCGAGTCTAGGCTTATTCCTTAGCCCTATTAGTCCAGTAATGGTCGGTGTAGCAGGCGTGGCGCATATTAAGTCAGTAGACTTACTTAAACGCACAGCTGTACCTGTTCTTGTGGCCTTGCTTACTAGCTGTGTGGGAATATGGATCCTTTACTAAATGTCATTTAAAAGACTAATTAGTTATATTTAACCAGATATATTTTGTATCGCTTTTTAAGTTTAGTTTAAATTTAGAAAACCCTCTTTACATGTAACGTAAAGAGGGTTATTATATTCCAAGATTAAATCATATGTAATTAAAATGGTTTCCTGCAATGGTGCAAGTTTTAGCGGATTGCGGATAAAAAGGGCCTTTCTTCGCCGGACGGTTCTAGAAGCCAGAAAGGATGTAATGAACAATCAAGTTTCTATTTCAACAGCAAATATTCGTGGTGCCTTTGGGGCATTTTTTATCCCCGGTATGTATACAGCTTTATGGGCTGGTTTTGTACCATATTTAAAAGCGAAGCTTAGTATTGGTGAAGATGTATTAGGTTCTATGATTTTAGTGCTTGGTTTAGGTTCTTGTTTGTCCATGGCTATAGCAGGTAAGCTTGTAGAGACCTTTGGATGCAAAAAAGTCGTTTTATTGGCTAGTTTTATTGGTATGTTATCTCTTGCCATTGTCACCATGTGCTCTACTATTGCTACGACCACAGCGGCTTTATTCTTCTTTGGCATAGGCGTCGGCCTTAGTGGTGCTTCTGCTAATTTACAAGCTATCCTAACTGAAAAGGTGAGTAAAAAGCACTTAATGGGTGCCTATCATGGTGGGTGGAGCTTAGGTGGCTTTGCCGGTGCTGGCGTTTTGCTTATTCTTTTAAAAATATTGTCCCTACCTGTTAATGAAAGTATTTGGGGACTTCTCATCGTATTGTTCATTGCCATGGTTATAGTCAGTCAATTTATGCTAACCTTTGGTAGTGATCCAAATGCAAAGGTTACTAAGAAATCGAAAAGTCCATTATCTTTCCATCCAATTGCTATTATCTTTGGTCTCTTGTCCTTTGTATCTTACTTAGTTGAAGGTGCAGTAGGGGATTGGAGTGCATTATACTTATTCGAAGATAAAGGTATCGTTATCGAAGAAGCCGTTATGGGCGTTATGTTATTTAATGGTACCATGTGTATTGGCCGTTTGCTTGGGAATACAATTGGTAAACATTTGACATCTAAACAAGTTGTTGTTGGTGGTTATTTGTTAGGTGCTATTGCAATGGGGCTTATCGTATTTTTACCAGGATATGGCTCCATGTATACTTATTTATTACTTGGTATTTCTTTAGCTATGGTAGTACCAAATCTATTCTCTGCTATGGGGGAACAAAATGTTATTCCTATGACACAAGCTGTGGCAACGTCTACTATGCTTGGTTATATGGGAATTTTGATGGGACCAGCATTGATTGGTTTCATTGCTCATGGCACAAGTCTTACTGTTGCATTTATCGTATTAACAGCATTACTTGTAGTGAGTGCAGGTATTAGTAAATACGCTTATATGTTAATGGACAAATCAAAAGAAGCTGAAGCATAAATTTAAATAATAGCCTCAGAGACAATCTGTCTTTGGGGCTTATTTCTTAACATAGTAATACTCAATTAAACATATGTCATTCCTTATAGTGGATGTAGAGGGGATACAAAAAAGCCACAGGATAAATCCTGTGGCTTTTACCTATTATATTAGCGATCGCCGTTGAAGATGGAGTTTTTAACAAGTACGTAGTCTACTTTGCGAATTGCTTGTAAAGTAGTACCACCAGCATAAGAGATAGCAGATTGTAAATCTTGTTCCATTTCAACTAATGTATCAAAGATAGAACCTTTGGAGTCGATGAAGATTTTTTTACCTTCTACGTTTTTGCGTTCCCCTTTTTGGAACTCAGATGCGGAACCAAAGTATTCTTTTACTGCTTTACCGTCAACGATTTTTTCTTCCCCTGGGGATTCTTCGTGACCTGCAAAGAGGGAACCAATCATAACCATAGTAGCGCCAAAGCGAATGGATTTAGCAATGTCGCCGTGGTCGCGAATACCGCCGTCAGCGATGATAGGTTTAGTAGCTGCTTTTGCACACCAGCGTACAGCAGCTAATTGCCAACCACCAGTACCGAAGCCAGTTTTTAATTTAGTAATACAAACTTTACCAGGACCGATACCTACTTTAGTAGCGTCAGCACCAGCATTTTCAAGTTCACGAACTGCTTCAGGCGTACCCACATTACCTGCGATAATGAAAGTTTCAGGTAAATTCTTTTTAATGTATTGAATCATTTCGATTACTGCATTGGAGTGACCATGTGCAATATCGATTGTGATATATTCTGGTGTTAAGTTTGCTTTTTTGAATTCATCAACTAAAGCAAATTCTTCAGCTTTTACACCGATAGAAATAGAAGAATATAAGTTAAGGTCGTGCATGCGTTTTACAAAGTCCATACGACGTTCAGGTTGGAAACGATGCATGATATAGAAATAGCCTTCACGTGCTAATTTTTCAGCCAACTCTTCGTCAATGATAGTTTGCATGTTTGCAGGAACCACTGGTAAACGGAATGTGCGTTTACCTAATTTTACATGTGTATCACATTCGCTACGGCTAGTGACGATACATTTATTAGGAATCAATTGCACGTCTTCGTAATCAAAGATGTTCGTTGTATTAATCATAGTTTCTATATCTCCTTCGAGTATTACATAATGAACCTGTACCATTATACAAGAGACTCGTAAAATTTTCAATACGTTCCGAATATTTTGTTTGGTGTCATGTGAGAACTGTAGTACAATACAAGTAGGATGTATAAATAAAACTACAGTTTTAAAAGTTATACTAAAGAGGAGGTCGATTGAAATGGACCAGTCAAAAACACGCATGCTTGCTGAAGCTGGCGTAGCAATTGCTATTGCACAAGTATTGTCATTTATCACGATTTTCCACATGCCACAAGGTGGCTCTATTAAAGCAGCAGCTTTAGTACCGCTCATGATTTATGCGTATCGCTGGGGCGGAACAAGAGGTATCTTTGCAGGTGTTGTATATGGTATTTTACATTTTATCTTAGGTTTTAAATCATCGATTCACTATTTAAGTATTATTTTAGATTACTTGGTAGCATATGGTGCTATCGGTGTTTGTGGTTACTTCAAGGATTCTATGTCTGGACTTATCTCTGGATCCATTGTGGCCATTGTATTCCGCTGGGCTGCTTCTGTTACGAGTGGTGCAGTTGTCTTTGCTAGTTATGCTCCGCAAGGTCAAAATCCATGGATTTACTCCATGATTTATAATGCCTCTTATATGGTGCCAGATGGGATTTTAAATATTGTTGTTTTACTATTCATCTACCAAGGTGTTAAACGAGGTTTAGGACGTCGTGGATAAATTAGGTTTAATAATTTTGGCTGGTGGTTTGAGTTCTCGCATGGGGCAACCTAAGGCATTATTACCTTGGGTTAATGGTGAAAGCCTCATATCTCATGCACTTCGTAAGGGATTAGAAGCGGATGTGGATGATATTATCATCTCCATTGGTGATGATGATCAGTTAGGACATGCCATTCAGACTCATATCATTGATACGTTATCGAACGATGAGAAGAAAAAAGTTTCTATTGTTCGGGATTCTATTGAGCGACGTGGTCCTCTAGGGGGACTTTATAGTGCTCTAGCTGTTGGAATGAGTCCTGCCTATGCGGTGATGGCTGTAGATATGCCATTTATGCCTATGGATTTATATTATGATTGGTTATATCAAGTGAATCATAACAATTGGAATGTTATAGTTCCTACTGGTTCTAGAGGTAAGCCAGAACCTATGGCGGGAATTTATAGACTTCATATTGTATCATTACTTCCATCTATTCTAGCCGGTAAAGACGTATCGTTGCAGCATGCCCTTGATACGATTGGTCATGTTGAATCTATTGATGCCAGTGATTATGATTGGGAGCTAAGTAATGTAAATCATTATGATGACTACCAATGGGCTCGTGCATTAGCAGAAAATGAGTTCCGTCGTGTGCCGCTTATTAGTGTAGTAGCATCAAAACGTAAAACAGGTAAGACTACGGTAGTAACCCGTCTTGTAGATGAGTTACAACGAGCGGGATTTTCTGTAGGCGTTGTAAAGAGTGATAAACATGGCTTTCAAATGGATCATGAAGGAACCGATACAGACCTTTCTTATAAAGCTGGTGCTGATGCGGTGGCTATTGCAGGTCCTAATGAAACAGCGATTCGTATACGCACTAAAGAACAATCAAATCTGTATGAAATATCACAGTTTATGCCTGTGGATATAGTTATACTAGAAACAAGGTCCCAAGGCATTGCCCCTATTATAGAGGTTACGCAAGAAGGCCATACAGAAGAGCTTATCTCAGATTCTATCGATCGAGTAGCTATAATCGAAATTAGCAAGTTAGACCAAGACGTACCAGGATTAGTACGTCACATACAGGAAATGATGAGGTGTTTAAATGGCCGTCGTTACTGTTGAGGAGGCCCTTCAATTATGGGAGAAAGCCTTAGATACGCAAGTTCATAAAGTAGAAACCATTGATGTTAAGGCTGCTAAAGGATATGTGTTGGCAGAGGATATTATTGCCCCTACAGATGTACCAGCCTTTCCTAAATCTGCCATGGATGGGTATGCCATTACCTACAAAGCAGATTGTAATGAGTATATTGTTGACGGTATTATAGGTGCCGGGGTCGTATGGGAACATTCTGTCGAAACTGGCCATGCGGTACGCATAATGACTGGTGCGCCCGTACCAGATACATGTGATACCGTTATTATGCAAGAACAGGTGGTTGGTTCCGGAGAACCAGGCACAACAATTACCATTCAAGGTAAATATACATGTGGCGATCATATTATTCCACAAGGCGAGGAATGTAGTGCTGGAACTACTGTGATTCCACGTGGTACAGAGGTAACCTCTACAGTACAAACTATTTTGACTGGTCTAGGGTTTACTGAAATAACTGTAAATGCGATGCCTCGCGTGTTAGTTCTTACATCAGGACATGAGGTGATTGAACCTGGTGAAAGTTTAACACCTGGCAAGATTTACAACTCTAATCGAGCTATGATTTGTGGACTCTTGGAAGATTTAGGCTTTCATAAGATTACGCACTATCATGTCAGTGATGCTCCAGAGGAATTAGAGTCTGAAATTAATCATGTGTTACAGCTCAGTGAAGATGCCGATATTATCATTAGCTCTGGCGGTGTATCAGTAGGGCTGTTTGATACAATGCCTCTTATTTATGAAAAACTAGGAGCTAAATCCATTTATGCACGCATTCAAATGCGTCCAGGTGCTGCATCCTATGGTGCAGTAACGCCGAAAGGTCAAATCATCTTTGGTCTATCTGGTAATCCAGGGGCTGCATTCAATGGATGGCATCTAATCGTAGCGCCAACATTGAAACGATATAAAGGCTTAAAAAACTGGACCACACCAGTAGTAGCCTGCGTAATGGATTCAGAAATCTTTAAACGCAATGCTTTTGATCGGTATGTACAAGGCAAAGTAATCTTTGGCGGTGGTGCACCACGTTTTGTGGCAAATCGTCATTTTAACAGTAGTAGTATGCTAGGTTTATATACTGTGAACGCCCTCGCATGTATTCCTCGTGGGGTACATGAAGTACATCCGGGCGATACCTTTGATGTGTATCTATTAGGATTACTACCTGCCATCTGAAGTGCCGCATAGTTTAGATGCTCGAGAAAACTTCAAGATGCTGTTGACCGTAGTTAAATAAATATATCATAATAAATGCATCCCTTGGATTATAAGGGATGCATTTTTTATGCGTTGAGAGAGGTCTAATGTATGAACGTCGTTGAACAGTATAATTTAACGTTAAAAATAGAGGTTCTAAAAGAACAAAGTGCAGAAACACTAGCTCGTCTTTGTAAGTTAGTAGACAGAAGTGGTACTAGTGACTGCATAGAGGTAATAAAGGCATATTCTCATATCGTAAATACAGAGTTATATTTAGCTACATCTATCAATGAGTTAGAAGCTCTAAAGTCAGATATGGCAGAACTTGAAAGCAATATTAAAGAGTCATTAGCACAAATCTCTCACGGAGTAAGTGATGAAAAATGTTTTAAGGAGAATAGTGATGTACTCGATATTGAGGCCTATAGCTCTGACGATTTTGATAAGGCCTTAGAACGTACCATTGATTTGTTAATGTTTAATAAGAATATATCTAGTGCACCTCATGCTGTCATCTTAGGTGGTCAAAGTGGGGCAGGAAAAACAACTATTCATCGTGTGAAAATGGTGGAGTCGAAGGGCGACTATATTGTTATAGATGGCGACACTTATCGTGCGCAGCACCCACATTTTAGAGCACTTCAAGAAAAATATGGTGTTGATAGTGTAGATTACACAAAAATGTTTGCAGGTAAGATGGTAGAGGCTGTAATTGATAAATTAAGCTCTTTAAAATACAATTTAATTATTGAAGGCACATTACGTTCAGCTGCAGTACCAATTAATACAGCTACATTATTAAAATCTAAAGGCTATACCGTCGACTTTTGTTTGATTGCCACCAAGCCAGAGTTATCTTATTTGACGACACAATTACGTTATCTAGAAATGCTTCTAGTAGATCCGTTGCAAGCTAGAGCGACACCTAAAGAGCATCATGATGGAATTGTAAAATCCTTGGTCGCTAATATTACTGAACTAGAACAGAGTGGAGTCTTTGAAAGTATTCAAGTGTATAAACGTGATTTAGAACAAGTATATAACTCAAAACTGTGTACTGAATCAATTGGAACTGTGGTAGATAAAATTTTATTTGGTGATTGGACTTCAGCAGAAAAGGATTTGTTGGCGGTAGGTAGAGCACAAGAACAAAAGCTGCAAAAGCAGTTATATTAAAGGACTTCAGAAATTATGGATTATTTCGACTATTCATATAAACATAATTACATAGAGTTTAGCAGTAACATATATAGAGTTGGCACATATCATTACAACTGGCATAGTGAGACGGAGATTCTTATTTTATTAAAAGGCCAAATGGAAATGAGTTGTAATGGTGAGGCATTTACGATGGAACCACTTGATGTGGTCATTATCTCTCCTCAAGTGGGACATGCCACATTAGCTTTGGAAGAGGATGTCATTGCCTTTGTCATGCATGTAGGAAATGAATTTTACCAACAGTATGATCCAGATTTTGGTGCCTATCAATTTGTATTGCGTTCAGATAATAGTACTCGTCATAATCAATTCTTTACAACCTTACGGCATCATGCAGCTATGACGATGTTGTTGATGACTAAAGGTGAAAGCCCGGTACATCGAATGTGGATAGAGCATCATTACTTAGCATTGGCTGGGGATGTATTTAGAGAGTTTGATCCCATTAAAAAGATTCATGAAAATGCTAGACCTGGTGATATGAAACCAGCAACGTTCGATAAAATGATTGCCTATATTGATGAGCATTATGAGCAGAAAATAGAGTTGGAAGATATTGCAAAAATTGGGGGCTATAATGTTGCCTATACATCTCAGTTCTTTAAAAAGCAAATGGGTATTTCTTTTGTTGAATATGTTTTGCGTTTGAGACTTCGAGAGGCTACCCTTTGTTTAATTAACACCGATACGGCTGTGGCACGAATTGCGAGTGATTGTGGCTTTGCCGATGTTAAAGCTTTTAATGTGGCTTTTAAAAAGCATTTCCGCATAACACCAACAGAGTATCGCAAACAAGTAAAGAATATTGGGCGTAAAACGACATTGCAAGACTGGAAGGAAATTATTTCTGTAGAAAATCAAGATGTTCTAAATCTACTGCACTCATTCTTATCCTATGAAGATGATTCACGAGCGAAGGATGAGTTAGAATTCATGAGTAAAAAGTTAGAATATTTGAAAGAGAAGTTAGCTGATGTTGTAAAAGACTTATAATTAATTCCGTATATTTTGATAGAATATATATCTTCATAGCCTAGGGCGCATTAGCAAAATATTAGCAAATATTTTTGATACATATATAAACGTTAGAATTGGGTGATTTTCTATATAAAAAATCATCAAATAGTTACCTAAAAAGCACTACTGTTGATAAGTAGTGCTTTTTTTGTACCTTTTATGGGGGCGGATTTATAGATTGTCGTGAAATCAAAATATAATAAATCAAAAGAAAATCATCGTTTTATGTAAGGTTTACTAGAAAAATTATCTTTTAATTTGGATAGTTAGATTCCTTAAAATGAGTAGAATATACTTCATCAGGTATTACAAACAATCGTAAATTAATCATTTTGGAGGATATAATGAATCAAGTAAAATTTATGGAAAACGTAGGTAAAGTTGCAACAGTTACAGCTGTAGCTATGTATGTATCTTACTTCCCACAAATTATGAACAACTTAGCACATCCAGGTACTGGTGATTGGATCCAACCTTTAGTAGCAGCTATCAACTGTACATTATGGGTGTTATATGGTTTGTTTAAAGAACATAGAGATATTCCAGTAGCATTAGCCAATGCACCAGGTATCTTCTTCGGTTTAGCAGCAGCAATTACAGCTCTTATGTAATTTTTAATTAAGTGTAATAGTAACAGTAATGTGTATATCAACATTTTAGCAGGCTTAATAGATAAAAATTAAGTTACTGTTGACCTTAGTTAAATATATATATCATAATAAATGCATCCCTTGAATTTCTAAGGGATGCATTTTTTATGTAAATAATTGATAGGTACTTGTTTGACTTTATAAGGGGTGTTACGTTGTTATGGATTACTTTCACTATACCTATAAACATAATCATATAGATTTTAATAGTGATATATATAAGGTTAGTACATATCATTACAACTGGCACAGTGGTGTGGAAATCCTAATTTTGTTAAAGGGTAGAATTGATATGAGTTGTAATAGTGAGGTTTTTACTATGGAGCCTCTTGATACAATTATTATTTCTCCTCAAGTAGGTCATGCTACGTTGGCCTTAGAGGAGGATACGACTGCTCTTGTTATTCATGTAAGTAAGGAGTTTTTCCAATATTTTGATCCTAACTTTGGAATGTACCAATTTGTATTGCGCTCAGATAAAACTAATCGGTATAATCAATTATTTACGTCCTTACGTCATCATGCAGCGCAAATGATGTTACTAATGGTGAATGGTGAAAGGCCTGATTGTCAATTACGGTTGGAGAGTCACTATTTAGCCTTGATTAGTGATATATATCGTGAAATTGATACGGTTAAGACTACCCCTGTACATACAAAGCCTGTTGATATGACTGTAGCTACCTTTGATAAAATGATTGCTTATATTGATGAAAACTATCAGCAAAAGATTGAGTTAGAAGATATTGCTAAAATTGGCGGTTATAATGTGAACTATACATCTCAGTTTTTTAAACGCCAATTAGGGGTTTCCTTTTTAGAGTATTTATTGCGGTTGAGATTACGAGAGGCTACAGTTCGTTTGGTTAACTCTGAAGATGGAGTGGCACATATTGCAAGTAGCTGTGGTTTCGCAGATATTAAAGCCTTTAATGTAGCTTTCAAGAAACATTTCCATACAACACCATCTGAATATAGAAAGCAAGCAAAAGAGATGGGACGTAAGACAAAATTACATGATTGGAAGGAAATTATTTCTACAAAGGAAGAAGATATTATAGATATTTTACAAACTTGTTTACCCTACCAAGATGAATCTATCAATAAGGATAGATTAGAGGAGGCTAATCAAAAGTTAAAGGCTGTTAGAGAACAACTTGAGCTGGTTATAAGAAATTTACAATCATAATTTTCATTGTTATAATACTTTGTAGTTAGTTATAATTTTATGATTTTGAAAATTAAAATTAAGGTAGATATACAATCATTAGGTATAGGTGATTTTGTATATTTGATAAGCATATAAAAATAAATGATGAAAGAGCACTTCCTTTTGATAGGTAGTGCTCTTTTTTGTATTTCTAGATAGGTGTAATTGTATATTTTAGAGGGGTGAAAATATAATCATATAGATGGTTTTGTATGAAATTACTGTTTTTTTACAAGCAAAAACAACTTGTAAATTGGATAGTTATATTCTGAAAAAAGAGTACAATGAAATCATCGAAAGGAACTAAGGTTCCGAAATAGAAGTTATTGAGTCTTAAATAATGAAGTCCTTTTGGAGGTTTGCGATGAGTACGAAGGAACAACAAGTACAAGAAATGACTAATAAGATAGCTAATTTCATTTCTTATATGGCAAAGGTATTGCCTGATGATGTACAAGAAAAAATTCATGAATTGGCGCAGGATGAAAAAAATCCTATGGCCAAATCTATTTATGAGACAATGCAACATAATATGGATTTAGCAGCTCAGCTTAATCGTCCTTCTTGTCAGGATACAGGGGTCTTACAATTTTGGGTAAAGGTTGGATCTAATTATCCATTACTAGGAGAATTAGAAGATATTCTAAGAGAAGCAACCTATAAGGCTACACAAGAAGCTCCATTACGATTGAATTGTGTAGAAACCTTTGATGAATTTAATACTGGTAAAAATATTGGCCTCACTGCACCTTATATTCACTGGGATATCATTCCTGATCGCGATGATGTAGAAATCTTCCCTTACATGGCTGGCGGCGGTTGCTCCTTGCCAGGGTCAGGTAAAACATTGATGCCAGGCGAAGGCTATGAAGGTGTTGCTAAGTTTGTTCTTGATTTGATGACAAGCTATGGATTGAATGCGTGTCCTCCACTATTGGTAGGTGTAGGTATTGCTACAACTATTGATACTGCGGCTGATTTATCTAAAAAAGCATTAATGCGTCCTGTATCTTCAAAAGCACCTAATGAAAAAGCGGCTTATATGGAACAATTGTTAGAGGATGGAATTAATAAGATTGGTATTGGACCTCAAGGTATGGGTGGGGATAAAACTGTATTAGGTGTTAACATTGAACATGGTACACGTCATCCATCTGTTATTTCTTGTGCTGTCAGTGTAGGTTGTTGGAATCATCGTCGCGGCGATCTCGTATTTGACAAGGATGGTAATTGCACAGTTAAATCTCATAAAGGAGTGACATTATAATGGCTAAGAAAATATTAACTACACCTATTCAACAATCTGATTTAGCAGGCATTAAGCCCGGCGATGTGATTTATTTGACTGGGCATATTACAACTTGTCGTGATATGGGGCATCGTCGTGTGGTGGAAGAAGGTCAAACGTTACCAGTTGACGTTAAAGATGGTGCTATCCTTCACGCGGGCCCAATTATTCGTACTATAAGCGATAATGAATTTGAAGTAGTATCTGTAGGACCTACTACATCTATGAGAATGGAAAAATTCGAATATGACTTTGTTAAGAAGACCGGTGTCCGTCTCATTGTAGGTAAAGGTGGGATGGGCCCTGAAACAGCACGTGCATGTAAAGACTTTGGCGCACTACACTGTGTATTCCCTGCAGGCAATGCAGTTCTTGCTGCTACAGAAGTCGAAAAAGTAGAATCTGCTAATTGGCGTGAATTAGGTATGTGTGAGACTTTGTGGACTTTTAAGGTAAAAGAATTTGGTCCGCTTATCGTATCTATTGATGCAGATGGCAATAACTACTTTGAAAATAAAAAAGTAGAATACAATGCGAAAAAAGAAGAGGTGTTAGAAGAACTCTATAAACACGTAGGCTTCATTAAATAATTGCATTGTGAAATGTAACTAAATAGGAGGATTATACGGATTTTGTACAATCCTCCTTTTTTGCACCCTTTTTTAGGTATATTACACGTATTAGGAGGTATATATGGATACGAGTGTAATGATAACTCTTGGCTTCTTGGTATTTGCCATCGTCATGTTTGCGTGGGAGAAAATTCCATTGTCTATTACCGCTATGATCGTAGCTGTAGGCTTGCATCTAAGTGGAGTTTTATCTGCTAAAGAAGCATTTGCCGGTTTTGTAGATCCAAACGTTTTACTATTTATGGGCATGTTTGTTATTGGTGAAGCCTTCTTTGCAACAGGTGTTGCTGTAGGTGTAGGTAATGTAGTTCATAAGTTTGCTAAAACTGAAACATCTTTACTTGTTGCAGTTATGATGATTACAGGTATTTTATCTGGTTTCTTATCTAATACTGGTACAGCTGCTGTACTGATTCCTGTAATTATCGGTATTTGTAAAAAGAGTGGTTTTAAACAAACTAAATTATTGATGCCTCTTGTATTTGCTGCAGCTATGGGTGGTAATATTTCTCTTATCGGTGCGCCTGGTAATATGATTGCGCAAGCAGGTTTACAACAGGCAGGCTTAGGCTCCTTTGGTTTCTTTGATTATGGTCTAGTAGGCTTACCAATCCTTATCGTAGGTACTATATTCTATGCTACAATTGGTAAACGTTTCTTACCAGATGCTCCAAGTCATCAACCAGATGGAGCCTTTGAAGGCAATGACGATTATAGCCATGTACCGTCTTGGAAAAAATGGACTGCTGCAATTGTATTAATTTTGACAGTTGTTGCTATGATCTTTGAAAAACAATTAGGTGTAAAACTTTATGTAAGTGCCTGGATAGGTGCTCTTGTATTAGTTGCTACTAATGTTATTAGTGAAAGTGCAGCTGTTAGATCTATAGATATGAAAACAATCATGCTCTTCGCTGGCTCTATGGCCCTTGGGGACGCAATGGTTAAAACAGGTACTGGTTCTGTAATTGCAGATCTTATCGTAAACAGCCTTGGTGCTAGTCCATCTCCAATTGTTGTTCTAGTAGTAATCTTTGTGCTTGGTGTATTCATGACGAACTTCATGTCTAATACTGCTACCTGTGCATTATTGGTACCAATCGGTCTTAGCTTAGCATCTCAATTGGGATTCGATCCAAAAGCGGTGCTTGCAGCTATCGTAATTGCTAGCTCCTTAGCGTATGCTACCCCAATTGGTATGCCTGCGAATACTATGGTATACAACATTGCTGGTTATAGCTTCATGGATTATGTGAAAGCTGGTTTACCACTTATTGTTGTATCTAGTATAGTAGCACTCGTATTATTACCAATCTTATTCCCATTTTAATGAGATAATATAAGTTTTTTAGAAAGAGCTCTAATGTATGCTGCATTAGGGCTCTTTCTCATATGTGCAATAGGTAGTGATAAACGTATTAGATAATATAATTTAGCTATTAGATGTTTTAGATGTATTATACGTATTATACGTATTTGACGTATTAGATTTTCTATACGTCTTAGGCATCTTAGATCTATTAGATATATTGCTAAAATTGTTAAGGATTAATATTAGACATACGTAATACTTTCATATATAATAGATTACTGTAGTTGTACAAATATACATCTGCAGTAGACAATTAACATTAAATAGTAAATATTAGATAATATGTTTATAGTTGTTATATAGTTGATAGATGGCCATGGTGCCGAGGAGGCTTTATGTTAAGCGATATTGAGATTGCCCAACAGAATGAGATGGAGAAGATTCAGGTTATTGCCGATAAATGTGGTTTAACACCTGATGATATTGAACAATATGGTCATTATAAAGCGAAGATTTCTTTTGATGCTATTCGTCGCTTAGAATCTAAAGCTGATGGTAAATTAGTGCTCGTTACGGCTATTACACCGACGCCAGCAGGTGAAGGGAAGTCTACAACGAGCATTGGTCTTGTACAAGGCTTACAAAAAATTGGCAAAAATGCGATTGCCACATTGCGTGAGCCATCCTTAGGTCCTGTATTTGGCATTAAGGGTGGTGCAGCAGGTGGCGGTTACGCTCAAGTTGTACCGATGGATGATATTAATCTTCATTTTACAGGTGATATGCACGCTATTACAGCAGCTAATAATTTAT
Source organism: Veillonella sp. T11011-6 (assembly GCF_002959755.1). Classification (GTDB taxonomy): domain Bacteria; phylum Bacillota; class Negativicutes; order Veillonellales; family Veillonellaceae; genus Veillonella. The sequence continues at coordinate 765,780 of NZ_PPCW01000001.1, read as the reverse complement.
TGTCCGCGATGATCGACAATCACATCCATCAAGGTAATGAATTGCAAATCGATTTGCGTCAACTTTCTTGGACTCGTGTTTTAGATATGAATGACCGTGCACTTCGCAACGTAACTGTAGCACTTGGTGGCAAAGTGTGCGGTTTCCCACGAGAAGATCACTTCATGATTACTGTTGCTTCTGAAATCATGGCTATTCTTTGCTTGGCTAAAGATCTAGAAGATTTAAAAGAACGCTTTGGTCGTATCGTTATCGGCTGTAATTTAGCAGGTGAGCCTGTTTATGTTCATCAACTTGGTTGCCAAGGTGCGATGGCCCTTCTTATGAAAGATGCCATAAAGCCGAATTTAGTACAAACATTAGAACATACACCAGCTATCGTTCACGGTGGTCCATTTGCTAACATCGCTCATGGTTGTAACTCCATCGTAGCTACAAAGCTTGGCCTTAAATTAGGCGATATCGTAGTTACTGAAGCTGGTTTCGGTGCTGACTTAGGGGCTGAAAAGTTCCTCGACATTAAATGTCGTTACGGTGAAATTTTCCCTGATACAATTGTAATCGTAGCTACATTGCGTGCTCTTAAAATGCATGGTGGTGTGCCTAAACAAGAACTTAGCACTGAAAATGTTGAGGCCGTTACGAAAGGTTTCAGCAATTTGCAAAAAGCTATTGAAAACATGCGTTACTTCAATGTGCCTGTATTGGTAGCAATTAATAAATTTGCTACCGATACCGATGCAGAGATTGCTGAATTGACTCGTCTCTGTGATGACTTTGGTGTACCTGTAGAGCTCAATGAATGTTGGGAAAAAGGCGGCGAAGGCGGCATTGATATGGCTAAAAAAGTCGTTGAATTGCTTGAAGGTTCTAAACCAACACCTAAATTTGTATATGCTTTAGAAGATAGCTTAGAAGAAAAGGTAAATAAAATCGTTAAAACCATTTATGGTGGCGATGGCGTTATCTTTACAGATAAAGCTAAAAAGCAAATTAAACAATTAGCTGATTGGGGCCTTGATCGTTTACCTGTATGTATGGCAAAAACACAATACTCCTTATCTGATAATCCAGCTTTATTAGGTGCGCCAAAAGGATTTACTATCACCGTATCCGATATTCGTGTTGCTAATGGAGCAGGCTTTATCGTATGCCGTACGGGCGATGTAATGGTTATGCCTGGTCTTCCTAAACGTCCTGCCGCTCTTAATATGGATATCGAAGCAGATGGTACGATTAAAGGTTTATTCTAATATAAATTCCTTGTAGTAGACAATTTTTTTACTGCCGATTGGTAGTGTCTACTTTCACTAGTTTATATATTGTGTTACCTGTATATTTTTATAGAAATGACAAAGCGATAACAAGGATAGCTTGTTATCGCTTTTACATGAGGTCTTGTTATGAATTTAGTAGAACAACGTGTTGTAGATTTTGTAGCAGCTACTGCATCTAAAGAACCAACTCCAGGTGGTGGGGCCATTGCGGCCTTAACGGCTGCAACTGGTGCAGCATTAGCTGAAATGGTGGCGAATTTAACCTTTAGTAAAAAGGGATATGAAGATGTTCAATCTGAAATGAAAGATCTTCAAGCTAAAGCGGAATCTATTCGTAATCGCATGCTCGAATTATCTCAAGCTGATGCAGATGTATTTAATATCTTTATGAATGCCTTAGGTTTGCCAAAGAATACAGATGAAGAAAAGTCTAAACGTATTGCCGCTATTCAACAAGCTTATAAAGATGCTGCGATGGTTCCCTTTGAAATCGGCGAGTTAGCTTATCAAATCTTTGATTTAGCAGCGTTAGCATCTAAAAAAGGTAATCAAAATCTTATTACTGATGGTATTATTGCTGCAATCAATGCTCGTGCTGCAGTAAAGGCGGCATTCCTAAACGTACGTATTAATTTATCCGGTATTAAAGACGAAGCATTTGTAGCTGATATAACCACAAAAATGAAGGCTATTGAAACAGGTTTAGATGATAAAGAAGCGGCAATTATAGCGTTATATGTATAGCCAGCTCAAAATAGCAGATTAAAATAGCAGATTAAAATAACAAGATATACGACTGTATATACTAATAAATAATACTTTTAAATAATACTTTAAGTGAATTCGAACTATTGAGGATTTTAAAAACCTAATGTTCGGAAAAATTTAAAAGAGAACTTATTATTTCTTTTAAAAATAATGAGTTCTCTTTTTTCTATTGTTAAAATCCGAACGATAGTGTAAAATGAATGGGTGTTATTTCGAGGTTTGATGTAGGAGACATTATGACAGATCAAAAACAAATGAATACGGTCGATAGTATGTTGCCAATACCACAGCTCTTTGCCTTTGGTTTACAACACGTACTGGCCATGTATGCAGGTGCCGTTGCTGTACCTATTATTGTGGCACAGGCCATGAACTTACCTATGGAAGATTTGATTCGATTAATTACGGCGGACTTATTTACCTGCGGTATTGCCACATTAATCCAAACATTAGGTTTTGGTAAAATTGGTGGACGTATTCCGATGATCCAAGGTGTTACCTTTGCTTCTGTTGGACCTATGGCCATGATTGGCGCTCAGCATGGTATGACTGCTATTTATGGTGCTATTATCGTAGCCGGTTTATTTACCTTTTTGATAGCGCCATTCTTCAGTCGTCTTATTCGCTTATTCCCACCTGTAGTTACAGGTACAATTATTACCATTATCGGTATTAACTTGATGCCAGTTGCTATTAATTGGATGGGTGGCGGTGTAGGTAATCCTCAATTTGGTAGTTTTACCAATATTGGACTAGGATTTCTTACCTTCTTAATCGTCGTATTTGTTTATAAATTTGCCAAAGGATTCTTTAGTAATCTTTCTGTACTAATTGGTTTGATTGCAGGTACAGCGATTGCGTTTGCCATGGGTGTTACAAACTTTGATGAAGTTGGTCATTCCCACTGGATTGCGTTTATTGAGCCTTTCTATTTCGGGTTACCAACCTTTGATTGGGCGTCTGTACTTTCCATGATTATCGTAATGCTCGTAGTTATGGTAGAAACAACTGGTGATAGTATCGCTATTGGTGAAATCGTAGATAAGCCAATTGGTCGTAAAGAACTTGCTTCTATTATTCGTGCTGATGGGGTATCTACAATTATTGGTGGTATTCTTAATAGCTTCCCTTATACAGCATTCGCTCAAAACGTTGGTCTTATTGCCGTAACAGGTGTTAAGAGCCGCTTTGTTGTAGCTGCATCGGGTGTAATCTTGATTTTATTGGGGTTATTCCCTAAATTAGCGGCTATCGTAGCTAGCATTCCGAATGCCGTGTTGGGTGGTGCTGGTATTGCCATGTTCGGCATGATCGTTGCTAGCGGTATTCGTTCCTTAGGCAAGGTTAGCTTTGAAGGCAATCATAATTTAATGCTCGTAGCTATCAGTATTGGTGTAGCTATGATTCCAATTGCAGCGCCAAACTTTTATGCTAATTTCCCTGCGTGGGCACAAATTATTTTAAAATCTGGCATCACTTTCGGTAGTATTATGGCAATATTGCTTAATTTACTACTTAATGGTGTTAATCGTGGTGACGAAATTAAAGAAATGGGTCGTCGATAAAAATTACTAAAAAAGAACTCTGTTCCTTGGAGCAGAGTTCTTTTTTAGTGATTAAATTCACAGGAAATTTGTGTGAATACTATGCTATAATAGATAGATAATTGTAGAATAATTTTGTGATGCTTTCAGTAACATGAAAATTATAAAAATGACTGCAATTACATGTTGAAATAAAGTTATGTATATATGGTATGTTCCCATAAGAAGGGAAGGGTTACATGGCAGACGGAAAAATTATTGCTATCTCCATTAGTGAGAGAAAAGGGCAAAAGAAACATAATATTGAATCCGCTAATCTTATCGTAGATCATGGTATGGAAGGTGATGCGCACGCAGGCAATTGGCATCGTCAAATCAGCTTGCTTGGTATTGCAAGCATCGATCATATGCGTGCCCAAGGAGCGGATGTAAAACCTGGTGATTTTGCAGAAAATATCACTGTTGAAGGTATGGTGCTTTACGAATTGGCTGTAGGCACACAATTACGAGTTGGTAAGGATGTAATTCTTGAAATTACTCAAATTGGTAAGGAATGTCATCATGGCTGTGAAATCATGAAACAAGTAGGATCTTGTATCATGCCTACACAAGGCATCTTTGGCAAAGTCCTTAAAAATGGTACGATTCACGTAGGTGATGAAGTATCTATTATCAAATAACTTAGTCGGATAAACGAGGTGTGTTATGAAAGACGCATGGGGCCGTACAATTGAATATGTACGTCTGTCATTGACAGATGCGTGTAATTTTTGTTGTCCCTATTGTCGACCTGCTGAAATTACACCTCAAAGTCAGACACAATTATTATCAGTTGATGAATGGATGACTATTTTAGGTGCCTTCCATCGTATCGGCGTGAAAGCGGTACGTTTAACTGGTGGCGAGCCATTACTATATCCTCATATTGAAGAGCTTTTAACTCGTATCAAGGATACTGGTTGGTTTGAAGATATATCTATGACTACTAATGGTAGCTTGCTTGCATCTCGAGCACAACGATTGAAAAAACTTGGTTTGAATCGAGTGAATATCAGTCTAGATTCTCTTGAAAGTGATGCCTTTGCCACTTGTGTAGGTAAAGAGGGGCAGCTAGATTCCGTATTAGATGGTATTCGCAGTGCTATTAGCGAGAATTTTAAATCAGTAAAGATTAATACCGTATTATCTCGCCATTGGTCTGATGATGAAGTTAAATCTTTATTACAGTATGTAGAAAAGTGGCCTGTTGTATGGCGTTTTATTGAATATATGCCATTCCAAGGCGATGCGTTCCATGGTCCAACCTTTGATGAATGGAAGGCTCAATTAGAACGTGTTAGTGGAGGTCCGCTTACAGAAGTACATTCCGTTTATGGCTTTGGCCCTGCTACGTATTTAGCGCTACCAAGTGGAAAGGCTGTAGGATTCATCTTTTCTATGTCTCATAGCTACTGCGATACATGTAATCGCGTTCGTCTTACATCGGATGGGCAAATGCGTTTATGCTTGTTGCGTGATGATGAGGCTGATCTTGTATCTCTTGTGCGCAATGGTGCGACCGAGGAAGATTTAGCTTTGCATATTGAACGTGCATTGCAACGAAAGCAAGAACGTCATGATGGCGTAGGTATGGAACAACCAGAACGTCCTATGTGGCGCATTGGAGGATAATATGGGATTTTTTGATTTTCTAAAACCAAGATCAAAGGAACATATTGAAGAATGTTGGCCTGGTGGCAAGATGCTTCAAGTCCATATAGAATACGATACAAAATCTGCTGTCATTACCTACAAGGGACGTTATGGATTGCAATTTAATGTGCCAAAGGCTGATGTGACAAACATTATTATTAAAGAGGTAAGTCGTACGCATAGTGTTCTTCAACTATATAGTGGTACTGACTGCGTAGGAACTAGTGATATTCTCCCTACGGAGGCTTGTAATACGATGAAGGATTGGCTAGGACGATATTGATGTATATGTTTTATAGGAATGTAATAAATATTCTTTACATTCCTATAAAATAGGCATATAATTAGTCGTGTCATGGACCACTAGCTCAGCTGGCAGAGCACCTGACTCTTAATCAGGGTGTCCAGGGTTCGAACCCCTGGTGGTCCACCAAAATAAACCCGCACTTTGGTGCGGGTTTTTCTTGTTATTGCCTTTGTTTTATCCGTCTATAATCTATTAGTAATATTGGGAGTACTGTAATGAAACTAGATGACGTTATGACTACACAAGAGGCTGGTGAAAGATGGAATGTACCAGCTGATTCTATCAAGCAATGCTGTTTAAAAAGATATGCAAATAAACAATTTACCGATGATGAAGCTAGAAAGTCGGGCAAAAATTGGCTTGTAACTCGTCAAGGAATGGAAAGACTATATGGTGAAGAAATGGATCGTCACATATAATGTATATATTTTTGACATCATTTTGACATCATTTTATAAAAAAATATATAGAAATATAGGTGAGTAAGAGAATATGAAATGGAATAAAACACTGTGTTTGTAGGATAACAGGATTAATTATTGGAATATTTTATATCTTATAGACAATACGGGCTTAATAGCTTATGATTACTATATAATAATTTTTCTCATTAGGAGGCACCCAATGGCAGTAGATGTTTCTAGAACACAAGATGTGTATAAAGATGCTGGACAAAGTGTAAATTTTACAACATTATTATTAAATCGTAAAGATCGTGACGCTGAACTCGAAGTGATTCAAGATATGGCGGACCGCATTCAAGCTATTAAACGCTCTGTTAGCATTCGTGCAAATGGTGAAGGTTTGGGCATTGCTTTTGGTTTCAGCCGTAAAGCATGGGATTATTTATTCCCTAATGCACCTGTACCAAAAGAGTTAGAAGACTTCCAAGGTATTAAAGGTGATAAACAAGATGTACCAGCTGTAGCAGCTGATTTATTCTTGCATGTACGTTCCAATGATGAGTCCGTTAAATATACTGTAGTGGATCAAATTATGGAGTTCTTACGTCCTATTACATCTGTAGTAGATGAAACTCATGGCTTCCATTATGAACAAGGTCGCGCCATCATTGATTTTGTAGATGGTACTGAAAACCCTGTTGGTCAAGAAGCTGTAGAGTGGGGCGTTATTGGTGATGAAGATCCTGAATTCACTAATGGTTCTTATGCATTTGCTCAAAAATATGAACACGATCTTGATGCGTGGCGTGCGCTTCCTACAGAAATGCAAGAAAAGTTCATTGGCCGTCGTAAATTCAGCGATATTGAGTTAGAAGATGATGAAAAAGATCCAGCAGCTCATAATGTAGTGTCACAAGATAATCGCGATGATAAAGAACATAAAATCGTGCGCATGAATGTACCGTTTGCTCAACCGGGTCAAGGTGTACGTGGTACATACTTTATTGGCTATGCTCGTTACTGGGATGTAACTAAAACAATGCTTACTAATATGTTTACGCAAAATGATAAATTGCTTGATTATTCCAAACCTATTACAGGCATGCTCTTCTTCATTCCATCCCTTGATACATTGGATGCTATTGCAGAAGGCGAATTATAATCCGCATAGCTAGTTTATGCATGATTTATATGGTTTGTGATGCTCAGTTTTGTTAGCAGCATATAATTTGAGTGAAAATATCATATAAACTCTATAGAAGCGCTCCTTTTAGGGGCGCTTTTATGCTATAATAAATCTATTAAACTCGTAAAATCCATTGTAGTTATGAATGAGGTATTCCATGAATTATACTAGCACCCGCGGTACCGTTGCGGTAAATGAAACATATGCATTATTGCACGGCTTAGCAGAGGATGGTGGTCTATATGTACCATCTTTATTTCCTACAAACTGCTTAACTTACAATGATGTGAAAGATAAAAACTATCAAGAGGTAGCAGCTATTGTATTATCTAAGTTGTTCCCATGCTTCTCTGAAGCTCATTTAAATGAAATGATCAATTCTGCATACTCTGATGCTAATTTCAGTACTCGTGATATTGCGCCGTTACATTCCTTATTAGAAAAGGTTTCTGTATTGGAATTATTCCACGGCCGTACACAAGCTTTCAAAGATATGGCATTGTCCTTATTCCCATATCTATTAGTGGCGGCAAAAGAAGCAGAAGGTGAGAAAAAAGAGGTTCTTATCTTAACGGCTACATCTGGTGATACTGGTAAAGCAGCCCTTGAAGGCTTTAAAGATGTACCTGGTACACATATTCAAGTATTCTACCCAACAGATGGGGTAAGTCCTATGCAAGCAGAACAAATGCAGAAGCAAGAAGGGGAGAACGTTAATGTAACAGCTATTCATGGTAACTTTGACGATGCTCAACAATTCTTGAAACGCTTATTCGTTGATAAGGTTACAGCAGAAGAGGTTGCTGCAAAAGGTGTTATGTTCTCTAGTGCGAACTCCATTAACATCGGCCGCTTAGCACCTCAAGTGGTGTACTATGTAAATGCCTATGCTGAGCTCGTAGCACAAGGTGCTATTCACGAAGACGAAGCTTTCAACGTAGTAGTGCCAACAGGTAACTTTGGTAATATCTTGGCTGCTTACTATGCTAAAAAAATGGGTATTCCTATTGGTAAATTGATTTGTGCATCCAACCAAAACAATGTGCTTACTGATTTCTTTGAAACTGGCACATACGATATGAACCGCCCATTCTATACAACGATTTCTCCGTCCATGGATATTCTTGAATCCTCCAACTTTGAACGTTTCTTGTACTATATCTCTGGTGAAGATAGTGAACGTACCGCTGGTTGGATGAAAGATCTTAAAGCAACCGGTAAATTGACTGTCAACGAAGAAGAGTTCTGTCGTGTTAAAGCTAATTTCGCAGGTGCCTACGTTGATGATGAAGAAACAAAAGCCATCATTGAACAAGTGTACAACTCCTATGGTTATGTAATGGACCCTCATACGGCGGTAGCTATGGGTGCATACATGAAGGAATTAGAAAAACATCCTGAAGATGGTGCACGCCATACAATTATTGCGTCTACTGCACATCCATTTAAATTCCCTACAGCCATTTGCGAGGCTTTAGATATCAAAGTGGGTGACACACCGTATGAAAGCTTAGATAATATTTCTGCTGTAACGGGTGTAGCATTCCCTAAACAATTGGAAGCTTTGAAATCTAAACCATTGCGTTTTACAAAAGCAATCGATAAAGAGGATATGAAACAAGAAATTCTTGATTTTGTAGATACATTCTCTAAATAATATGATGCCGCCTTTCATTAGAAGGGCGGCATATATTTTGGCTTTGTAAACTATGTATCTCCTGTATATCGGATTGCTTATATAGATAATACAGGACAGTAACTATGTAGTAACATTATAGTAGAAGTGTATAGGGAGGTAGTATGGCTAAAAAAGGCCTTATGTACGCATTGTTATCGGCTCTTTTGTTGAGTACGATGAATTTATTCGTAAAGATGCTTGGCTCTAATATTCCTTCTGGGGAAATTGCCTTTTTCCGTGGCTTATTTGGTACTGTAGCGGTTCTTATCGTTATGTATACCCAAGGCATCCGATTCTCTAAAGAAGATAGAGGACATCTACTAATGCGCGGTTTATACGGCGGCTTTGGAATGGTTTGTAACTTTATTGCCTTAGTGCATTTAAAGTTATCTGATGCAACGATTTTATTTCAAACATCAGGTATATTTGTATTGATATTTAGCGCCTTATTTCTTAAAGAACGGGTACCTAAAGGGGCTGGAAAATGGCTTCTTTTGATCTTTGTAGCTGTAATGGTTATGGTAAATCCATTTAGCTTTACTGGCTTTACTTGGTTTGCCTTAGTAGCTATTTTAGGGGCTGCTTTATCTGCGGCTGCGTATACAACGATTCGCCTTATATCTAAGCGAGGTAAACATAGTAATTTCGAAATTATGGCGTATTTTATGATTACTGGTATGATTGCAGGGCTTGTTACAACTGACAAACTCGTTATGCCTCAAGGTACAGATTGGCTTATCATCTTGGCGATTGGTGGTATTAGTGTAGTGGCTCAGTTCTTCTTGACTGGTGCCTTTGTTACAACTAACGCTGTAGTGGCTCAATTTCTACAATATGTTGGCGTATTCATTAGTTCCTTCTATGGATTCCTGTTCTTTGGTGAAACCTTATCCATTGAAACCGTTGGGGCTGGTATTGCCATGTTTGTGTCCTCTGTTATGCTAGCACGCCTTAAAGAGCAAAGTGGTACTTTGCGTGAAGGCAAGGTTATAGAGGATAAAATTAAATAAATGTCGAATATATACAATATCAAACGTTGTATGACAGTGGGGGTGCTGATCACATTCGTGATTGGCACCTTTTTACATATAGGTGCGAAAAATATCTAAGATAATGATGTATCGGGTTGTTATTAAAAATATACTAGGGCTCTTTCATTTTGAAAGTAGCTACAGGAGGAGGGGCTATGTATATAAAATGGATGCATATTGAAAACTATCGCAACTTGGCTGATGTGACCTTGAGCTTTCACAATGATATTAATTATTTCGTTGGTGAAAATGCAGTAGGTAAGTCTAATTTTTTAGATCTCTTAGAAATTGTCATGGAGTGTCACGGTTTTAATGAACATGATTTTACAGATGTACATAAACCGATTCGCATAGATTTTGAACTATCACTTGGTGAATTAAATTATAAAAGTATGTTTACCCCTAATGAGGGGCCAATTTATCGGTTACGATTAGAACAAGTGGTACAAGAGGTATATCCACGCCTGTATAGCATGACTGATAAAGGTATTGAGCCTATGGCGCTTTCTATGATTCGTCATGCTTTATATATGTGTCATCGAGATACTTCTGAACAAGAGTTGTTTACTATTCCATCCTCAGTTTATGTAGAGCTAGGAAAACTATTAGAAGACTATGTGTCTAGATTGGAAGTGGTAACTGATGATTTACAACGTAAAATCGTCAGTTTGCGTAAGGATTTAGATCCCTATTGTATGCTCAATATTCAACACCTCATAGAAGTGTTATCCACTTCATCCGCAATGGAACATAAATACTCTGCTGATAATGTGCGTTTAATTATGGCGGTGGCTCTTAAGATTTTGGCGCAAATTTATATGAAGATTAATAGTGCAACAACAAATTTAGAATCTCTTCTCGTATATGATGAAAAAGGTCGTAAGTATTTACCTATTTTTATTAGTGTCGATGAGCCAGAGTTACACTTAAGTCCGTACTTGCAACGAGCCGTGCTAAATTATTATCGCCAAATTGCAACGAATGAAAACGAAGAATTTTTGGCGTTGCTAAGAGATATATTTAACATTGATGGACTTTTAGGGCAGCTCTTTGTAGTTACTCATAGTACGGATGCGCTAGTTGACGACTATCGTCATATAATTCGTCTATACCGTGATGAGAACAATATGGTTTGTACAGCTTGTGGAGTGACCTTTAATTTTCCTAAGGAAGTAGAAAAGCACTTGATTATGCATTTCCCTGAGGCTAAACAGGCGCTCTATGCACGGTGTATCATTCTTGTAGAGGGTGAAACAGAGTATGGCAGTTTTGCTGGCTTTGGGAAAAAATTAGGTGTAGATTTTGATTACTTTGGCATATGTCTTATCAATGCACGTGGTGAGTCCTCTATTAGTAAACTACAAAAACTGTTTAATCGATTTGCCATACCTACAGTCGCTCTCTATGATCGCGATGTAGAAGGGAAATATTCTAAAGCACATAGCAATATATTCTATACGGATGAAATATGTTTTGAAATGGACTTTGTTACTCATCTATTATCCTTGCGTAAACGTTCCATTATAGATGCTATTATCAAGGATATAATCGATGATGCTAGACCAATGGTGACAAAGGATATGGCCCGACGAGGTTATGCCAAGCTAGGAATTACGAAAAAGCAAATTAGACAACGATGTTTATCAAATATTTCAGATCGCAAATTAGATGATTTACATGTCTATTATTTCTCCTGGTTCTATGCTAATAAAGGCGTTATTGTAGGGCGTCGTATTAGTCAATTCTTAGAGGCCGAAATGATACCGCCGGCATTTATTTCAGTTATAGAACGGGCTAAAGCTATTTCCTTAGGTATAAACATATAATAGTATATATAATATATAGGACTATAAATTATTTTTTCTAATTAATAGAGTTTAACCGATGTAGGATTAGGCTCTATTTTTTACGTATTTTAAATAGAATTTTTGAAGAAGCATATATCAATATGGTGCGAAAAATACGCATGATTACTGGTTTGTTACAATAATAGATAGGATTATGAAAAACTATATTAAATAAATTCGAAAGACTACATCGAAAATTCTTGACATCTCTTCATCTTTCCTTTATGATTAGTACAGTTATTAACGCATTCTCAATTAAGTGTATCTAGGAGTAGTGAGAACATGAAAGATTTTTTGAACGATTTTAAAGCTTTTGCATTCAAAGGTAACATGATGGACCTTGCTATTGGTATGATTATTGGGGCTGCTTTCACAGCGTTGGTTAACTCCGTTGTAAGCAACTTGTTCATGCCTATTATCAGCTTGTTCACAGGCGGTATTGATTTCAGTAACTTGTACTTGCCATTAAATGCTGCATCTAAAGATGCATTTATGTCTGGTGCTGATATTAATACAGCTCGTGCAGTTGGTTCTGTATTGCCATACGGTACATTTATTACTGATTTGATTCAATTCTTAATCTTGGCGTTCGTTGTATTCTTGATGGTTCGCGCATTAGCTAAAATGATGAAAAACGCGAAAGAAGAAGAAGCTGCTGAAGCACCTACAACTAAAGAATGTCCATTCTGTAAAACAGAAATTCACATTGATGCAGTTAAATGTCCTAACTGTACAGCAGATTTGAAATAATTCAAATTTAAAGCTACATAAAGGGAGTAAGGCCTAGGCCTTACTCCTTTTTGTTGTATTACGCCAGCTTTCTAGTATAAAATATAAGTATATAGTAGAAATATATAATATTAACTTTAACGCGAAATTCTTGTGCGTGTATTATAAGACGCTTTTGGAGGACTTATACATATGGAAAAAAAACCTCTAGTTGTTGTAAACGGTTTAGTCCGTAAAGATGCAATTGCTTATTTAAAAGAGCACGTAGATGTGCGCCAATGGACTGAAAAGACTGTAATGCCTCGTGAGACCTTAAAGGAATGGCTCGTTGATGCGGATGGTTTGTGGTGTGTTCGCCCTTTAGATGTAGACGGTGATCTTGTAAAAAATGCACCTAATTTAAAGGTTATTGCTCAAGCAGCTGTGGGTTATGATAATGTAAAAATTGATGAATTAACGGCAGCAGGTATTCCTTATGGCAATACGCCAGGTGTTCTTAATGAAACCGTAGCAGAGCTTGCTTTTACATTGATTGCCACTGCTAGTCGTCGTATTCTGGAAAATGCTAATTTCGTAAAAGAAGGACGTTGGGCTCAAAGACCATCTAATATTAAAGGTTTTGATTTGAGTCGCCGTACCCTTGGTATTATTGGGATGGGGGCTATTGGTGTATCTATTTCTCGTCGTGCCCGTGCATTCGGTATGACTGTGGTATACCATAATCGTAATCAGCGTATTGATGACAAGATTCATAAAACTACGTATATGGAATTAGATGACTTGTTAGCTACTAGTGATGTAGTTTGTGTGATGGCTCCACTAACAGATGAAACATATCACATGTGTGATGAAGCATTCTTCAAAAAAATGAAGAATACTGCATTGTTTGTTAATGTTGGCCGTGGACCTATCGTTGATACAGATGCTTTGATTAATGCCCTAAAAACAGGTGAAATCGATTACGCAGCACTTGACGTAACTGATCCAGAGCCATTGCCAGCAGATCATCCATTATTGGATGTTGAGAACTGTCTTATCGTACCACATATTGGTTCTTATACTGATCGTACGCGTTATGATATGTCTATTTTGACGGCTGACAATATTATTGCTGGCGTTCATAAGAAACCATTAAAGACCTGTGTTAATGAAGAAGTTAACTATAAGAAACCAGAAATGGATGTAGAGTCTGCCTTAGAAGAGCTTAAAAAAGCTGGTATAGACTTAGCTGATTTCGACTAATATCACAAGACCTCAAAAGATATGCGGTATTATGCAAAATATGGTAAAATAAAAGAATATTTATCCTATGGAGGTTAGAACGTTGGAACATAAAGATATTGAAAAAACTGTAGCTCCTGAAGAAGTTGTGTCTGTTAACTTTATCGAAGCTATCATCAACAAAGATAACGAAACTGGCAAATACGGTGGTCGTGTGTTAACTCGCTTCCCGCCAGAACCAAATGGTTACTTACATATTGGTCATGCTAAATCTATTTGTCTTAACTTTGGTATTGGCAAACAGTACAATGGCTTAACAAATCTTCGTTTTGATGATACGAATCCTGCAAAAGAAGATGTTGAATACGTAAACTCCATCATGGAAGATGTAAAATGGCTCGGCTTTGATTGGGCTGATGAACCACGTTATGCATCTGACTATTTTGGTCAAATGTACGAATATGCTAAGAAATTAATTACTCTTGGCAAAGCGTATGTAGATGATCAAACGGCTGATGAAATTAAACAAACCCGTGGCGATTTCTCTACACCTGGTGTTAATAGCCCATACCGCGATCGTAGCGTAGAAGAAAACTTGAAACTCTTCGAAGAAATGAAAGATGGTCAATACGCTGATGGTGAAAAGGTATTGCGTGCAAAAATCGACATGGGCCATCCTAATATCGTTATGCGTGACCCTGTTCTTTATCGTATTGTAAATGCAGAACATCATAACACAGGCAATGAGTGGAAGATTTACCCTATGTATGACTTTGCTCATCCTATTGAAGATGCTATCGAACGTGTTACACACTCTATCTGTACTTTAGAGTTTGAAGTTCATCGTCCATTGTATGATTGGGTACTTGAGGATTGGGATGATACTGAAATTCCGCAACAAATTGAATTTGCTCGTTTAAATGTAACTAAAATGGTTATGTCCAAACGTAAATTACGTGCACTTGTGGAAGCTGGTCTCGTAGCTGGCTGGGATGATCCTCGTATGCCTACTATTTCTGGCTTGCGTCGTCGTGGTTACACGCCAGAAGCGATTCGTGATTTCTGTGATCGTATTGGCGTCGCTAAAGCAGATAGCGTTGTTGATATTGCTTTGCTTGAGTTCTGTATCCGTGAAGATTTGAAACTCAAAGCTACACGCCCTATGGTAGTTATTGATCCTGTGAAAGTTGTTATTACGAACTATCCAGAAGGTCAAACTGAACTATGCACAGTTGAAAATAATCCAGAAAATGAAGAGTTGGGTAATCGTGAAGTTGTATTCGGTCGTGAAATCTACATTGAACGCAATGACTTTATGGAAGAGCCAGTTAAGAAATTCTTCCGCTTGGCACCAGGTAAAGAAGTACGCTTAAAAGGTGCATACTTCATTACATGTACTGATGTTATCAAAGATGAAAATGGCAATATTACAGAAATACACTGTACATATGATCCAGAAACTAAGAGCGGCAGCGGTTGCACTCGTAAGGTAAAAGGTACATTGCACTGGGTTGAAGCATCTACTGCAGTAGATATTGAATCTCGCTTATATGATTATTTACTTAAAGAAGATTCCGATGGTAAAGACTTCTTGGGCGATTTCAACCATGACTCCTTACAAGTATTCCATAGTAAAGGGGAAGCATGTCTTGCTAATACTGTACCAGGAGACCATTTCCAATTCTTGCGCCAAGGTTACTTTGTAACTGATAAAGATAGTACACCAAATCATATCGTAATGAACCGTATTGTTGGTTTACGCGATAGCTGGGCTAAGGCACAAAAAAAATAATTTAGTCAGGCATATACGTTGCTAAGATAATGATAAAGAACCGCTCCACTAAAGGCGGTTCTTTACTACTGTGTTGTTACTATAAATGTTGAGAGTTTGTGACATTAACATTTCATTAGAGGAGACATATGAAAAAATTAGTATTACTTGCTACTGCAGCTGCTGTATTAGTATCTGTTCCAGCAATAGGTTCTGCAGCAAACATTAAGTCCGTTTTGAATAAAAGTCAAACTGTAACATATCAAGGTGTTAAATTACCTGAAGGTGTTACAATGTATCAAAATAATCCTAAAGCACTTTTTGCAGGCGATGCAAAAAAAGATATTAAATCTGTGCTTATAGAAGCGGGTGCTACCTCTGCTAATGTATATACATTGAATATTAAAAACGAAAATGAAATGAACTATGCTGTATATGGTAATATAGTATTAGGAAAGCAATTATCTGGTCGCATGAGTGAAACTAAGCATGTCAATGCAGATCCATCTTCACTAGGTGCACTTGCTTCTGCTATTAATAAGGGGGATAGTCCAATTCTTGGTACTTTCACAGTTGTAACGCCATTAGCTAAACAAGGTAATGTATACGAAGGAATATTAAAATATAAAAGTGTAGCTAATAATAATTCTTATAATGAAGTTTTACATATTAGCCTTTTTGATGATAAGTATACTGGTCCGAATGCACGTTTTATAGCTATAAATGAAGCTGATGATGCTGCGATATTCCCTAAAGTTAAGACTTTGCTAACGGTTAAAAAATAAATAATTATTGAAAATATATATCAATTATTCTTGACAATTTTTCTCATCAAGAGTACTATTGGCATATAGGAATTATTCTCATTAGAGAAAGTTCTAACGATGTGCAACAGGCAGGTACTATTATGATGAATTCAATTGACCATATCATTGGATATCATTGTGCACCGGCAATTCGAGGTATCAAACTTTCGAACTTGGTTTCTATTCCACGGGACATGAATGAACAAATCCAATTTGTATTGACAGAATATAATAAAGAGTTCAATGAAAAAGGATTGTTCTTCTTTGAATTATGTCGCTGTAAAGCGCGTAGACTATTATTGGTATTCCGTGAGAAACAATTACGAGACTATGTACGGCAACCTGCAGTAATGACATTTTTGAAAGCCTACGGTTATCATGATCGCATGAGCATTATGGAGATGCTTGAGCACCTAAGATATCGTATGGAAGCAAGTGTTGATTTTCCACATGAAATCGGCGTATTTCTAGGTTATCCATTAAAAGATGTGAAATATTTTATTTCTCGTCGTGGCAGTGGATATCGTATGTGTGGAGAGTGGAAAGTTTACCATGATGTGGTAGATGCAAAACGCTCTTTCTTATGTTACAAAGCATGTCGTGAATTTTGTCAAACTCAATTGATGTTGGGAAAAACATTTAGTTCATTGGTCGCAAGAACGGCCTAGGAGGTACAAGATGATTGGTGTAATTTATTGGTCCGGTACAGGCAATACAGAACAAATGGCTCAAGCAGTAGCTGAAGGTATCAAAGCTGCAGGTCAAGAAGTTGAAGTGAAATCTGTTTCTGAAGTATCCGTAGATGACGCAGCAGCTTACGAAAAACTAGCTCTTGGCTGTGCTGATATGGGTGCAGAACAATTAGAAGAAGGCGAATTTGAACCATTCTACACAGAATTAGAAGCTAAATTGGGTGGTAAAAAAGTAGCAATCTTTGGCTCCTATGGTTGGGGTGGCACTTGGTTAGAAGATTGGGGCACTCGCATTAAAGACGCTGGTGGCGAATTAGTAGCTGATGGCGTGGCAATCTTGGGTGAACCTGATGATGATGGTAAAGCACAATGTGAAGAATTGGGTAAAACATTAGCAAACGCATAGTTTACTCTTAACCATTAACATAAATCCTAACAGATAACAGTATATAAAGGCTGTAATAACGATATGTCGTTATTACAGCCTTTTTTGTATGCAATAAGAAGATTATATATACTTACTATGTATATAGACGTAACTTTTTGGTAGTTATGAATGTAGGAGTATTTATAAAAAATATATATATGCATAATGACATAGCAGATTGAATTAATACATATAAAAATATAGATATACATTGATTTTTATAGAGTTTGAATAGATTTAATTATATAGATGCGATAGCACAAAGGTCATTAAAAATTTTTATAACATCCGGTTTATATGATGGAAATCAAAGGGAATGTATATGTTTATAACAATGGATGTATATGTTTGAATGTTTATAAATAACTTTAATGCATAATAGCATTGCATTTTTGTATACATAGACCTATAATTTAAGTAAGGAACCTAACAAAAAATTAGGTTGATACAAAAATAGTTAGAATTGTTCTCATAATGCTGACTATATAAGCGGACTGAAGTTATTTAGACCATAAAGTTAACCGATACCGATGAGAGGGAGGTTATCTCAATGAGTACATTGGAACGGCTAAAAGTAATAGCCCATGGATTGGCCATACAATTCGGACCATCTTGTGAAGTACTAATACATGACTTACAAGGAGATCTCGATACATCACTTGTATATATAGAAAATGGTACGATAACGAATCGTCATGTTGGTGATGGTCCATCACATGTGGTTTTAGATGTACTCAACTATGATGATGGTAGTGAAGGTAGATTTGGGTATCTAACAAAAACTAAGGCTGGACGGATATTAAAATCCTCTACCATGTATATCCGTGATGATAATGGCAATATTGAATACCTATTAGGAATTAATCAGGATATTACAGAGTTTGTTATGATGCATCGATCACTTGAAAGTCTTATAGGGATAGGCCAAGCAGAGACTGGCACTGTTGAAAAAATTACTACAAGTGTATCGGAACTATTAGATGATTTACTACTAGAAGCAGAACGGTTAGTTGGCAAACCTGGCCCACTCATGAATAAAGTAGAGCGACTAAAAGCTATTAGCTACTTAAATGAAAAAGGGGCTTTTCTTATCTCTAAATCTTCAGAAAAGATTGCGGAGTATTTCAATATTTCTAAGTTTACTCTTTATAGTGATTTAAATACTGTAAAGGAAGAATCCTAGGAGGCAAATATGGACCGAATTCAGTGGAAACGTAATACGATGGCACCATCTAGTGACAAGTTTTTGTCCGTTATGGATGTTAGAGAAATTAAGAAAGCTAAAGCGTTTCATGAAAGTTTTCCACAGTATAGTGTAACTCCACTAGTATCGCTAGAAAAATTAGCAGATTATATCGGTGTTAATTCTCTCTTTGTAAAAGATGAATCTTACCGCTTTGGCTTAAATGCATTTAAGGTATTAGGCGGCTCTTATGCAATGGCAAAATATGTAGCTCAACAAACTGGTAAAAATGTTGAAGATGTACCATATGATGTATTAACTTCTCCACAATTAAAAGAAGAATTCGGACAAGCTACATTCTTTACAGCTACTGATGGTAACCACGGACGTGGCGTAGCCTGGGCTGCTAATAAATTAGGTCAAAAAGCAGTAGTGTTCATGCCTAAAGGCTCTACAGAATATCGTAGGAAACAAATTGAAAATGAAGGTGCTACCGTAACAATCGAAGAATTCAACTACGATGAATGTGTACGGTTAGCAACTAAAAAATCTAAAGAAGTTCCAAATGGTGTTGTAGTTCAAGATACAGCATGGGAAGGTTATGAAGAAATTCCAAACTGGATCATGCAAGGCTATGGCACAATGGCTATGGAAACTGCAAATCAGTTAGAATCTGAAAACTGTAAGGTACCAACTCATGTATTTGTACAAGCTGGTGTAGGTTCCCTAGCAGGTGCTGTAGTAGGTTATTTCACTAATTTATACAGCAATGCAACTAAGAAACCTAAATTAGTGGTTGTAGAAGCTGAAGCAGCAGCTTGCTTATACAAAGGGGCTGTAGCTGATGATGGTAATCCTCGTATCGTTGAGGGTGATTTAGAAACAATCATGGCTGGACTTGCATGTGGTGAACCAAATACAGTTTCATGGGATATTTTGAGAAACCATGCGGATGTATTCGTATCTGCTCCTGATTGGGTAGCAAGACTTGGGATGCGCGTTGGTGGTGCACCGATTAAAGGTGATACACCAATCACTACAGGTGAATCTGGTGCAGTTCCACTAGGTCTTGTAACGGCAATTATGACAATGCCAGAATATGAAGACTTACGCAAGGAATTAGAATTAGATGCGTCTTCAAAGGTGCTCTGCTTCTCCACTGAAGGTGATACAGACCCTGAAAGATATAAAAACATTATGTGGTATGGTGAAGATCGTTAGGAGGCATTAATTATGGATTTACAAGCAATTAAACAAGCAGCAGCAACTTATGGACCAGCGATGACCAAGTTCTTACGTGAAATCGTAGCATTCCCTGGTGAAAGTGCAGAAGAAAAAGAACACGTTCAACGCATTGAAAAAGAAATGAAAGATCTTGGCTTCGACGAAGTTGAAGTAGATCCAATGGGTAACATTCTTGGTTACATGGGTACTGGTAAAACTCTTATTGCCTTCGACGCTCATATCGATACAGTAGGTATTGGCAACCGCGATAACTGGAATTTCGATCCTTATGAAGGTTTCGAAGATGAAACTAAAATCGGTGGTCGTGGTGTATCTGACCAATTAGGTGGTATCGTATCCGCTGTATACGGCGCTAAAATCATGAAAGACTTAGGTCTTTTAAGTGATAAATATCGCGTACTTGTTGTAGGTACAGTACAAGAAGAAGACTGCGATGGTCTTTGCTGGGAATACATGATTAAAGAACGCAATATTCGTCCTGAATTCGTAGTATCCACTGAACCAACTGACGGCGGTATCTACCGTGGCCAACGTGGTCGTATGGAAATCCGCGTAGACGTACAAGGCGTATCTTGCCACGGTTCTGCTCCAGAACGCGGTGACAACGCAATTTACAAAATGGCAGATATTCTTCAAGATATCCGTGACTTGAATGCTAACTCTGCTGATGAAAGCACAGCAATTAAAGGCCTTGTAAAAATGCTTGACCCTAAATTCAACCCAGACCACTACGAAGAAGCTCGCTTCTTAGGTCGCGGTACTGTAACTACTTCCCAAATCTTCTACACTTCTCCAAGCCGTTGTGCAGTAGCTGACTCTTGCGCCGTTTCCTTGGACCGTCGTATGACAGCTGGCGAAACATGGCAATCCTGCTTGGCAGAAATCGAAGCTTTACCACATGTTAAAGAATATGGTGCGAAAGTATCCATGTACGAATATGCTCGTCCATCCTGGACTGGTTTGACATATCCAATCGAATGTTACTTCCCAACTTGGGTAATTCCTAAAGATCACAAAGTAACAGAAGCTTTAGAAGAAGCCTACACTAGCTTGTATGGTAACGAACGTATTGGTGCTGAAGACACAGTTGAAATGCGTAAAGCTCGCCCATTGACTGATAAATGGACATTCTCCACTAACGGCGTATCTATCATGGGCCGTAATGGTATCCCTTGCATCGGCTTTGGTCCTGGCGCAGAAGCACAAGCACATGCTCCTAACGAAATCACATGGAAACAAGACCTTGTAACATGTGCAGCTGTATATGCATTATTACCATCCGTATACTGCAAAGACTAATATCATATACATTGAATTAGATCTCTTTAAAACGGAAATCACTAGAACATAGTTCATAACTACAAATTTAATATGGTACCTCACCATTTGATGAGGTACCGTATAAAGTTAGATCCTAAGTAGCCCTTTAGGGAATTGAAAGAGAGGACTTACAGATGACAGACTTCAATAAAAGTATTGAAACTTTAAAAGACTTAGACGTTAGCAAAATGTACGGCGAAGATTTCTTCCTTACATGGGAAAAATCTGAAGATGAATTAAAAGGTGTTTGGGCAGTAGCTGATGCGTTACGTGCTCTTAGAGAACGCAATATTTCCACTAAAGTATTCGACAGCGGTCTTGGCATTTCCTTATTCCGTGATAACTCCACAAGAACTCGCTTCTCCTTCGCCTCCGCTTGTAACCTTTTAGGTTTAGAAGTTCAAGACTTGGATGAAGGTAAATCCCAAATTGCTCACGGTGAAACAGTTCGTGAAACAGCTAACATGATTTCCTTCATGGCTGATGTAATCGGTATCCGCGATGATATGTACATCGGCAAAGGTAATGCTTACATGCATCAAGTATCCGATGCAGTAAAAGAAGGTCACGAAGATGGCGTATTAGAACAACGTCCTACACTTGTAAACTTACAATGCGATATCGACCATCCAACACAAATCATGGCTGATGCAGCTCATATCATCAAAGAATTCGGTGGTGTAGAAAACCTTAAAGGTAAAAAACTTGCTATGACTTGGGCGTACTCTCCATCTTATGGTAAACCTTTATCCGTACCTCAAGGTGCTATTGGTTTATTCACTCGTCTAGGTATGGAAGTTGTATTAGCACATCCAGAAGGCTACGAAGTAATGCCTGAGGTTGAAGAAATCGCTAAGAAACAAGCTGAAGAAAGCGGCGGTTCCTTCCGTAGAACTAACGACATGAAGGACGCTTTCAAAGATGCAGATATCGTATATCCTAAGAGCTGGGCTCCATTTGGTGCGATGGAAAAACGTACGAAACTATATGGCGAAAACGACCATGAAGGCATTAAAGCATTAGAAAAAGTTCTTCTTGAAGAAAATGGTAAACATAAAGATTGGGCATGTACTGAAGAGATGATGAGTCTCACTAAAGACGGTAAAGCTCTTTACTTACATTGCTTACCAGCAGATATTACAGGTGTAAGTTGTGAAGAAGGCGAAGTAGACGCAACAGTATTCGATCGCTATCGTGTACCTCTTTATAAAGAAGCAAGCTACAAACCATATGTTATTGCAGCTATGATCTTCTTAAGCAAATTTAAGAATCCTGTAGAAACCTTAAAAGAATTAGAACGGAAGGGAACTGACCGAGTTCAACCGTAAAGTAAAGTTTAGGGGCCATCCGTGATGATGGCTCCTTTTTATTCTAAATAGTTTGTTATGAGGCATAACATGAAAAAAAGAGTTGTAGTAGCATTAGGCGGGAATGCATTAGGTAATTCCCTTCCAGAACAAAAAATTGCCGTAAAAAGTACAGCTAAAACAATCATTGATTTAGTAGAAGCCAATTGTGATGTAGTAGTAACGCATGGCAATGGCCCTCAAATCGGTATGATCAACAATGCGATGGCTGCATTGACACGTGAAGTAAAAGGTCAACCAAATACACCATTGTCCGTATGTGTGGCTATGAGCCAAGCATATATTGGATATGACTTACAAAATGCGCTTCACGAAGAATTGTTAAATCGTGGTATTGAACATTTGCCAACCATGACAATGGTTACGCAAGTATTAGTTGATCAAAATGACCCTGGTTTTAAAAATCCTACAAAACCAATTGGTCACTTTATGACTAAAGAAGAAGCTGAATATGCAGAAAAAAATTACGATTATGTTGTAAAAGAAGATGCTGGCCGCGGTTATCGCCGTGTAGTAGCATCCCCAGCACCTAAAGAAATTATCGAAATCGAAGCGATTAAAGGCTTAGTAGGTAAACAATTAATCGTTGCTTGTGGCGGTGGCGGTATCCCTGTAACTAGAGAAGGTAATGAACTTCATGGTGCAGCAGCAGTTATTGATAAAGACTGGACTAGTAGCTTGTTAGCACAAGAAATTGATGCTGATGTACTTGTTATCTTAACAGCGGTTGAAAAAGTAGCCATTAATTTTGGTAAAGAAAATGAAAAATGGCTTGATGAAATCACAGTTGCAGAAGCTAAAGAATATGCAGCCGCAGGTGAATTCGCAGAAGGTTCTATGAAACCAAAAGTAGAAGCTGCCATTGCATTTGCAGAATCTAAAAAAGGCCGTGTTTCCATTATCACATTATTAGAAAAATCTAAGGATGGTATAGCAGGAAAAACAGGCACGCGTATCGTATTATAATAATATATAGACTTATAAGTATGCATCCAACGATTCGTTGGGGAGGTGCCCTATGATTATATTAGGAAAAGGTACTGTAATTACTCGCGATACTGATAGACCTATCATTTATGATGGCGCTGTTGTTATTGACGGAACTCAGATTATAGATATTGGCGCATATGATGAATTATGCAAACAATATAAAGAGGCAGAAGTTATTGATGCTCATGGCGGTTTGATTATGCCAGGCTTTATTAATGCACATCATCATATTTATTCTGCTCTTGCACGAGGCTTATCCTTACCAGGTCCAGCACCAACAAACTTTGGTGAAATTTTAGAAGGCCTATGGTTCTATTTAGATAATAAGCTGACAGCTCCAGATGTGAAGGCAAGCGCATTGCTTACATATTTAGGTTGTATTGAAAATGGTGTAACTACTATTTTTGACCACCATGCAAGTTATGGCGAAACAGCTAATAGCCTATCTATTATTGCAGATGTAGCAAAACAGTTTGGTGTTCGCTCTTGTTTGTGCTACGAAGTGTCTGACCGTAACGGTGTTGATCAGATGAAAGCCGCTGTTGCAGAAAATGTACGTTTTGGTAAAGAGGCTAAAAAAGATCCATCTAGACTCGCTGCTATGATGGGCTTACATGCATCCTTTACATTAAGTCCTGAAACATTAGATTATGTGAAAGCACAAAATGAAGACAAGTTAGGATATCACGTTCATGTTGCTGAAGGCCCAGAAGATGTGGCAGATAGTAAAGAAAAATATGGCATGACACCTGTAAGACGACTTGTAGAAGCTGGTATTTTAGGACCTAAGAGTATTGCTGGTCACTGCGTACACGTAACTGACCAAGATGTGGAATTATTGAAAGAATCTCAAGCTAAGGTTGTTCATAACCCTGAAAGTAACATGGGTAATGCAGTAGGCACAACAGATATTTTGAAGCTTTTAGGTGCAGGTATCACAGTTGGCCTTGGTACAGATGGATATACAAATGACATGCTAGAATCCTACAAAGTTGCAAATTGTCTTGTAAAACATGAGCAACATAAACCATATGTAGGCTGGGGTGAAGTTCCTCATATGCTATTTGAAAACAACCGTAAAATGGCGAATGAATTCTTTGATACTACAGTAGGCATCCTTAAAAAAGGTGCTGCAGCTGACGTAATCGTTCTTGATTACGCAGCACCAACACCACTTGATGAAAATAACATCAATGGTCACTTATTATTCGGTGCTAATGGTATGTATGTGGTAACAACTATTAGTGATGGTGTACCACGTATGATTGATCGTAAATTACAAGGCATCGACAAAGCTGAAGTAATGAACGAAGTTTTAGCAACATCTAAAGGTTTATGGAAACGACTAAACCCATAACGCAAGCGCTTTAAAGGAGTGTGACATTATGAGTGACATTATGTATCCGGTAAGTTTCGGAAAATTGATGAACCACATTATGACTGAGTACAAGATGTACAATCGTATTTATAATGTAAATAAAATTCATCGTATCAATCATGAACAACGTTTACCAATGTTTGGTAAATCTATTGAAAATCCTGTAGGCCCAGCAGCAGGTCCTAATACACAGTTGGCACAAAATATTGTGGCATCTTATGTAGCAGGTGCTCGTTGCATCGAATTAAAAACTGTACAAATTATGTACGGCGAAGAACTAGGTATTCCTAGACCTTGTATCTACTCTGTAGACGAAGCATACAACGTAGAATGGTCTTCTGAATATAGCTGTGATGAAGCTGCTGATGAATATATCAAAGCATGGTTCGCTTTAAAATTAATCTCTAAAGAATTAGGCTTAGGCGATCCAGATGGTTTCCTATTCATCATGAGTGTTGGTTACAACTTGGCTGGTATTAAGAGCCCAATGGTTGATAAATTCATCAACACAATGCGCAGTGCATCTCAATCTCCTATGTGGGATACTTGTAAACAATGGTGCCTTGACCATGTAGATGAATTTGAACATATCGATGTTGATTATATCAACTCAATTAGTGATGAACTTTGCCAAGCAATTACATTGTCCACAATGCACGGTTGCCCAGCAGAAGAAATCGAATCGATTTGTTCTTACCTTATCAGTGAAAAAGGGCTTCATTTATACTTGAAATGCAATCCTACATTGTTAGGTCCAAAACGCATTAGAGAGTTATTAGATAATGCAGGCTTTGAATACATTGATTTTGAAGATCACCAATTCGAAGTTGACCTTCAATTTGATAAAGCTGTTCCAATGTTAGAACGTCTTATCGCTCTTGGTGAAAAACACAACAAGATCTTTGGCGTTAAATTGACAAATACATTCCCTGTACAAATTCACAACAATGAATTGCCAGGTGAGCAAATGTACATGTCTGGTAAATCCTTGTTACCTGTAACAATTGGTGTAGCTGAGCTCTTAAGTGCTCAATTCGGCGAACGCTTACCAATGTCTTACAGCGGTGGCGCTGTAAAACAAAATATCAAAGCTATCTTTGATTGTGGTATCTGGCCTGTAACAGTATGTACAATTCTTCTTCAAGGTGAAGGCTACAATACATTTAAAGGTTTAGCCGATGAAGTAGAATCTACTGATTACAACGCTGCTTTGAAAGTACATAAAGATCTAATCGCTAAACTTGCTAAAGACATTAGTGAAAATAAAATCTTCAAGAAGAGCGATGCAATGAAGAAAAAACGTGAAGCAATGCCATCCTTCCCAGGCACACGTAGTTCTGATTATCACTGCCGTGTAACATGTGGATCTTGTGTTCGCGTATGTCCTAATAGATGTAATGAAGTCGTTACTGTAAATGATGCTAAATTGATCGTTCATGTAGATCAAAGCTGTAATGAGTGTGGTAACTGTGCATGTCATTGCGTAGAACCTTGTCAACCATACAAGGATCGCATTACATTCTTCCACAATGCTGAAGCTTTAGCAGATAGTACAAATGATGGTTTCTACATCACAGGCACTAGCTGTGGTTATCGCTTCAAAGGTGAAGAAGCAGTATGTGACATCGATGCATTACCTGAAGAATTGAAAGGAGTCGTACATGCCTTCTGTAAAGAGCATGTGTACTATGTATCATGATTATCATACAACAAGGGGACTTGGTCTTAACTGATCGAATTCTTACCGGAGATTTACTTATCGATGGCGACAAAATTGTCGCCATCGATGAACACCTTTCTGTTCCAGAAGGTGCTGAAGTTATTAATGCAAAAGGTTGCTATGTGTTCCCAGGATTTATAGATCCTCATACACACTTTCAGATGACAAATGCCTTAGCGTCTACTGCGGATGATTTTGATAGTGGTACAAAAGCCGCTATTCTTGGTGGGACAACATCAATCATCAATTTTGCTTCTCCTGAGGAAGGATCCCTTTGTAAAGGTTTAGAAGTTCACAAGGAGCGTGCTGTAGGGCATTGCTCCTGTGACTACAAATTCCATATGGAACTTGTAGAAATGAATGAAGATGTAGCCCGTGAGATACCACAGGTCGTAGAGGCTGGTGTGTCATCCTTTAAAGTGTACTTAGCGTATGGTTTCCGTTTAACAGATCGAGAAATTTATGATGCTATAGAGGCAATTAAACCTACAGGAGCTCTTGTTGGAGCACACTGTGAAAATGGTGATTTAATTGACGCTCTCGTAGCTGATAAACGTAAACGTGGTGAATTAGATGTAGGCAATCATCCACTCACAAGACCGGCCATAATTGAATCGGAAGCGATTAAGCGTTTTAGTACAATCGGTGCTGCATTAGAGTATCCCGTACATATTGTTCATGTAAGTTCTAAAGAGGGTATAGAAGAGGTTATTCGGGAACGAGACCTTGGACATAAAGTAACTTGTGAAACTTGCCCACAATATTTGGTGCTTGATGAATCACGATATAATTTACCTGATTTTGAAGGTGTTAAATATGTGATGAGTCCACCGCTGAGAACGATACAAGATCAAATGGCATTAAAGAATGCATTAGTAAATGGTCTATTCCAAACTATTGGTTCTGATCATTGTAGCTTTACCTTTAATGATCAAAAATTAAAGAGTCGACATGACTTTACCCGGATTCCTGGTGGCATCCCAGGTGCTGAGGAACGAGGGATTGTCGCTTATGATGTGTTGGTAAACCAATGCAATATGAGCGCTGTAGATTTTATGAAATTAGTTAGTGAAAACCCTGCAAAACTTTATGGTATGTACCCTAAGAAGGGAACATTATCCATAGGTAGCGATGGGGATATTACAATTGTTGATAAGCGCATTGAGCATGTGCTTTCAAAAGAGTCTGCCCATACAAAGGCTGACTATATACCTTATGAGGGCATATCCGTAACAGGCAAAGTTCGAGATGTTATCCTTAGAGGTCACCATGTGGTACAAGATGGATCCTTATTAGAATCATATCTTGGTGAATGTATTCCTTAATGAGAGGAGGGCTATATATGTACCGCTTTCAAGTGAATGGCACCCAACATGAGGTTCAAGAGGATCAACGTTTAATTGATTTCTTGAGAGCTGATTTGAAATTGACGGGCACTAAAGAAGGCTGTAGTGCTGGTGCTTGTGGTACGTGTACAGTAATTATAGACGGAAAAAAAGCAAAGGCTTGTGTAACTAAATTATCCCAATTAGATGGTAAATCAGTAGTAACAATTGAGGGCTTATCTGAACGGGAAAAAGCGGTATACACCTATGCTTTTGGTGAATGCGGAGCGGTGCAGTGTGGTTTCTGTATCCCAGGTATGATTATTAGTGCAAAAGTTTTGATTGATGAAAATAATGACCCTACACCTGACGATGTTAAAAAAGCTATTTTAGGCAATATCTGTCGTTGTACTGGTTATGTGAAAATCGAAGAAGGCATTATGCTGGCAGCAAAAATGTTCCGTGAGAACTTACCAGTTCCTGAAAAGGATACAACTGGTAATGTTGGTTCTCGTTTACACCGCGTTGATGCGGAGGAAAAAGCATTAGGCGTTGGACAATATGCTGACGATATCCATATGGATGGCATGATTTACGCAAAAGCGTTGCGTTCTAAATACCCTCGTGCTAGAGTCGATCGCGTTGATGTGTCTAAAGCACTTGCACATCCTAAGTGTGTAACGGCTTTGACAGCTAAAGATGTACCATTCAATAAGACTGGTCACTTAGTGCCAGACTGGGATGTACTCATCGCAGAAGGTGATAATACTCGCTATGTTGGTGATGCAATTGCACTTGTGGCAACTACAGAAAAGAAATACTTAGATGAAGTATTAGCTCTAGTTGAAGTAGATTACACAGAGTTAGAGCCAGTAGTAGATCCATTAGAGGCGTTGAAACCAGATGCTCCTCAATTACATCCAGACGGAAATGTATTGACTCGTCAAACATTATCTCGTGGCGATGTAGATAAGGCTATTGCTGAGGCTGCATTTGTTGTAACTAATCACTATTCTACACCACAAACAGACCATGCATTCATGGAACCAGAGTGTGCGGTAGCATATCGTGAAGGCGATGTAATTCATTTACATTCCGGTAGCCAAAATGTTTACGATGATCGTCATGAAGTATCTCGTATGCTTGGCATTCCTGAGGAATCTGTAAAAGTTCATAGTATGCTTGTAGGTGGTGGCTTTGGTGGTAAAGAGGACATGAGCGTACAGCATCATGCATCTCTTGTAGCTTGGCTCACAGGCAAACCAACTAAGGTTCTCTTCTCTCGTCAAGAAAGTCTTAATATTCATCCTAAACGACATGCGATGGAAATGGATATTACTACGGCTTGTGATGCAGAAGGTAACTTGGTAGCAAGTAAGGTGAACATCGTATCTAACTGTGGTGCATATGCATCCTTAGGTGGTCCTGTACTTCAACGTGCAGGTACACACTCTTGTGGTCCTTACAAATTTGATAACTTTGCCTTTGATGGTGTTTGCGTTTACACAAATACTGTTCCTGGTGGTGCATTCCGCGGGTTCGGTGTAACACAAACCATCTTTGGTCAAGAACAAAACATTGATGAATTAGCTGCATTGGTAGGCATGGATCCTTGGGAGTTCCGTTATAAAAACGTTGTTCGCCCTGGTGATTCTTTACCAAACGGCCAAATTTGCTCCGAAGAAACTGCATTAGCAGAATGTTTGGAAGCAGTAAAAGATGCATACTATGCATCTGACCGTACAGGTCTTGCAGTATGTTTGAAAAACAGTGGTATCGGTGTAGGTTTACCTGATACTGGTCGCGTTATCTTAGAAGTACGTGATGGTAAAGTTCGTATCCGTACAGGTGCAGCATGTATCGGTCAAGGTATGGCGACTATGGCTACTCAAGTGCTTTGTGAAACAACTGGCTTAACAGCGGATAAAGTATTTGTGGAACGTCCGGATACGGTACGTACACCAGACTCTGGTACAACTACTGCATCTCGTCAAACAGTATTCACTGGTGAAGCAACGCGTAAAGCAAGTCTTCGCTTAAAAGAAATGTTAGAAACTAAGACCTTAGAAGAATTGAATGGTGTAGAAATTTATGAAGAGTTCCTTGGTGCAACAGATCCATTCAACTCTGATAAACCACATCCAAAAAATCACGTTGCTTATGGGTATGGTGCATGTGTAGCTAGAATTGGCGAAGATAATAAAGTTGCTGAGCTTCATGTAGCATATGATGTAGGTCGTGTAGTTAATCCTCAATCTTGCTCTGGTCAAGCTGAAGGCGGTGCCATCATGGGTATGGGCTATGCCGTTACAGAGGACTTCCCTTATAAAGATGGTTATGTAACAGCTAAATATGGTACGTTAGGCCTTCTTAGAGCTACACAATGTCCTCCAATTCATGTAAGCCTTATTGAAAAAGGGACACCAGAACAATATGCATACGGTGCCAAAGGTATTGGTGAAATCTCCAGTATTCCAATTGCTCCGGCCATTGCAAATGCGTATCGTCGTATCGACGGAGAACCACGTAGGTCCTTGCCGATTCAACATACAGGTTATAAAAAATAGAATATTTGCTTAGTGGAGAGGGGCTACGGCCCCTGTCCATCAAGGTTCCCACGTGAAGTCTATGAGATTTTTAAACTCTATCAAGTACGATAGTATGACTATATTATTTACTAGTAACTAAAACGTAAGATATGAGGTGATTCTTATGAGTAAAGGTGTATCTGGTGTCAACCATGTAGATGGTATGCTGCCAATCCCGCAATTATTTGCTTATGGTTTACAGCACGTGTTAGCCATGTATGCTGGTGCCGTAGCGGTACCAATCATTATTGCGCAAGCCATGCATTTGCCGATTGAAGATTTAATTCGTTTGATTACAGCTGATTTGTTCACATGTGGTGTAGCCACATTGATTCAAACATTAGGCTTTGGCCCTGTTGGTGGTCGTATTCCTCTTATTCAAGGTGTAACATTTGCTTCTGTAGGACCGATGATCATGATTGGTCAACAGCATGATATTAATACCATTTATGGTGCTATTATTGCAGCTGGTATATTTACATTTATTGTGGCACCATTCTTCAGTCGTTTGATTCGCTTATTCCCACCTGTGGTAACAGGTACCATCATTACCATTATTGGTATCAACTTGATGCCAGTAGCCGTTAACTGGATGGGTGGTGGCGTAGGTAATAAAAACTTCGGAGATCCGCTATACATAGCTCTTGGTGTAGCTACATTTATTCTCGTTATTTTGACATATCGATTTGGTAAAGGGTTCCTTGGTAATCTGGCTATCTTGGTAGGGCTTATCCTAGGTACTGCTCTTGCTATGATTTGTGGTATTACGGACTTCTCTGAAGTAGGTCGTTCTCAATGGATTTCCGTTGTAACACCATTCTACTTTGGCATGCCTACCTTTGATTTTGCATCTATTATTTCTATGATTATTGTAATGCTTGTAGTTATGGTAGAAACAACAGGTGATAGTATTGCTGTTGGTGAAATCGTAGACAAACCTATCGGCCAAAAAGAATTGGCTGCAGTACTTCGTGCTGATGGTTTATCCACTTTAATCGGTGGTATCCTTAATAGCTTCCCTTACACTGCATTCGCTCAAAACGTTGGTCTTATCGCTGTAACACGCGTAAAAAGTCGCTTCGTTGTAGCCGCATCTGGTGTAATCTTGATTTTATTAGGTCTTTTCCCTAAGTTAGCAGCTATTGTAGCATGTATCCCTAATGCTGTATTAGGCGGCGCAGGTATCGCAATGTTTGGTATGATTATTGCCAGCGGTATTCGCTCCCTTGGTAAAGTTAGTTTCGATGGTAACTATAATTTGATGCTCGTTGCAATTAGTATTGGGGTATCCATGATTCCATTGGCAGCGCCTCAAATCTATGCACACTTCCCAGCTTGGGCACAAATTCTTTTGAAATCTGGTATCACAGCTGGTAGTATCGTAGCCGTTCTTTTGAACGTTGTATTCAACGGCTTCGGTTACAAAACAGTTAATGAACCTAACCGTGCAACACGTAAATATCGTCACTTCACACGATTCAAAGGTTATCCTAAACATTTCTATCAATAAGATATAGTTAAATTAGTTAATTCTCATACGATTACATGTATTGTCTCTCACGGTAGAAACCTTGTTTATATAGGTAAAAATCTATATACATGTTTTCGCTCTTTCAAAAGGCCTCACTCTAGTTTTAGAGTGAGGCCTTTTTTGTATGGAATCGTGTACTACTTTGGTATATAATTAAATAATATTATTGCAAAGGAGACGCATTATGAAAGACGAGCGATTTATAGTTACGTATCGAATAGAAGCAAGTTCATATGAAGAGGCAAAAGCCATTGCCTGGGCTGTTCAGGTAGAACAAACCATAGAGTTTCCTTATGAGTTTGTTACGGATCCGTATATTAAAGGCACTGTCACTGGTAGATTAGAGTCACTTGAACCTATGGGGCCTGATTCCACATATGCCAATGTAGGGGTTATGCCTAATGTTACGATTAATCCGTCTCATTACTATTTGGCTCGTATTTCATACCTTGTAGATACAACAGCGCTAGAAGCAACGCAATTCTTAAATGTAGTCTTTGGTAACTCATCGTTGCAACCACATATTTGGGTTGTTGATATTGAACTCTGTCCAACTTTATATGATGTATTTAAAGGCCCTCGATTTGGCTTACAAGGGCTTCGTCAATTGGTTGAAACGCCAACGCGCCCTATGATTCAGGCTGTAGTAAAACCTATGGGAACACCGAATGAAGAGCTCGCTCGCATGTGCGGTGCTTATACACGTGGTGGGGCCGATGTTATCAAGGATGACCATGGCATCTCTAATCAGTCATTCTCTCAATTTAAGGATCGTGTAAAGCGATGTGCTGCTATGGTGCGTGAAATGAATGAAGCCCATGGTACACATACATTATATGCTGCCAATGTATCTGGTGATGGCACAGACGTAATAGAACGAGCTTATTTTGCTAAAGAAGCAGGTGCCACAGCTCTTATGGTGGCTTCCGGTCTTGTTGGCTTTGGATGGCTTCATAAATTAGCAAGTGATGAAAAGTTAGGCTTACCAATCATTCATCATCCTGCTTACTCTGGTGGCTTTGTGAGCCCTGGTGTATCTGGTATTGCCGATTATTTACAATTGGGACTGTTACCACGTATCTTTGGTGCAGATATGCCTATCTTTGTATCCTATGGTGGACGTTTTACTTTCACAGTAGAGCAATGTAAGAGAATTTCCTCTTATATTAAACATCCATTTGGATTGATGAAAGCCGCCTGTCCAGCACCGGGTGGTGGTGTAACAGATGCTCGGCTTAATGAGCTGGTAGAGTTGTACGGAAATGATACGATGTTCCTCGTTGGTGGTGACATGTTCCGCCGTGGACCAGATATTGAAGCTAATATGTCATACTTTGTAGAACGCTTGAGTGAATTATCTGAAACCAATTAATGATTGTGTTAGTGAAAGTGATAATAGATTGACTTTCACAGACATATGTAAAAATTATGATTTAGTATATGGAGTGTTTTGATGAGTGAATCCTCACCGTTGGAGGTCCATGTTCTTGCTAGTGGTAGCAAAGGCAATTGTACAGTAATAAAAAAAGGGAACTCCGTCATATTGCACGATGTGGGCATTAGTTGCCGGCGCATCGTCAATGGTTTAAAAGAATTGCATATCGATATGGCACAGGTAGAGGGCATTTTTATCAGTCATGAACATAGTGATCATATTGCAGGGCTTCAACAATTGTTGAAACGTTTTGATATCCCTGTGTATACGAAACAAGGGACGTGGCGTGAAATTCAAGATAAGTTAATTGTGCCAAAAAACCAATTAATCGAATTGACTAAGGGTAGCCTCTCTCTTGGCAATCTTGTAGTCGAGTCATTTGGCGTTAGTCATGATGCGGCTGATCCAATAGGTATTAATGTATTTGCTGGAAAAGATAAGGCTACTGTCGTTACCGATACGGGTGTAATTTCTGATAGTATCTTACATCGTATGGATGATACAACTCTATTAGTACTAGAAGCCAATTATGACCCTCATATGCTGCGCTTTGGTCCGTATCAACCATTTTTAAAACAACGTGTTGCTAGTGATGAAGGTCATTTAAGCAATGAAATGGCTGCCCGAGCTTTGCTCATGATGAAGCGACCTGACTTTATGCAAGTTATTTTGGCTCATCGTTCTGAAAACAACAATAATGCCGTCCTTGTTACGCAAACGATAGGACAAATGCTCGTAGATGGAGGCGTTCGCATTGGACCGGAAATGAAATTGCAACATGGACAACCTAATGAAATTGTGTCTATGCAATCTGTAAAGAGGTAGAGTATGAGATTTTATGTAGTTTGTATTGGCAAGTTAAAAGATGCTTACTTGCGCGATGGGGTGGCAGAGTTTGTGAAACGGATGCGACCTTATGGTGGGATTACCATTACTGAACTAAATGAAAGTAAAATTGGGGATAAGCCCAGTGATGCAGATCGAAAACAAGTCGTTGCAGAAGAAGGGGAACGTTTATTAAAAGCTGTTCCAAAGAATGCTTATACAGTGTTGTTAGATGTGTACGGTAAAACGATGTCCTCTGAAGACTTGGCTAAAACGATAGCTAAACTTGAAGTAGATGGTATCAGTGACATGGCATTCATCGTCGGAGGCGCCTTTGGTGTAAGTGATAAGTTGCGCAAGTCCGTGAATTATAAATTATCCTTTAGTCCTATGACATTTACCCATCAAATGGTACGTTTATTACTAGTAGAGCAAATTTATAGAGCATCTAAAATTAATCGAAATGAACCATATCATTGGTGATGTATTTAATTTCAATAGATCCTATCGCTTGAATAAATAATATAATTATGATGAGGGTAGATTGATTTAGTATCAGTATAAGAAACACTATTAGAATAGACTTACAAATTATTTATATAATGTTCTTATAAAAAAAGGAGTTTTATTATATTATGTCGAATAGTATAATAAAGCAAGATGTATTTGTAAGGAGGAATTCACTATGAAAATCCAAGAAGTAATGAATAAATACCCTGTTACTGTTGGCAAAGATGCGCCAATTTCTGATGTAGCTGATTTGTTGGTAAAATATAATTTAACAGCTGTTTCCGTAGTGGATGACAACAATAAATTATTAGGTATTATTTCTGAAGGCGATTTGCTTTACAAAAAAGTACGTCCTCATGTACCTCACTATGTAAATGTATTAGGCGCTAGTATCTATTACAATGGCATTGGCGAATATAATGCTCAATTTAAAAAATTGTTAGCATCTCATGTTCATGAGTTGATGACTGAAGAAGTCATTACAACTACACCGGATAAAGATGTAGAAGAAATTGTATCTGTTATGCTTGATCAACATTTAAAGAATGTTCCTGTAGTAGACAAGGATTACCATTTGATTGGTATCTTATCTCGCCGTGACATCATCAAATTGATCGCTAAAGATAACTAATTCGCATAATTATGTAATACATATAAAGACCACCCGTTTTGGGGTGGTCTTTTAGTGTAAATTGAGAAGAATTGCATTGACCTTGCATTTATGTTATTATTAGGAGTGCATAATATACTACAGAAATTTGGGCGTATTGCCCTTCGAGGAGGACATATTTTAAATGAAAGCAACTGTAAATCCTGTTGATCAACACGTAGTAACGTTAACTATTGAAGTACCTGCAGCAGAAGTAGATAAAGGCATTAAACAAGCTGTAAAACGCATTGCAGGTCAAGTAAACATTCCTGGCTTCCGTAAAGGCCATGCGCCTCGCCGTATTTTAGAAATGAACTTCGGCAAAGACGCTATCTTGGAAGAAGCATTCGAAGTATTGGCTAGCCAAAACTACAGTGCTGCACTTCGTGAAAACGATATCGTTCCAGTATCTGAACCAGAAATCGAACGCGAACAATTCGAAGAAGGTAAAGACTTGATTTTCAAAGCTACTGTAACTAAACGCCCTGAAGTTAAACTTGGCGATTACAAAGGCTTAGAAGCAGAAAAACAAGACGCTACAGTAACTGATGAACAAATCGAAGAACAATTGAACAACATTCGTGAACAACAAGCGAAAATGGTTGTTGCTGAAGAAGGCGCTACAATTCAAAAAGACGACTTCGCAGTAATCGACTTCGCTGGTTCCGTTGACGGTAAACCATTCGATGGTGGCGAAGGTAAATCCTACCCATTACAAATCGGTTCTGGTAGCTTCATTCCTGGCTTCGAAGATCAATTGATCGGCGCTAAAGCTGGTGATGATGTAACTGTAAAAGTAACATTCCCTGAAGACTACTTCGTAGCAGAACTTGCTGGTAAAGAAGCAGAATTCAAAACTCATATCCATGACATTAAACGTAAAGAGTTGCCTGAATTGAACGATGAGTTCGCAAAAGAAGCAAGCTCTTATGAAACTATTGAAGAATTGAAAAAAGATCTTCGCGCAAAAATGGAAGAAGAAGCTTCCCGTCGCGCAATCGATACTTACAATGCTGACTTGATTCAAACAGCTGTTAAAAATGCAACTGTAGACATCCCAGAAGTAATGATCGAAGATCGCGTAGAACAAATGATTCAAGAATTGGCTATGAACATGGAAGGTCGTGGCTTGAAACTTGATGACTACTTGAAATTCTCCAACAAAACTATCGAAGATTTACGCTCTGAATACAAAGATTCCGCAGCTGAAAACGTACGCGCTGATTTAGTATTAGACGCTATCGCAACTGCTGAAGGTATCGAAGTAACTCCAGATGATATGAACCGTGAAATCTTCATTATGGCTCAAAACTTTGGGGCAGATCCTAAAGAAGTTTGGGATATTATTGCAAAAGAAGGTCGTGTAGCTATGTTGGCAGGCTCTGTAGCTCGCAAAAAAGCAGCTCGATTCATTATTGATAATGCAAAAGGCGCTGAAGCGGCTAAATAATAGTTTGCTCAACTAGGTACATGAAAAGGTGAATATATGTATGTACCAATCGTAGTTGAACAAAGTGAACGCGGCGAGCGTTCCTATGATATTTACTCTCGCTTGTTAAAGGACCGCATTATCTTCCTAGGTGGACCTATTGATGATAATGTAGCAAATGCGGTTATTGCGCAAATGTTATTCCTAGAAGCAGAGGATCCTGATAAGGATATCCATTTGTACATTAATAGCCCCGGTGGTGTTGTAACTGCCGGCATGGCTATTTATGATACGATGCAATATATTAAACCAGATGTGTCTACCATTTGTGTAGGCTCTGCAGCAAGCATGGGGGCCGTGCTTTTAACAGCAGGTGCCAAGGGCAAACGTTATGCGTTGCCTCATGCACGCGTTATGATTCACCAACCATTAGGTGGTGTTCAAGGGCAAGCATCTGAAATTGAAATCCATGCCCGTGAGATTCTTCGTATGCGTGAAGAATTAAATGGTATCTTAGCTTCTCGCAGTGGACAAGATATTGAGGTTGTAGCGCGCGATACAGATCGCGATAACTTCATGAGTGCTCAGGATGCCGTTGAATACGGCTTAATTGATGAGGTGCTCACAAGAGAACCTGTAGAAAGCAAGTAATGGAGGCGCCCATTGGCAAAAGATAAAGACACTATGCGCTGCAGTTTTTGTGGACGCACAAGCGAAGAAGTCCGCAAATTAGTAGCGGGTCCTAACGTATATATTTGTGATGAATGCGTTGAAGTATGTGAACGTATTATTGCTGATGAGTTAGGTGACGTAGAGACGGACGACTTCAACTTAAAAGAATTGCCAACGCCGAGAGAAATTAAAGCTCATCTTGACGAATATGTTATTGGTCAAGATGATGCTAAAATCTCTTTAGCTGTGGCTGTATATAATCACTACAAACGTTTACAAACAGATAATGTAGTTGATGATGTAGAATTACAAAAGGCTAATGTTTTATTCATTGGTCCTACTGGTAGTGGTAAAACACTATTGGCTCAAACCTTAGCGAAAATGCTAGAAGTACCATTTGCTATTGCAGATGCTACAAGCTTAACTGAAGCTGGTTATGTAGGGGAAGATGTGGAAAATATCTTGCTCAAAATTATCCAAGCTGCAGATTATGATATAGCTCGGGCTGAACGTGGCATTATTTATATCGATGAAATTGATAAGATTGCCCGTAAGTCTGAGAACCCTTCCATTACACGTGATGTGTCTGGTGAAGGCGTACAACAAGCATTACTTAAAATCTTAGAAGGTACCGTAGCTTCTGTTCCGCCTCAAGGTGGTAGAAAGCATCCAAATCAAGAAATGCTTCAAATTGACACTACAAATATTCTCTTTATTTGTGGTGGTGCATTTGATGGTATGGACAAGGTTATTACTAAGCGTACCGCTAAGAAAACCCTTGGTTTTGGTGCAGATGTACAACGTAAAGAAGAACGTAATATATCGGCTATCTTGAAGGATGTTGTACCTGAAGATTTATTGAAGTTTGGCTTAATCCCTGAGTTCATTGGTCGTTTGCCAGTAATGGTAACATTAGATCAATTGGATAGAGATGCATTGATCCAAATTTTGACAAAGCCTAAAAATGCATTAACAAAACAATATGAAAAAATTCTATCCCTTGATGGTGTAGAATTAACTTTCACTGAAGATGCATTAGAAGAAATCGCTGATGAAGCATTACAGCGAAAAACAGGTGCTCGTGGTTTGCGTGCTATCATTGAAAAGGTGATGAAACGCGTTATGTTTGAAGTTCCTTCCATGCCGGAAGTAACTAAGTGCATAGTTAATCGTGAATCCGTGTTGAGCACAGGTGAACCTATACTCAAAAATGAGGCAGACCAAGACATCCAGTTGAAATCGTAATTCGAAGAAACTCATTTCTGTGTAGGAATGAGTTTCTTTTCATAATATAAATACCTGGAGGAAGTATGAATTTACTCGAAATTGGGATTCCAACCGTACCCCTTAGAGGCATGGTTGTATACCCGAATATCGTGATTCACCTCGATATCGGTCGAGACAAATCCATTAAAGCGGTAGAAGCCGCAATGAACGAGGATCGCATTTTAGCAGTTGTCAGCCAAAAGGATGATGCTGTTGATTCGCCAACTGTTCATGACTTAGCCCAAATGGGTACATTAGTAAAAATTAAGCAAATGTTACGCTTGCCAGGTGGTATTGTACGTGTTCTTGTAGAGGGCATTACACGTATTCGCGTAATGAATATAACAAGTATGGATCCGTACTATGTAGGGGACTACGAGCGTGTAGCCTCCGAATTTGAAGACGATGTTGAGTTAGAAGCCTATCGTCGTTTAGTGCAATCTAAGTTTGGCGAATGGGCTGAAGAGGCCAAATCTGTTACCGATGAAGGCGTAACACGGGTTATGGAATTACGTGACCCTTGTGAATTAGCTGACCAAGTTGCGTTCTTGTTGCCTATTAATAATACTAAACGCCAAGAGTTACTTGAAGAGTTATCCGTAGCTCGTCGTTTAAATATGATCGTAGGCATCTTGAATATGGAATTACAAATTTCTGATTTGGAAAATTCTATTAATAATCAAGTTCGTCAATCTATGGAAAAAGCGCAAAAAGAATATTTCTTGCGTGAAAAAATCCGAGTTATCCACGATGAGTTGGGTGACAAAGGAGATCCAGAGGAAGAAGCAGAAGAGTTACGTGTTAAATTGAAAGCACTCAACCTTAGCGAAGATGTACATGAACGTATCGATAAAGAAATCTCTCGTTATAGTCGCATGCCTCAATTGATGCCAGAAGCAACTATTTTGCGCAATTACCTAGATTGGGTGTTAGCGTTACCTTGGAACGAATTGACTGAGGATCGCTTAGATATTAAAGAGGCTCATGATATGCTTGAGGCTGATCATTATGGCCTTGAAAAGGTTAAGAAACGCATCCTTGAATTCTTAGCTGTTCGTAAGTTAACTGGTAAGAATAGTGGCTCCATTCTTTGCTTAGTTGGACCACCAGGTGTTGGTAAAACATCCTTGGCTACGTCTATAGCTAAAGCAATGAACCGTAAGTTCATCCGTGCATCTTTAGGTGGTGTACGTGATGAAGCTGAAATTCGTGGCCATCGCCGTACGTATATTGGTGCATTGCCTGGTCGTATGATTCAAGGCCTCAAGAATGTAGGCACTAAGAACCCTGTATTCTTATTGGATGAAATTGATAAACTTGCATCTGATTATAAAGGCGATCCATCCTCTGCATTGTTAGAGGTATTGGACCCTGAACAAAATAGCACATTTAGTGATCACTTCATTGAAGTACCATTTGATTTCTCCGAAGTATTCTGGATTACAACGGCTAATGTTGCATCCAATATTCCTGGTCCATTGTTAGATCGTATGGAAATTATCGAATTATCTAGCTATATGGAACAAGAAAAATTAGAAATTGCTAAGCGCTATTTAGTACTTAAACAAATCAAGAAAAATGGCCTTGAAGATTACAAGGTTAAATTATCTGATGCAGTGTTGAAAAAGGTAGTTTCCGAATATACTCGTGAAGCGGGTGTTCGTACCTTAGAAAAAACGATTGCTAAGATTTGTCGTAAGATTGCTTATAAAGTCGTTGAAGAAGGTGGGGATGCACCGAAAGTAACGACAAAAAATCTTCACGAATTCTTGGGTGCACCAATTTTTGTTGACCAAGAGCGCGAAAAGAAACCGCAAATTGGCTATGTAAATGGTCTAGCTTGGACTTCTGTAGGTGGCGTTGTATTGCCATGCGAAGCAACAACTATGAACGGTACAGGTAAACTTGCATTAACTGGTAGCTTAGGTAAGGTTATGCAAGAGTCTGGTCAAGCTGCAATGAGCTATATTCGCCACAATGCAAAAGCCTTAAAAATTGAAGATGATTTCTATAAGAAACTCGATATACACGTTCACTTGCCAGAAGGTGCAACACCTAAGGATGGCCCTTCCGCAGGTATTACGATGACATTGGCTATGGTATCTATTTTAACAAACCGTAAGGTTCGTTCTGATATTGCCATGACTGGTGAAATTACATTGCGTGGCCGTGTACTACCAATCGGCGGTTTAAAAGAAAAGTTATTAGCAGCCTTGTCTAATGGTATTAAAGAAGTATTGATTCCTAAAGGTAATGAAAAGGATATTGCAGAATTACCTGATATTGTAAAAGACGGTCTCATTATTACGCCAGTTAAGACAATGGATGAAGTATTAGCAAAGGCACTTGTGTAATGCAAAAAAAGAAAAAATCCACTAAACAAATGGGCCCAAAACCACAATATACACGAAAAGAACCGAAGGGGCCTCGTATTATAGCAGCAAAATATAATACTTCCTGTGTTAAGGCTGATCAATATCCTGAAGGGGATACTGTGGAAATAGCCTTCATCGGGCGCTCTAATGTGGGCAAATCTTCGTTGATTAACTCGTTGTGTAATTATCGTGGGTTGGCTCTCGTTAGTGGCCAACCAGGTAAGACAAAGACGATAAACTATTTTGATGTGGAGTCAAAAGAGGATATTTCTGAAACAGAGGAGCGCCGTTATCATTGGTTCCTCGTTGACCTTCCTGGGTATGGATTTGCAAAGACAAATAAAGGAAACCGCAATTTGTGGTCTTCCTTTATTGCCG
Organism: Veillonella sp. T11011-6; assembly: GCF_002959755.1. Classification (GTDB taxonomy): domain Bacteria; phylum Bacillota; class Negativicutes; order Veillonellales; family Veillonellaceae; genus Veillonella. Next base: position 724,214 of record NZ_PPCW01000001.1, on the reverse strand, counting down.
ATTATATTTTACATTCTGAACGATTGATGTTGTTGTGTTTACTAATTGATGGTCGTCATCCTGAGATGCCTATTGATAAGGTCGCTTATGACTGGCTCGTTGAAGCTGGTGTACCACTACAAATTGTAGTGACTAAGGTCGATAAATTAACAGCTAAAGAAAAATCTGCTAATTTAGCGATTATTAAAGAAATGTATCCAACTGCAACGCCGCCAATTCTGTATAGCTCTTTGAAGCATACAGGCCGTGAGCTTTTACAGCAACGCATCAATAAAGTTCTAGTAGGAGATGAAGCATGAGTCAAACCAATGAATTAGAGATTATGGAACGCATCGCTCTAGATTTAGAGGGTGTGGAAGAGTCTCTTGCATCATCTTTTAATACAGGTGCAGAAGACTTTAATGCACTGATTCGACCATTATCTGCTGCAGGTGGCAAGCGCTTGCGTGCGCAATTATGTTTATTGATTGCTAATGCAGGTACATCTGTAGAACGTCAGCGTATTAGAATTGCTGAAGCTGTAGAAATGCTTCATTTAGCGACACTGATTCACGATGATGTATTAGATCAAGCTGAGATTCGTCGTGGTGAAGAAACGATTCATATGCACAAAGGCAATAAGGTAGCTATCCTTAGTGGGGACTACTTATTTGCTAAAGCATTCCAAATCGTGTCTGAAATGCCTAATATGAAGTATTTGCAGGTTTTCTCCCATATTATTACTTGCCTTGTGGAAGGCGAGTTCATGCAAATGGAAGATGTATATCGCATTGATCAAGGTATTGAGCGTTATATGACCAAGACCCAAAAGAAAACAGCAGACTTTATGGAAGGCTGTATGGAATTGGGGGGCCTCTTGGGGGGCTGGAGCGAATCCGAAATCGTTGAGTTGAAAAAATATGGTCATGCGTTGGGCATGGCATTCCAAATTACTGACGATATTATGGACTATCGTGAAACAACAGAGACGACTGGTAAACCTGTGGGGAATGATCTGCGCGAAGGTTTATTGACCTATCCGTTGTTGAGCATCGTCAATGATGATAATAAAGATACATTGCTCGCAGACATTAAGGCTTTGAATCATGGTGGTGATGAGCAGGCGATTATCGATTATGTTATCAGTCAAGGTGGTATTGATAATACATTAGCTGTAGCTGATCAATATTGCAAAGATGCTTTGGCAGCACTCAATGCTGTACGTGATTTCCCAGGGAAGGAATTCCTTGTGATGGCAGTAAAAAATTTAGCTGATAGAAAGGTATAATATGGAACCATTCGAACCAAAACCGGACTTCGAATATCCCATACAAAAACCTTCTTTTGATAGTGTAGTTCGTCAAAAGCGTCGTGAAGCTGAATTAAAGGCTGAGCAAGAACGGTATAAGGTGGCAAATCAGCGGGTTCCTGAGGAACCAGAAGATGAACCTATTTATACTGAGATGGAACAGAAAATGATGGACGAAGCTCGGGAACTATCCCTTGTGGGACATCTATCTGAATTGCGAAAGCGTCTAATTATAATGGCTGTTGCAGTTGTTATAGGAACTTGTATTTCTTATTATTATGTAGACTTTTTATTGGAAATACTCCTAAAACCAGCTGGTAAGCTCTATTATATGAAACCAACTGAAGCCTTCTTTACATATATGAAGGTGTCTATAGTAGGTGGTCTTATTATAGGGGCGCCTATTATATTGCATCAGATTTGGCTATTTGTTAAGCCAGCCCTTACTGTACGAGAAAAGCAGTTATCTAACTGGATTTTACCGGTTGCCATAGGACTATTTGGCATCGGTATTGTATTTTCTTATTTTCTCGTGCTACCTGCAGCCGTTAAGTTCTTTATGGGCTTTGCTACAGACGAATTACAACCGCTATTTTCCATTGGTCAGTACATGGACTTTGTATTATCCTTTGTACTACCCTTTGGATTTATCTTTGAGTTGCCGTTGATTTTAATCATCTTGGGATATTTCAACTTAATTACATCGCGTTTTTTAAAAACGAAGCGAAAGATATTTATTCTTATATCCTTTATCATAGGTGCTGTCATTTCACCAACACCGGATATGTTCTCTCAAACGATGATTGCATTGCCTATGATATTGCTATATGAAACGAGCCTATTTGTATTGGCTAAGATTATGAAGCGCTAAGGAGTTTATTTAGGAGGAACGATGAAAACCTACGAAAATTTAACCACTTATAACCCCGGTGAAATAGAAGGGAAATGGTATTCATATTGGGAAAACCAAGGATACTTTCACGAAGAAGTAGACACTAATAAAGAACCATTTAGTATCGTGTTGCCGCCTCCTAATGTAACTGGTATGTTGCACATGGGCCATGCTTTAGATAATACATTGCAAGATATCCTTATTCGTTTCAAACGCATGCAAGGCTACAATGTATTGTGGATGCCAGGTACTGACCATGCTGGTATTGCTACACAAATTAAAGTAGAAGAAATGCTCGCTAAAGAAGAAGGCAAATCTCGCTATGATTTAGGCCGTGAGAAATTCGTAGAACGCGTATGGGAATGGAAAAAAGAATACGGCGATACTATTGTAAAACAAATCCGTAGCTTAGGCGCATCTTGTGATTGGTCTCGCGAACGCTTTACATTAGATGAAGGGTACTATCATGCAGTGCGTGAAGTGTTCGTAAGCCTTTATGAAAAAGGCTTAATCTATCGCGGTGAACGCATTATCAACTGGTGCCCTCGTTGTGCTACTGCTTTATCTGATGTTGAAGTTGAACATGAAGACGAACATGGCCACTTATGGCATATTAAATATCCTGTAAAAGGTGAGGATAATCGTTTCGTAGTTGTTGCTACCACACGTCCAGAAACAATGTTCGGTGACGTAGCAGTAGCAGTAAATCCTGATGATGATCGTTATAAAGACCTCATCGGCAAAACATTGATTTTACCATTTGTTAATCGCGAAATTCCTGTAATTGCCGATGATTATGTAGATGCTAGCTTCGGTACAGGCTGTGTAAAAATTACGCCTGCTCATGACCCTAATGACTTTGAAATGGGCCAACGTCATAATTTAGAATCCATCGTTGTTATGAACAATGATGCCACAATGAATGAAGGTGCTGGCAAATTCAATGGCATGACTCGTGAAGAAGCTCGTAAACAAGTTGTAGCTGAACTCAAAGAACTAGGCTTACTTGAAAAAATCGATGATCATGATCATGCAGTAGGTCATTGCTCTCGTTGTAATACAATTATCGAGCCAATGGTATCTAAACAATGGTTCGTAGATATGAAACCATTAGCAGAGCCAGCTCTTAAGGTTGTTAAAGACCACGAAGTAGAGTTTGTTCCTGAACGTTTTACAAAAACTTATGTAAACTGGCTTGAAAACATCCGCGACTGGACTATTTCCCGTCAATTATGGTGGGGCCATCGTATTCCTGCATGGTACTGCGATGATTGCGGTGAAACAATCGTTAGTCGTGACGATATTACTGAATGTCCTCATTGCCATGGTCATGTTACACAAGATCCAGACGTTCTTGATACATGGTTTAGCTCTGGTTTGTGGCCATTTGCTACTATGGGGTGGCCTGAACAAACACCAGAACTTAAACAATGGTATCCAACAAGTGTTCTTGTAACTGGTTACGATATCATCTTCTTCTGGGTTGCTCGTATGATCTTCATGGCTCTTGAATTTGAACATGAAATTCCATTTAAACATGTATTTATTCATGGTCTAGTTCGTGATAGTCAAGGCCGTAAAATGAGTAAATCCTTGGGTAATGGCATTAACCCTCTTGAAGTTATCGACCAATATGGTGCTGATGCATTGCGTTTTACTCTTGTAACTGGCAATACACCTGGTAATGATATGCGCTTCTATATGGAACGGGTTGAAGCAAATCGTAACTTTGCTAATAAGATTTGGAATGCATCTAAATTTGTATTGATGAATCTTACAAATTATGATGAAAGCTTCGTTCCAACAGCAGATGATTTGACATTAGCAGACCAATGGATTGTTCAAAAATACAATGAAACAGTACAAAGTGTAACTTCTAACCTAGATAAATTTGAATTGGGTGAAGCAGCAAGCTCTGTATATGATTTCATTTGGAACACATACTGTGACTGGTATATTGAGTTAGCTAAACCTCGTTTATACAACGATGGTAATGAACGTGATCGTCGTACAGTTCAATATTTACTTGTAACAATCTTGCGTCAAATGCTTGAATTGTTACATCCATTTATGCCGTTCGTAACAGAACATATTTGGCAACATTTACCTCATGAAGGGGATAGCATCGTTGTTGCAAAATGGCCTGAAGCATTAAAGTTTGATAATCTTGAAGGTGCAGCACGTCAAATGGAAGTCATGATGGATGCCATCAAAGGTATTCGTAACATGCGTGCTGAAATGAATGTGCCTTTAGGTAAAAAAGCTGAGGTTATCGTAGCGCCAACAGATGAAGCATTAGCTCAAACTGTAGCAGATCATAGGGATTACTTTGTTACATTAGCTTGGGCTGAGAAGGTAACAATTCTTGGTGCCGATGATCCAAAACCAGAAAATGCAACTGTAACAGTTGTAAATGGTATGGAAGTATATCTCTTACTTAAAGACTTGATCGACGGTGAAAAAGAAAGAGAGCGTATTGCAAAGGAAAAAATCCAAATGGAAAAAGAAATTTCCCGTTTGGAAGGCAAATTGTCTAACCAAGGCTTCCTCGCAAAAGCTCCAGAAGCTGTAGTAGCAAAAGAAAAAGAAAAGTTAGAAGAATATAAACAAAAACAACAAGCGTTATTGGAACGTGAAGCGTTCCTTGAAACCTTATAATAGGAGGTTTATATGACATATCAAGAGGCCTTAGCCTATTTAGAACAGGCATCTTCATTCGGTATTAAGCCTGGCCTTGAACGAATTACAGCGCTTATGGAAGCCCTTGGGAATCCACAAGAGGACTATAAAATTGTTCATGTTACTGGGACGAATGGTAAGGGCTCGGTTACCTCATATATTTCCTACGCACTGTTTACAAGTGGATTACGGGTGGGGCGATTTACATCGCCTCACCTTCAATCCTATACGGAGCGAATTCAAATCAATGATGGAAATATTACAGAGGAAGCCTTTGGCGAATTAGTTAGCCGTGTAAAAGTGGCAGTTGATACTATCATTAGTAACGGCATAGAAGCACCAACGCAATTTGAAATCTTGACGGCTGCAGCCTTTTTGTTCTTCAAAGATCAAGCTGTAGACTATGCAGTGGTAGAAGTTGGCTTAGGTGGACTACTAGACTCCACAAATATCGTGACTCCAAAAGTATCTGTTATTACCAATGTAACAATCGATCATCAAGCATATTGTGGTGATACTGTTGAGGAAATTGCACGTCACAAGGCAGGGATTATTAAATCCAAAGTTCCTGTTGTAACGGCTGCACAGGATGCACCTCTTCGTATTATTGAAGAAGTGGCTAAAGAGAAGCATGCTAAAGTATATGCTTTCAATAAAGATTTTGGTATCGATAGCCGTAGTGCCGTAACAGGTGGTCAAATGATTACTGTGAGTACTAATGATGCCGCTCCTGCGATGCTCTTTACGACAATGGCCGGTATTCATCAATCTGTAAACCTCGCATGTGCATTGATGGCTGTACGTCTATTGATGAAAGAAGATAAGAGCATCAGTGAAGAAACGATGCGCGAAGGCTTTGCTCGGACTACGTGGGCAGGACGTTTTGAAGTTAAACGCGGCTTAGATCGCACCTTTATCTTTGACGGTGCACATAATGCGGCTGGCGCAGAATCCTTCAGTATGACCTATGCTGAGCTATTTAAGGACGCCCCAAAAACGATTGTGATGGCAATTCTTAAAGATAAAAATCAAGATGCTATTATTCGTGAAGTAGTTAAGGCAGGGGATACGGTTCTCGTAGTATCTGCACCAACAGATAGAACAGAAGTACCAGAGGTTTTGGTTGAAAAAATACGTCACATTGTTCCAAAAGCTGTAGCCCAAACAGCTGATTCTGTTGAAGACGCATTGGCTTTAGCCTACAAACATACAAAGAATGGTGATATTATCGCTGTTTGTGGTTCTTTATATATTTTAGGAGATGCTCGTCAGTGGTTTAACCATGAGATGAGTCACTAAGGTGAGCCTATGGAACTCTCACTTATTCCTAATCAGAAGAGAATCACGTTCTATATTGAGCGTCTAATTTATGGTGTGGTGGTTGCTATGCCATTACAACCTATGGTGGGGGATGTACTCCTGTGGCTAGCGATAGGACTTGCTTTATATGATTTGATATCTAGTAAATCACTGAGTTTACCGACGGGTTATTTATCCTGGTCTGTTATGATATTTGTGGTATGGACTGGCATATCTGCACTAGTATCAGAAAATTGGGATTGGTCAATTCAAAGTTGGTTTTATCAAATCGTAGCCAGCGGAGGCATGTATTATCTAGTTCGCACATACATTCAAACACCTAAACAGTGGAATTATTTTCTTCGTGCTCTATTAGGTACTGCTGTTCTGGTGTGTATCATAGGTGCTTATCAATATGTATTTGTTCCTAATATCCATATAAAAGAGTGGGTAGATGCAGCACAGTTCCCAAAATTGATGCGACGCATGTCTTCCACCTTACAAAATCCTAATTTGTTGGGAGCCTATCTATTGATGGTGCTCAGCGTATGTATCAGCTATATCTTGGTATATATGAAAGAAAATCGTACCCGCGAAGTCGTTACGATGCTCGTTATAGGTATTATATTATTCTTAACGATGCTACTAACCTATTCTAGGGGAATTTGGATTAGCTTTGGAGCGATGATTTTGTATTGGGCAATCTTTGTGGAACGAAGATTATTCTTATCTTTATTAGCAGTGCCAGTAATTTTATATTTTTATGATGGTGAAATAGCTTCAAGGTTGTGGTCTATATTCCAAGGCCATGATACATCAGCTGATCTTCGATGGGCTTTATGGGATAGTACCATGTATATCGTACGTGAAAATCCTATCTTTGGTATTGGGTGGAATACATTTTACTTAGTATATCCTGATTATAATTATTACATTCAAGGACCTCACGTCTTGATGTATCATGCTCATAATTTGTATCTCAATATATTAGCTGAATCAGGCATCCCAGGATTGATATCATTCCTAGCAGTTATTATTGGTCATGTTATTACATCTATAAGACTTAAAGGGGATATATTCCGCCAAGCTGCACAAGTTGGTGTAGGTGCGTTAGCTATAGGTGTTTTATTTAGTGGCTTATCCGATTTTGAGCTATATAGTCATCAAGTAACCATCGTATTTTGGCAATTGTTTGGTTGGGTAGGGGCTTTTGTAAAAGTTCAGTTATCTGCTGATAAATCTGCATAATTGTAATATCTTGTATAATTAGCATGTTTTATGGTAGATATATAATTTCATAATATGGTATAATTAATACATACCTTGGGTAGGTACGTATTAGGTAGTATAACCGGTTTTCTAATGTTAGACATAATTGAACATTATCGTTAGCATTTGAAAGCCGGTTTTTTGTATATCATTGTATCTTTATAGGGAGGTGTAAGGTCTAGTTCTTGTATATGAGATGTTGTTTTATATTGAAAAGGGTCTATATATTGTATGGAGAGAGTTCGATTTAATTGAAAAACATCAATATATGCCATATATCGATGATTCCTGTGAGTTATAACGATGTGAATAAAACTTATGTGGAAATGTGAAAATCTATGCATTTTAATCATAATGCTAATCAAAGTGTGATAAAAAATACATTTTAGTCATATAAGTTGACAATGCATTGGATGTGGACTACGATGAAGTCGGTTTAAGGAACGACCAAGAGATCAAACTGTCGTTTATACAATGTTACTCTTAAAGGAGATGGTAATGGTGATAGACATCAAAGACCGCGTTAAATGTGCGGCCCTCCAAGGTAAAATTGTCACTGCTTATGATGCAGCTCTTTTGATTAACCCTAACGATAAAGTTGGTATTTCCGGCTTTACTCCATCTGGTTATGCAAAAGCAGTGCCATTGGCATTGGCAGAAAGAATGGAAAAAGAACCATTCAAAATTGATTTGTGGACAGGTGCTTCCGTAGGTGATGAAGCTGATGGCGCGTTAACTCGTGCTAACGGTATCAATCGTCGTTTCCCATATCAAACAAATGGGGATACACGTAAAGCCTTAAATAGCGGTGCTGTTAAATACATCGATATGCATTTAAGCACAATGGCACAAAATGTTCGCTATGGTTTCTTTGGCGATTTAGACGTAGCTATCGTAGAAGTTTGTCAAATCAACGAAGATGGCTCTTTAGTACCTACAACATCTGTTGGTAACTCTCCAACATTTGTTAGCCAAGCTAAAAAAGTTATCGTAGAAGTAAACGTATCCCAACCACTTTCCTTGGTAGGTATGCATGATATCTATGAACCACTCGATCCACCACATCGTAAACCAATTCCATTGGAAACACCTGGTGATCGTATTGGTACTGAAGCAATTCCTTGTGATCCAAGTAAAATTGTTGCAGTAGTACCTTGTGATGTTCCTGATACAACAAGACCTTTGGCACCTATCGATGATGATGCAAAAGCAATGAGTCAACACCTTATCAAATTCTTCGAACAAGAAATTGCAGAAGGTCGTTTACCTAAAAACTTGCTTCCATTACAATCTGGTGTAGGTTCCGTAGCGAATGCGGTAATCAGTGGTCTTGCTAAAGGCCCATTCACAGATTTGTCCATCTATACAGAAGTAATCCAAGATGGTATGTTCGACTTGATCGATGCTGGTAAAGTAACTGTATGTTCCGGTACTGCATTAAGTCCTTCTCCAGATGGGTTGAAACGTTTCTATGCGAATATTGATGAATATCGTAAAAAAATCATTCTTCGTCCGCAAGAAATTTCCAACAACCCTGGTATTGCTCGCCGTATTGGTGTCATTGCCATGAATACCGCTATCGAATTTGATATTTTTGGCAATGTAAACTCTACTCATATTATGGGTAGCAAAATGATGAATGGTGTTGGTGGTTCTGGTGACTTTGCACGTAGTGCATATCTCACTATTTTCTGCACTAACTCCGTTGCTAAAAATGGCGACATCAGTTCTATCGTTCCATATGTATCTCATGTGGATCACCCAGAACATGACACTATGATTTTCTGTACAGAACAAGGTGTTGCTGACTGCCGTGGTTTGAGCCCAGTGGAAAGAGCTCGTTTAATCATTGAAAAATGTGCTCACCCAGACTACAAACCTATGTTAACTGAATACCTAGAAAAAGCATTAGCTGCAACAAAGAATGCCCATACACCTATGTTGCTTGATGAAGCTCTTTCTTGGCATAAACGCTTCACAGAAACTGGAAGCATGAAAAAATAACCTGTTTTTTTAGGAGGATGATGAAAACATGGCTTACGAAAACTTAAAAGCCCAAATTGCTGAGTACAACAAACTTTGTGACGAAAAAAGTGCAAAAACTCCAGAACGTCAAAATTTAAAATACAACCGTGTATACACACCAGTTGATATCGAAGGTTTTGACTATGAACGTGATTTGGGTATGCCTGGCGAATTCCCTTACACTCGTGGCGTACAACCTACTATGTACCGTGGTCGTTTCTGGACAATGCGTATGTATGCAGGCTTCGCTACAGCAGAAGAATCTAACAAACGTTACCGCTACTTAATCGAGTCTGGTGCAACTGGTCTTTCCTGCGCATTCGACTTACCTACACAAATCGGTTACGACTCCGACGATGCAGTTGCAGAAGGCGAAGTTGGTAAAGTAGGTGTAGCGATTGACTCCTTGGCAGATATGGAAATCTTGTTCGACGGCATCGACCTTGGTAAAGTATCCACATCCATGACAATCAACGCTCCAGCATCTGTTTTGTTGGCAATGTATATCGCAGTAGCTGAAAAACAAGGCGTACCTTCCACAGAATTGAAAGGTACAATTCAAAATGATATTTTGAAAGAATACGCAGCTCGTGGTACTTACATTTTCCCACCAAAACCATCCATGCGTTTGATCACTAATATCTTCGAATATTGTTCTCAAAACGTTCCAAAATGGAACACAATTTCCATCTCCGGTTACCACATCCGTGAAGCAGGTTCCACAGCAGCTCAAGAAATCGCATTCACAATTGCTGATGGTATCGCATACGTAGAAGCAGCTTTGAAAGCTGGTCTTGATGTTGATACATTTGCTGGTCGTCTTTCCTTCTTCTGGAATGCTCATAACAACGTACTTGAAGAAGTTGCTAAATTCCGTGCATCCCGCCGTTTATGGGCAACAATCATGAAAGAACGTTTTGGTGCTAAAAAACCAAAATCCATGATGCTTCGTGTACATACTCAAACAGCTGGTTCCATGTTGACTGCACAACAAGTTGATAACAACATCGTTCGTGTTGCTCTTCAAACTGCAGCTGCTGTAATGGGCGGTACTCAATCCTTACATACAAACTCCCGTGACGAAGCGTTGGCTCTTCCTACAGAAGCATCTGTACAAGTAGCTCTTCGTACACAACAAATCGTGGCTTACGAATCTGGTTTGGCTGACGTAGTTGACCCATTGGGCGGTTCCTACTATGTAGAAGCTATGACTAACGCTATCTATGACGAAGCTATGGCATACATCAAGAAAATTGATGAAATGGGCGGCGCTGTAGTAGCAATCGAAAAAGGCTACATCCAAAAAGAAATTCAAGAATCCGCTTACAAATGGCAAATGGAAGTTGAATCTGGCTTGCGCACAATCGTTGGCGTAAACAAATTCCAAGTTGAAGAAGAAGCTCCAAAAGACTTACTTCGCGTAGATGCTTCCGTTGGTGTTAACCAATCCAAGAAAACTCAAGCAGTTCGCGCTAACCGCGATCAAGCAGCAGTTGATAAAGCATTAGCAGCTCTTAAAGCTGGTGCAGCTGATGAAAACGTTAACTTGATGCCATTAATTCTTGATGCAGTTAAAACATATGCTACTTTGGGTGAAATTTGTAATGTATTGCGCGAAGTATTCGGTGAATACGAAGCTCATTCCACATTATAATATCGGCTAATTTCGGAGGTAATTAATCATGGCAGAAAAACGTATTAGAGTAATCGTAGCAAAACCAGGTCTTGATGGTCATGACCGTGGTGCAAAAGTAGTAGCACGCGCACTTCGCGATGCTGGTTTCGAAGTAATCTACACAGGTCTTCGTCAAACTCCAGAACAAATCGTTGAAGCAGCTCTTTCTGAAGACGTTAATGTAGTTGCATTATCCCTTCTTTCTGGTGCTCATAACACATTGTTCCCTAAAATTGTTGAACTTTTGAAAGAAAAAGGCATGGGCGATGTACTTGTAATCGGTGGTGGCGTTATTCCTGACGCTGATATCCCTGGCTTGAAAAAAGCTGGCGTAGCAGAAGTATTCACACCTGGTACACCAACTGGCGATATCGTTAAATTCATCAACGAAAACGTTAAATAATTAATTGGGCAAGAGAGGAGCACAACTGAATTGTTGGCTCCCCTCTATTCCCATATTCTAAGATAGGTGGTGAGGCGAGTGGATTTAGTTAAAGAACTTTTCGAAGGTTCTCGACTAGCCTTAGCACGGTCCATAACAGCTGTAGAAAACGAGTATGATAATGCCATTGATATTATGAAGGCTATTTACCCTAAAACAGGGAATGCACGTATTCTCGGTATTACTGGGGCCCCTGGTGCTGGTAAAAGTACGTTGACAGATAAAGTTGTTAAACATTATCTAGATCAAGGTAAGAAAATCGGCATCGTTGCCATCGACCCAACTAGCCCATTCTCTGGTGGTGCTATCTTGGGGGACCGTATTCGAATGAATGATTTGACATTAAATGAAAATGTATTTATTCGAAGCATGGGCACGCGTGGTAGTCTTGGTGGTTTGTCCAAAAAGACTGCAGACGTTGTAAAACTCATGGATGCCTTTGGCATGGATTTAGTAATCATTGAAACAGTAGGTGTAGGTCAATCGGAAGTAGATATCGTAAAAAATGCAGATACTACATTGGTTGTACTTGTTCCTGGTCTCGGTGATGATATCCAAGCTATCAAGGCAGGTATTCTTGAAATTGGCGATGTATTTGCTATCAATAAAGCTGACCGAGATGGTTGTGATCGTTTGAATGTAGAAATTGAAATGATGCTTGACCTAGACTCTCGTGAAGTAAAATGGCGCCCACCGATTAAGCGCACAATTGCTAGTAAAGACCAAGGCGTAGATGAACTCATCGACGCTTTAGATGAACATTTTGAGTATCTTGAAGATTCTGGTGAATTGGAATCTCGTCGGGCAGAACGTACTCGTGATGAAATCATCGCAATGATTAATGAACAAATTGGTCGTTATGTAGCTGACAAAATCGTTACAAGCGACGAATTTAATAGCCAAGTGGCAGCTGTTAATGAACGCGAAAGCGATCCATACACAGTTGTTAACGGCGTAATGACAAGCGTGCTAAAGTAGACGGCGACTACATAGCATTAGAGATTTAGCCTTATAAAGGAGATAATCGAAATGGCTTTTAAAGTATTACAAGTGGATCACATCGGTATTGGTGTTAATGATTTAGCAGCAACTAAAGAATTCTATAAAAATGCATTGGGTATTGAACATCTTCCTGAAGATGAAGTGGTTGAAGAACAAAAAGTAAAAGTATCCTTCTTCCCATGTGGCGATGCTGAACTTGAATTCTTAGAAACTACAACTCCAGATGGCCCTATTGGTAAATTCATCGAAAAAAATGGCGGTCGTGATGGTATCCAACATGTTGCATTGCGCGTTGATAATATTGAAAATGCTATTGCTGATTTGATGGCTAAAGGCGTTCGTATGATTGACGAAAAACCTCGTTACGGTGCAGGCGGTTCCTCCATTGCTTTCTTACATCCAAAAGCAACAGGCGGCGTATTGCTTGAATTATGTCAACGTATGAAATAATACAGTATCCAATTCACATCATTATGTATGAGTAATAGATATACATATTCATATAATCATGAGTTATATATTAAATATGTATGCATGCTTGAACTTTAATTATTAATGAAATAAAATGATACTGTAACAAGTTTTATTTGGAGGTGCTATAATGGCAACAGTGCAAGAAAAAATCGAGTTATTGCACGAAAAACTAGCTAAAGTTAAAGCTGGTGGCGGTGAAAAACGCGTTGAGAAACAACATGCTCAAGGCAAAATGACTGCTCGTGAACGTTTGGCTAAATTGTTCGATGATAACTCTTTCGTTGAACTTGATCAATTTGTTAAACATCGTTGTGTTAACTTCGGTCAAGACAAGAAAGAATTACCAGGCGAAGGTGTAGTAACTGGTTATGGTACTATTGACGGTCGTTTAGTATATGCATTCGCACAAGATTTCACTGTAGAAGGTGGTTCCCTTGGTGAAATGCATGCTGCTAAAATCGTTAAAGTACAACGTTTAGCAATGAAAATGGGTGCTCCTATCATTGGTATCAATGATTCCGGCGGTGCTCGTATTCAAGAAGCTGTAGATGCTCTTGCTGGTTACGGTAAAATTTTCTTTGAAAATACAAATGCATCTGGCGTTATTCCACAAATTTCCGTAATCATGGGTCCATGCGCAGGCGGTGCTGTATATTCTCCAGCATTGACTGACTTCATCTACATGGTTAAACACACATCTCAAATGTTCATCACTGGTCCTGCAGTTATCAAATCTGTAACTGGTGAAGAAGTAACAGCTGAAGATCTTGGTGGTGCAATGGCTCACAACTCTGTGTCTGGTGTTGCTCACTTTGCAGCTGAAGACGAAGATGATTGCATCGCTCAAATTCGCTACTTATTAGGCTTCTTGCCATCCAATAATATGGAAGATGCTCCATTAGTAGATACTGGCGATGATCCAACTCGCGAAGACGAAGGCTTGAACAGCTTGTTGCCTGATAACAGTAACATGCCATACGACATGAAAGATGTTATTGCAGCTACTGTAGATAATGGTGAATACTATGAAGTACAACCATTCTATGCTACAAACATTATTACTTGTTTCGCACGTTTTGACGGTCAATCCGTTGGTATCATTGCTAACCAACCAAAAGTAATGGCTGGTTGCTTGGACATCAATGCATCCGACAAATCTTCCCGTTTCATCCGTTTCTGTGATGCTTTCAATATTCCAATCGTTAACTTCGTTGACGTTCCTGGTTTCTTGCCTGGCACAAATCAAGAATGGGGCGGTATCATTCGTCATGGTGCTAAAATGTTGTATGCTTACTCTGAAGCTACAGTACCAAAAATTACTGTTATCACTCGTAAAGCATACGGCGGTTCTTACCTCGCTATGTGTTCTCAAGATTTGGGCGCTGACCAAGTATACGCTTGGCCTACATCCGAAATCGCTGTAATGGGTCCTGCTGGTGCAGCTAACATTATCTTCAAAAAAGATGAAGACAAAGACGCTAAAACAGCTAAATACGTAGAAGAGTTCGCAACTCCATACAAAGCTGCAGAACGTGGCTTCGTAGATGTTGTAATCGAACCAAAACAAACTCGTCCAGCAGTTATCAACGCTTTGGCTATGCTTGCAAGCAAACGCGAAAACCGTGCTCCAAAGAAACATGGTAATATTCCATTATAATTCGATTCGATAACAAGATCATCGAATTTGGGAGATACCTTTCTTTACTACTTTTTTAGAAAGGGGAATGATTATGGAAGGACAAGCAGTTACTACCAATCCTTGGTTAATCATGGCCATTAATATGACAGTTGTATTTGTTGTGTTGATTCTTTTAGGTATTTTGATGTCAATCGTTCATTTGATTGACCCTACTAAGAAGAAAAAAGACGTACCACCAAGTGCACCTGTTGCGGCTTCCGCAGCTACACCGGTGGCTGCACCAAATGCATCTGCTCAAAATGAAGGTGAAGTAGTAGCAGCTATCGTAGGTGCCATTGTGGCGATGGGGTATTCATCTGAACAAATTGCATCTATTCGACCTACAGCAACCAGTGCTAAATGGCGCTTGGAAGGTCGTTTAAGCGGTAGAGGTTAATAATATTTTAGGAGGCATTTGTAATGAGCAATGCTACAACAACTAACGGTAAAGCTCCATCTCAAGATGTAGTAGCAGTAATCGTTGGTGCATTAGCGGCAATGGGTTATTCCGCTGATCAAATCGCGCATATCCGTCCAATCGTAAGCTATAATTGGAAAATGGAAGGACGTTTGCGCGGTAATCGATAAGATTATTGGCAGTTAGATAATCAAATAGATTATCCAATTTATATGTGTAAAGAAAATTTATAAGTATTGTGTAGACACTACACATTTTGGAGGAATTTAAAATGAAAAAATTCAACATTACAGTAAACGGCACAGCATATGATGTAGAAGTTAATGAAGTAAAAGGTGCAGCTCCTGCAGCAGCTCCTAAAGCAGCTCCAGCAGCAGCTCCTAAAGCAGCTCCTGCACCAGCTCCAGCTCCAGCTGCAGCAGCAGCTCCAGTTCCAGCAGGTGCTGAAACTGTAAAAGCTCCAATGCCTGGTAAAATCTTATCTGTAGCAGTATCCGCTGGTCAAGCAGTTAAAAAAGGCGAAACTTTGTTGATCCTTGAAGCTATGAAAATGCAAAACGAAATCGCAGCTCCTCATGATGCTGTAGTTTCTGAAGTTCGCGTAGCTGCTAACCAAACTGTATCCACTGGCGACGACATGGTTGTTCTTGGTTAATACCAAGTTGTGTGTGGCGCGGCAGAGCCGCGTCATATGACAATTTTATATTTGTGAAAGGGGAACGCATATGGAGGCTTTTGCTGTTGCGATTCAATCCGTTATTACAGATAGCGGGTTCCTCGCATTTACAACAGGCAATGCTATTATGATTCTTGTAGGTTTGATCCTATTGTACTTGGCATTTGCTAAAGAGTTTGAACCTTTATTGTTGGGTCCGATTGCGTTTGGTTGTGTACTTGCTAATATTCCTCGTAATGGTTTCGAAGAAGGCGTTATGGCACTTATTAGCGCAGGTATCTCCCAAGAAATCTTCCCACCTTTAATTTTCCTAGGTGTAGGTGCAATGACTGACTTTGGTCCACTCATTGCTAATCCTAAAACATTGCTTTTAGGTGCTGCTGCTCAAATCGGCGTATTCGTTGCTTTAGGTGGCGCAATGATGCTTGGCTTCACAGCTCAAGAAGCAGCTGCTATCGGTATCATCGGTGGTGCTGACGGCCCTACATCCATTTACTTAGCTACTAAGCTAGCTCCTCATTTATTAGGTGCTATCGCGGTTGCCGCATATTCCTATATGTCCTTGGTACCGTTGATTCAACCACCTGTAATGAAATTATTCACTACGCAAAAAGAACGCGAAATTGTTATGGAACAATTGCGTGAAGTTACACGTTTTGAAAAAATCGTATTCCCAATTATTTCTACGATCTTCATTTCCTTATTGCTTCCTTCCATTACATCCCTTTTAGGTATGTTGATGTTAGGTAACTTGTTCCGTGAATCTGGCGTAACTGATCGGTTGTCCGATACATCTCAAAATGCTTTGATCAATACTGTTACTATCTTCTTAGCAACTGGTACTGGTTTAACAATGAGTGCGGAACACTTCTTAAGCGTGCAAACACTCCTTATCATTTGCTTAGGTTTAGTTGCATTCATCGGTGGTACTGCTGGTGGCGTATTATTCGGTAAATTGATGAGCTTAGTAGATGGTGGTAAAACAAATCCACTTATTGGTTCTGCTGGTGTATCCGCGGTTCCAATGGCGGCTCGCGTATCTCAAGTTGTAGGTGCGAAAGCTAACCCAGCTAACTTCTTGCTCATGCATGCTATGGGTCCAAACGTAGCTGGCGTTATCGGTACAGCAGTAGCAGCAGGTACAATGCTTGCTATGTTGTCCAGCCACTAGTAATTTAATAATTATTCACCAAGGTGTGCCTAATTAGGTACACCTATTGGTGAATATAAAAACCCTTCAAATCTATGTATTCATGCATAAATAGGGTATATTTGCAATAAATGCTTTTCAGATTGGTCATTAGGTGATACAAGCATTCACACAATAACCTTCTAGTGCTTTAAATTTAGTAGAGGTGGTCACTTGTTATCTGTAGAATTAAAAATACTGATTTGTTTTATCTGGGCATTTATTGTATTTTTTATTACGGCACTGATTATCGGTGTTGAAGGCAAAGCTAAATGGTTTCAACGCAGAACTAAATATACTTGGTTTAATCGCCGAGGATTTTTAGGTGAAACCTTATTCTTTGGGTATCCTAAAACAAGAGAGGGATATGGGATTACTTTTTTGATGGCTTCCGCCATTGGTATCGTAGGTTATATTTTATACCTCTTATAACTATATCAGTGCATTTCTCTGAAGGGAGATGATGATGTATGGGTACTGCAGAACAAACCTTAATCGTCCTCGCAGTCATGGCTGTTTTATTTGTTACGGAAATTATTCCTTTAGCTATTACTTCTTTAGGCGGCGCTATTACACTTGGCCTTATGGGTATTATTACTCCTAAGGTTGTATTCTCTGGTTTATCTGATAGTACAGTTGTGTTGTTTGCTGGCATGTTCGTTGTTGGTGCAGCATTGTTCTACACTGGTTTGGCTCAAAAAATTGGGGAAACAGTAGTATCTCATGCTGGTACTAGCGAAAATGGCTTAATGCTAGCAATCATGGTTGTTACAGCAACTATGTCCGCATTCTTATCTAACACTGGTACTACAGCTGCTTTACTTCCTGTAGTTGTTGGTATCTGTGCTGTTGCTAAGATTCCTGCATCTCGCCAATTGATGCCTTTAGCATTCGCTGCAGGTATTGGTGGTATCATTACAATGGTTGGTACACCTCCAAACATTATTGTAAGTGGTACATTAACTAAATTTGGTGAACAACCATTTGGTTTCTTCGAATTTGCTTGGATCGGTATTCCTTTGACTATCGCCACAATCGCATTCATGATGCTTATTGGTAAACATTTATTGCCTAAACATGAAATTCAAGATGCTGGCGACGTTGAACAAGAAGTAGCTGCTGAAGATATTTCTAACGATCCTAAGAAACAATTATACTCTGGTCTTATTCTTTTAGGTGTAATCATTGCTATGATTTTAGGTGACTTCCTAAAAGGTTATGGTATCAACTTACCATTGAGCATGGTTGCAGTTATTGGCGCAATGCTTTGCGTATTAACTGGTTGCTTGAACGAAAAACAAGCTTACACATCTATTGACTGGGTAACAATCTTCTTATTTGCTGGTATGATGCCAGTAGCAACTGCACTTGACCAATCTGGTGCAGGTAAAATGATTGCTAATGCAGTAATCGGTGTTATGGGTTCTGACCCTAGCCCTTACTTTGCAACAGCAGTATTATTCGCATTGTCTTGTGTTATGACTCAATTTATGTCTAACACAGCATCTTGTGCATTGTTGGCTCCTATCGGTATCTCCATTGCTCAAGGTATGGGCGCTGACCCTCATGCTGTATTGATGGCTATCGGCGTTGCTGCATCTTGTGCATTCGGTACACCTGTAGGTACACCTCCAAATACATTAGTACTTGGCCCTGGTCAATACAAATTTACAGACTATGTAAAAGCCGGCGTTCCATTGATTTTAGTTTGCTTCGTAGTAAGCTTAATTATCATTCCAATGGTATGGCCATTCTTCCCTGGTAAATAATAGGGGATAGGTTACTCTACTATAAAGCACATACGAGGTCGAATCGTAAGATTCGGCCTCGTTTTTTATGATTTTAGCCTATATGATTTTAATATAGATAACATATAAGTGTAATCAAAAGCAATATGAATTAAACTAATTTGCATGATTAATTTTACACAATTGACTACATCGAAAAAAATATGATATAGTATATTGTGTAAGATATAATAATGTAATGTTGAATAAGGAGGTCATCTATGACAAAAGAAAGATTTAACATGTTAGTTGGTTCTATTGGTGCATTTATTGGTGTATTTGTATTTTTAGCCTATATCCCACAAATAATTGCTAATCTTCATGGTCAACCTAGTCAACCATGGCAACCATTATTTGCAGCAGTATCCTGTTTGATCTGGGTATTATATGGTTGGACAAAATCACCTAAACGTGATTATATTTTAATCGTACCAAACCTTGCAGGCGTTATTTTAGGTACACTAACATTCTTAACATCTTTCTAAGTGCTATAAGAAAAAAATAGTATTATTGTTATATATTGAATAATAGTAAAGATATTACTTTACTTTATAAATATAAATGAGGTCGAATCGTATGATTCGGCCTTTTTTAGAGTGAAGTTTATATGTTAGATTAAAATATAGATAAGCGTTAAATCTGTTGTAATAAAAAAATAGTTTTTATGATAATAAATATTGATAATTAAATTCCTATTATAATGATTAGGATTTTATAAAATTGATAATTACAACATTCTCATTTGTTGAATATCATATTCAATTAATTAAATGAAAAGTAATATCAAAATACCTATAAACATAGGCTTTGTATGATAAAAATGAAAAAGTGATATGCAAAAATATATACAGTTTTTTATCATTTTCATTTGACTTTCAAAAAGAACTGTGTGATAATGAGAACATAAGTTGAGGCAAGTGCCTTTCTAAATGATAATAAAAAGTTCTGATCTATATTTTTATGGAGGTCCTAATTATGAGAGTTATTGCTGATGGTTGCATTAAATGTGGTTCTTGCGCATCTGTTTGCCCAGTTTCTGCTATTTCTGAAGGCGAAACTAAATACGAAATCAACGATACTTGCATCGATTGCGGTTCTTGCGAATCCGTTTGCCCAGTATCTGTAATTTCCGCTGAGTAATCACAAATTAAACGGCCCCTCATTGAGGGGCTTTTTATTTTGCCTAAATTTGGTTAACTTAGTATAATAGGACTATTAAGATATATATTATTATAAGGGAGTACAGCTTGTTTTATATTATACTAATCCTTTGGTTACTTTTAGATCAATGGACTAAATATTACATTATGAATCATTTTATGTTAGGTGAGTCTTTAGTGGTTATACCCAATGTATTTCATTTAACATATATTATTAATCGCGGTGCAGCATTTGGCATGCTTGCTAATCAGCGATGGTTCTTTTTACTGGTAGCAGTTATTTTGCTTGGTGCTTGTGCATATTATTGGAAGCGCTTATCAAAAGGTCCTTGGACTTTAAAGATTGGATCTGCTTTATTAGTGTCCGGTGCTATTGGTAATGGCATAGATCGTTACATGCTTCATGGCGTTGTAGATTTTTTTGATTTCCGTATATGGCCTATTTTTAATGTTGCTGATATTGGTATCTGTGTAGGCGTAGCTTTAGTAGTCTACTATTTATTTACATTAAAAGATGATGATAAATAATTCATATATTATGACAAATAATTAATTAATATATGATACTTAACTCATAGAGAGGTAGAGGATGAACGAATATATTGTAAGTGCTGAGCAAGACGGTATGAGACTGGATGTGTTCTTAACAGAACACATGGAAGGGTCTCGTAGCTATATTCAAAGTTTAATTAAAGGTGGTCACGTTACAGTAGGTGCTAAGGTAGGGAAAGCAAATCTTAGACTTACACCAAATGCTGTTGTACGTGTAGAGATACCGGAGCCTGAATCTGTAGAGGTAAAACCAGAGGATATTCCTTTAGATGTATTGTATGAAGATCATGATATTATCATTGTAAATAAACAACGTGGTATGGTTGTTCATCCTGCGGTGGGCAATTATTCGGGTACACTTGTTAATGCATTGCTATATCATTGTAAGGATTTGTCCGGTATTAATGGTGAGATTAGACCTGGTATTGTTCACCGTTTAGATAAGGATACATCTGGTGTTATGATGGCTGCTAAAAATGATGCAGCTCATATAGGTTTAGCGGAGCAGGTAAAGGAGCATTCTGCTAAACGGACATATTTAGCATTAGTACAAGGTAATATTGTAGAAGAAAAGGGTACTATTAAAGCTCCTATTGGAAGACATCCTAAGGATCGTATGAAAATGGCTGTTGTCTTTGAAAATAGTAAGGATGCAGTCACTCACTTTAACGTGGTTGAACGATTTGGCCATCAAACCTTGGTTGAATGTAATTTAGAGACTGGGCGCACACATCAAATTCGTGTACATTTTGCTCATATTGGACATCCTGTTGTTAATGATCCGTTCTATGGTTACCGTCGTATGGATTTTCCTATTGAAGGACAGGCATTGCACTCTAAATCTTTAGATGTAAAACATCCTATTACAGGTGAAAGTATGCATTTTGAGGCGCCTCTTCCAGATGACTTCAAAGCATGTATAGAGTTTGCTAAAACATATCGAGAAGATAAGCGTAAATAAGCGAAAAAATGAAAAGAAATCAAACGAAATGTAAAGAAACGTAGACAAACGTAGACAAACGTAAATACATGCAAATGAAATAACTGTCTTATATTGTGGTTTACTAAATAATCTTCTAACTATATTTGTAAAGGGGCATAGAGAACTCTGTGCTATAAGGGCGTATATATGGAAAAGAAACGCTTATTGATGGATCAAGATGCTATTATGCGCGCGATTCGTCGTATTAGTCACGAAATCCTAGAACGTAATAAAGGCTTATCTAATGCTCTTATTGTAGGCATTGAACGACGTGGTGTTATTTTGGCAAAACGTTTGCAGGCCGAAATCGAACGCATTGAAGGTATTCGTATTGAATGTGAATCACTCAATGTTGCTATGTATCGTGATGATCGTGATGCTCGCCAAAAAGAGGGGAAACCATGTACGATTGATACAACGGAGAAAACAATCATTCTCGTGGATGATGTACTTTACACAGGGCGTACTATTCGTGCAGCGTTAAATGCATTGATGACATCTGGTAGACCTAAATCTATTCAATTAGCAGTACTCGTGGACCGTGGTCATCGTGAATTGCCGATTCGCGCAGACTATGTGGGTAAAAATATTCCTACATCACATCTTGAAAGTGTACGAGTTGCCGTAGAAGACTTAGATGGTGAAGAAGGGGTTACAATACAGGAATAATCTGTATTGTAACCCCCTTTTTGCTTAAATTAAAATTATACTTTTTATTTGATATATTGCGGTGTATAGGTATAGTCTGTATGCCCTATACGTTTATCTTTATTATGGAAACATAAGGCTTGTATATCTGTAGCTAGTGTATCTATATGATGCATAGATTTTCCAAGATTATTGAGCTGAGTAGGTGCTTTAGCCCATTTTTGAATGAGTGGAATGTCATGTTTAGTTCTCAGCCATTGACGTCCTCTGTCGTTAAAGGCTAGTAATCTAGCGTATTGAGGACCGTCTTGCATAGCGATATTTATCAAGTCTTTCGTAATGCCTAATGTAAGATATGCACCCATGCGCTGTAAACGGGCGTAGGTGTAGCGCTTGGATTTTATTTGCTCAATGGCAGATTCCCATGAAGGCTGTTGTGCTGCTTTTAACCACAAGTGTTCAATACCTTCAGTAAAATCAACAAAACGCTCTAACTCATTGGCTGTCATGCGGCGACTCAACATATGTACCATATTGTAATATCTATTGTAGTCGACATAGTCATCATTTGTGATTCTATGCGTCATATCATCTAGAATTGGTGTTGGAATAGTACTTTGAAGCGTTGAACACATATCTAAGGGATTAGCAGTAGTGATGAGTTGACGCAATGCCGTACCGGATGGTAACTCTTGATCGAAATTGTAATTGTGGTGATCAGATGTACGCTGAATAGGAATATATTCTAAGTTTGGATAATACTTTAATGCAGCACGGATATATTCAAGCCCTAATAAGGCATTAGGTGTGCTAAGTGATTCGGAGCCTAGCGCTTTGCGGAAGGCTGTACCATAGGACATGCCTTTATTTAAATAATTGCGTAATTCATTTTGGGTGCTTTCACAATCGATACGTTTGGCTATACCTATGAGCGTATTTAGATCAGTAGTTTCAGAACCAAAGGAGAGGGTATCAATAGAGAGTGCTTTCACCATACGGATGGCGCCAGTTCCAAATAGTTGCGCGCTACCTAAGGAATAGAGTGTAGGGAGTTCGATAACGATATCTGCACCGCCAAGAATGGCCCAACGAGCACGATCGAACTTAGAGAATAGGGCCGGCTCACCACGTTGCACAAAGGAGCCACTCATAATACAGATGCGCAATGCATCAGGGTATTCTGAAGCTAACGTATGTAGTTGGTGTGCATGTCCATTGTGAAATGGATTGTATTCGCAAATAATACCGATGGTTTTCATAGTGACTCCTTTCATTAGTGTTAGTGTAACAAAGCATAGAGGTACTGTAAATAAATTTTGAACTTAGTGGCTATACGTGAAAGAAATAGACGTAAAAATGTACGTAAAACTAAAGTTTATTGTAGATTTTATTTGTTCTATAGGCTATAATTAACTGTAAATGCTGAATTGATGTGAGGTATATGATGAAACAAAATTGGAAACGTACATTACAAGGGGCTCTGCTCGGTGCTGCGCTACTAGCAATGGCGGGATGTGGCTCTACAAATGTAATGGATACATATAGTTTTGGCCATCAAGTTATCCGTGCTGGTCAATCTGAAATTACCATTGCTTTGCCTTATGAAATGGGTAAAAGCACAAAAAATATGTCTGATGATGGGTATCCAATTGATATTTATGGATCTGTTACAGACCATATGGTGATTGAGGTTGAGGCTTTGCGTGCCGGTGAAAATAAACCATTGCCAACGGTGGATGAGTATGTTAACCGCAGCAAATCTGAGTTTACTAAAATCGGCGGCACCATCAAAGAAGAGTCTGTAGCTTTAGAAGGCGCGTCTGCTAAAAAGCTTGATGTGACTTATACAACTCAAGGGCAAACATTTAGATTTTCTCAATACGTATTCTTAGATCATGGCGTATTGTGGAATATAGTCTACCAATATCCTGAAAAGGATCAGGTAGGTGCTGATATCAGCAAAGAAATTCAAAACAAGATTCAAGTTACACAACAGAAAGAGGGTTAATCGATGAACGTATTAGTAGTTAACTGCGGTAGTTCTTCCTTGAAATATCAATTACTTGATATGACAACTGAAACAGAATTGGCAAAAGGTCTTTTTGAGAAGATTGGTGATCAAGACGCTATCTTCACTCATAAACGTCCTAACGCAGATAAATTAGAACGCGTTGAACCAATTTTGAATCATAAAGAAGCTCTTCGTATTTTACTTGATATTTTAGTTGATGCTGAATATGGTGTAATTAAGTCTATGGACGAAATCGACGCTGTTGGTCACCGTGTAGTACATGGCGGTGAAAAATTCGCTGACTCCGTATTGATCACTCCAGCTGTTATGGAAGCATTAGAAGAATGCTGCTCATTGGCTCCATTGCATAACCCACCAAACATTCAAGGTATCGAAGCTTGCCAAGCTATCATGCCTAACGTACCACAAGTTGCTGTATTCGATACTGCATTCCACCAAACAATGCCTAAAGAAGCTTACATGTATGCGCTTCCTTACGAATACTATGAAGATTATGGCATCCGTCGTTACGGTTTCCATGGTACATCCCACAAATATGTTGCACAACGTTGCGCTGAATTGATGGGCAAACACATGTCTGATCTTCGCATCATTACATGTCACTTAGGTAATGGTTCTTCCGTATCCGCTATTAAAGGTGGTCGCTCCATCGATACTACAATGGGCTTTACTCCATTGTCTGGTTTGATCATGGGTACTCGTACTGGTGATATTGACCCAGCTATCGTTCCATTCTTGATGAACAAAACTGGCATGAACTACGATGAAGTAGACGCTATTATGAATAAAAAATCCGGTGTACTTGGTATTTCCGGTGTGTCCAATGACTTCCGTGTTATCGAAGAAGCAGCATCTAATGGTAACAAACGTGCTCAATTAGCATTGAACATGTTCCATTACAAAGTTCGCCGCGTAATTGGTGCATTCGCAGCAGTTATGGGTGGCGTTGATGCTATCGTATTCACAGCTGGTATCGGTGAAAACGGTATCGGTAACCGTGATGCAATCTGCAACGGTTTAGAATACTTGGGTACTCGCATTGACTCTGAACGCAACAACATCCGCGGTAAAGAACAAGAAATCAGTGCTGAAGGCTCCAAAGTTAAAATCTTCGTAATCCCTACAAACGAAGAAATCATGATTGCTCGCGATACTCAACGTATTACAGCATCCTTGAAAAAATAATATAGTTCGTATCTGAACTAGGTGACTAATAGAGTCATAAAACCCCGTCTATATCATAGATATAGGCGGGGTTTTTGTAGTTTTTATACTTAGAATACCTTATAATAGAATGTATAGTTATAAAGTAGTAGTTCTTTTAAAGGGGTAACACATGACAGTATTATATGAAGAAAAATCTCAGCGTGCTAAAAGTGCAGAGTGGCTAGTATTATGTTTTGTTATTCTATTATTATGCGGTGTAGCATACACTACATATCGTAGCATTAATTTACATACTGTGCTAATAGCTGAATACTTTATTGAAATTATGGCCATCATCGTAATTGTGAAACAGGCGGTTAGCCGATATACCTATATTTTGACAGACACAAAGTTGGTCATTGAAGAATCTTCTATTTTTAGAAAACGCCATTTTGAAGTGGATTACGATATGATTGATGGGG
Source organism: Veillonella sp. T11011-6 (assembly GCF_002959755.1). GTDB lineage: Bacteria > Bacillota > Negativicutes > Veillonellales > Veillonellaceae > Veillonella. Next base: position 698,419 of record NZ_PPCW01000001.1, on the reverse strand, counting down.
TGTTTAAGTTTGAACGTGAATTATTGACGAATATTAAATATCGATATAAATACAGAAAATGTTCTACTTCTGATCCACGTCCTATATGGTCTCTAGTGTATGCGATTGTAAAGGGTGATAAGGTCCAAAATGGTCGCCTATTACTGAAAGCAGATGATAAATTCTTTGAAATCTTAGAAGAACATGTACCAGGGCGTATCCGTGTGCCACAAGCAGACATTGTATTCTATGCTGCAGTGCGTGCTGATGCGGTAAAACACGGAGAAGATGTACAAGAGTACTATAAAAAGTTAACTACTCCTGAAAAGGATGGTCCAGATATTACTGTTTAGTTTACAAATATTCTGATTTATATTTTGTGATCTATATTTTCTGAGCTATGCTAGTTAGTCTTATTAATAAAATAGTTAAATTAACTAAAATTCTTATACCGTAAAGGAGTGCAAATGGCTGGATTATATTTGGCGAGCCAATCACCGCGAAGAACTGAATTGTTAACACAAGTTGGCATTGATCATATTGTCGTATCGAGCGCCTATGAAGAGGCTAATGCTGGTTATGATGATCCCATTGAAATGGTAAAAGCACAGGCTTTAGGTAAAGCTCGTGCTGCTGTAGATGTCCCTGAAGGCAGTATTGTGCTTGGCGCTGATACGATTGTCGTGCTAGAGAATCAAGTGTTAGGTAAACCTAGTGATGAGGCTGAGGCCCGTCAGATGCTAGAACGTTTATCAGGCCAAGTTCATTCTGTTATTACGGGGGTAGCCTTACTCATTAAAAATCAGGAAATAGTTTTTCATAATGAAACAAAGGTATATTTTAAAAAGTTAGCACCTTTTGAAATTGAATCCTATATCGGTAGTGGTGAGCCTATGGATAAAGCTGGAGCCTATGGTATACAAGGGAAAGGCGCTTTATGGGTAGAGAAGATTGAAGGCTCTTATACTAATGTGGTTGGCTTACCTGTAGAGCATGTGTATGATGAACTATGTAAAGCATTAGGTGCTAAATAATACTATCGCTTTATAGTGATAGTGCTATAATTGGCTGTGCTGTGCTGTGCTGTGCTGTGCTGTGCTGTGCTGTGCTGTGCTGTGCTGTGCTGTGCTGTGCTGTGCTGTGCAAGAAATATATAAAGAGAGTAGATGTGTTGGTTGCTTGATCGATAGATGGTGTTATCTATTTGAATGGAGAGATTCTATGGAAGTACCAACAGTAAGTGTAAAAGACATGTTGCCGTTTCAACGGCCCCGAGAGAAGTTTCTTACCCTAGGGCCATCCCATATGGCGATGGAGGAACTATTAGCTATTTTATTACGAACAGGGGTAAAGGGGCAGTCCGCCATTTCCTTAGCTAACGATATCGTACAATCCTTTGATGATGGCGTATATGGTTTAAATCGAATGACCGTTGAAGAACTCGTTAAAATCAAGGGTATTGGTACAGATAAAGCGGTGACCTTATGTGCAGCTCTTGAGATGGGGCGGCGCTTGGGAGAGCTTAAAATCAAGGAAACTTACGAAGATTTTTCACAGCCCTTTGTTATAGCCCAATATGTAATGGAGCGTTTGCGTCACGAAGAGGTAGAGCATGTATGGGCAGCTATGTTGACGTCACGAAATAAATTGATTCAATTAGAACATATTTCTAATGGCGGTCTAGTATCTAGTCTCGTAGAGCAACGTGCTGTTTTTAAGAAGGCCATAGCGTGTAATGCGGCGGCCATTATCTTAATACATAATCATCCATCTGGCGATAGTCGTCCTAGTGATGAAGATATACGACTAACCAAGTTATTTGTCAGTGCAGGTCAGTTCATGGGGATACCTGTGTTAGATCATATCGTCATTGGTGATAATGAATTCACTAGCCTTAGTGAAATCGGTAAACTCAGTTAAGTTATTCGTATATGATAAGTTTTAAAATGTATAATAATGGCTTTATAGTTTGTTGTATCAGTAAATAAGCACTCATAATGATGCGTTCTTTATTATGTCTAGTAAATAGAGAATGCATCATGATATGGGTGCTTTTTCTATTTTGTTCGACCTATAGGTAGCTTTGTAATGTATTACTTATGAGTGTGTAAATTATGTATGACTTAAGGGTACTTGAATTATGCATTTTCTGTGCTGCTAACAATGGTAAAAGCCTTGATATTAATAGAAAAAGTCGCATTATATGTGGTAAAATGGAATGATGATGTAATGAAGGAGATTTTACTATGAGTTCCATTTTACCTACTCTAGGAAAAGATGTAAGTATAGATATTGGGTCCATACAGACGCGCCTCATGGGGGGGACGCGAGGAACCGTTATAAGCGAGCCATCTATTATAGCCACTGATACGAAACAAGAAAAAGTAGTAGCCGTTGGCGATGAAGCGGCTCGCCTTGTATTGCGTATGCCAGATATGTGGCGACCTTTGACACCGTTGAAAGATGGCTTTATTGTGGATTACCGCGTTATGCATACGATGCTTAACTATTTTCTGAATAAGGTATCTAATGCATTGCGTCGTGCTCGAGTTCTTGTTGGTGTTCCTTGTGGTATGACTGATGTTGAGCAAAGAGCGATGATGGATGCCGTTATTCAGGCGGGAGCCCGCGAAGTATTTCTTATTGAACGTCCTGTGGCTGCAGCTATTGGTTGCGGTGCACCTATCTTTGAAGCTCGTGGATCCATGGTCATTGATATTGGTGGTGGCACCGTAGATATGGGTATTGTTTCATTGGGCGGTATTGTAGATAGCAAAACCATACGCTTTGGTGGCTCAGATATTAATAATGCGTTGCTACGCTATGTACGCGAGTGCTTTGGGGTTATCGTTTCTGATGAAATTATAGAGGATATTAAGCATACCGTAGGTACTGCTATGGCACCACTAGAAGATGCGGAATATGCCTTTCAAGGCCGTGATATGATGAATGGTTTAGGTAGACGTTGTGTCATTCATCAGTCTGAAGTATACCAAGTTGTTAATGACTGTATCGGAGGCCTTTTGGATGAATTAAAACAAATGATTCGTTCCGCTGAACCTGAAATTGTAGCCGATATTATGCAATATGGAATCTACCTCACTGGTGGTACAGCGCAATTATCTGGCCTGGCAGAGCGTATTGGTGGCGAATTAGGTGTGCCTGTACACGTTCCGGACGCACCTGAGACGAAAGTTGTTGTAGGCCTTAATGGGGCTTCATCGGACTTAGTGAGTTTATCGAGATTTATTGTAAATTCTAAAAATAGAAAGGGCCAAGACTAATATGATACAGTCAGATAAAAAGTTAATTATCGTCGTTGTCATTAGCTGTATCCTATTGGCTTTGCTCGGATTTGCATGGAAACAACGAACTAGTATCCCTTTTGTTACTGTTACTCTTGAAGGCATTACAACACCATTTGCTTATGGCTCTGCTCGTTTACTTGATGGTGTGCAAACAGGCTTCACAGTGCTCAACAATGCTATTTCTGCAACTATTGAAAGTGATGAGGAAGCATCTCGTAAAGCCGCATTAGAACAAAAGGTAGTTAACTATGATGAGGTAGTGGCAGAAAATATTCGACTTCGTCAGCTTCTTAACTATAAGAGTAGTCATCCGGAATTTTCCATGACATTGGCTGGCATTATTACAAAGGATTACGGTACATGGACAAATACTTTCACTATCGATAAGGGTAGTGAAGATGGGATGGCCGTTAATATGGCTGTCGTTGTACCAAGTGGGGTAGTTGGTTTTATTACCGATGTATATCCTCATTCCTCTCGTGTGCAAACTATTCTTGACCCGCGTAGTGCAATTGGTGTTATCGTACAGCGTCCTGAATCGCGTTTATCTGGTGTTGTAAAGGGCGATGGAGATTCACCTCGTACACCATCAATGGTAAATATTGCTCGTGATGGCGATGTATTAGTAGGGGATAAATTAATAACCTCTGGGTACGGTGGTATCTATCCAAAAGGATTGCCTGTTGGCAATGTACAGTCTATCGAAAATGATACAGAAGGCTTTGTTAAGAATGCCGTTATCACACCTAGTGTAGACTTTTACCGTCTGGAAGAGGTGTTTGTTCTTACATCATCTTCTGTTAGTGCACCACAAAAACCAGGCCTTGAGCCTAAGCTTGTACCTCAAACACAACGAGATCAAGTAGAAGGGGCAAAGGGGGCCGTTAAACCATGACGCGTCTAGCTTTAGTCCTCTGTGGATTTTTAATTTATTTTATACAGGCTCAATTATTGCCTGCTATTTTTCATACGAATTGGTTACCCAATTTAATCTTGACCATCATTGTTATGGTTACTCTTTTTAAAGGGCGTCGTATGGGGATAATGGCCGCTGTTATAGGTGGTATCGTTCATGATGTATTGATATCTAATTTCTTTGGGCTCCATTTATTCCCTTACGTTCTTGTGGTTTACCTATTATCCGCTGTAAAACATAGACTATATGAAGAACGTTGGTATTGGTCTAGTGCTATCGTAGCTATATGTACCTTGCTGGATGGTTTTATCCGTAGCCTTATGATTTTGGCTAGTGGTGGGGATTTGCATATTGGTTTATATATGTGGCATATGGTTATACCTGTACTGTTTTGGAACGGCGTATTGGCTGCTATCGTACATGGATTGTTGTGGCGTAAGGATGAACAACAAGATTATATTTGGTAATAATTTGGTAAGGGGGTGAAAGAGTGCTTGAAAGCCTCTATAAACGAAGAAAAACGAGTCGCTTTGATGTACTCTTTTACATTGTAGCGGGCATATTCATCGTATTAGCATTGCGTTTATTTATGCTACAAATCTTGGCTGGCGGGTATTATCAAGCTAAGGCGGAAGGTAACCGTCTGCGTATGGTACCGATGACTGCGGCACGAGGTATTATGTATGATCGCAATGGTCAAATTCTTGTAGGCTCTAGACCTGCTTATACAATATCTATCATGCCTACAGGGAAGGCTTTGGATGATGGTGAAGTTGCTAAATTAGCAGCTTTATTAAAAATGAAGCCTGAAGATATTACAAAGAAGGTTAATGATCATAAGTATGGCTATGAGCCAATACGTATCGCTAATGATATTTCAATGGACGTAGTAACAACCATTGAAGAGCATCGACATGAATTGCCGGGGGTAACGATTGATGTGGAGCCACTTCGATACTATCCATATGAAACGATGGCTTCTCAACTATTCGGTTATGTTGGTGAAGTGAGTGAAGACGAATTAGAAGAGTTAAAACAACAAGATCCTAATACACTCGTAAGTGGTGGTACTATTTTAGGTCGTTCTGGCCTTGAAAAATTATATGATTCTATCTTGCGTGGTACCGATGGTGGTAAGCAAGTTGAAGTAGATGCTACAGGTCGTCCCGTAGCTGAGGTCGATAGAAAACATACAGTACCTGGTGCTAATATTCATTTAACTATCGATGTAAATCTTCAAAAGGCTGCTGAAGAGGCCGTTAAAAATCAGCTTAATCAGTTGCGTGCTCAAGGTATTCCCGCACAAGGGGCTGCAGTGGTGGCTATGGATCCTAATACAGGGGCTATTTTAGCTATGGTCAGCGCTCCTGAGTTCAATCCAAACTGGTTTGCTAAGGGGATTACAACAGCTCAATGGAATCAGTTAAATACTGATAAAAACCATCCTTTTGATAATAAGGTTATTTCTGGTGAATATCCTCCAGGTTCACCGTTTAAGATTATTACTGGTACGGCCGCATTAGATCTTAAAAAGGTTACTCCTGAAGAGATGATCTTTGACAGTGGTAAACACTGGTTGATTGATAAACGAAATGCAGAAGGTGAAGCATTAGGATGGCTTAATTTTAATAGAGCGCTTGCTAAGTCAGATAACGTTTACTTCTATGAAATGGGTAATCGTGTAGGCATAGAAAATCTCGATAAATATGCTGCGTATTTTGGCATTGGTGAAAAGACTGGTATTAATTTACCGGGTGAGGCTGCTGGTATTATGGCAAGCCCTGAGTACAAACGAAAAGTATATGATGAAGATTGGTACTTAGGGGAAACCTTTGATGCTGCAATTGGTCAATCTTTCACATTGGTTACGCCATTACAAATGGCTGTAATGCTCAGTGAAGTGGCTAATGGAGGTATTAAATATAGACCGTATGTGGTAAGCCGCATCGATAATAAAGATGGCACGCCAAAAGAAATTTTTGGACCTGATAAATTAGGAATTCTACCAGTTCCTAAAAATATTATGGATCTCATTAGAGAAGGCTTGCGTGATGTAACGAATGAGGGCGGTACAGCAGGGGATTTATTTAAAGGATTCCCTATAAATGTAGCGGGTAAAACTGGTACTGCGGAAAACGCACATGGCCGAGATCATGGCTGGTTCGTAGCCTATGCACCATATGATAAACCGCAAATTGTTGTGGTTGCACTCGTTGAACAAGGTAGCTTTGGTGCCGGTTCTGCAGGCCCAATCGTACGAGATGTGTTAGCTGCATATTTCAATGTACCGTTGAATAAAAAAACGAATGATACAAATACTAAAAGTAATAAAGATGCTGCCACTGTAGGCAATACGACGAATGGTCAAAAACCGGAGAAGGCAGTAACTAGTGGGCAACCAAGAAAGGATTAGTATGGGCGAAATCATTGGTGTTGTATCCGGCAAGGGTGGCGTAGGTAAAACGACTGTCACTGCATGCTTGGGTGCAGCCTTAAGTCATGCAGGGCACCGCGTATTGCTCTGTGATGGGGACTTTGGATTGCGCGATTTGGATCTTGTGTTAGGTGTAGCAGATGAAATCATCTATGATGCACTAGATGCGAGTGAAGATAAAGAATATACAGACGATGCTATTGTAACAATTGCAGAAAATCTAGATTTCTTACCGGCTAGTCAAAGTGCGCGCTGGGAAGATATAGGTCGTAAGAAGTATAAGAAATTAGTCCGTCGACTTTGTGATGTATATGACTATATTTTGATTGATGCTCCAGCCGGTATTGGTAAGGGCATAGAGTCTATTTTAGACTTGGTAAATCGCTGTATTGTTGTAACACATCCGTTGTGGGTATCCTTACGTAATGGAGCGCGCATGATTCAAGTGTGTGAGGAACATAATATTCGCGATTTTGCTATTGTATTTAATGCAGTACCTACAGATGGGGAAGACATAGACTTATACAATATGCTAGAAGTTCTTCGCGCCGAATATGTAGGGGCTATGATTCCTTATGATGAAGATGTGTTAACCTATACACAAGATGGACATCTGTTAGAGCTTGCTTCTCATGAATTCCGCAATGTATTAGCACCTCTTGTAGACTATGTTGTAACTGGGGATTGCTGGGAAGATTATGATGTACAAAAGCAATTTGATGACTATGTAGCGAAGAAAAAGGCTGCTACAGAAAAACAAGGTACACCTACACTTGCTACAGCTGGTGAGTCTATCTTTGAAGACTCGAATAATGTTCTCTATATTAATCGCGGCGGTTGGACTACTCAGCGCTTATTAGTGCAAGGTAAGCAAAGCTTGTGGCGCCGTCGTAAATTGAAATAGGTGATATGATGTGGCGGAAACTATGGAACGATAGCGACTGGGCTATTATCATATGTACTTTCTTACTTGTTTGTATCGGTTTAGCAGCCATTGGCAGTGCAACCCATGTTAATCAAGAGCCTATTGGCTTTGGTAGTTTAGTAGTAAAACAACTTATATTTTTCTTAGCTAATGTAGCCGTTGTGATAGGCATGCAGTTTCTTAACTATCATCGCCTAAAGGACTGGGGTAATATCATTTATGGCATTACTCTTTTGATGTTAATTGCCGTTATGGCCGTTGGTACCTCTGCATTGGGGGCTCAACGGTGGATTCAATTGGGCCCTATTACGATTCAGCCATCAGAGTTTTCTAAATTGCTCATGATTATTTGCATGGCTAAAATGCTAGAGCCTCGTATTGGTAAGTTAGATACATTTAAATCATTAATATTGCCTGTATTATATGTTGGGGTACCTATTGCACTCGTATTCTTACAGCCTGACCTAGGTACATCTCTTGTGTATATTGCTATTTTTGTGGGTATGTTATTTATTTCTGGTATTAGAACAAGACTCATAAAAATTATTGCCGGCACTGGTTTATTATTGATGCCTTTGGGGTGGTTTGTACTGAAAGAATACCAAAAACAACGTATTCTCGTATTTTTAAATCCAGATATTGATCCTTTTGGATCTGGTTATCATATTATTCAGTCTAAGATTGCCATTGGTTCAGGTTTGATTTTTGGCAAAGGTATCTTTAATGGGACCCAAAGTCAGTTGAACTTCTTACCAGAAAACCATACGGACTTTATTTTCTCCGTGATTGGTGAAGAATTTGGTTTTGTAGGTTGTATCATTGTATTGTTCTTGCTCTTTATGCTTATTTATCGGAGCATTAAAGTAGCATATATGTGTAATGATAATTTTGGTATGTTATTAGCTACGGGGATTGCTACCATGTTTACCTTTGAGGTGCTCGTTAATGTAGGCATGACCATTGGTATTATGCCTGTTACAGGTATTCCATTACCATTCCTTAGCTATGGTGTCAGTGCGTTGACTACCAATATGTTGAGTATCGGTATTTTGTTAAATATTGCTATGCAACGGACGAAATATATTTTTTAAACCCTATTTTTAGGATTGATTGTGAAAGAAGTCTTTCAGAAAAGACGGAGGATGTATGATTCAATTAGATACGTCATGGTTACAACATGTCCAAAAGCCGGCTCGCTATACGGGCGGCGAATATAACAGTATTGTAAAAGATCATAGTACTGTTGATGTAACAATGGCTTTAGCTTTTCCAGATGTATACGAAGTGGCTATGAGCCATTTGGGCATCAAAATTTTATATGGTCTTGTAAACCGTCGTGAAGATGCAGCAGCAGAACGTGTGTTTGCTCCGTGGCACGATATGGAAGAGGAAATGCGCAAACGCAACATTCCTTTGTTCTCTTTGGAAACTCGTACGCCTATCAAAGATTTTGATGTGTTAGCTTTTACACTTCAATATGAGATGAGCTTCACTAATATCTTAAACATGCTCGATTTGGCTGGCATTCCAATGTACGCTAAAGACCGTGATATGGAGTTTCCATTACTCGTTTGTGGTGGTCCATGTGCCTTTAATGTAGAGCCTATTGCAGATTTCTTTGATATTGTCTCCCTTGGTGAGTCTGAAGAATGGGGCGATGAATTTATCGATCTCTACAAGGCTGAAAAGGCAAAAGGATTCCCAGGTGGTAAGGAAGCATTCTTGCGTAAAGTGGCTCAAATTCCTGGTACGTATTGTCCAGCGCTATACGATGTGGAATATACAGAGCAAGGTGATTTTAAATCCATTACACCGCGCTTTGATGACGTGCCTGCAGCTGTTGAAAAACGCATTGTAGAAGATGTGGAAAATGTTTTCTATCCAACAAAACCTGTTGTACCGTTCTTAGATATAGTTCATGACCGTGCGGTACTTGAACTATTCCGTGGTTGTACACGTGGTTGTCGTTTCTGCCAAGCTGGTATGCTATATCGTCCTGTACGTGAAAAGACACCTGAACGTTTGTTACAAATTGCTAAAGATACGATTGCCAATACTGGGTATAACGAAATCTCTTTGATGAGCTTGAGCTCTGCGGATTATTCTAAACTACCTGAATTAGTAGATATGCTCATGGAAGAGTTCAAAGATAAACAAGTAAGTGTAAGCTTGCCATCCTTGCGTATTGATAGTTTCTCTATCGATATTGCGAAAAAGGTTCAACAAGTGCGTAAGAGTGGTCTTACCTTTGCCCCTGAAGCAGGGACACAACGTATGCGCGATGTTATCAATAAAGGTGTTAGTGAAGAGGACTTGTTGGCGGCTTGTACAAATGCCTTTAAATCAGGTTGGAATACAGTTAAATTGTACTTCATGATGGGCCTTCCAACTGAGACAGACGAAGACTTGGCAGGCATTGCTGATCTTGCGTACAAGGTGCTCGATTTACACCGAGATATTACAGGGAAACGCAATGGTTCTGTAACAGTCAGTGTATCCTTCTTCGTACCAAAAACACATTCTCCATACCAATGGTATGGTCAACAAGATGTAGAGGAAATCCATCGTAAGCAACGGTATTTAAAATCTCTCATCAATAACCGCAATATTTCCTACCATTACCATGATGGCTATACTGGCTATATGGAGGCTGCTTTTGCTCGTGGGGACCGTAGATTATCTAAAGTTCTTGTGAAAGCATGGGAAGCGGGTTGTAAATTTGATGGTTGGACTGAGTACTTTAACTATGAAACTTGGTTGAAAGCCTTCGCTGATTGTGGTTTGGATCCAGCATATTTTGCAAGACGTACTCGTGACTTTGATGAACCATTACCTTGGGACCATTTAGATTGCACTGTAAGTAAAGCTTTCTTGAAACGGGAGTGGGAACAAGCGGTAGAGGCAAACCTTACAAGTGATTGCCGTCGCGGGCCATGTAAAGGTTGTAATGTATGTCCAGAGCTAAATACTGCAATTATTGATTACAAGGAGGGTGGCAGAGTTGAAAAAATTACGTTTGGCCTTAAATAAGGGCGAAGAATTACGATTCTTGTCGCACCTTGATTATGCACAAGCTGTGGAGCGTATGATTCGTCGCGCTGAGATTAAAATGGCCTTTTCAGAAGGTTTTAATCCTCATATGAAGATTAGCTTTTCCTCTGCACTTGCTTTAGGCGTAACAGCTGCGGCTGAATATATCGATATGGATGTCATTGAAGATGATAGTTTAGAGTCCATTATTGAACGTCTTAATCGTGTAGCACCGCCAGGCCTTGAAGTACTAGGTGGTAAAGAAATGCCTGACAAGGTTAAAAAGATGATGGCTATTTGTAACTTTGCTATCTATGAAGTTACAGGCCCTGTAACGGATGAAAATGCCGATTGGGATGCGTTATTAAAACCTTTTAATGAGGCTCCGGAAATTTCTTACGAAAAGGTAACACCAAAGAAAACTCGTATTATTGATGTAAAAGAATTTGTAAAGGAACCAATCGTTGCATCCGTGAAAGATGGTATGGTTACTCTTACAATGGGCATCGGTATTTATCCTCAAGGCACTATTAAACCTAGTGAAGTGTGGAACCTTGGTAAAGACCAATATAATTGGCCTATTACAAGTGGCTATGAAATTCATCGTAAAGCGATTATGGTGGAAAACGAAGAAGGTCGCTACACTCCATTGGAAATTAACTACTAATACTCGTTATATACATCTTAACTACTAATATCTTTACATAAATCTTAAGCGGTTTATATATGCTTTAGTGCTTTAAAAGACCTATATATTTTATATTGAACGAAGGGAGGGATAGGATGCATAAAATTTTGGTCAATGTTATGCGCGAAGAAATTCGCATGGCTGTTGTCGATGAAGAAGGTCAGTTAATAGATTTCGTGTTAGAACGTACCGATGAGAGCCATATGGCAAATCATATGTATAAGGGCACTGTTAAGAACGTGTTAAACGGTATGCAAGCTGCCTTTGTTGATATTGGTGGCTCTCAAAATGCGTATTTGAACCTTCAACAGGGGAAAGAACAAAAAATCTTGCCACGCCTATCTGTGGGACAGCAAATTCTTGTACAAGTGGTAAAAGAGGAAATGCTTGGCAAAGGAGCTCGCGTTACAGCTGATGTGAGTTTGGCAGGACGTTTTATGGTGCTTTTACCATACTCTGAAGGCATGCATATTTCTAAGAAAATTACTGATGAAGCAGTACGTGCTAAATTACAAGAATTAGCAGCGCCTTATGTACAGGAAGGCTGTGGATTTATTATTCGTACGGCAGCCGCTAAGGCTAGTGCTGATGAAATCGGTCGTGATATGGAATATCTATGGCGTACATGGCAACATGTGTTGAAGCGCTTTAAGGTGGCTAAGAGTGGTACTGATCTCTATAGTGATGCGGATTTTTGGTTCCGCCTTGTACGAGATTATGCGCATCGCAATGTAGGAGAGATTATTGTAGATTCTGATATGGGGGAATCTCGATTACTGGATCTATTAGGTCATGGCCCAACATCTCAACAAATTAAAGTGACACGTCACCGTGGCAGCACACCTATTTTTAAAGCCAATCACATTGAACCTCAATTAGAGGATCTTATCTCTCGTGATATTAATTTACCTTCCGGTGGTTCTATCCGTATCGATCATACAGAAGCACTTACCGTATTTGATGTTAACTCTGCTCATTACACAGGTAAGTCTAATAAGCTAGAAGATTTAGCTTTCACAGTTAATAAAGAGGCGGCAAAAGAAATTTGTCGTCAACTGCGCTTACGAGATATTGGTGGCATTATCGTCGTCGATTTTATCGATATGAAGGATAAGTCGCATCAACAAGAGTTGCTACAACTATTGAGCGCACAAGCTAAGTTAGATAAGATGAAAACCGTCGTATGTGGTATTAGCTCTCTCGGTCTTGTAGAAATGACGCGGAAGCGTGCCCGTCAAGGTTTGCAAACCTTGATGTTTGATACATGTCCTCAATGTGGAGGCACTGGATACATGTTGTCGGGCAGAACTGTATATATGCAAATCATTCGTCGCATTCGTGAGTTATTTAAGTCGGGGCGAATTAAATCGAACCTAGAAATCGAAGTTCATCCGGAGGTTGCTCAATACTTAACAAAGGCTGTTCTTGAAGAATTAGGCGACTCTATAGGCCGTAAGATTTCTATTGTAGTAAATCCACAAATTAGCCGTGAAGGCTATTCCTTGATGGCTGTAGCAGAATAAGTAAGTAGTTTATTATAGGTGAGTATAGTGTCTGTATTTGAAATTATATTAATTAGTGTTGGCCTAGCTATGGATGCCTTTGGTGTATCTATTGGTAAAGGTTTATCTATGCCGGTAGGGGAAAATGGACGAAAGATGACATTAGCATTCTTATTCGGGGTATTCCAGTTTCTCATGCCTGTTATTGGGTGGCTCATTGGACGCCAGTTTATCGATGTCATATCTGAATGGGATCATTGGATTATCTTTGGACTTCTTGGCTATTTAGGTATTGCTATGATTCGAGAAGGCCTCAGTGATGACGATGAAGAAGACGATGAGAAGCAATTCTTAGGTGCTTGGGAAATGATTATGCTTTCCATCGCAACTAGCCTTGATGCGATGGCAGTAGGCTTGACCTTTGCTTTTTTACCTATTAATGTATGGGAAGCCTCCACGATGATAGGGGTCATTACCTTTGGTATTTCTCTTGTTGGCGTGTACCTAGGTAAATTTATGGGCCAGTTCGTAGGAAAATATGCAGACATATTAGGTGGGGGTGTATTGATCCTCATCGGTACAAAAATACTTTTACAACACCTCGGTATTATCGGAGAATTTTAGAGGTTTGTATATATATGAAAGTATCGTAAACGGAGCTATTTATGGTGAATTTTGTTTGACATGGGTAGGTAAATACGATATACTATATCAGTATTAGTTCGGTTTACTGAACTTTGCAATCCGCGTGAAGCAGGTTTAAACGCCCGACCGATGTTCGGGTCGGGATACCGAATTCAGCGAGTTCGATAACAAGGAGGTGTTCTCATGTACGCAATTATTAAAACTGGTGGTAAACAATATCGCGTTGCTGAAGGCGATGTAATTACTATCGAAAAATTGGAAGCAGCTGCTAACGAATCCGTTACATTCGAAGAAGTTTTGACTGTAGTGAATGACGGCGACGTTAAAGTTGGCGCTCCTCTTGTAAACGGTGCAAAAGTTACAGGTACAGTTCTTGAGCATGGTAAAGGTAAAAAAATCTTAGTATTCAAATACAAAGCTAAATCCAACTACCGTCGTCGTCAAGGCCATCGTCAACCGTTCACAAAAGTTCGTATTGAATCTATCCAAGCTTAATTATGGTTTCCATTGGAATCCAGCGGAATCGTGATGGTCAAGTAATTGGTTGTCACATGTCCGGTCATGCAGGATATGATGATCATGGCTTCGATATCGTATGTGCTGCAGTGTCTGCCTTATCGGCAACGGCAATGTTAGGACTTACCCAAATTGCTCAGCAAGAAGGGGAGTATACAAATAGCGAAGGTCAATGTGATATGGTTCTCTCTGGTACGATTAACCAGAGTGGACAGGATATTCTGGGGACTATGATCCTTGGTTTAAAGGAAATTAGCCGTCAATATCCAGAGTTTGTCCAAATACACGAAATATAGGAGGTGAACTTAATGTTTACTTTTGATTTGCAATTGTTCGCACATAAAAAAGGTGTGTCCAGTACTCGTAACGGTCGTGATAGTGAATCTAAACGTCTTGGTGTTAAATGCCATGATGGTTCCATCGTAAAGAGCGGTAACATCATCGTTCGTCAACGTGGTACTCACTTCCACCCTGGTACTAACGTAGGTATCGGTAAAGATGACACTTTATTCGCACTTGTGCCTGGTAAAGTAGCATTTGAACGTGCTGGTCGTTATAACCGTAAAGTTAGCGTATACCCTGTAGAAGCTTAATTTTACAATGACTATTAATCCCTAGTGGTTTTCCACTAGGGATTTTTTATCGTTTCTAGGCGAATCTAATTAAGGGAAATACTGATATACATTTTAATCATATTCGATATAGATAATCGATATGAATTAGAAATACCCATACTAGAAAGGTTGCTTCCTCTTGTGAGGGAGCAACCTTTTATTGTGTGTCAAATTCCTATGTTTTTTAGTAGGAATAGTGGTATACTAAGTACAGTATCAGTGAAATACCAGAAGACTGGTTGTCATATACTTTCATAAACCTAAAGAGGGGTGGCATTGCCACTAGAAAGATTTGAGGTAAGTACTATGTATGATGTAAAATCTCCAAAGGCGGAGGAATTTATTTCCCATCAGGAAATCCTTGATACTCTTGCTTACGCAGAGGAAAACAAGGAAAATCGGGAGTTGTTAGATGCTATTTTAGAAAAGGCTGCTACATTTAAGGGGTTAAACCATAGAGAGGCAGCTGTTCTATTAGAATGTCCGTTGCCTGAATATAAGGAAAAGCTTTATGCTTTAGCAAAAGAAATCAAGAAAGCCATTTACGGTGATCGTATCGTTCTGTTTGCACCATTATATTTGTCTAACTATTGTATTAATGGTTGTGTATATTGTCCTTACCATTCTAAAAACCGCGATATTAAACGTAAAAAGTTGACTCAAGACCAAATTAGAGAAGAGGTTATCGCTTTAGAAGCGATGGGCCATAAGCGCATTGTAATTGAGTCTGGTGAAGATCCACTCAATAATCCGCTTGAGTATATTTTGGAATCCATTAAAACTATTTACGGTATTAAAAATAAAAATGGCGAAATTCGCCGTGTAAACGTAAATATTGCAGCTTGCTCTGTTGAGGATTACAAGAAATTACACGAAGCTGGCATTGGTACATATACATTATTCCAAGAAACGTACAATAAAGAAAACTACGAAGCATTACATCCAACAGGCCCTAAGAGCGACTACGCCTACCATACAGAGGCGATGGACCGCGCTATGCAAGGTGGTATTGATGATGTAGGCATCGGTGTTTTATATGGTTTAGAACACTATAAATACGATTTTGTAGGCTTATTAATGCATGCTGAACACTTAGAGGCTGTATTTGGTGTAGGTCCACATACAATTTCTGTACCTCGTATTTGTCCAGCTGATGATATCGATGTAGATGATTTCAGTAATGCTGTACCTGACGATATCTTTGAGAAAATCGTTGCTCTTATTCGCGTATCCACACCGTATACAGGTATGATTATGTCCACCCGTGAAAGCCAATCTATGCGTGAACGTGGCTTGGCATTAGGTATCTCCCAAATTAGTGGTGGCTCTCGTACTAGCGTAGGTGGCTACAAAGAAGAAGAAAAACCAGAAGATAATTCTGCTCAATTTGATCGCAGTGATACACGTACATTAGATGAAATTGTAGATTGGTTACTAGACCTTGGATATGTACCAAGTTTCTGTACTGCATGCTATCGTGCAGGTAGAACAGGGGACAGATTCATGGCCCTTGCTAAATCCGGTCAAATCCACAACTGTTGCCAACCAAATGCATTGATGACATTAAACGAATACATCATGGATTATGGTGATGAAAAGACTAAAGCTCATGGCGCTAAGGTTATTGAACAACAGTTAGAAAATATCAAAAACGACTTAGTTAAAGATAAAGCGAAAGCTTATATTGCACAGATGAAAGACGGCGAACGAGACTTCCGGTTCTAAGTAATTCACTGATCTAGAACCTCCTATTGATAATAGGAGGTTCTTTTTTGTTGAGAAAAAGACAAAGCTTAAATGAGAATAAAATATATAAAATAGTTTATTTTATTCGCTTTTTGATGTATAATAAATAAAAATGATAATGATAATACGTTAAAATTTATAATAATATTGATTATAAACTACTGAGGGATATGATGATTAAGAAAAAACGTTGGCGCATTTCCACAAGCGACAAAGAACAAGAAAATATCTTAATCCGTGAACTTGGTGTAAATCCTATTGTGGCAAAATTAATGGTAAATCGCCACATAGATGTTGACGAAGGGCGGAAGTTTTTACAAGGCTCTTTGTCAGATTTGTTAGATCCATTCACATTAAAAGATATGGATGTAGCTGTTTCGCTAGTTCAGGAGACAATTGAAAAACATAAACAAATCGTTATTTATGGCGATTATGATGTAGATGGTATTACTGCCACATCTGTTCTATATCGATTTTTAAAGAAGTTAGGTGCCGATGTTACCTATTACATACCAGAACGTCAAAGCGAAGGGTATGGCCTCAATTTAGAGGCTTTAGAGCACCTTATAGAACGGGGAACAGCTTTAGTAATTACCGTAGACTGCGGTATCAGTTCTTACGATATTGTAGAGGCTGTACGTGATCGTATCGATATGATTATTACCGATCATCATACGGCACCAGATATGATTCCGAGGGCTAAGGCTGTTATTAACCACAAGCAAAAGGATTGTCCTTATAAGGATAAAAACTTGTCCGGCGTTGGGGTTGCCTTTAAATTATGCCAAGCTTTATGGCTCACAAAATATGGTGAATGGTATTTAGATGATTTAGATATTGTTGCACTAGGTACTGTGGCAGACGTAGTACCGTTAGTAGGTGAGAACCGCATCATTGTAAAAGCAGGCCTAGAGAAGATGAATAGTCATCCTAATTTGGGCATTAAAAAGCTTATCGATGTGGCGGGCCTCCATGAACGAACTATAACATCTGGACATATCGGTTTTACTTTGGCACCTCGCCTTAATGCAGCAGGTCGCGTAACTCATGCAACACGTGCTGTTGAGTTACTTGTTACCGATGATGCTGATACGGCAGAAGCTATTGCAGAGGAATTAAATGAAACTAACCGTGAACGCCAAGAACTGGAGCGGAATATTCATGAACTTGCTCGCATCGATGTGGCTAATCAAGGTCATAAAGCGGATTATGTAACGGTGGTGGCTGGTGAAGACTGGCATCCTGGTGTTATCGGTATTGTGGCCTCTCGTTTAGTTGAGGAGTTTTATAAACCAACCTTAGTCATCAGTATTCATGATGGCGTTGGTAAAGGTTCCTGCCGCAGTATTGATGGCTTTAACATCTATGATGCACTCAAGTCCTGTGAAGATGTGTTGCTACAGTTTGGTGGTCATGCTGCAGCAGCTGGCTTTAGTATAGATGCAAGTCGTATAGATGAACTACGAGACCGATTAACGGCGTATTGTAAAGAGCATGTAACACCGGAAGAATACATTCCTGTCGTTGCTATTGATGCGGAACTACCCGTTGACGATATCGATGTAGATATCATTGACCGCGTATCAGCCCTTGAACCTTATGGTATGGCTAATAGTACGCCGGTCTTTGCCGTTATGGAAGCAACGGTACAAGATATTATGCTTATGGGGCAGTTAAAAAATCATTGTAAGGTGATTTTAGAAACCTCAAGTGGTACGTTAGATGCTATTGCTTGGAATCGTCCCGATTTGTTTAAAACTATATTTGTTGGAACTGTGGTAAAAGTAGCCTTTTCCTTACAAAAGAATGAATGGCAAGGGATGGTTTCTCCACAGCTTATGATTCAAGCTATTGAACCGTTGAGTGAAGAGCCTATTACACTTTCAACAGAAGGGCTTAGACAAATGTATGTCATAGTAAAACAAGCTATGCGTGGTCGTAGTCAATCGGTTTACCATGTGGAACAAGAAATTTTGCGCCGCAAACCGGCAGATCAAAATAATCGTAGTGCCCTTACATCCTTAGATGTTTTTAAGGAGTTGGGCATCATAGAAGAATATACAAGTGATGATGGTCAATTAATGCTAAGATGGAATGCCGTTGAAGGAAAATTAGATCTTGTCACATCCGTAACATTTCTTACCTATAGTGTATAGGAGGTGACACCATGACAACTGTAAATGAAGAAGGCAAAGCTTTGGTGGAACAAGGTACATTTAACAAAGAAAAAGCTTTAGCTGAATTTATGGAATATATCCATACCTATTTAACAGATGATGAGTGTAACCAAGTATTGAAGGCTTTTGAACTTGCTGATAAGGCTCATGAAGGTCAATTAAGAGCTTCTGGTGAGCCATATATTATGCATCCACTAGCAGTAGCTGAAATTTTGGCACACTTACAAATCGACCATATTACGCTTATGGCTGCACTTATGCATGATGTGGTGGAAGATACATCGTATTCAAAGGAAGACTTGGAGAACATGTTTGGCTCTGAGGTGGCTTTCCTCGTTGATGGTGTAACGAAACTAAACCAGTTCCAATATGAAACAAAAGAAGATCGCCAAATGGAAAATTATCGGAAGATGATTTTGGCTATGGCGAAGGATGTGCGCGTCGTTGTTATTAAACTAGGTGACCGCTTACATAATATGCGTACTTTAAAGCATATGCGTAGCGACAAGCAAAAGCGTATTGCAAAGGAAACATTAGAAATCTTTGCTCCTTTAGCACATCGCCTTGGTATCTTCAATGTGAAATGGGAACTAGAAGATTTATCATTCCGCTATTTAGAGCCGGAAAAATATTATGATCTTGTAGATCAAATGAAACAAAAACGCCAAGCTCGTGAGGACATTGTAAATGATACGATGAGCCAACTTACAAAAGCGTTAGGGGAAGCTCATATTAAGGCGGATATTAAAGGTCGTCCAAAACACTTCTACAGTATTTACAAGAAGATGAAAAAGGACAACCGTGATTTATCTCAAATTTACGATTTGCTTGCTGTTCGTGTTATCGTTGATACAATTCCAGATTGCTACGCCGTACTAGGTATTGCGCATAGCTTGTGGAAACCATTGCCATATCGTTTCAAGGATTATATTTCCATGCCGAAATCGAATATGTATCAATCCTTGCATACAACGGTTATCGGTACCATGGGGCAACCTGTTGAAATCCAAATTCGTACATGGGAAATGCACCGTGTATCTGAGTATGGTGTTGCTGCTCACTGGCGCTATAAAGAAGGCAATAAAAATGGCGATAAGGATTTCGACCAAAAGGTTGCGTGGTTGCGCCAAGTTCTTGAATGGCAAGATACAAGTAATCCAACAGAACTGGTTAATGCGTTAAAACTAGACGTTTTCTCCGGTGAGGTATTTGTATTCACACCAAAAGGCGATGTTGTTAAATTGCCAATCGGTTCGGTTCCACTTGATTTTGCGTACCGTGTTCATACTGATGTTGGTCATCGCTGTGTAGGGGCTAAGGTAAACGGTAAAATTGTACCGCTAGATTACACCTTACAAAATGGCGATATTGTAGATATCATTACATCTAAAACAGGTCGCCCAAGTCTTGATTGGCTTAATATCGTAGGTTCTTCTGAAAGTAAGAGCAAAATTCGCAACTGGTTCAAGCGTGAAAATAAGGCTGAAAATATTGAAAAAGGCCTAGAAGCGCTTGAAAAAGAAGCAAAACGATTAAACTATAGTTGGAAAGAATTGATCGGTGATAATCGCCTCCAACAAGTTACAAAACAACTGAAAGCTGGTACTGAAGAGGAAATGTTTGCCGCTTGTGGCTATGGTGGCATTCCTGTCAGCACTGTTCTCTTACGGTTGATTGAACTCTATAAAAAATCTAAAGAAGCAGAAGAGTCTAAACACAGCACTGAACAAATCATTGAGAAGTTAAAAGCTCAAGGGCCAAAAACGACTAAGAATGGTACGGGCGTTCTCGTAAAAGGGGAAGCTGGTGTCATGGTACGTATGGCGAAATGCTGTAGCCCAGTTCCTGGTGATGATATCATCGGTTACATCACGCGTGGTCGTGGTGTATCTGTCCATCGCTCCGATTGTACGAGCCTTGGCCATACGCCAGAAGATTTAGAACGTATGATTGAAGTCTCTTGGGATGGTTCCTCTGGTGAATCCTTCCATGTAGGTATCGATATTCAAGCATACGATCGAAATGGTCTGTTGATGGAGGTTATGGCAGTACTTTCAGAATTGAAAATCACCATTACAAACATCAATGCTAAGGTTCAAGAAGATACTAAAACTGTAAGTATCAATGTAGTTGTCGATATCCGTGATATTTCACAACTTGATTTTGTTATGACTAAGTTGCGCCGTATTCGTGAAGTATATACAGTACAGCGTAGTAAAGGAGGGGCTTAATGAGTGAACAACAATTAGTGCTTATGCGCATGCCATTAGGTCCATTAGGGACTAACTGCTATGTTATTGGAGATAAAGCGGTAGGCGAAGCTTTCATTATTGATCCTGCTACTGCTGAAGTATTAGAGTCTCTAAAGAAACATGATTTAAAACCAAAGGCGATTTTATTAACCCATGGTCATGGCGACCATATTGGTGGCGTTCAAGAGATTGTAGATATATATCATGTGCCTGTATATATTCAAAAGGGCGATGTACCGTATTTGTCAGATCCTGAACTCAATCTCAGCGCTTATAGTAATCCAACACCAATCAAGGTAAATGCTGACATTATCGAGGTTAAACAAGGTGACCACATTACCTGTGGTGCTATTAATCTTGAAGTACTTGAAACACCGGGTCATACGCCAGGTGGGGTATGTTATTACATGGAAGGCCTTGTATTTGTAGGGGATACTCTCTTTAGAGATTCCGTAGGTCGTACTGATTTTCCAAATGGCTCTTATGAGACATTAATGGAATCCATTAAAACTCAGCTTTATAAATTGCCTGACAATACAATGGTATATCCTGGTCATGGACCAGAAACAAATATAGGTTATGAAAAACAATACAACCCATTCGTTGGGGCGTAGGTTTTATAAAACTTTTGTAAGAAGTAAAGGGGATAGTTATCATGAACACAACATTAGAGAAATTAAAAGAACGCATTAAAGATAAAAAATACAAATTGACTACACAACGTCAAACAATTTTACAAGCCTTCATCGATGCTGATGAAAATCATTTGAGTGCTGAAGACGTATATGTACTTGTAAAAGAAGTAGCTCCTGATATCGGCTTAGCTACTATTTACAGAACACTTGATCTATTCACTGAACTTGATTTGTTAAAACGTCTTGATTTCGGCGATGGTCGTAACCGTTACGAATTAAATGATGAAGAGTTCGCTCATTTCCATCATCATTTGATTTGTGTAAAATGTGGTAAAGTATCCGAGTTCGAAGACGATATGCTTGAAACATTAGAGTCTATCATCGCTAAGAAATTGAACTTCCGCACTATTGACCATCAATTGAAAGTATATGGTTACTGCAGCGATTGTCAAAATCATATGACTGAAGCAGAACTTGAAAAATTAGAACGTATGGCTCATCACCATGCTTAATGGATATCTATATACGGGGCCATTGCCACTTGGCTCCGTAGTAGCCCATAACTGTGGTGCTGCCGGTTTATTCTCTGATAAGGTTAATCCAGAGGTTCTTCTAGAGGCTATAGAGGTAGATGGTTTATATCGCTTGACTGTAACTATTGGGGAGACCGTAAAAACTTTTGACGGTGATATTTCCTCTATGGGCCGACGTCAAATTGGCCAAGCCTTATTGCGCTATTTGCGTGAATATCAAGGTTTACCAGCCGATGCCCCATGGGGGACTATGGTCGGTGTGCGCCCTACAAAGCTACTACATAAATATATAGATACATATGGCTCTGTCCACGCAGCAACTCGTCACATTAGGGACGAGTTTTCTGTGTCTATGGAAAAGCTTGCAACGTTGGGGGCTATCGGTAAGTATCAACGGCCATTTTTAGCTGATACAGACCATAAAAAGGTGAGTCTCTATTGTGGCATTCCTTTCTGTGATACGCGTTGTGTGTACTGCTCGTTTCCTTATGGGCTCTATCAGGATTACACTGATAAAAGTCAATTCTTGACAGCTTTAGGCCGTGATATAGAGGATATGAAAGCTATTGCTCAGTCTTACGGCTTAATGGTAGATACCCTCTATATGGGAGGCGGTACACCGACGGTATTAGGGGAGGAAGACTTTCACCAAGTCCTAAAACAGTTATCTATACTAGTGCCAGAAGGACATGAGTTTACTGTAGAGGCGGGGCGTCCGGATTCTGTTAATCCTCGAAAGATACGATCTATGCTCGATTTTGGTGTAAATCGTATCAGTATTAATCCACAAACGATGCAAGATGATATTTTGCGTCGTATAGGGCGTGGGCATAGTGCGCAAGATATTGACGAACTATTACAATATGTAAAAGTTAATACACCATTTGCTGTAAATATGGATTTTATTGCCGGCTTACCGCATCAAACGATGCAAAACATGGTAGAGAATATGGATTACGTATGTCAAAATTTGCCGGAAAATGTTACAATTCATACGTTAGCATTAAAACGTGGTAGCCCATTGTATGATTTAAATATGCAAGATGATATTCCTGAGGAACATCTCGTAGCAGAAATGGTACAATATGGTAAAGAGCGTCTTGAGGCAGCTGGCTATGTGCCATATTATCTATATCGCCAACAATACATGAGAGGGCAGTTAGAGAATATTGGCTATACCTTGCCCGGTAAAGCGTGCGAATATAATATTCAGATCATGGAAGAGCGACAAAGTATTCTATCCATGGGGCCCGGCAGCTCATCTAAGTGGATGCGCGCCCCTGAATATCGTCAATTGAAACAGCACATGCCAAAGGATGTTGATGTTTACCACGCAACAATAGATGCACTATTAGAGAAACGACATAGAATTTGTGAGAAATTTTGGGAGGTTGTGTAATGGCTATTAGAAAACCAAGAGGTACACAAGACTTTTTGCCAGAGCAAATGATAAATTGGCACTATATTGAACAACGTATGCGTGAAATTTGTAAAGTATACGGGTTCAATGAAATTCGCACACCTGCCTTTGAAGATACTAAATTATTCTTGCGCGGTATCGGTGAAACGACAGATGTAGTACAAAAGGAAATGTATACATTTACTACAGGCGATGACGGTGGCTCTAGCTTCACATTGCGTCCTGAAAATACCGCATCTGCTGTACGTGCATACTTAGAAAATAAAGTATATGGTAAAGAAGGCCTTACAAAATGGTATTACATGGGACCTATGTTCCGTCATGATAAACCACAAGCAGGTCGTTACCGTCAATTCCATCAATTTGGTGCAGAGGTACTAGGCTCTCAATCTCCAGTTGTAGATAGTGAAGTTATCTGCATGGTTGTACAATTGTTGAAAGACTTTGGCCTTAAAGACCTCAATGTAGAGGTGAACTCTGTAGGTTGTCCAACATGCCGCCCTGTATATCGTGAAAAATTAATTGAATTTTTTGAACCTAAAAAAGAACAATTATGCAGTGATTGCCAAGAACGTTTATATAAAAATCCTTTGCGTATCTTGGATTGCAAAAATGAAACATGTAAAGCCTTGTCCGTAGGTGCTCCTGAAATTCACGAACATTTATGTGAAGAGTGTCATGATCACTTTGAAGAATTGAAGACATATTTAACGGCTGCAAATGTGCAATATACATTAAATCCTCGCCTTGTACGTGGTCTTGATTATTACACAAAGACAGCATTCGAAGTACAATACACTCCATTAGGCGCGCAAAGTGCCGTTGCAGGTGGTGGTCGTTACGATGGCCTTGTAGAGGAACTTGATGGTCCTCATACGCCAGCCATTGGCTTTGCCATGGGCATGGAGCGTTTGCTATTAGCTCTTGAAAAACAAAACTTGTTGCCTGAACCAACTGTTGAACCATCTGCATTTGTAGTGGCTCTTGGTGATGCGGCTAAGGTAGAGGCTTTCAAAATTTGCCAAGCATTACATGATGCATATATAACCGTTGAAATGGACGGACAGGGCAAGAGTATGAAGGCACAATTAAAATATGCTAACAAAATTAATGCAAAATATGTTATCATATTGGGTGATGATGAATTGGCTCGTGGGGAAGCCATAATCCGATTCATGGAAACTAGTGAACAAGAAACTGTACCACTTGATACAGTTTCTGAACGTATAACTTCTTTGGTGAAAGGATGACAATTAGAATGGAAACAATGCAAGGCTTACACCGTACGCACGGTTGTGGCACCATCTCTGAACAAGAGGTAGGTAAAGAGGTCGTATTATGTGGTTGGGTAGAACGCCGTCGTGACCACGGTGGTTTGATTTTCTTGGATTTACGCGATCGTTCTGGCGTAGTACAAGTAGTAGCGTCTCCAGACCATAACGTAGAATCTTTCCACAAAGCAGAAGATGTTCGTAATGAATATGTACTTTGCGTACGTGGTAAAATTACAAAACGTGATGAAGCAGCTATTAATCCAAACCTTCCTACAGGTGCATACGAAATGTACTGTGAAGAGTTGCGCGTATTAAACTCCGCTAAAACTCCTCCATTCTATATCCAAGATGATATCGATGTAGATGAAAATATTCGTTTGAAATATCGTTACCTTGACTTGCGTCGTCCAGAAATGCAACGCAACTTGATTTTGCGTCACAAAGTAACGAAAGCAATGCGCGACTTCTTCGATAGCCGCGATTTCTTGGAAATTGAAACTCCAATGCTTACTAAATCTACACCAGAAGGCGCTCGTGACTATTTAGTACCTTCTCGTGTAAATGCTGGTACATTCTATGCATTGCCACAATCTCCACAAATTTTCAAACAAATCTTGATGGTTGCTGGTTATGAAAAATACTTCCAAATCGTTCGTTGCTTCCGCGATGAAGATTTGCGTGCAGACCGTCAACCTGAGTTCACTCAACTCGACTTGGAAATGTCCTTCGTAGATGAAGAAGACATTTACTCCATGCTTGAAGAAATGATTGCTCATGTATTTAAAACTACATTGGGCAAAGAAATTCCATTGCCTATGCCTCGTATTACATGGGATGAAGCAATGGATAAATACGGTTCTGACAAACCAGACCTTCGTTTCGACATGGCCTTTACTGATGTAACTGATCTTGTAAAAGATACAGAATTCAAAGTATTCCGCTCTGTAATCGACAATGGTGGTGTAGTTAAAGGTATCGTTGTACCTGGCGATGCTGGTATTCCACGTCGTGAACTTGATGACCTTGTTGAATATGTAAACCGTTACGGTGCAAAAGGCCTTGCATGGGCTTGCTTCAATGAAGATGGTTCCATCAAGTCTCAAATCATGAAGTTCTTAGGTGAAGATACAATCCGCAATATCGGTGAAAAAATGGGCGCTAAAGGTGGCGACCTTGTATTGATGATTGCTGATAAACCTGCCACTGTGGCACGTGCATTAGGTGAATTGCGCCTTGAAATGGCACGCCGCATGAACATGATTGACCAAGATAAATTAGCATTCACATGGGTAACTGATTTCCCTATGTTCGAATATAACGAAGATGAAAAACGTTATGTTGCAATGCACCATCCGTTCACAATGCCTCGTCATGAAGATCTTGATAAATTGGAATCTGATCCTGGCAGCGTAAAAGCGATTGCTTACGATATGGTATTGAACGGTGTTGAAATCGGTGGCGGTTCCTTGCGTATTTACCAATCCGATGTACAAGAAAAAGTATTCAAAGCTATTGGTTTATCTGAAGAAGAAGCTAAATCTAAATTCGGCTTCATGCTTGATGCATTCCAATACGGTGCACCTCCTCATGCTGGTTGTGCATTCGGCCTTGATCGTCTTGTTATGTTGATGGCAAAACGTCAATCTATCCGCGACGTAATCGCATTCCCTAAAACTCAATCTGCTTCTGATGTAATGAGCCAAGCTCCATCTGAAGTAGAACCTAAGCAATTAAAAGAGTTGCATATTAAACCAGATATCGAGGAAGAAGAAGAGCAATCTTTGGTGTAAAAACATAGGCAAGAATTGATTAAATTTGAAATGTCAAGACTTGTTAATTACGAATCTTTCTGATACTATTTATGTATAAGATATCCCTGCCATGTGCGTGTGATATCGCAGTTTTGAGCCAACACATTTACTTCGGGAGTCCGAACTCTCGTCTGAACGTTACGCCCTTACGGGACAACTGAAGGATGAGGAGGACACCCACCTGCCCTAAGCAGGATCAAAACGCGGTACATTACGGCATGGTGGGGCTTTTTTGCGTGTAAAAATGGCATGTAATGTCATATACTATATATAGAAAAGACCAGTCAATATCGTTATTATGGGCTATTGATATATAAATTCTATTCTTAATGAATACAATTTGCTGGCCTGTACGATTAATAGAACTTTAGAGTTAATAGATAAGATGTTATGGATTGAGGTGATAGAATGGATAGTTTATTTGATATGACGCCCACTAATATGTATGAACCGTTACCGGTGCGTATGCGTCCTACCACATTAGACCATTTATATGGTCAAGAAAAAGCGGTAGGGAAGGGGACTTTCTTGCGCGCCATGGTTGAAAAGGATACAATTCCATCTATGCTTTTTTATGGCCCATGTGGAACGGGTAAAACTACACTAGCAGGTATTATTGCTAAGGTTAGCAATAGTCATTTTGTAAATTTAAATGCTACTAATGCGGGCATAGGTGAGCTGCGTAATATCATAGAGGATGCTCGTAAGCGGGTGCGATCTTTACAACAACGAACCATTTTATTCCTCGATGAAATTCACCGCTTTAATAAAAGCCAACAAGATGTGTTATTACCTTGTGTAGAGGATGGCACAATCATCCTCATTGGCGCTACCACAGAAAATCCATTTTTTGAGGTAAATAGACCTCTTTTATCTCGTCTAAGATTAATTACCCTAGAAGCGCTTACACCAAAGGCTATAGGCCAAATTTTGCGCCGTGCTATTACAGATGAAGAGGTAGGCCTTGGTAAACGTCATCTACAGGTGACAGATGAGGTTCTTGAAGATGTAGGGATTTTCGTCAATGGCGATGGGCGTATGGCGTTAAATATTCTAGAGCAAGCTTCAGCAATGGTACCTGATGAAGGGGCTATTACTATAGAGGTCCTTGAAAAGGTCGTAGGCCGCCGTATTTATACATACGACAAAAAAGGCGATAGTCACTACGATACGATTTCTGCGTTTATTAAAAGTATGCGTGGTTCTGATGTACAAGCGACGATGCACTACTTGGCACGTATGATTGAAGCTGGCGAAGATCCAAACTTTATCGCTCGTCGTATCGTAATTTGTGCTGCTGAGGATGTAGGTCTAGCAGATCCCCAAGCTTTGATTCTCGCCAATGCAGCCGCTCAAGCCGCTCATATGGTAGGCTTCCCTGAAGCGCGCATTATATTATCTGAGGCGGCTTGCTATGTAGCATTAGCGCCGAAAAGTAATTCTGCTTATATGGCAATCGATGCAGCCATTGCCGATGTGCGCCACAAGGATTGTGGCCAGGTGCCAGATCATTTAAAAGATAGTCATTATAGTGGTGCTAGCAAACTAGGCCATGGGAACACCTATAAATATGCTCATAACTATCCAAATGGCTATGTACAGCAGCAGTATTTACCAACACCTCTTGTAGATGCTACATACTACAATGGTATTAAGAGAGGGAAAGAAGAACAGTTACTTCGTGACTGGGAGGAACGGCGTAAAAGCTAACTAAATACTTCGATATATGCTATAATATAATGATAAGTTAATTTACAGTAGTGTTATATAGTAAGGGGTTTGTATAGATTTATGGCAGAAGAAAAAACTTCCACCAAAAAACGCAATACACGACGAAAGCGAACAAGTACAAAACAGCAAACTAAGTCTCAAGGATTTTCCTTGCGTAGCGAAGTTAAAGGCTTAATTGTAATTGCCTTTGCAGTTATTTCCCTGCTCGGGTTCTTTGGCTTTGAACTCGGTCTTGTCGGTGAAATCTTAACAGGTATATTCCGCTACGGCTTCGGCCTAGGTGGGATTATTCCTTGTTTGTGTGTTTTCTGGGTAGGTTGGAGATTATTATATAAGGGGACATTTATTTCCATTACAAAACGAGGCATTGTAATGACCTTGTTTTTCTTATTCTTGTTAGCTCTTGTTCCGTTGTGGCGCGTTCCTGAGGGGCAGGAACTCATTACTACACAACTAGCTAATCAAGGCGGTGTTGTAGGTGGTGCTATTGCAACATTCATGCGCACTTTATTAGGTAATTTAGGTGCTATTATTCTTGATGTATTCTTATTGTTAGCCTTTGGTCTTCTTATTACTCGATTATCTTTGCGCAGTGGGTTGCAAAAGGCAGCGGATAAAACTCAAGTAGGTTTAGATGTAGCAAAAGAGGTAGCTGCTGAGAAGGTAGCCGTGGCGAAAGAGGTCTTTGACGATTGGAATGAACAACGCAAAGAGGCGGCGGCACAGCGTAAAGCCTATAATCGGGAAAAGGATACACGCTTTGAAGATGCTGCAGATCAAGCGTTAGATACATTGGAAAAACGCGGTATAATTGCTGATAGAGATAATTTTGAACCTAGTGCAATTGTAGAGAATGAACCTATGGTAGACACAGTCACAACTGTGGAAACACCAAAGGCTCCTACATCTTGGAAAGAATTAGCCGAGATAGAGGCACGCAATCGAGCAGCAGAACAATTGGCGAATATTTCTGAAG
Organism: Veillonella sp. T11011-6; assembly: GCF_002959755.1. Taxonomy (GTDB): domain Bacteria; phylum Bacillota; class Negativicutes; order Veillonellales; family Veillonellaceae; genus Veillonella. The sequence goes on along the minus strand of NZ_PPCW01000001.1, from coordinate 669,307 downwards.
CTTCTGGTGATGCGAAGTCTTATGATGCGGATGATTTCGATCAATTCTTAGATACTAGTAGATCTACTGGTGATGATTATGTGTATGTTCCAGATGAGGATTATACATATACTCCAGATGAAGGATATTCCGATGATTCTGAATCAGGAGACAATACTCATGAGGACCAACCGGAGTTTACCTATCAAAATACAACGATGGGTCCATTGGAAACTAACCATGCTGCCATAGCGTCTGCGGTGCCTGGAACAGGTGCTGCTGCAAGTTCTGTAAGTGCTGGTGCAGGTATGACTGGTATGAGCTTACAAGTACCGTCTACCATTAGTACTACAGAAGATACAGCACAAGTAGCAGTGTCTAAAGAGGGTCAAATTCACCGTACCTATGATAGACCTTATCATTTCCCAAGCCTTGATATTTTGGCGAAAGGGAAGGGGAGTCAAAGCAATGGTGAAGAAGTAGCTCAAAATGCAATGATGCTTGAAAATGTATTGAGCAACTTTGGCATCACTGCTAAGGTCGTTAATGCAACACAAGGTCCAACTGTTACGCGTTATGAAATTGAACCTGCACCGGGTGTAAAGGTTAGCCGTATCGTTAATTTAACAGATGATATTGCCCTTAATTTAGCGGCTCAACATATTCGTATGGAGGCTCCAATTCCTGGTAAATCTGCTATTGGTATTGAGGTTCCTAATAAGACAACAGAGGCCGTGCATTTGCGCGATGTTCTTGATTGCAGTGACTTCAAGGATGCGCGTGGTGGCATTCCAGTTGGTCTTGGTAAAGATATTGCAGGGAAACCTGTTATTACAGACCTTGCGAAGATGCCTCACTTGCTTGTAGCAGGTACTACGGGTTCTGGTAAGTCTGTATGTGTTAATACCTTGATTTCCAGTATTCTATTTAGTCGTAAACCGGAAGAGGTTAAGTTATTATTAATCGATCCTAAGATGGTTGAATTGTCTATTTATAATGGCATTCCTCACTTGATGGCGCCAGTTGTAACAGACATGAAAAAAGCAGCTGCTGTATTGCGTTGGGCCGTTCGTGAAATGGAGGCTCGTTATAAAGCCTTTGCAGCATCTGGTAAACGAGATATTAAGAGTTATAACGAAGCGCATCCTAAGGCGGCTATGCCGTTGATTGTATTAATCATCGATGAGTTAGCTGACCTTATGATGACAGCTCCTGATGATATTGAAGAATCTATTAGCCGCTTAGCACAAATGGCGCGTGCTGCGGGTATTCATATGGTACTTGCTACACAACGTCCATCTGTTAACGTTATTACAGGTTCTATTAAGGCCAATGTACCGAGCCGTATTTCCTTTGCCGTAGGTTCTCAAATTGACTCCCGTACTATCCTCGATATGGCGGGGGCAGAAAAATTACTTGGTAAAGGTGATATGCTGTTTGCTCCAATCGGGGCGAATAAACCAATTCGTGTACAAGGTGCATTCATCTCTGATGATGAAGTTGAACATCTTGTGGAATTTGTAAAAGCTCAACGAGAACCAGAATATGATGATACTGTTACACAAGAGGCTGAAAAGGAAACAGAGAAAGAATCATCTGAAGAAAATGATATTTACCGCGATGAATTATTAGAGCGTGCTGTTAATCTTGTAATGGAATCTGGTCAAGCTTCTGTATCCATGTTGCAGCGGCGCTTCCGCATAGGTTACACTCGCGCGGCTCGTCTTGTAGATACGATGGAAGATCTTAAAATCGTTGGCCCTAGCATGGGCAGTAAAGCTCGAGAAATTTTAATGAGTCCTGAACAAGCAAAGGCTCGCTATTTCTCGGACTCCAATGATGAACAATAATTGAATGATTACGATATGAGTAGTATGTAGAGTTAGAAAGGAACGAAAATGGCTGAATTAGGCGAAGAATTACGACGTGAACGGGTAAGACGTAATCTAACCTTTAAAGATGTGGAGCAAGTACTTCACATTAAGACAACCTATTTGGAAGCTATCGAAGATGGTAAATATGACATCATTCCTGGTCAGGTCTACGTGAAAGGCTTTATTCGTAATTATGGTAATTATTTAGATCTTGATGGTGATCGCTTGGTGAAAGCCTACCAAAGCCAAGTAGGGGATATTGATACTTTTTCTTTACGCTCTGTGACGAGACAGAAAGCGCAAGCGACACCAAATTTAGTGCAAAGCGAGTTCGTTGAATACCAAACCTCTAAGAAACGAATGTCCTTAGAAACGCGTCAACGAAAACGTCAACGTTCTATCGTTCAAGAACGTATTATTTTAGGCATAATTTTATTCTGTATGGCATTATTTTTACTTTGGTTATTCCTTTTCTGATAAAAGGAAAGAAAGGCATTTACTCAATCGATGGATAGATTTTTAGTAACAGAACCTTCGGATATGAAGGAACGTGGCTGGGCCGAATTAGATTTCGTTCTCATCAGTGGGGACGCCTATGTAGACCACCCATCCTTTGCTCCTGCTGTTATCGGCCGGTACCTAGAGTCCAAAGGTTATCGTGTAGGCATTATAGATCAACCAGATTGGAATGATGTAGAGGCTTTCAAAAAACTAGGTAAACCGCGTCTAGCGTCCCTTGTTACAGCAGGGAATTTAGACTCAATGCTCAATAAATTTACGGCGGCAAAGAAGATTCGCCGTCAAGATGATTATTCTCCCGGTGGTGAATCTGGACATCGTCCAGATAGGGCTACCTTGGTATATGCGAACCGTATGAAAGAGGCATATAGTGATGTGCCGCTTATTATCGGTGGTATAGAGGCATCCTTGCGCCGCTTTGGTCATTATGATTATTGGTCAGATACCGTACGTCGCTCTATCTTAGTTGATTCTAAGGCAGATGTACTTGTTTATGGTATGGGTGAACTTCAAATTGTGGAATTAGCAGATGCTCTAGATCAAGGTCGCTTTAAAGAGTCCTTGCCATCTATTCGCGGTATTTGTTACATGGCAAAGGAAATTCCTACTATAGACTATGTTGAATGCCCGTCTTTTGAGGAAATTAAAGCCGATAAGATGGCCTTTGCTGATGCATTCCGTATTCAATATGATGAACAAGACCCATTTTATGGTCGTATGGTAGTCCAAAAGCATGGGGACAGATATCTTATTCAAAATACGCCTGCTTTGCCTTTGACACAGGAGGAAATGGATGGTGTATATAACTTGCCATATACACGTAAGTGGCATCCTAAATACGATGATAAAGGTGGCGTACCAGCGTTAAGTGAAGTACAATTTAGCCTTGTTAGTCAACGCGGCTGCTTTGGTAGCTGTTCATTCTGTGCCATTACCAATCACCAAGGTCGCATCATTCAAAATCGTAGCCATGAGTCTTTAATCGACGAAGCCCAAACTATGATTGAGATGGACAATTTTAAGGGTTATATTCACGATGTTGGGGGGCCTACTGCAAACTTCCGTCATTTAGCCTGTGATAAACAAGCTGTATATGGCGCTTGTAAAGGTCGTACCTGTGCGGCTCCAGAGCCTTGTGAAAATCTTAATACAAATCACGATGATTATATTGCATTACTCCGTAAATTACGTAAGCTAAAAGGAGTAAAAAAGGTATTTGTTCGCTCTGGTTTGCGCTATGACTATGTGCTGGCAGATAACAATAAAGACTTCGTACGAGAGCTGTGTGAGTTTCACGTTAGTGGCCAATTGAAGGTAGCACCAGAACACGTATCTAAACGGGTTACAAATATGATGGGGAAAGCGGGTAAGGAAGAATTCCTCACCTTCAAATCTTGGTTTGAAGAGGCTAATAAAAAGCTTGGTAAGAAGCAATATTTAGTGCCATACTTTATGAGTTCTCATCCTGGTTGTGCCTTGGAGGATGCTATTGAATTAGCAGAGTTCTTGCGTGATCAACATATGTATCCAGAACAAGTACAGGATTTTATTCCAACACCGGGCAGCCTATCGACTTGTATGTACTATACGGGTATTAATCCTCTAGATGGAAAGCCTGTATACGTAGCCAAAAAAGGTAGAGATAAAGCTAAGCAACGTGCTTTAATGCAATATAAAAATATTGAAAATTATGATCTTGTAAAAGAAGCACTTATTGAAGCTAATCGGCGTGATTTAATTGGATTTGGACCAGAATGTTTGATTCCACCACGCCCAATTGGTCGCAATAGTAATCGTACTGGTGCGGGCACTGGCAACCGTAATAGAGTACAAGCTAATAATCGTCGCAGCGGACGTCAATCAGGTGAGCAGCGTAGTAAGGGAAACACGTGCTCTAACCAACAGGCTGCTCTTAGTAAGGGGAGATCATCTCGCAGTGGTATGACTAAAGGTCGTCCCTCTAACAAAAGCCGTGGTGGTCGTTAATTATAGAGATTAGTTTTATCTAATCTCATTTGGGGATACTTTATGTCTTATAGGAGGCATATATGAAACGATGGATTGCTCCGGGCATTTTAGCCCTTTTTGTGGTAGGGATGTTGACCTATGGCGTAAACTTTTACCATCAAGAACAATTGGAACATGAAAAAGAGCCTGTTCGTGGTGAGATTATAGTTTATACAGACTTACCGAATAATATAACTACATTGCTTGCCGATCGTTATGAAGATGAGAAGAATGTAAAAGTTACAGTTATGCCTCTTACAGAAGAGCAAATGGCGCAACGTTCGGCCTCAAATGTAGCTGATACATCTGGTGATATTGTACTTACCTCTGAGGATAACCTCGTTGTAGGCGCCAATACTGGGAAATATGCACCTATTGTTAATGAGAAAATTGACGAGGTTCGTGACAATCTAAAGGATACAAATGGATATTGGGTAGGCCTTTGGTATGATCCTATCGTATTTGTTCAAAATGATACCTTCTACAATGGGGTTGGTAAATATATTACTACATGGGATACCTTGGCAAAACAAGGTGATTGGACCATTGTAATGACCGATTTTGTAGCCTCTCAGAATGCGGCAAACTTGTTATATAACATGGTGGAATATAGAGGGGAGCCTGAAGCATTAAACTATCTATATAGCTTAAAACCTCATGTAATACAACATGCTAAGTTCTTGTCTACCCCAGTTCGTTTAACAGCGCTTGGAGAGTCTAATATCGGCATTGGTAATTTATCTGATGCGGCCCAATATACGCGTCATGGATATCCAATTAAGGTCATTTATCCAACGGATGGGACCTCTTATTATGTAACTGGGGCGGCCGTATTAAAAAATTCAAAACATAAAGCAGATAGCGTCGAATTTATTAATTGGTTGTTATCTACAAAGACCGCAAAATATATGGTTGAAAATAACTTCACCTATATATTTACAAATCCAGAAATGGATGAGCCAAAAGACTCATTGGGACATGAGCTAATTTTATGGCCTGTAAATGGCGGTTACACCATTGATGGTAAAAAATTATTACTAAATCACTGGGTTAGCCAAGTGCGTTTCCGTAAGGAATAACTCAGTTATATAGATCCTATTAAGGTAGTAAATTGAAAATAATCTTGTTAAGAAAGGATATAGAATGGGTAAGAAATTAGGATATGTTAGCCTAGGTTGTGCTAAAAACTTAGTAGATACAGAGGTAATGTTAGGCTTATTGAAAGATAATGGCTATACGATTACAGAGGACCTAAGCGAAGCAGATCTTATCGTCGTAAATACCTGTACTTTTATTGAGAAAGCCAAAGCGGAGTCTATCAATACCATTCTTGAGGTAGCTCAATATAAAGAAGATGGTACATGTAAAGGCCTTATTGTAGCAGGTTGCTTAAGCCAACAATATCAAGATGAGCTATTCAAAGAAATTCCTGAAATTGATGCTTTGATCGGTACAGGTGCATGGGACCAAATCATGGTAGCTGTTGATGCTATTGAGCATGGCAACCGTAGTTGTATCATGGAAAATATTACAAATATCTATGATGAGCGCATGCCTCGTATTCAAACAACACCTCGTTACAGTGCGTATGTAAAAATTGCGGAAGGCTGTAACAATGGTTGTACCTTCTGCATTATTCCAAAGGTGCGCGGTGCATTCCGCAGTCGTACTATCGAATCTATTAAGGCCGAAGTGGAACGCTTAGCTGCAGCAGGTGTTAAAGAGGTTGTTCTTATTGCTCAAGATACGACTAGTTATGGCATTGACCTTAACGATGGCAAGCCTTTGTTGACTACATTGCTTAAGGAGTTAACTACAGTAGAAGGCATCGAATGGATTCGCATGTTATACCTATATCCAACATTCTTCTCTGATGAATTGTTAGATCTTATCGTTAATGAGCCAAAACTTTGTAAATATGTAGATATTCCATTACAACATGTTAATAACGATATTTTAAAACAAATGAATCGTCGAGATGATCGCAATGATATTGAACGGTTGCTTAAGAAAATTAGAAATGCTCCTACACATATTACATTGCGTACATCTATTATTGTTGGCTTCCCTGGTGAAACAGATGAGCAATTTGAGGAACTTTGCGACTTTGTAAAAGAAATCAAATTTGATAATATGGGCGTATTTACTTATTCTCAAGAGGAAGGTACACCAGCTGGTGCGCGTGAAGACCAAGTGCCAGAAGAGGTAAAAGAAGACCGTTATCATATTCTCATGTCCATCCAAGCCGCTATTTCTGAAGAAAATAACCGCGATTTAGAAGGTACTATTGACTATGCAATGGTAGAAGAAATCGAGGAAGGTGAGAATGGTACATTACTCGCTAAAGGACGCTTAAAATCTCAAGCACCTGATGTAGACGGTAATATGTACATTGAAGACTGCGGAGAAGAGATTCAACCTGGAGATATTCTTAAGGTACAAGTAGAGCAGGGCTTTGCTTACGACGTAGTAGCTACGGTTGTAGAATAAAACACAGCTCGATACATTCGATTGTGGAGGTGATCTGATGATTGTAGAACTCATTTCTACAGGTTCAGAGTTATTGCTAGGTGATACAGTTAACACTAATGTATCTTGGTTAGCACAAGAATTAAATAAATTAGGATATACTATTGCTCATCAATCTGTCGTGGGGGATAATCCTAAGCGCATGGCAGAGGTCTTTCAATTAGCTAGCACTAGAGCGGACATCGTTATTAGTACTGGCGGATTAGGACCAACGCAAGGGGATATTACACGAAATGTATTAGCCGATTCTATTGGACGACCTATTGTATTTAATCAAGAGGCTATGGATGAGGTTAAAAAATTCTTTGACCGTGTAAAACGTACCGTGCCGGATGCAAGTCGTCGAGAATCTGAGTTGCCTGAAGGCGCAAACGTATTACATAATCCGGTAGGCGTAGCGCCTGGTGTTGTAGTGGAAGATGGAGATACTACATACATACTTTTGCCAGGACCTCCTGGTGAAATGAAAGGCATGTTCCAAGATAGTGTAGTTCCATATTTGCATGATCGCTTTGGTTCACAAGGTGTGGTTACCTCTTATCGATATGGTGTATATGATATTCGCGAAATCGATTTGGAAAATACCTTGATGGATCTCATTAAGAATCAATCAAATCCGACTATAGCGTTATTAATCAAAAAAGGCTATATTGAGGTGCGCATTACGGCTAAGGCTGATACCTTAGAGGCTGCACATGAGCTTCTAAATCCTTGGGATGCTATCATTCGAGAACGGTTAGACTCTCGGGTAGGTCGCGATTTATCTATTTCCATGGAGGAAACTCTGGGGCGTGCTTTACTAGAGGAACATAGTACGATTAGTACTGCTGAATCTTGTACTTCTGGCTTAGTTGGTAAGTTATTGACTAATGTCAGTGGTAGCAGTGAATACTATATGGGCGGTATTATCTCTTATAGTAATGATGTAAAACATCGTGTATTAGGTGTACCTCAAGATATGCTCGATACGTATGGTGCCGTAAGTGAGCAAGTCGCTAAGGCTATGGCAGAGGGAGCACGAACTGTTGGTCAAACAACGTATGCTGTGTCTACGACTGGCATAGCTGGTCCTGGTGGCGGTAGTCCTGAAAAGCCAGTTGGTCTTGTATGGTTTGGGGTTACCGGACCTCATGGAACAGTGGCTCATAAGGCTAATTTAATTGGTAATCGTGAAGATATAAGACAAAGTGCAGCAGAACTAGCACTATATTATGTGTATACTTATATAACAGAAAAGGGGAAATAAAAGAATGGCTGTAGATGGCAGACAAGCAGCGTTGGATAACGCGTTAAAACAAATTGAAAAAGACTTTGGTAAAGGCGCTATTATGCGTCTTGGTGAAGCAGCAGATCGCATGAACGTAGAGGTTATTTCCTCTGGTTCTCTTGCAATCGATATCGCTGTTGGTGTAGGTGGATTCCCTCGTGGCCGTGTAATTGAAATCTACGGTCCAGAATCCTCTGGTAAAACAACAGTAGCTCTTCACGCTGTAGCAGAAGCGCAAAAACAAGGTGGCATTGCAGCTTTTATTGATGCGGAGCATGCGATGGATCCTGTATATGCTCGTAACTTGGGCGTAGATATCAATAACTTGTTGATTTCTCAACCAGATAATGGTGAACAAGCTCTTGAAATTACAGAAGCCCTTGTTCGCAGTGGTGCTGTAGATATCGTCGTAGTTGACTCCGTTGCAGCATTGGTTCCTAAAGCCGAAATCGATGGTGAAATGGGCGATGCTCACGTAGGTCTCCAAGCTCGTTTGATGAGTAAAGCATTGCGTAAATTGACTGGTATCATCAGCAAATCTAAAACTGTTGTTATCTTTATCAACCAATTGCGTGAAAAAGTAGGCGTAATGTTTGGTAATCCTGAAACTACAACAGGTGGTCGGGCGTTGAAATTCTATTCCTCCGTACGTCTTGATGTTCGTAAGGGTGAATTAATTAAAGCTAATAACGAAAATGTTGGTGCTCGCACTAAAGTTAAAGTTGTTAAAAATAAGGTGGCACCTCCATTCAAAACAGCTGAGTTTGATTTGATGTACGGTGAAGGTATCTCCAAAGCTGGTACACTTATCGATATCGGCACAAATATGGAAATCATCAATAAATCTGGTGCATGGTATTCCTATAATGGTGAACGCATGGGCCAAGGTAAAGAAGCAGCTAAACAATATTTATTAGATAATCCACAAATCGCTGATGAAATCGATCGTATTATTCGCGATACATTAGCTGTTGGCACTGAAGAAATTGATGTAATCGGTGAAGAAGTAACTGAAGAAGTATAATCATGAGTGACGAAACGATGCAAGCTGCTATGGATCAAGCGTATCGCTTCCTAGCTCAACGATTTCTTAGTTCCTATGAACTGACACAAAAAATGAGACGTAAACAAATCGAGGACCCAATCATTGAGCGGGTCTTTGAACGCCTTAGAGACTATGATTACATCAATGATGAACGCTTATCTGAGCAAGTATTGACGTACTTGATGAAAGAACAAAAATACGGTGCGTATATGATTAAGCAAAAGATGAAGCTGCGAGGTCTTACAGTGCCTCAAGAAATCTCTAATTATGATGAAGTGAAAGCCGCTTATCGCGTAGTGGAAAAAAAGTTTGGTTCCATTCTCAATGAAGAACACACTCCTCGTGTAAAAGTATTTAATTTTCTCAAATATAGAGGATTTTCAACGAGTACTATCCAAGTTGTATGCAATGATTTTTATGAATAGATAGCGCTTTTTAAGAGGCCTTACTAGGCTTGTAAAATCTTGACAGAAAGGGCTTTCAAGTCTAAAATTAATAATAGCCTTATTTATTTATATGATGATATGGCTAAATGATAATTTTAATGCATGAAGGGCATAAAAAGGAGCATGAAAGCTCAATTTTGAGAATTTAAGAGGAGGTGAGACTGATTTTAGAGTATAGTCTAATTGCAGTGGTAATGGTACTGATTGGACTAGGGGTAGGCTATTTTTTAAGAAAAAATATTGCTGAAGGAAAACTGAATCAAGCTGAGCAAGAGGCTGCACGTATCATCGCTAACGGTGAACGCACAGCTGAGTCTAAAAAGAAAGAAGCTTTATTAGAAGCGAAAGAAGAAATTCATAAGCTCCGTTCTGATGTAGAACGAGAAAATAAAGATCGCCGTTCTGAACTTCAACGTATGGAACGTCGTATTCTTCAAAAAGAAGAATCTTTGGATAAAAAATTAGACAATATTGAGCACAAAGAGGAAGCTTTACATCGCAAAGAAGCTGACTTAGCCCAAAGCCGTGAAAAAATTGAAGCTTTGTATGAAAAACAAATGGCAGAATTGGAACGTATTTCTGGTATGACATTTGAAGAAGCTAAGAATATCTTGTTAACGAATGTGGAACAAGAAATTCGTCATGAAACGGCGATTATGGTTAAGGAAATGGAGCAGCAAGCTAAGGATGACGCGGAGAAAAAAGCAAAAGAAATTATCTCCTCTGCTATCCAACGTTGCGCAGCTGACCATGTAGCGGAGACTACCGTATCCGTAGTGGCATTGCCTAATGATGAAATGAAGGGTCGTATTATCGGTCGTGAGGGCCGTAATATTCGTGCACTTGAAACATTAACAGGTATTGACTTGATTATCGATGACACACCAGAAGCAGTTATTCTTTCCGGTTTCGATCCAATTCGTCGTGAAGTGGCTCGTATTGCTTTGGAAAAATTGATTGTAGACGGTCGTATCCATCCAGCTCGTATTGAAGAAATGGTTGGTAAAGCTCGTAAAGAGGTTGACCAAACTATTAAAGAAGCTGGTGAACAAGCAACATTTGAAGCTGATGTTCACGGCTTACATCCTGAAATCGTTAAGATCTTAGGTCGTTTGAAATATCGTACTAGTTACGGTCAAAACGTTTTGAAACATTCTATTGAAGTATCTCATTTAGCAGGTTTGATGGCAGCTGAACTAGGCTGTGATGTGACATTGGCTAAACGAGGTGGTTTAATCCATGATATTGGTAAAGCATTGGACCGTGAACTTGAGGGTTCTCATGTTCAAATCGGTGTTGATGTGGCTCGTAAATATCGTGAAAGCGCAGCAGTAATTAACTGCATTGGCGCTCATCATGGTGATGAAGAGTTCCAATCTGTAGAAGCTGTATTAGTTGCAGCTGCTGATGCTATCTCTGCGGCTCGTCCTGGAGCACGTCGAGAAACATTAGAAAACTACTTGAAACGTTTATCTAAATTGGAAGAAATCGCTGAATCCTTCGAAGGCGTTGAAAAATGCTTTGCTATTCAAGCAGGTCGTGAGATTCGCGTTGTAGTAAAACCGGATAAGATTGATGAAGCTGAGTCTACATTACTCGTTCGGAATATCGTAAAACGCATCGAGTCTGAACTCGAATATCCAGGCCAAATTAAGGTCGTAATTATTCGTGAAACTCGCGTTGTGGATTACGCAAAATAATATGCTATAAGCGATAAGTATAGGCTGCAATGATTTCATTGCAGCCTATTATTATCAAATATTATTCGCAGACTATAAAAGGATACGGCGTATAGGAATCACCATGTATTGATCCATAATAGATGGTGATTCCTATAATTCGTATTAGTTACTAAATAGGTCGATTTGATAATTGATTAAATTACTTTACAAATAGAGGATTTTTTATTTGTATATCGAATTAATATATATAAGGGAAGGAAGCGTTGGCTATGAGCCGATATTTTGAAAATGAATTGATTGAACAAATCAAAGATGCAAATGATATTGTATCAGTAATATCTGAGCATGTAGCCTTAAAGAAACGTGGCAAGAACTATTGGGGTTGTTGTCCATTTCATAATGAAAAGACGCCGTCCTTTAGTGTTGCCCCTGAAAAGGGCTTTTATTATTGTTTTGGTTGTCATGCGTCGGGGAATGTTATTAAATTCCTTATGGAACTAGAGCATTTAAGCTTTGTAGAGGTTTTAGAACGCCTTGCAAATCGCGCTAATATTCCATTGCCAGAGGCTAAACTTTCACCTGAACAACGAGCTCGAGATGAACGACGAAAAAAACTATATGAAGCATCAGAATTAGCGGCTACATTCTTCCATAACTGCCTTACTCAAACATCCATTGGTAAGGTTGGCCTTGATTATTTAAAAAAACGGGGCCTTACAAAAGAGACGATTGAAAAATTTAAATTAGGCTTTGCTCCAGATGGTTGGGATAAGTTGTATCGTGCCTTTCACGAACGGGGGATCGATGATTCGATTCTCTTGGAATTGAATTTAGTCCGTAAAAACCAAAAGGGGCAGTTTTATGATTTCTTTAGAAACCGTATTATGTTCCCTATCATGGACGGCAAAGGTCGTGTAGTTGCCTTTGGTGGACGTGTCATGGATGATAGTACACCAAAATATTTGAACTCACCAGAATCGGCCATCTTTGAAAAGGGGAAACTACTATTTGCCTTTGATAAGGCTTATAAATCCATTCGTCAAGAACGACAAGCTATCCTTGTGGAAGGGTACATGGACGTTATCTCTGCCCATAACCATGGTGTTACTAATGTGGTAGCATCTTTGGGGACGGCTTATACACGAGACCATGGGCATATCTTGATGCGGCAGGCTGATGAAATTGTACTGGCCTATGATATGGATGGAGCAGGTCGTCAAGCGGCGGCTAGAGCTATAGAATTATTGCAAAATACGGACTTCAAGGTGCGTGTTCTCGCTATGCCAGATGGCAAAGATCCAGATGATTATGTACGCAATCATGGGGGACAAGCATTTAAAGATTTAGTGGCTAAAGCGGTTAAGCCTCTTGATTATTTATTGAGTGAGTCCCTAATTAAACACGACACAAATGATACGGAAGGGAAGCAAGCTGTATTGGCTGATGTATTCCCATATATTGCTAATATAGATAGTCAAACACAACGGGATGATGCATTAAAGACATTGGCATTACCTTTGTGGCTTGATAATAGTAGTATCTTTAGATATTTTAGAGACTATGTAAAAAAAGGACAAATAGAATTAGTTGATACTGCATCTGCACCTTTGCCAACACAGGATTTACCTAAAGGTGATGCAGAAAAATTACTGTCCTTAGCCTTTACAGATGGTGAAGTGTTACAACATATGATGAGCTATTTGCCATTAGAGGACTTTGAAAAAATTGAATATCGCGGTATAATAGAAAAGATATTCACCTTATTTAAACGAGAAGGTCGCCTAGATGATACTACCATTCAGTCTGTTTTATCACCATCAGAGTATGATATTTACTCTAGATTGGTTGTTATGAGTGACGATGAATATAAGGTGCAAGTGCCTGGATTAATCCGCAAGATAAGGCTTCATTCATTGCGTGAACAGTATAAAGCGCATTCAATTATGGCGGATCAACTAAAACGGGCAGGAGATTCGACGTTTATTAGCGAATTACATAAGTGTCAGGAAATACAGAACTTAATTAGAGAATGGTCTAAGTAATATAATGTAAGAAGGAGAGCGCTGTGGCTAAGAAAGTACAAAAAAGTCAAATAGAGGAGATTGTAGAACAACTTCTTGAAAAAGGCCGAAAAAACGGTGTGTTGACACAATCAGAGATTTCAGATGCTCTTCATGAGCAGACTGATCTTACTGCAGAACAATTAGATGATATTTATACTACATTTGGTAAATTAAACATTGAAGTAGTGGCTGATATCGACAGTGAGGATGCGGACGCTAATCCAATAGAACCAGAAGAAGAGGATGAAGAAGATACTTCTAATGAAAAGAATATCTCCATCGATTTAAGTGTAGACTCTGGTGTTAACATTGATGATCCTGTACGTATGTATCTCAAGGAAATTGGTCGTGTCCCATTGCTTTCTGCAGATGAAGAAATCGTTTTAGCAAAGCAAATTGAAGCTGGCGCAGCAGAAGATGCTACATATAAAGATATTCAACTTGCCAAAAAGGCTAAGAAAAAATTGGTAGATGCGAACTTGCGCTTAGTTGTAAGTATTGCAAAACGCTATGTAGGTCGCGGCATGTTATTCTTGGACTTGATTCAAGAAGGTAACTTGGGCCTTATTAAAGCTGTAGATAAGTTCGATTATACAAAGGGTTATAAATTCTCCACATATGCTACATGGTGGATTCGTCAAGCGATTACTCGCGCTATTGCGGACCAAGCTCGTACAATTCGTATTCCAGTACATATGGTAGAAACAATCAATAAACTGATTCGTATTTCCCGACAATTGTTGCAAGATAAAGGTCGTGAACCATTACCAGAGGAAATTGCAGAAGGTATGGGTATTACGGTAGAGCGTGTGCGTGAAATTCAAAAAATCGCACAAGAACCAGTATCATTGGAAACTCCAATTGGTGAAGAGGAAGACTCTCACTTGGGAGACTTCATTGAAGACCAAGATGCTATTGCTCCAGATGATGCAGCTAGCTACATCTTATTACAAGAACAAATTGAAGATGTATTTACATGCTTAACTGACCGTGAGCAACAAGTATTGATCTTGCGTTTTGGTTTGAAAGATGGTAAACCACGTACATTGGAAGAAGTAGGTCAACATTTCAATGTAACTCGTGAACGTATCCGTCAAATCGAAGGTAAGGCGCTTACTAAATTGCGCAATCGTGGTAAACGCGATAAAATTAAAGACTTCTTATAAGATGTGGAATCTCTTGAGGGTTGTAATACAGTGCTATTGTGCTGTGTTGCAACCCTTTTGTGATATAATTAAAGATAGTAAACGTAAGTGATAAAAGTACGTGATAAAAGTACGTTAAAGCCTTTTAATGTAATAAATAGTAAATATTAAAGTGCATATAATATATTAAAGTTCATATAATATTTAGGAGATATAATGTTTACAGTTACAAAACGATTAGAGGTGAGTGCATCTCACCAATTGAAATTAGATTATCCAAGCAAATGTCAAAATCTTCATGGGCATAATTGGATTATTACGGTTCATGCTCGTTCTGAAGAGTTAGACCATAATGGCATGGTTATTGACTTTACCATTATTAAAGAAAAAATACATGGCCGCTTAGATCATCGCCATATCAATGATGTATTAGGCGATATCAATCCTACTGCTGAAAACATGGCAAAATGGATTGCTGATGAGTTGGGCCCTAAATGTTTCAAGGTAGAGGTTCAAGAGTCTGAAGGGAACACAGCTATTTATGAACGTGATTGAAATCTTCGGGTCTATTGATGGTGAAGGAAGTCGGCAAGGGCTATTAACCACATTCTTACGCCTTCATGATTGCAATATACGCTGTTCATATTGTGACACTACCTATAGCTATGGTATTGATAGTACTTTCACAGACATGACCGTCCGAGAGGTGGCTGATGCTATTGAAAGTTTAGGAAATCATCGAATCACCATTACGGGTGGTGAGCCACTATTACAAGAAGCTGCTGTGCTGGAGCTAATCGATGAATTAAATCGTCGTAAATCTGCTAAATTAGAGGATAAACTGTGTGTTGATAAACAATCGACTAACGTATCTGAAGACGCTCAAGACGTATTAGATAGTGAAAGTCCCTACGATTTCAATATTGAAACAAATGGTACGATTATACCGAGCTTTCACCGAGAAAATGTGTGGTTTACCTACGATTATAAAACACCATCCTCTTTAGCTGAGGAATCTATGAATTTAGATATATTTAAAGTTTCTAGGGAACAGGATTTAATTAAATTTGTAGTAGGTTCCGTAGAGGATTTAGACTGTATGCGTCATATGATTAATCAATATCCTACAAAGGCTCAAATTTATGTATCGCCAGTGTGGGGGAAGATTGAGGCGGCTGCCATTATTGATTATTTGAAAGAGCATAATCTACAAAATGTACGATTCCAATTACAGATTCATAAATTTGTATGGGATCCTGATGCGAAAGGTGTATAGTATAGTTAGGGTGTAGGTAGAGTATCGAGTGTAGAGTATCGAATGTTTTTTATGCAGTATGATACATTATGATATGATGACACCTTGATATAAAGGGGAACATATGGATACAGAAAAAATAGAATCACTTGTATATCAATTGCTAGAAGCCTTGGGGGAGGACCCTAATCGTGAAGGTTTAGTAGAAACGCCTAAGCGCGTAGCTCAAATGATGGCAGAGGTATACGAAGGAATTCAGTATACGAATGCTGAGATTGCAGAGATGTATGGTAAGACCTTTGAAGTTGATACAAATCAAATGGTTGTAGTAAAGGATATTACATGTTTTTCCCATTGCGAACACCATATGGCTTTGATGTATGATATGAGTATTAGCATTGGCTATATTCCTAAAGGTCGTGTTATTGGATTATCTAAAATACCTCGCATTGCTGAAATGTGTTGCAAACGATTGCAATTACAAGAGAAAATTGGAGAAGATATCGGTGAAGTTATTTCACTGGCTACAGGGTCAGAGGATGTTATTGTTCATATTACATCTTCTCATAGTTGTATGAGTGCAAGAGGGATTAAATCTACAGATAGCCAGACTACTACATTAGCTACAAAGGGTGTATTTAACGAAGATAATATGATTCACCGGTTTATGTTGATGAAACAGTCATAGACTAGATATCTTGACTAATAGTTAGGCTATTCGGTATAATTAATAAGCTAGAAACTAACTGTGGGCCTATAGCTCAGGGGTAGAGCAACCGGCTCATAACCGGTCGGTCCCTGGTTCGATCCCAGGTGGGCCCACCAATTATGTTGATATCTACCGTCCTTGAGATTTTAAGGGCGGTTATTTTTATATGTAATCCATTTATTTCTTAGATACAATAGTCATTACTAAGATGGATAGTAGATGATACTCTACAGTATCCATCGTCTGATTTAAGAGGTTACTAAGAGATAAATAATAAATAGAGGAATTATGGAACCTAGACCTATGATGGATCGCTTAGAGGCGGTGTTTGCGATTGTGCCAAAGGCTCGCGCGATAGCTGATATTGGTACTGATCATGGATATTTAGCAGTAGAACTTATCAACCGTAATCGTGCTGACTTTGTTATAGCCGGTGATGTACATAAAGGACCTTTAGAGTCTGCAAAGGAATATGTTCAATCTTGTGGATTAAGCTCTAAAATTGATTGTCGTTTAGGAGATGGTCTCAAGGTTACGGAGAAGGGCGAATTAAATGGTGCCATTTGCTGTGGTATGGGGGGCTTCTTGATGCGCGATATCGTAGATGCCGGGCCTGAACCGTTGGAATTCTATGTATTACAACCACAAAATGGGCAAAAAGAATTGCGTCAGTATATGGTGCAAAAAGGCTATGTTATTGTTCTTGAAATTATTGTTGAAGATACCGGTAAATTATATACTGCGTTTTTAGCGATTCGCGAGGATTGCCTGGAAAACTATACGGGCACAGCAAATCATGAAAATGTGTATGCCGCATTGCCTGAAGAATCCTTGCTATGGTCAGTAGGAGCTCTTCTTGAACAAGAACGTCCACAACTTTGGACGAAATATATTGAATATTTAATATATCAACGACAATGTGCCTTAGATGGTATGACAGAGAAATTGAGTCATACTGATAAATATCGGGATTTAGAGCGCGAAGTCGAATTTCTTCGCAGCCTTTTAGAAAGTAGATAGAAAGAAGTGAGTTTTATGACAACTGTTCAACAAGTCATTGCCTTAATGGAACAATTAGCACCTCGATCCTATGCCGAATCTTGGGACAATGTAGGCCTTATGGTAGGGGACCGAAACGCTATGGTTATAGGTGTATTAACTACATTAGATGTAACAGAGGAAACCATTTCGTATGCCATTGAACATGACTGTAATTTGATTGTTAGTCATCACCCGTTAATTTTTAAAGGATTAAAACAATTATCTTGTGATACGACTCAAGGTCGCATGATTCATAAATTGATTCAGCATAAGATTGCCGTATACAGTGCCCATACGAATCTTGATATTGCACCGGGTGGCTTAAACGATATGTTGGCAGAACGATTAGGTCTTATAGACGTTAAGGGGTTTATCAAAACTGGTGAAGATGCATTATATAAAATAACTACATTTGTACCTGAAAATGCAGCTGATGCGGTTCGTCATGCTATGGGGGCTGCTGGTGCTGGCAAAATTGGTAACTATGAGTACTGTAGCTTTAGTATTCATGGTGAAGGTCGCTTCATTGGTAACGAAGATTCTCATCCTGTTATCGGTGAAGCCGGTGCTTTAACGGTCGCAACTGAGGTACAAGTGAATGCTGTCGTTGATGGTACACATTTAAGTCAAGTTGTAGAGTCGATGAAAGAAGCTCATCCTTATGAAGAGGTGGCTTATGAAGTAGTATCCTTGGTTGAGCTAAAAGGTTCGATTCAATATTTAGGTCGTATTGGTCGTTTGCCAAATGCACTCAATTTAGATACACTCCGTGAATGGGTTCAGGAAGCATTGCCAGAGGCTAATATTCGTTTTGCTGGGGTAGCTCCTCAAGAAATACAATCTATAGCACTATGCTCTGGTGCTGGCGCAGAATTTATTAAGGATGCAGCTCGGCTACATGTGGATGCATATATTACAGGCGATGTGAAATATCATGATGCCCAATTGGCTAAAGAGCTGGGATTGCTCGTAGTTGATGCGGGACATTTTGGCACAGAATCTATTGTTGCGAGAGGCTTAAGTGACTATTTACTTAGTCAAGATGTACCTGTTCCTGTGAAAGCTTTTACAGAACAGAATGATTTCTTTTTCTTATAATATTGCATTTTCTTGCAACAAATAGGCTAGCTATGATAAACTGAATTGAAGCAAGTATGAAAGACGGTTGCGAGTCCATAGGACTCGAGGAAAGTCCGAGCTCCATAGGGCAGGATGCCAGATAACGTCTGGCGAGGGTAACCTTAGGGAAAGTGCCATAGAAAAGGAAACCGCCACGTCAGTGGTAAGGGTGGAAAGGTGAGGTAAGAGCTCACCAGCAGTCTGGTAACAGGCTGGCTCGGTAAACCCCATCCGGAGCAAGACCGAATAGGGAAGGGTTAAGGGTGGTCCCGCCTACCTTCCGGGTTGTGTCGCTCGAGCGTGCAGGCGACTGTACGCCTAGAAAGATAATCGTCACCGCGCAAGCGGAACAGAACTCGGCTTATTGATTGCTTGCTTCCATATTTAAGATATAATTTATAGTATATAAGATTGTAGATCTTTGTTAGGAGAACTTCATGGCAATTACAGCGATTACTAGTGTACAAGAATTTGATGAAAAAGTACTTGGCTCTAAAGGTTTAGCTATTGTTGATTTCTGGGCTGCCTGGTGCGAACCTTGCACTGTTATGCGTCCAGAAGTAGAAGCAGTAGCTGAACGTTTAAAAGGTCAAGTAGAGTTCTTTAGTGTTGATGCAGAAGATAAAAATCTTCGTGGTATTTTGTTGAAAGAAGATATCGATGGTATTCCATCTATGGTGTTCTTCCGTGATGGCAAAATGCTTGATTCCCTTGTGGGTTACAAGAAAGCTGATGTGCTTGAGTCCCTAATCAAGGAAGTTATCTAATTTATTGATAACTAATGAATTTTATAAAAAATATATAATACAAGGCTGTATGCAAGTTAAATAAATTTTCTTGTATACAGCTTTTTTATTTGAATTATATAGTTTTCATAAATATTAAGTGATATAATAAAGTAGTAAGAATATGATTGTTATCATAATAGCTGTGACGAATTAGATAGTACATTATTTAATTTTCATAGTATGATTATTATCATAATAGTTGTAGTTCATTAAGTAATATTGATATATTGCGCAAAGTTGTTGTAAGGAGGCTATATTCCGTGAAGAATCGTATAAACAGTTTATGGACACTCTTCCAAGAGCGACGTTTGAGTCGACGCACATTTATGAAATCCTGTGTAGCACTCACCGCTATTCTAGGCTTGCCACCAACGATGTTAGACACTGTTGTTAAGGCAGCTGAAACAACTGAATTGCCTACGGTAATTTGGCTACATGGTCATGAATGTACTGGTTGTAGTGAATCATTCATTCGCTCATCTTCTCCGTTTACATCTGATGTAATTTTAAACATGATTTCTCTTGAATATGATGATACTTTGGCGGCTGCATCTGGTGCACCATTAGAGGAACATTTAGAGAAAATCATCAAAGAAAAAGCAGGCAAATACATCTTGGCTGTTGAAGGTGGTGTGCCACTTGATGAAAATGGTGTTTACTGTACAGTAGGTGGTCGCACATTTAAAGAATCCTTATTAGAAGCGGCTAAAGGCGCAGCAGCAATCATTGAATATGGTTCCTGCGCAGCTTGGGGTGGTATTCAAGCGGCTAAACCAAATCCAACAAATACAGTATCTGTATCTTCTGTTGTATCTGGTAAACCTATTATCAAAGTTCCGGGTTGTCCTCCAATTCCAGAGGTTATGACTGGTGTAATCATGCACTATGCATTATTTGGTCAAATTCCACCTCTTGATTCTCAAGGTCGTCCTAAACAATTTTATGGCAATCGTATTCACGACACATGCTACCGCCGTGCCTTCTTTGACTCTGGTCTCTTCGTTGAAAAATTCGACGACGATGCATCCAAATCTGGTTGGTGCTTGTATAAAGTAGGTTGTCGTGGACCTCAAACATATAATTCTTGTGGTAACTTACGTTGGTGGAATGGTTTGTCCTATCCAATTCAATCCGGTCACGGCTGTATTGGTTGCTCTGAAAAGGGCTTCTGGGATAATGACGTATTCTACAAACGTTTACCAGATATTCCATTAGCTAATACCATCACAACTGCTGATACAATCGGTACAGTGGCTGCTGTTGGTGCTACTGCAGCAGTTATCGTTCATGGTGCTGCAACTCTTACGCGTAATAAAATTCTTGATATGAAAGAAGAAAAACGCTTAAAAGAACAAGGCTTATGGGATGAAAAGAAACATAATAATGGAGGAGGTCACTAATGAAACGCGTAGTAGTAGATCCGATTTCCCGTATTGAAGGTCATTTACGGGTAGAAATAAAAGTTGATGAAGCGAGTGGTAAAGTAGAGGATGCATTGTCTTCTGGTACTGCTTGGCGCGGTATCGAACTTGTTGCTAAAGATCGCGATCCTCGTGACCTTTGGGCGTTCGTACAACGTATTTGTGGTGTATGTACTTCAACACATGCCTTAGCAGCATTACGTGCTGTGGAGGATGCGATTGGCATTACAATTCCTAAAAATGCAAACTACATTCGTAATATCATGCATAGTTGTTTAGATGTACATGACCATATTGTTCACTTCTATCATTTGCATGCTCTTGACTGGGTTAGCCCTGTAGCAGCTCTTAGTGCAGATCCAGCTAAAACCGCACAATTACAAAATGACGTATTAGCTACTTATAATGTAAGTGGTTTAGCGCCTGCTGAAACTGCGTCTAAAGACTCTGCATATCCTAAAGAGTTCCCTAAAGCTACAACTGCTTATTTCACAGCTATACAACAAAAGATTAAGAAAATTGTAGAATCTGGTCAATTGGGTATTTTCTCCGCTCAATGGTGGGATCATCCTGATTATAATTTGTTGCCACCAGAGGTTCATTTGATGGCCGTATCCCATTACTTGAATATTCTTGATCGTCAACGTGATATCGTAATTCCTCACGTTGTATTTGGTGGTAAAAACCCTCATCCGCACTATGTTGTAGGTGGCATGCCATGTTCTATTTCTATGAATGATATGAATGCGCCTATTAATACACAACGTCTTGCTGCGGTAGAAGAATCTATTGCATTGGCTAAAGATTTGGTAAATAATTTCTACGTGCCAGATCTATTAGCTATCGGCAAAATGTATGTAGAAAAAGGCATGATTGATGGCGGTGGCCTTGCGAAAAAACGCGTTATGTCCTACGGTGACTATCCAGATGATACATATTCTGGCATTTCTAATGGTGACTACCATAAAAAATGTGTCGTTCGTTCTAATGGCGTAGTTGAAAACTTTGCATTAGGCGTAGATAAAGCTACATTTATTCCATTAGAAGGTAAAGACTTCATGGATCCTCAATACCTCAGTGAAGAGGTTGATCACTCCTGGTTCACATATCCAGATGGTAAAAGCTCTCTTCATCCTATCGAAGGTGTTACAGATCCTAAGTTTACAGGCCCTAAATCTGGTACAAAAGAAAAATGGGAATTCCTTGATGAAGATAAAAAATATTCTTGGATTAAATCCCCAACTTTCAAAGGCAAAACTGCAGAAGTTGGCCCATTAGCAAAATATATCGTTGTATATACAAAAGTAAAACAAGGTATCATTAAAGATCCAACTTGGGCAGAATCCATGATTGTTCGTCAAATCGATACAGTATCTCAAGTACTTGGCGTTCCTGCTCATGTATGGATGACTACAATGGTTGGTCGTACAGCATGTCGTGGCCTTGATGCACAAGTAGCAGCAAATATGAGTCAATACTTCTTTGATAAACTCGTTGCTAATATCAAAAATGGTGACACTACAGTGGCTGATATGACTAAATTTGAGCCAAATACATGGGATAAAGATGCTAAAGGTGTTGGCCTTGTAGATGCTCCTCGTGGTGGTTTGGGTCACTGGATTCATATTAAAGATGGTCGCTCTGCAAACTATCAATGTATCGTACCATCTACATGGAATGCATGTCCTAAGACTGCAGCTAACGAACATGGTGCCTACGAAGACTCCATGATTGATACACATGTAAAAATTGCAGATAAACCACTTGAAATCTTGAAGGTAATTCACTCCTTCGACCCATGTCTCGCATGTGCAACCCATTTATACAATAAAAAAGGCGAAAAAATTGTTTCCGTCAATACAGATGCATTGTGTAAATAAAGGGTGGTGGGCTTATGTTAATACATACTGACAAAAAGGCGTATGTCGTATTTAGTTTATGGCTGCGCATATTCCACTGGACTATGGTGCTTAGTGTAACGGCTTTATTCTGGACTGGCCTATATATTGGTGATCCAGGATTTGCAGCTATTACAGGTAATCCAGAACCAACCTTTGCAATTGACGGCTGGTTCTCTATGGAAACTATGCGTCGTATCCATTTCATTGCGGGTGTTATCTTAACATTCTCCTTTATCTTCCGATTTGCTGGTGCTCTTTGGAATCGAGGGGACAGATTATTACCTAAATTCCGTCAAAAACGGTATTGGTACGGTCTTAAAGAAACTACATTGCACTATTTGATGATTCCTCAAAAGCATGAACATCATTGGCTTCGTAACTCCTTAGCGAGAACTGCGTACATGATGGTGTACATTATGTTCTTCTTTGAAATCTTAACGGGTTTTGCCATGTTTTCAATGGTTAATCCTAATGGTATTTTAGGAACTTTATTTGCTCCAGTTGTTACATTATTTGGTGGTGAATACAAGGTTCATATTATCCATCACTATATTGCTTGGGGCTTCTTGTTCTTTACTATTGTTCATGTGTACATGGCATTCCGAGAAGACGTTATGGAAGAATCTGGTGAAGTATCTGCCATGGTTTCCGGTATGAAGTATTATGCGCATGATCCAATCGATATTGAAGACCTCAATGGCAAACGCCGTCGTGGTGAACGTATCGATAAACCATCTGGTACAACATATCGTCCAAGTGATCCTAACGATCCTAGAGAAAGAGAATTACAAGAAAATGACTAATACAAGTACTGAAATCATCAGTGGCTTGGAAAAATACGCGGACTCAGAGGGTCCGCGTATTGATTTAAATAGCCTTTATGATGATGGTAATAATGAAATCGTCCTCCTCGGTGTAGGTAATATATTACTTACTGACGAGGGGTTAGGGGTTCATGTAGTAAAAGAGTTGAAAGAGTCTTTCACATTTAAACCGTCTATTTCTATTATTGATGGTGGAACGATGGGGATGGAGCTGCTTACGTATATGCGTGGTATGAAGAAAATTCTGCTCGTAGACGCTATTAATGGTGGGGAAGCTCCAGGAACTATATATGAGTTCCCTCATAAGGAATTAGAACAATATTTCACAGAACATATTTCTGTACACGAAGTAGGAATGCAAGATATTTTACGTATCCGCGCCATTCAAGAAGATCCCTTAGAGGATGCTGTTGTTATTGGGGTGGAACCAGAATCGTTAGAGATTGGTTTTGAACCTAGTGCACCTGTACAACGAGCTTTACCAGAGGTGAAAGAGCGTGTACTCAATGTGTTACGAGAATGGGGCGTAACTGCAGAACCTAACACTTAAACTAATAGGTTTATAAGATGTAAATTTATCTCTAATAGGAGTATTTATGATTGAGAATTATGGTAATGTTCGCGCCGTTTTAAATGAGTTGCGTTTAGCACTTAAAAATTTGCGTGAAACAGGTGAGACTTATTCTATTTATATAGAGAAAACAGGTCTTGCAGAAGAAGAGCAAGTGGAGGTATTAGAAACACTTGGTCGTGGTCATATTACGATTAACTTCAATGAAACAGATCAGCCTGTAGAGTGGTATGAATCTCAATTCTCTGGAATTTGGATTGGCACCTTTAAAAATGGCCGAGATGATTCGATTTTGCACACTGTAGAGGTTGCTAAGTATCCAGTCGTAGCTGGTGCATATGAAGAGGATATGGAACTAGCAGAGGCAGATTTACAATCTTGGATTGATGCTGCTGGCCTATAATATAAGAGACCCTTATCAGGGTCTCTTTCTTCTCTGTAGGAGAATATTTTGGTGATTTAGTTAGTTAGAATCATTAAATTAGCTTTGTTTTTTTATAATGTTAGTATTTTATTCATATTTTAAGTATATATAATTGGTTTATATAAAGAAAAATTTGTAAAATTACGATGGGTTTCATGAAAATTAAATGAAATTAATTAAATTTCTTGTATTTGATGTAAAAAATATATTTTATTTTTTGATTAATTATTAGTTTAGTTAGTTAATAACAGTATTTATTATCTTTTTACCGATATAAATTTATTTTATAATACGGTTTATTAAGTAGTTTCGTATATAAAATGTCATTTTACTTATTTGTAATACTTATATATAAGGTAAATGAAGAGGAAAAGCGGTAGAGTGTGAAGAAATCGCTTATTCACTGAGTTTATAGATATAAATCTGCCTATTGTTAACCTTGATGATTTGCCTTAATTTACTAATTAACTTAAAATATGTGAGTAAAATACTTTGGAGGATTTATGTTACTTTCTATTGTAGTGCCTGTATATAACGAAGAAGAGAACATAGCGAATTTTTATAAAGCTGTAACTGATGTTATGTCAGGACTCACGTACGATTATGAACTGATCTTCGTAGACGACGGTTCTAGTGATTCGTCATCTATGATATTGCGTGAAATTGCTTACAATGATAAACATGTCAAAGTGTTATTGCTTGCTCGTAATTTTGGGCATCAGACTGCGCTTACTTGTGGTCTTGATTATGCTCATGGAGATGCAGTTATTACAATGGACGGTGACATGCAGCATCCACCAGCTTTGATTCCTGAACTTGTTCGGTTGTGGGAATCGGGGTATGATGTGGTGCGCACCATACGCGATTCAACTGAAGATGCTAGTTGGGCTAAATCTTTCACGTCTAAGTATTATTACAAACTAATGAACAAAATGGCCGATGTTCCTATTGTTGAAGGTGGATCTGATTTCCGCCTCATGAATAGTAAAGCATTGGGCACATTGAAACGGTTTAGAGAACATGGTCGTTTCTTGCGCGGTATTGTTGGTGCCTTAGGGTATAGACAAGCTGAGTTGCACTTTGTGGCGCCACCTCGTTTTGCAGGGGTCTCAAAGTTTAGTGTGCGCAAAATGATACGATTTGCTCTCGATGGGGTAACAGCCTTTTCAAGAGTTCCTTTACGGGCTGCTTTGTACGTCGGTGTACTATGTGGTGGGTTAAGCTTCTTGCTTATATTGCACCTCTTGTATGTATATCTTACGGGTCAAGCCTTGAATGGATGGACTACCTTGGGCGTATCAATTTTGTTCATTGGTGGGATTCAACTCGTCGGACTGGGAATTATTGGCGAGTATGTAGGTCGTATTTTTGAAGAGGTGAAGCAACGGCCTTTGTATTGGGTTAAGTCAGCCATAAACTTTGATGAGCATGAAGAGGCTCCATTACTTGGACCTAGTAGTGCAGATGTGTTTATGGCACCTGAGACTTATACTCACAAAAGCAAAGAAGACTAGCTGTATTTGTGAATGCAAATAAATAGACGGTTAGTATATTTTGAATAAATAACTTACTTTAAAAGTTTTTGGAAAGGAAGCATATGAAGTCAAAATATAGTAAGGTTAAAATAACGGCATTAACATTAACTTTTGTGTGTGCCACAACAGCCATGGTAGGTGCAACAACATTACAATATGGTGATAAGGGCAAAAGTGTTACAGCGGTTCAACAACAACTAATTAAACACGGTTATAATGCTACAGATAAAAATGGTGTATATGGTAAAGAAACGAAATGGGCAGTTCGTCTGTTCCAACAAGATCGTGGCTTACCAGTGGACGGTATCGTAGGTCCTGCTACGTATAATGCATTGATGAGTGCTCCTCGTTCTACGAAGGCAGTATTGACTCAAAATGCAGCGACAAAAGCAGTAGCGACAAAATCCGCTTTCACAAACAACAATGCGACGTCTCGTCGTATTGCAGGTCAATCCATTACTGGCAAAAATATTAAATTAAATAATATTACGAAAAGCGAAACACCAAATAGCATTCACGCTATCTTGGCAGAAGCGGACAAATACCGCGGTGTACCATATGTATTTGGTGGCACTACTCCAAGTGGTTTTGACTGCTCTGGTTATGTTAAATATGTATTTGCGAAACAAGGTATCTCTTTACCACGTTTGGCAGATGAACAATATAACGTAGGTGTTGAAGTTTCTCGTGCAAACTTGAAAGCCGGGGATTTGGTATTCTTTGAAACATATGAACCAGGTCCGTCTCACTCTGGTATTTATATTGGCGATGGCAAGTTCATCAGCGCCACTTCCAGTCGTGGTGTTGCAGTAGCAGATCTTGATACTGGCTATTGGGGTGAACGCTATATCGGCGCAAAACGCGTTATCTAAGCTAATATATAACTAGCTTTAAAAGAGGCTATACGAATCAATTATGTTCTGTTGATTTGTATAACCTCTTTTTCGTTTATGTAAAACTTGAATTTTATCCTAACTTTTCTCATTGTAAAAGTATAGGAACTCCGCATGACCTCAATGTTTTTGATAGATTTTATATCGGTTTTACGTTATAATGAAGAGTAAATAATTTTAGGAGGAATATACACATGAAGGGTAATGAACTGCGTCAAGCATACTTGCAGTTTTTTGAAAGCAAAGGACATTTAAAATTAGATAGTTTTTCTCTTATTCCAGAAAACGATCCGTCTCTATTATTGATCGGGGCAGGTATGGCGCCATTGAAGCCTTTCTTTACAGGTAAATTGGTACCTCCTTGTCATCGTATTACAACAAGCCAAAAATGTATGCGTACTGGTGACCTTGAAAACGTAGGTCGCACAGCTCGTCACCATACATTCTTTGAAATGCTTGGTAACTTCTCCTTCGGTGATTACTTCAAAAAAGAAGCGATTCACTGGGCATGGGAGTTCTTAACTGAAGTTATTAAACTCGATAAAAATAGATTATATGTAACTGTATATCCAGATGACCAAGAAGCATATGATACTTGGCATAATGATTGTGGTGTAGAAGAAAGCCACATTACACGTCTTGAAGATAACTTCTGGGAAATTGGTGAAGGTCCATGCGGTCCTGATAGTGAAATCTTCTTCGACCAAGGTCCTGAACATGGTTGTGATGATCCTAACTGTGCACCAGGTTGTGACTGCGATCGATATCTTGAAATCTGGAACTTAGTATTTACACAATTCAATAAAATGCCAGATGGTTCCTACGAACCATTGCAACATAAAAACATCGATACTGGCGCTGGTCTTGAACGATTGGCTTCCGTATTACAAGGTTGTAAAACAAACTTTGAAACAGATTTAATTTTCCCAATCATCGAAGCGACTGCAAAACGCGCTGGTGTTAAGTATAACGAAGATCCAAATACAGATGTTTCTTTGAAGGTTATTGCTGACCACGCTCGTGCTGTTACTGCATTGATTTCCGATGGTGTATTGCCATCCAACGAAGGTCGCGGTTACGTATTGCGTCGTATTTTACGTCGTGCTGTACGTCATGGTCGTTTGCTTGGTATTGAGGGTATCTTCTTAACACCACTTATTGATGTAGTCGTAGACATCCTTGGCCCTGGTATTAAATCCATTGCAGAAAAACAAGACTTCGTTAAACGTGTTGTACAAAATGAAGAAGAACGCTTCAACCAAACATTGGAACAAGGTCTTGAGTTATTAAACTCCTTAATCGATACACTTGCAGCTGAAAAAGCTACTGTAGTTCCTGGCACAGAAGTATTTAAACTCTATGATACATATGGATTCCCTTGGGAATTAACAGAAGAAATCGCTTCTGAACGCGGCTTTACAATTGACCATGAAGGTTTTGAAGCAGCTATGAAGGAACAACGTGAACGCGCTCGTGAAGCTCGTGTAAAAGAAGATGCGAAGGTAGCAACACCAGACATTACGTTCTTGAAAGACGAAGAACTTGTTGAAGATGAAGCAGAAACTGCATCCTCCGTATTGATGCTTGGTAAAGGTTCTGAACGCTTGCAAACAGCAGCTGATGGCGATGAAATTACTGTTATCGTACGCACTACTCCATTCCATGCTGAAGGGGGCGGTCAATTAGGTGATACAGGCTTTATCGTTGGCCCAATGGGTAAGGTAGAGGTTCATAATACAAAACGTTTACCTGAAGGCACTGTATATCATATCGGTACTGTTGTAGAAGGTTCTATCTCTGAAGGTGATGATGTAACACTTGAAGTGGATACAAATCGTCGCGCAGCAATGGCTCGCAACCATACAGCAACACATTTGTTACATGCAGCATTGAAAAAGGTTCTTGGCGAGCATGTTAACCAAGCTGGTTCTCTAGTAACTCCGGATTACTTGCGCTTTGACTTCACTCATTTCTCCCCTGTAACACAAGAGGAACTTGATCAAATCGAAGCTCTTGTAAATGAAGAGATTTTAAAAGCTACAGACCTAGCTATTGCTGAAATGTCCATGGACGAAGCAAAAGCGAAAGGTGCAATGGCACTCTTTGGCGATAAATATGGCGATGTAGTTCGCGTTGTAGAGGTTCCTGGTTTCTCCGTTGAATTATGTGGTGGTTCTCATGTAGGCAATACTGCTTTCATTAGTTCCTTCCGCTTAACTTCTGAAGCTGGTATCGGTTCTGGTGTACGTCGTATTGAAGCGATTACAGGTCGTGCAGCTCTTGATGCAGCAAAACATGATCGTTTGACTATCGAACGCATGGCAGGGGAACTTAAAACTAAAGCTCCTCAAGTAGAAGAACGCTTACATCAAGTCTTGGCAGAAGCAAAAGAAACTGCAAAAGAATTAGAACAAATTCGTAAAGAGCTTTCTGCAGCGGGAGCAGCTGATATCATTGCTGGTAAGGTTATGATTGGCGATGTAGCATTTGTAGCGGCTTCTGTAAAAGCTTCCTCTGTTGATGAATTACGTGATCTAGCTGATATGGGCCTTGATAAATTAGATGGTTCTGGCGTAGTGCTCGTAGGCGCTGCTATGGGTGATGACAAAGTTAACTTTGTATGTAAAGTCTCCAAAGATGTAGTAGCTAAAGGTGCTAAAGCGGGTAACATCGTAAAAGCCGCAGCTCAAGTAGCTGGTGGTAATGGCGGTGGCCGTCCAGATATGGCTCAAGCAGGCGGTAAAGAACCAGCTAAATTGATGGATGCATTAAAAGCTGGTGGTGAAGCTTTAACATCTATGTTACAATAGGCATATAATTTTATAATTATACTTGTATCTGTTATAGAAAAATTTTATAATGCATAAAAAGTTACTGACTTTGTAGCTTTAATTCAAGTATAATAGGAGGCGAGGTTTTACTTTTACAGTGAAGCTTGCCAATGTAATA
Organism: Veillonella sp. T11011-6; assembly: GCF_002959755.1. Classification (GTDB taxonomy): domain Bacteria; phylum Bacillota; class Negativicutes; order Veillonellales; family Veillonellaceae; genus Veillonella. The sequence goes on along the minus strand of NZ_PPCW01000001.1, from coordinate 639,321 downwards.
AAAAGGAGGGATACGATGAAGGTTTCTGATGAAACTATGTTATTCCGTAAAGTAGACGATGAACCGATGACAGCTGAAGAGGTTCTTACTCGTGTTTATCAATCTATTCAAGAAAAAGGTTACAATCCAATCAATCAAATCTTAGGGTATCTTATTTCTGGAGATCCAGCGTACATTACAAGCTATAATAATGCACGTTCTGATATCCGTCGTTTAGAGCGGGATGACTTGATTGAGGAATTGTTGAAAGAATACGCAAAGGCAAAACAACTATAATGAGAATTATGTCATTAGATGTGGGCAGCCGTACTATCGGTATTGCCTGTAGTGATGCACTGCTCATGACAGCACAAGGTATTGAAACCATTCGTAGAACATCTCTTGAAAAAGATTTTAATCGCTTACAAGAACTCATTGCTGAATATGAAGTACATGAGCTTGTAGTAGGTATGCCGAAGAATATGAATGGTACAAAAGGTGAACGAGCTGAAAAGACTGAAGAATTCGTTGAAAAGATGAAAGAAGTCATCGATTTACCTGTTTCATATTGGGATGAGCGGTTATCTACGGTTATGGCTGAACGCCAACTCATTGCAGCTGACGTAAGTCGTAAAAAGCGTAAATCCGTTATTGATAAAATGGCAGCGGTTGTAATTTTGCAAGGATACTTAGATCGCTTGCAGTTCAATAAATAAATCTTTTTTTCCACAAGGAGGGTTTCCAATGGTTGACCAAAACTTTGAAGGTGAAGTGTATTATTTAGAATTCGAAGACGAAAACGGCAATAAACAATACTTCACAGAAGATGTTGTTCTAAACCATGAAGGTCGTGAGTATGCAGTTCTTGTACATGTACAAGACGAAGAGGCAGACCACGAAGGTCAAGATGACACATACATGATCTTGGCTAGCATCGAAAAAAATGAAGAAGGCGTAGAAGTATACGTACCTTTAGATGAAGAAGATGAAGTTTTTGAGACTCTAGTAAAATTGTATGAAGAAATGGAAGATGGCGAGTAGTTGTTTTCTTTATAAATCTAGCGTGTTGTCTTTGGGCAATACGCTATTTTTATTTGTTATATATTAAGATGCCCATAATATGATAATGTCCTTTTATATAGGGGAAATATGGACTTTATGGTATAATAAGATGATAAATACTATTATGTTACAGAAAGGAACTCAACGTCGTGAGAAAAGCCTTAAGATATATTTTAATCCTTATTATTGTAGGCGTATTAATCATCGCAGGTGGCCTTGGTGCAATTTACTTGGTACCAAATACCTTTGCTCAAGATGATGGTACACAGGTGCTTGTCATTGAAAAGGGACAGACTGGTACTGAAATTGCAGATATGCTCTATGAACGAGGTCTCATTCGAACTACGCAAGGTTTTAAGCTTTGGTTATATTTGAGCGGTACTAATGATAAACTTCAAACTGGTCACTACCAAATTCCTAATAAGGTAACTGTGCGCGAACTCATTTCTTTATTACAAGAAGGTCATGTAGAATCTATTCGTGTTACCATTCCTGAAGGATATACCGTTGGGGATATTGCTATCGTTCTAGAAAAAAATCAAATCATGAAAGCAAAGGACTTCTTAGCGGAAGCTAAAACCTTTGTACCATACCCATACATGAAGGGTACAAGACCAGCTACATATCCTGTGGAAGGCTTCTTATTCCCAAGTACTTATGAAATTCCAGTAGGGGCAACGCCACGTGAAGTGATTCAAATGATGGCTGACGAAATGAATCGTTACCTCACACCGGCTGTAAAGAAACAAATTCAAGCTCAACACATGAGTATTCATGACTTTGTAACATTGGCATCCATTGTTGAACGTGAATCTTTATTTGATGCAGATCGTCCAACAATTGCAGGGGTATTTAAAAAACGGTTAGCCCATGGTATTCCATTGCAATCTGATGCGACAATTTCCTATGTACTTGGTTATGCAAAAGAAGATGTAACTATTGGTGATACGCAATTACAAAGCCCGTATAATACATACGTATCTAAAGGCTTGCCACCTGGTCCAATTGCGAACCCTGGTAAAAAAGCATTAGATGCAGTTTTACATTCTGAAGATACAGATTATTTATACTTTGTAGCAGATAAAGATGGACATAACCACTTCTCTAAAACATATGAAGAACATTTAGCGGAAATTCATAAAATCTATGGTAATGATACAGCTACCTCCTCTAATACAGGAGCAGCCGTACAAGCAGGTCCTAACTATGACGTGGCTGTGGCAACGACAGAGCCTAACTACAATTACAGCTCTGAAGAAGCGGTGGAAGCAGATTCTCAATATGTTAATGTGGAACCTACGTACAAATATACACCAACAACGGTTCCAGCTGCTGAAATTCCAGCACCAACACCAGCTCCACAAGCACCAGCTCAATCTGCACCAGCAACTCAATCATCTAGTTCTAACTCTTATGTGCCAACTACAACACCTGCTCCAGAATCTATGCAAAATGTTGTACCAAGTACACAACAACTACCTCATATTGAAGTAAAGCCAGCTGAATCTGTGGATCGTTCTACGTTGGTAATTCCTAGTGGTAATAGCAATAAATAATGTAGGAGATTGAATCTACTTTCATGACATTAAATGATATTTTAAATGAACAGCGTATTTACGCGATGATTAATGATGTACCGATTCTACGAGAATCTGAGGTTCATCTCTTTGAAGAATTAATAGGTTTGTACCGGCCCACCTCTGTGTTAGAGGTGGGCACCGCCATTGGTTACTCTGCTTTGTTGATGGCTCCGCTACTCGACGAAGAGGAGGGACATATTACATCTATTGAATTAGATGATGTGCGTTACGAAATGGCGAAATATTATATTAACCAATCTGATTATGCCGATACAATTACATTGCTGAAAGGCGATGCGTCTCAAGTCTTAACGGAACTCACCGATGAATATGATCTAGTATTTTTAGATGGTCCCAAAGGGCAATATCTTAAACAATTAGAACTCATTTTGCCTCATGTGAAAGAAGGAGGCGTTATCCTTGCAGACAATGTACTTTTTAGAGGCTATGTAAGAGGCGATAAGGAGCCGCCAAAACGGTTTAAAACTATCGTAAAACGGTTAAAAGAATACTTAACGTATGTTGAAAATAAAGAATTGTTTAACACCACCATCTATCCAATGGGGGATGGTATGAGTGTGAGTGTGTGGAAAGGGCACAACAAATAATGGCAGAACATTTTATGGAATTGCTTTGTCCAGCCGGTAATATGGACAAGCTCAAAATGGCTATTCGCTATGGTGCGGATGCTGTATATTGTGCAGGCAAACGTTTTGGCTTGCGCGCAGGTAACTCTAATTTCTCCGATGAGGAATTAAAGGAAGCTGTAGAATTCGTACATGCTCATGGTAAAAAAATCCATGTTACATGTAATATCATTCCTCACAATGAGGATTTTGAAGGTTTAGAGGATTATTTGAAATTCCTTGAAAGTATCGGTGTTGATGCAATTATCGTTGCTGATATGGGTATCTTTAGCCTTGCTAAACGCGTGGCTCCAGGCCTTGAACTTCACGTAAGTACACAAGCATCTACAACAAACTGGCATACAGTGCAAATGTGGAAAGAACTGGGTGCTACACGCGTCGTAGCGGCTCGCGAAGTATCCTTAGCAGACCTTAAAGAAATGAAGGATAATGTAGATATTGAAATCGAATCCTTCGTACATGGCTCTATGTGTATTTCTTACTCTGGTCGTTGTCTATTGTCTAATTACATGACAGGTAACCGTGATGCGAACCGCGGTCAATGTTCTCAATCTTGCCGTTGGAAATATTCCCTTGTCGAATCCAACCGACCTGGTGAATATTATCCAATTGAAGAAGATGAACATGGCACATATATCTTTAACTCTAAAGACTTGTGTTTGATTCATCGCATTCCTGATTTATATGAAGCTGGTATTGATAGCCTTAAAATTGAAGGCCGTATGAAATCTGTTCACTATTGTGCAACAGTAGCAAAGGTATACCGTACAGCTATCGATACGTATCTTAAAGAAGGTAAAGATTGGTATGTTCGTCCAGAATGGATTGCAGAATTAGAAAAAATTTCTCACCGTCCATATACTGATGGCTTTGCAGAAGGTCGTCCTGATGAAACGGCTCAAAACTATGGTAAATCTACCAATACACAAAGCCATGACTTCATCGGTTTAGTTATGGGCTACAACGAAGAAGAAAAATACGTTGATCTTGAACAACGTAATAACTTCAAGGTAGGCGATAAAGTAGAATTCTGCCAACCTAAAGGTGAACTTGTGGAAACTGTAATTGAAAAAATGACAGACGAAGATGGTAATCCAATCGATGTAGCACCACATGCTCAAATGAAAGTGCGTATTTACATGGATACACCACTTGAACCGTACTCCATGATGCGTCGTGAGTGCAAACCTAAAGCGGAGTAATTATGCGTGGTACGCCATTAGAACCGAGTAAATCTATCGGTGCATTTCCCGATGTACCAGATTTAGAGACCTCTGGAGAAGAAGCGTATGTGTTCTTTCATCTTGCACCGAAGCATACAAACTATATCAATCGCATCATTGAAGGCTATGAATATTTAGGTGTTATGACCTCTGTAGATACGAGTGGGCGGTGCATGTTGCGCTGCACACCATCTACAAAGCCATTAGCCATTGAAGTATTAACTAGCTTATCTGATTATGTCACTATAGAGAAATGAGAGTATATCTATGAAACAATCTATTTTGAAACGTGCATTATTAACAGCTTGCCTTAGTGTATCTATGGCCGGCGTAGCTATGGCGGGCCCTGTAGGTCCTGTTATCATCCCTCAAGCAGGGGATGTAGTAGTCATCAATCATGGTCCTGATATGACCTTCACTGGCAATATCAACTTTGATGTGGAAAGCCAAACTAATAACAACTTACAAATTGGCTCCACTGTGATCCCTAATGTAGTATATGGTGCTGCTTTCAATAAAACTGGTGCACCAGATACAATTATCCCAGCTCAAACTTACGTGTATGTAGGTACAAAAGATGGGGCGAATGCTTTCACAGAAGCTAGCGACGCCGACAAAAAAGGGGCTAACTGGAATGTAGAAACGTTGAAGAAAATTAAGTCCGGTGATGTACAATTGGCAAGCCGTGGTGTTCCAGAAAAACCATTGGCAAACCAAGTAGCAACTATTAAAGACTCCATTATGCTTAGCGCTGTAGACCTCAGTACAACAGAGGTAGGCCGCAATAGCAAGGGCATTCTATATATGACAGTTCCTAAGGAATTGAAATTAACTGCGGATACAGGTATTCCTGAAGACGTACGGGAAACAATGCCAGCCATGTTCCGTGGTAAAATGGGTGACTCTCTCATGGTAAACCTTATGCCTCTAAATGATGACGAAAAACAACAATTAGCGGCAAATCCTCATAATGCTAATGCAATCGTATTTAACCGTGGCATGAGCATGGCGAAAATGATTGGTTCCTCTGCTCGTACAAGCAAAGTGTATACATACATGAAAGACCATTATTTGAACCTCGTTATCGTAGCAAAAGATTACGACGATAATGGTGCTCGTGGTAGCGGTGTTATGATGGTATCTAAACAAGATAACTCTAATGATGTACTCTTAACACTTTACAAAGGCCCAGATCTTTCCAATAGCAAATTGGAAAAAGTAATTGGCGCTATGTTATCTACAAACTTTAAACGCTAATAGATCTAATAAAATCTTCAAAGTTTAATAGGTCTTACAAAACGGCTCGATATACGGGCCGTTTTCTTTTTGTTTTAGGAAGTAAGAGTGTTATGTTGAATTTATAGAATTTATGAAATTTACTATTGAACCGTATTGAATTTTTTAATTCCCTGTGATACTATAATCTAGTAAAAGTTATGCAAAGGACATGATTCTCATATCCCTGTGTACCAGAGAGAGGCTGATGCTGGAAATGCCTTACACATATATCAGAGTTACCCCCTTTAAACTGATTTGTCGAACCTAAGTAGGCAAATACGGCCGCCACCGTTATCGGGCTTAATGAAGTGAATTAACTATACACATATATTCGTATAGGTAGTTAACTAGGGTGGAACCGCGAATGATCTTCGTCCCTTGTTTTGTAGGGATAGAGGGTCTTTTTTTATTACAAAAATCCAGTCTATCCTAGATAATAATTGGAGGAAATTAAAATGGCAGATGTAAAAATCATTTTACCTGATGGTAGTGCTAAGGAATACGCTGCTGGCACTACTCTTGGGGAAGCAGTAAAACAATTATCTAACAGCTTGGCTAAAAAAGTACTAGCTGCAAATGTAAATGGCGAATTAACAGACCTTCGCGAAGAACTCGTTGATGGTTCTGAAGTAGCATTCTTAACATTCGAAGAAGATGGTGGTAAACATACTTTGCGCCACACAGCTTCTCATATCTTGGCTCAAGCGGTTAAACGCTTATGGCCTGAAGCTAAATTAGCTATCGGTCCTGCTATCGATAAAGGTTTCTACTATGATATCGATATGGAACATACTTTGACTCCTGAAGATTTGGGCAAAATCGAAAAGGAAATGAGCCGTATTGTAAAAGAAAACTTGCCTATCACTAAATCCGTAATGTCTCGTCAAGAAGCTATCGAGTTCTTCAAATCTAAAAACGAAGACTACAAGGTAGAATTGATCGAAGATCTTCCCGAAGATGCAGTTATCTCTTGCTACGCTCAAGGCGATTTCATCGATCTTTGTGCAGGTCCTCACGTAGCATCCACTGGTAAGGTGAAAGCTTTCAAATTACAAAGCATTGCAGGTGCATACTGGCGCGGCGATGAAAAGAACAAAATGTTGCAACGTATTTACGGTACAGCATTTGAAAAGAAAGAAGAACTTGATGCATACCTTCACTTACTTGAAGAAGCAGCTAAACGCGACCATCGTAAACTTGGTAAAGAACTTGGCTTGTTCGTTATCAAAGAAGAAGGACCTGGCTTCCCATTCTTCTTACCAAAAGGTATGGCACTTCGCAACGAATTGGAAAACTTCTGGCGTGAAGTTCACCATGAATTTGATTACGAAGAAATTCGTACACCAATCATCTTAAATAAACAATTGTGGGAAACATCTGGTCACTGGTTCCATTACCGTGAAAATATGTACACTACAATCATTGATGATGAAGAATATGCAATTAAACCAATGAACTGCCCAGGCGGTATCTTGGTTTACCAAAACGAAATGCATTCTTACCGTGACTTCCCATTGCGTTACGCTGAACTTGGTTTAGTACACCGTCATGAATTGTCCGGTGCTTTACACGGCTTATTCCGTGTACGTGCATTTACACAAGATGATGCTCACGTATTCATGTTGCCAGATCAAATGCAATCTGAATTGATGAAAGTTATCGAATTGTTCGACCGTATTTATAGCCAATTCGGCTTGAAATACCATGTTGAATTGTCTACTAAACCAGACAATGCAATGGGTGATGATGCAATCTGGGAAGCAGCTACAGAAGCATTGCGCAATGCCATTGAAGCAAAAGGTATTCCTTACGTAATCAACCCTGGCGATGGTGCATTCTATGGTCCTAAACTTGACTACCATATCGAAGACTCCTTAGGTCGTACATGGCAATGTGGTACTATCCAATTGGATATGAACTTGCCTGAACGTTTCCAAATTGAATATGTTGGTGAAGATGGTCAAAAACATCGTCCTATCATGATTCACCGTGCATGCTTCGGCTCCATGGAACGTTTCATCGGTATCTTAACTGAACACTATGCAGGTGCATTCCCAACTTGGATGGCTCCTGTACAAGTTAAAATCTTGCCTATCTCTGAAAAACATGTTGAATATGCTAAAGAATTGGCAAAACAAATGCATCGCGACTATGTACGTGTAGAAGTGGATGATCGTAGCGAAAAAATTGGCTACAAAATCCGCCAAGCACAAATGGCAAAAGTTCCATACATGCTTGTCGTAGGCGATAAAGAAGTTGAAGAAGGTACAGTTAACGTTCGTAAACACGGTGGTGACGAATTAGGTTCCGTACCATTTGAAGAATTCTTCAATTCCATTAAAATTGAAATCAAAGAACGTAACTAATTACTTAGCCCCCATATACTAAAGCCTTTCATTAGACTTAAGTCTAGGAGTTGGTCATTTGTATAGTGGGGGCTATCTCTTTAATTGTTACCTGTGAGTAGCGAAAGGAAATACTATGAAAGAAGTAAATTCATATGGCTGGAAAGCCGTTATTGGTTCCTCCATTGGTTATGCTATGGATGGTTTTGATCTCTTGATTTTAGGCTTTATGCTAACCTTGATTTCTGGAGATTTAGGCTTGACCACTGGCCAAGCAGGTTCATTGGTGACGTGGACCTTGGTTGGTGCCGTACTTGGTGGTTTCATCTTCGGTACCTTGTCAGATAAATTTGGTCGCGTTCGCGTATTGACTTGGACTATCGTGCTATTTGCAGTATTTACTGGCCTTTGTGCCTTTGCTCAAGGCTATTGGGATCTTCTTATTTACCGCACAATCGCAGGTATTGGTTTAGGTGGTGAATTTGGTATTGGTATGGCACTTGCTGCTGAAGCTTGGCCTGCACAGCATCGTGCAAAAGCGACAAGCTATGTTGCCCTTGGTTGGCAATTAGGTGTGTTGGCTGCTGCTTTGTTAACACCATTACTTATTCCTATCATTGGATGGCGTGGTATGTTTATGGTTGGCATTATTCCAGCACTAGTTGCTTGGGGATTCCGTGCGAAACTACATGAACCAGAAATCTTTGTACAAAGTAAAGAAGATAAAGAGCATTCACATACAAACTCTTTCAAGTTATTAGTAAAAGATGTAAGAACTACAAAGACATCTATTGGTGTTGCTATTTTAACATCTGTTCAAAACTTTGGGTATTACGGTATTATGATTTGGTTACCTAATTTCTTAAGTAAGCAATTAGGTTTCTCCCTTACAAAATCCGGTTTATGGACAGCTGTTACTGTATGTGGCATGATGGTTGGTATTTGGCTATTTGGTCGCTTGGCAGATAAAATCGGTCGTAAACCTACATTCATCCTATTCCAAGTATGTGCTGTAGCATCTATTTTAATCTATTCTCAACTATCTGATCCAACTGCCATGCTATTTGCCGGTGCTATCTTAGGCGCCTCTGTAAATGGTATGATGGGTGGCTACGGTGCCTTGATGGCAGAAGCCTACCCAACAACTGCCCGTGCAACGGCTCAAAACGTACTATTTAATATTGGTCGTGCTGTAGGCGGCTTTAGCCCAATGGTAGTAGGCATGATCATCTCTATGTACTCCTACCAAGTAGCGATTGCATTTCTAGCTATTATCTACGTACTAGATATTTTAGCAACTATATTCTTAATCCCTGAACTAAAGGGCAAAGAGTTAGAATAATAGTTTATTGTAAAAGCATTTAAATAGTAGATTTATAATTAAGAAATATAAAATGAAAAGGCGCTGTCGTAAGACGGCGCCTTTTTCATATCTTATTATTGTCTTTAGACTGGTTCGCGACGTAGTCGCATATTATAGAACCACTTGCTATGTGGGTGCGGCAAGGTAAGTATTAAAAGTTAATCATTTGGATCATCTACATAATCAATTTCTGCATAACCTGCAGATAAGTAAATTGTATGTAAAGTATCCGCTGGAATAGTGTAGGAATCTCCTTTTTCATATCGTGTTGATTTGCCATCAATTGTTAATTCACAGAAACCATTAACTACTACTGTAAATTGTTCTGCATGTTTGTGTTCAGGGAATGTTAACTCCTGTTCTGTTTCTACATAGTAAATAGTTGCTTGTGCAGTATGGTCGACATATACATGTAACCCTGGGATTCCATAATCGCGTTTGGGCATTTCATGAATAATTTTCGAAAAACTAGATTTAAAGGCCATACTTTTACTCCTTATTAATATTACAAGTTAAATATAAAGCATTTTTATTGATGATAATAGTATATAATCATTATGTAATTTTAGGCAATTCCAATCCAGTGCCAGTATGTAAGAGCGAATACGAGCATCATGATATAGCCAATAATCGTTAATGGAATGCCTGTAGTCATAAATGTTTTTACATCAAATGTATCTGTACCATAAGCCACCATGCCTTGAGGGGAGTTTACTGGTAGTACTAGACCAAAGCAGATCGCATATTGCATAAGCATTGTTACGCCGATTGGGTTGAGACCTTCTGCGTTATGTCCAACTACAATAGAAATTACAATAGGAATCATAGCAGAGGAGAGGGCTGTAGCAGATGCAAAGCCTAGATGAATGACAATGAGGAAGGCCGCCATTACAGCAATTAGGATGAATACGCTGGCACTTTCAAGGGAGAAGGCATTTACGAATACTTGAGCCAGCCAAGTGGCTGCCTTTGTTTTCAGTAATACAGATCCAAGACCGATACCAGCACCAAACATAACGATGGAACCCCAGTCGATGTTTGGCTGTGCAAATTTCCAATCCATAATGCCAATCTTAGGGAAGAAGAACAATGCGATAGCTACAATTGTTGTAGTTGTTGTATCGATAGAATGTAGCTTGCCAGCGGTAGCCCACAATGCGAGAAGACCGATAGAAATACATAACAATTTCTTTTCATCAGTACTCATAGGACCGATTTCTTGGCGCATTTTAGCGAGTTGTACATCGCCACCTACAAGTTCTTTAAACTCCGGCTTAATTAATGCTTGTGTTAAGAAATAGGCGATGATAACCATAATGATGGAGAATGGAGCCGCTGCTGAGAGCCAATCTATCCAGCTAATAGAGGTATTCATCTGAGTTTGTATAAAGCCTACAGCCACAAGATTTTGTGCGGCAGCTGTTTGGATCATAATATTCCAGAACGTATCGGCCTGTACGGCGCCTACCATGATTAGAGCGGCTACGCGGCTCTTACGTTCAATACCTAAGTTCTCAACAATACCAATGATAATCGGTGCTAAGCAAGCAATACGAGCCGTTGCACTTGGTACGAAGAAGGCGAGGATAAGTCCTGTAATAATAACACCTAAATAAATACGACTTACCTTAGTACCAACGCTAGATAGTACTAACATGGCGATACGACGATCGAGACCCGTTTTACGCATGGCTACAGAGATAAACATAGCAGCACCTACGAGAATCATGGCTGGTGAAGAATAACCAGAAATGATAAGCTTCAAAGCATTGGCTGTGCCCATCGCCTTAGCAGGTGCTTCGGGATTCGGTGAGAACCCTAATAGTAAAGCGGTAAGTGCAGTAATCATGGTGGCGCTTACTGGATAGGACACTGCTGAGGTCATCCACAAGATGATGGCAAAAGCAAGCACACCAATCATACGATGACCACCGGTAGATAATGTCTCTGGTGTAGGTAATAATAAAATGCCACCTAAAACAATGAAGGATAAAATAAGTCCAATATTTTGAGCAGTTGTACGCGCCTTTTGTGGAGGGGCAGTGGTTGTTACACTCATAATAAAACTCCTTTCAATTTGTATCATAACTATTACTGTATAATAATAAATAAGGTAAACTATATAAACTAGACTATCCTATAAAGTATACTATTCTATAAAGTACACTATCCTATAATATACGCTATTCTATAAAGCACACTATATAAGCTAGACTATTTTATAAATATTATTGTATCGTATTTTCTATAGAATTAGTTGTATAATTTATAAGAATATTGTATACATAAAGAGAGAGCGGTGTCAGTAAGTATACCTATATACAGAACTTGTAATGTCTGTTATACTATAAGAGTTGTGATAATAAATTTATTGTTGAAAGCTCAATATTATTGTTGACTTTCACCATTCGATTTGTTATTATAATTAAGTAATTTATGAAGCAGAGGCCATCCGCCACTCACCTAATACCAAGAAGTATGAGGTTAATATAGAGAACTCTATTCGGATGGTGTTTGCCGTCCGTTTTTTTTATTCTCTTGGAGGTGAACGCTATTAGCAAGGATACACCACGCATTAATGAAGAGATTCGTGCTCGTGAACTTCGTGTCGTAGGTCCTGAAAACGAACAAATCGGCATCATGTCTGGCCGTGAAGCGTTGGCTTTGGCTGAAGAAAAGCATCTTGATCTTGTGGAAATTGCACCTAACGCTAAACCACCAGTAGCTCGCATTATGAACTACGGTAAATATCGTTATGAACAACAAAAACGCGAGAAAGAAGCGAAGAAGAAACAAAAAATCGTAACTTTAAAAGAAGTTAAGTTACGTCCACATATTGAAGACCATGACTTTTACGTAAAAATGAAAAACGCATCCAAATTCTTGGGTGAAGGTAACAAAGTAAAAGTAACCATCATGTTCCGCGGTCGTGAACTTTCACATCCAGAACTAGGCATGGCAGTGTTGACACGTTTCGCTGAAGAACTCAAAGAAACAGCGTCTATTGAAAAAGCAGCTAAATTAGAAGGTCGTAACATGACCATGATTTTAGTAAGTAAATAATGTTTTGGGAGGATTATAATTATGCCAAAAATTAAAACTCGTCGCGCAGCGGCTAAACGTTTCGCAGTAACTGGTACTGGTGAATTCAAGCGTGCAAAAGCTTTCAAAAGCCACATTCTTGAGAAAAAATCTCCAGCTCGTAAACGTAATTTGCGTAAAGCTACATTGGTTGCAAAAGCTGACCACAAACGTGTAGCTAAATGCTTACCATACGCTTAATCGTTAACTATTAGATCGATACATCGTAATTTAGGAGGAATATACAATGGCAAGAGTGAAAAAAGGCGTTACAGCTCATGCACGTCATAAAAAGATTTTAAAATTAGCTAAAGGTTACCGTGGTACACGTTCCCGTTTGTTCAAAAAAGCTAACGAAACAGTAATGAAAGCGTTGTACTATGCTCGTCGTGACCGTCGTGCGAAAAAACGCGAATTCCGTCAATTGTGGATCGCTCGTATCAACGCAGCGGCTCGCATCAATGGCACAACTTACAGCCGTTTCATCGCTGGTTTAGCTAAAGCAGGCGTTGAAGTTAACCGTAAAATGTTGGCTGACTTGGCAGTTAACGATGCAGCAGCATTCGCTAAACTTGTTGAAGTAGCTAAAAACGCTTAATAGCATAACAATACAGATTAAGGACTCTCTTTGGAGGGTCCTTTTTTGTATGGTGGAAATATGATATATTGAAAATACATATCGTGTTGTGTAAAAGAGGATGCATAGAGGAGGCGTAGATAATGGAACAATTATTTTATCTATTGATACCCTTAGGACTTTATTTGTTCTATTTAGGTATTAAAAATACGATTCGCTTTGGCAGGGCTAAAATGTTATATGAAATGCCCTACGTAGACAAAGAAGGAACCTTTACCTTAGAGCGAGCAGGTACGTATGGCCTATGGCTGAGTGGAAAAATGTTTACAAAGGCACCTGTTGGTGAATTTGGATTCAATATAGTTGATGAAAAAACGGGAAGGACAATTCCTTTATTTCTATCTATTATGCGCGCCCGAGTCAATGGCATTACTCACTCTAGAATGGAATTATATACCTTTGATGCGGGTCCAGGCACCTATAGACTATCCGTTACAGAAGATCCCTTTGTACTAGATGCAGTTATGAAAAAAGTAGGCGATAAGGTGATTAAAGGTGATATCAACTATAATCAATTTACTATACAAATCTATACACATACATCCTTTGTTTTAATGTTTATATCAATTTGGATGATTGTACTTGGGCTTCTTAGTGCTGTATTAGGGGGCATTCTTCCTAACATTTAGTGTGAAAGACTAGATAGTCTTGTTATTTTATATAATGAATAAATTATCAGAAAAATGAAATATAAAAAGAGGACTTTTATTATAGCTTGTAGAACTAACACAGTAATGACCTATTTAAAGGTGTTTGTTAAAAGGAGACAGTATTATGGGAATCTTTAAAAAGCTATGTATGACCTCTATGTTAGGTATTATGTTGGCGGTGCCTACCTATGCAACTGTTGTTACAGGTAGTCAGTCCGATGTAAACATGGAATTAAAATATCCATTGGTATATACCAATAATATGTTTGCACAAAAGGCAATTAATACAGACATTGCTAACTATGTTTTATACGCAAAATCAGTTTATTACGATCAACATGCATATCAAGTAAAGCAAAACTATAAAGTTACCTATGAAGACGCTCAAGTTGTATCTATTTTGTTAACTACCTATCATTACCATGCTGGTAGTGCACATGGTATGTATAACACCAAAGGTCTAGTATATAACAAGATAACTGGCCAAAGAATTCCATTATATAACTATGTAAAAATTGCTAATCCACAACAAATAGAAGGAGGCATTAACTCTGGTATTTTACGCTTCTACAGTGAAGGTCATAAAAAAGCAGACTTACTACCTAACTGGAATGTAGAATATGTTTCTGACAACTACTACTTGAAAGGTAAAGGCGCTATAGGCCTTGTATACCAACCATATGAATTGGGACCATTCTCTTATGGGAATACATTCGTTGAATTCTCACCAAAAGCCATTGAATACTTTAACAGAATGAACTCCTGATAAAAGTATGTTGTCATATTAATCCTAACTGTATTTTGATGAATTAAATAGTATTCTTGTAATATACGACAAAAGCCTATAGTACATTTTGTACTATAGGCTTTTGGTGTATTTATAATATTATTTTCTATATCCGCCGCATCCTCTAAAATTTGAGTTTGGACCACAATAATTTTGGTTGTTATTGTTGGATGTTGCATAGTTAGTATTGTTCGTATTGTTATCGGAGTTGTATTGTGTGTTAGTGTTGCAATTGTACTGAGAGTTATTGCATACATAATCGTAAGCAAATCCAGTAGATACAACAGCGGTTACGGCTAAAGCAGTCATGACAAGTATACGTTTTGTAAATTTCATAGTAATTACCTCCTTGATCCTATATTTATATTATACTACTATGAGTCAAATAAAATATGATATTCTATATATATAATATTGGGGAGACATTATGTGAAAGGATGAGAGTTTGTGATGAAACGTACGTTAATGGCTGCACTATGTTTTAGTTTTGTGACATTAGGTAGCCAAGCAATTGATATTAATATACCAGGTGCAGATCCTACAATTTCAAAGGATGCATATCAAAACTATCGAAAGGTAGATACGACCGCGAAGAAAATGGAAGTCGATGTAGGCGATAAGGTGAGGGCTAAATATGCAAATAATATGCCTAAAAAATGGACGATAGATGAATTAGTATATTTAACTCAAGAATTAAATCATTCAGTTAACTTCTCATCTTCTGTTTTTATTCTTAAAGATAATGGAGCTAATTTAAAATTTACTTTTCCTGAAGGGACTCAGTTTGGTAAAACCATTAAGGGAGACCCATTAACTACAGAGATTAAGCACGGAAACTTTCTTTTAATTGATGGAAATCTAAATTATAACATACGCAAAGAAAATCAAAGCACATCTACAGGTAATTCATTTTTCTATCCAACTGTTAAAAATGCAACATGGGAGATTAGCCCCACAAAAACGGGTTCATTAGAGGGGGCTATTAATTTTAAAGTTAAGGCAGAGCCTTCGGTATCGTATCGGATTGCTTTTGATTTGACTAAAAAGAAAGAGGTGGAGCTGTTGAAAACACATGATCAAGAGTATGTATATAAACAGCTCATGTCTCCTTTGGTTAATTATGTGTTGCCGTCTATTGAGCCAGCTAAGCAATTTCTTTCAAAAACTAAACCTATCACAATTAATGGATTTACATTCCAAACGTTGAAATCTAGCGATTTAACGTATAACGGTCCTGATAATGATGCTATTTACATTTATGATGGTAAAAGCTATCGTGAAGGCATTATGGTACGAGAATTACAGCCAGAAGAATTAGCTAAACCACATACAATAAATGCTAAATTGATACAATACTTTGCTATGTATAAGCCTTACTCTGAGTATAGACCGATTCAATATGCAACCGTTTGGAATGATGCTACCCCAGCTATTTATATGGAAGTAGAACGATCCACATCAAAAATGTATATTCAATCGTTATATGATGATAAGTACTTGTATACGCACTTTGTCATGGCAGATTTAGATTATAAAGTACCATCAAAAGACTTGCGTGATGTGGTCCAGTATGTAGATAATGCAAATGATAAAGACAAATACTCAAAAAGTTTAGCAGGTATGTCAGCTATACCAAAAGGTGTATTTGATATGACTTTATTTCCCAAAAAGCAGTAAATAATTATGAAACGCAATGACCTCATTAAATATCTACAACAAGAATACATCTGTGATATCGATTATCCATGGGAAAAATATCCTGACTATGTAGTAATCCGATGTAGAGATAATCAAAAATGGTTTGCTGGTATCTTTACTATTAGAGGGAATCAAGTAGGTTTAGATACAAATAGACCTATAGATGTAGTTAATCTAAAATGTGAACCTGATTTGATTCCCAATCTAATCCATGAAAGCGGAATCTATCCTGCCTATCATATGAATAAACAACACTGGATCTCGGTGGATATAGAAAGATATGAAGATATAGAGAAACTTAAAATGCTAGTGGATATGAGCTATCAGTTGGTGGGGAAGAAGTAACTCGTTAATGTATGTAGATTAAATTTGTTTTAAATATAAGAGAGCCAGTAGTGCTATAGAAATAGCACTACTGGCTCTCTGTTTTGTTATTTATCTAGCTTGAGATTAAGTTTATCTATATTCGAATTTGTTTTATCTGCCGCTAGTGGTTGTTCTGATAGAACAACTTGAGATTCGTTGTAAGTATAGCTTAATTGATGATTATATGCTAGTTTAAAATAGTTAGATAGCTCTTTATTTGTACAGTAAATATAACAGCCCTTTTGGCCTCGTGTCATTAATGTTCGGTAGGTATTTTTCACAATCTCATTAGCAATACGTTGTGCTTCTTCAGGATTTTCCTTTAAAAGTTTTTTGATACCTTTGATAGATTGATCTGTTTTAGCACGTTTATTAATATCTACGATGAGTTTGCCATTTTTATAACGTAAATCATCACCAATAATCACACCTACGTATTCAAATTCAAGGCCTTGAGTAGTATGAATACATCCTGCTTCATTGATAGAGTCAGGATCAATAGCATATGTATCAGAGTTACCTAGATTCCAACTGATTCCAAAATTATGTTCTGGTATTTGGATATCTTTTATAAGCGATGTCATTCGACCCTCTTTAGGCCAATCCCAACAATAACCTGCTAGAACTCGAGATTTATTGTTTATTTCATTTTTTGCTTTTATAGCATCATACATTTCATGAGGGTTATCAAAGATTTTAAAATCATAATCACTTTCAAATCCGTCGTAGTTAGCTGTTTCAGCAATTTGTAGTACATTATCAAGCCATGCTAAATAGCCATCTGAGCCATTACAACGGAATTGAGATTCTAGTACACCTTCATATATTAGTGAATTTTGCTCTTGTGCAAAGTTTCGGATTTTATCAATTGTACCAGCATCATTAAAGGTAACACGTTGGTTTCTATCGATAAAGAATACACTAAAAATAGAGGCATTAATGATTTCCTTGATTTGATCTTCACCTTGATTTTGGAACATACCAGATTTTTTACGTAATCGATGGGCTTCGTCTACAATTGCAATTTGAAGTTCGTTCTTTTTCCGTGTATGGAAGGTGCCACTACTTTGGAATAATGCTTTAATATCTGTTTTCTTAAATCCTTTTTGTAGCATGGTGCTATATACATTTCGTGGAGTAGCATTTGAAGTAATATACTGTGCCATATAACCATTATGAATACACTCTGCTAATAAGTTGATCGCTACTACACTTTTACCAGTACCAGGACCACCACGAACTATATACACCGTTTTTTGATTATTTTTAATAGCATCAAGCGCTGCTTTTTTTATTTGTTCAAACTCAACCTTTTGATCATCAATAAGTACAAACTCCTTATTGCCTTTTAGCATATTTAAAATAGAATCTTGAAGTGATTTTGATGGTCTCAACTTACCATGTTCAATGGACTCCATGATATTTGTAGTATCAGGCTTTGGAATATAGGTTTTGATAAAGTTACGTAAGCTATCCATTTGGCCTAGTGTGAACATCGGAGAGATATTTAAGATATCATTATAGATAGGATCACGGAGCTCAGGGGAGATGCTTTCGTCAAAATTATGTAAAAAAGCACATGGATGTAACTTAATAGGTCGATTTTGCACATCCTCATTGAAGTTTTCAATAAGACTACAATAGGACCAAGCTTGATAAGAAGGGTGGGTTACTTCATGGATTCCACCGCCAAGGTAGGTTGATACAATATTATCTTTATCTGTTACCTTGAAAGCTTCGCCCCATTGTTTAAGCTCAACAATAACTACATGTTCTTTATCTTGTTGATCTAATCCTGTAATAATAAAGTCCACTCGTTTTTGAGTATTTGGAACAATATATTCGATGGCAACACCAGCTAAGTCCGGTATAGCAAAATCACGCATAACATTAGCCATATAAGATAAAGAAGTTTGCCATGAATGAATTTCAGATTCGCCAACACGGCGATATTTTTCTGTTAATGTTTGATGTAGCTTTTTTACCAAGACACCTTGCTCAAAATCTTGGATAAAAGATTGTTTTGTAGAAGAGTAAATAATCATATTTATTGTTAGCCTTACATTCTTAATTTCATGGATGATTCACTTAGTTTTCATTTTAAGAAAATCAATAGTATAATAATATTATTATAGCGTATAATTACTAAAAAAATTAAATTGGAGTTGCAATAAATTTATGAATAATATTTTTTCTTTTGCCACATGTGAGTTATCTCAAGATGCTTTTATTTGCTGGTGTATTAATTGGATTAATGAACCAGACAATGTAACTACACATAGATATCGTCAACTTGGTTTAGATTTACTAGCTAAGCTAATAGATAACTTGTCAGAAAAAAATCAATTAACAAATGTAGATATTAATTCAATAGATAAAATTATTTTAGTTCAGCAAGTGTTAAATATTGATGTATTAGCTATAATTCCTCAATATAAGTTAGCTATTATCATAGAAGATAAAACAAGTACTAGTGAGCATGGGAATCAAATTAAATTTTATAGAGAGTCTCTTGAGGATGTTTTTAAAAATAAGAAACCTTGGAATGCTTATAGTAAATTAGAGAAAGCTTTTAAGTTAGTAAACCTTAATATAGACCATGCTGATATAGCAAATTATCATATTCATACGGTCTATTTTAAGACAGGATATTACTTTGATTATGATTGGCAAGTAGCTCATAGCAATTCTGTAGATAACTATTTAACTGGTCCTATGTTTTGGGATATCTTAAAAAATTATTACGACTGTGAAAGCGATATTCTAAAAGGCTATTGTGAGCACTTAAAAAGTCAACTAGATTGGTATCAAGCTGTATCTAAGATTGATGGGAAATATGATGATGAAGAATGTCATTATATTAAGTGGGAACGTATTACGCAGCATGGTTTTTTACAGGTTTTATTTGATAATGAAGGTTTAGATGGGAATTGGTTATGGAAAGATATGAGTACATATACCAATCAATACAGTACAGGTACAAATCAAGGTGGTAGTCCGTGGACTAATCGTCGTTTTTGGAGTCGAACAGAATCAGAGGCCATCTGGTCTGATCCTCCAACTAGCTTTAAGCCTTGGATGTTTTGGCGCGTAGATCATGACTCAAAAGGTTTATATCTATCACTGCGATATTATAATAATGACTCAAGCGAAGCTGGAAAGGTATTACGTAAAAGGGTATATGATAAGCTTAATACTATGATTAATGAAACTATTTTGAATGAATTGGAGACATTAAGTAGTGCTTATAATCAATGTGTCACTAGACCTCTACATGGCAACTATTATGAAAATACCTTGATTCATATTGGTATTGAACCAGTGTTAGCATCTTGGGATGAAAATAAAGGACAACCGTTTATTGAGTGGGTACGAGACATTGATTACAAGCTAAGAGAAGTTATTAAAGAGTTTGATTGGGAAAAGTTTTAAGTTATAACAATCAAACAGGGAAAGAAATCATACGATTCCTTTCCCTGTTTAGATATGATATAATTTATATCAAAGTGAGGCATAAATGGTTTGGTCGCCAGACTTCGCTTCTAAAGTAAAAATTTGAAGAAACGGTCTGACTTCTATGTTGGGCCTTTTTTCATGCCCCAATTAGAAAGCTAGCTTTCAGCTAGAGGTCAATCATTTTGTTGCCATGATAATGGTCGCCACAAGTATGCCAAAGGAAATCATGAGCGATAACACTTTGTATGTACTCATATTGATCACCGCCAATCTCTAGAAGATTAGCAAAGGCTGGACCCATTTAGAGGCCTCAAGTTCAATATAATGTTGTGAATAATAAAAGTAAATAGATTAGAGGTTCCTAATAGTCACCTAGGTGACCAATAGGAACCTTTTTCGTTTTGTAATCGTATTCATAATTGTGTTCTTATTATGTTACAATACAGTTAAAATTACTATTTTGTGGAGAGCTGTATATGTTAAAACGATTATTATTAAATGCTATTGCATTGAGTTCAATTTGTGTATCTTGTCATGCTATAGATGTAGACCTACCTGGTGCAAACTCCAAAATACCTGAAGATGAGTATAAAGATTATGTATATCTTAGTCCTAAAATCGCATTGGAGCAAATTGCTAGTACACAGGCTATGATTAATCAAATTAAAGCTGATGGTACTTTTGAAAAATTAAAAGAATGGCGTAAGATATCTGATGATGCTGAATTGGAGAAAACGTTACGCCATGATTTTAAGCAGTTTATGACGCCAATAGATGGACAAACAGAAATAATAGAACATACAGAAAATAGTGGGATACAGTTCACAGTTCCATTTTCAAGTATATTTAAGATTCAAAATAGTGAACATAACTATACCTTAGAAGGTCTTACTGGCAGTACATATGTCGCTAGAGATTATAATGTTGTTGAAAAAGGTGGTTCTGAAAGAACATTTATTTATAAAAAATTAGATAATACAAAATATTGGAATCTAAACGTTACTAATTTGGATAAATCAAATCAAGGTACTATAGTAGGCATTACTTTTACAAGTAAAGATAATCCTAATACTAGTCATAGTATTGGTACGTATGTTGCAGGATCTGAATCAGAGTCAGAACGTAATATAAAAGCCAATAGAATTCTTGCAAATTATGTATTGCCTTCGGTACGTTCCTTGAATAGACTTAACGAATTTTCTACTATTACGATGTCGAAGAATTTACAGTATCGGATACTAAATGGTTCAACTCGTACAGAATCAACAGATAAGGACAGTATATATGGATCTAAATCTTATACTGTAATGCATAAAGGACCATATGGAGTAAATCAAGTCCTTCAGATGATTCCACTACATGATAAGCAACAGCATTTTTTATTGAATGCCAAACCAGATGATCTATATAACTTTGAGACCCATATTGAGTATATTAATTCTTTATATGGTCATACCTTAAATAAAGAGATTAGATTGTCTCGGATTAGTAAAAGCTTCGTCTGGTTTGATGGTATTCCGGGGTTATTATTGGATTATGAATTATCTAATGGAGAGGGTAGATTAGAATTTATAACACGCGATAAAGACTATGAATATCGTCATATTGTTTTATATCGAGTAAATGGCTATTATACTTTGGAGCAACTAAAAAATATGTTGTTAGATGTAAAGTTGTTAAATACTGGAGATATGTATAATAGAGATATTAACTTATTTAATCTAAGATTAAAGTCTTAGCTTATCTTGAATTGCAATAAGTAATAAAATAGTAGAGCCTAATAAACATATATATGCCTATTTGGCGCACAATGATAACAGGGAAAGAAATAATATGATTTCTTTCCCTGTTTAGATATGATATAATTTATATCAAAGTGAGGCATAAATGGTTTCGACGCCAGACTTCGCTTCTAGAATTTAATGTTGAAGAAACGGTCTGACTTCTATGTCGGGCCTTTTTTCATGCCCCAATTAGAAAGCTAGCTTTCAGCTAGAGGTCAATCACTTTGCTGCCATGATAATGGTCGCCACAAGTATGCCAAAGGAAATCATCAACGATAGCACTTTGAATGTACTCATATTGATCACCGCCAATCTCTAGAAGATTAGCAAAGGCTGGACCCATTTAGAGGCCTCAAGTTCAATATAATGTTGTGAATAATAAAAGTAAATAGATTAGAGGTTCCTAATAGTCACCTAGGTGACCAATAGGAACCTCTTTCGTTTTGTAATTAGTTCGGGGGAATTAACAGTATCTTTTATGTAGACCTCGTTTGCCGTATATTTTTAAGATTATAGCAATAATTGTATTTAATACAAATAGAAGAGCAAAGCATACTAAGGCTGTAGTATAGCCATATCCTGCTTCGTGAAAGTATGATACGAGCATGGGCCCAACGATGCCTGCGAATCCCCAAGCAGTTAGAATGCGGCCATGAATAGTGGAGAGTTGGCGTATGCCATAGAGGTCTGCGAGATATGCTGGCATACAGGCGAATCCGCCGCCATAGCAGGTGATAATGAGAAGAATTAAAGCTTGGAATGTTAGAGCATTATTGGTTTCGGCAAGTATGTAGAATGCGATGATTTGTATAATAAAGAATAGTATGTAAGTTTGTGCACGGCCAAAGTAGTCGGAGATAGTAGACCACGCAATGCGACCTCCACCATTGAAGATACCGATGATACCAACTAGTGATGCAGCTACTGCAGGTGTCATACCAATGGTTTCTTGTGCCATAGGGGATGCTAAGGATAGAAGACCTATACCACAGGTAATATTAATAAAGAAAATCCACCAAAGGGCACCAAATTGCCAAGTTTTCATAGCATCATTGGCTAGCATACCATGGTTGTGAACGTACATAGTGGATTTATCTTTCGTAGTTCGAGGTGGTTGTTTTGGTTGAGGTGCTTTCAAATAGAGAGAAGAGGCGCCCATAACCACTAGATAGATTACGCCGAGGATAATGAAGTTATTTACTAATCCAACTTGAGCTACGAGGAATTGCATAAGTGGTCCTGCAATGAGTGAAGCAAATCCAAAACCCATAATGGCTAACCCGGTGGCAAATCCTGGGCGATTTGGAAAGTATTTTACCAGTGTAGAAACTGGTGTTATATAACCAATACCTAGTCCGATACCACCGATGATACCATAGAATAGATAGAGTAAGGTAAGATTATGGACACTAAGTGCATAAGCAGTACCTAATAGGCCTGCCACCCAGAATAACATAGCAAGAAGGCCGCTTTTCTTGGGACCTATTTTTTCTGCAAAGGATCCTAAAAAGCCTGCAGACAGTCCAAGCATCAGGATAGCTAGGGAGAAGGTCCATGTTGTTTGAGACATAGTAAATCCCATATCTGTCATAATAGGTCGTGTGAGCACGCTCCATGCGTACACACTACCGATGGATATATGCAGACCAATGGCAGCTAGTGCAATAAGCCAACGATTTCTCATAAGAAAACTCCTTTCATATCGGTGAAATGATTAAAAATTTATATAGCAAATTTGCTATGAGAGAACAAAAAAAGACCGCCTGAACAAAAGCTTGCCCAGACGGTCGGCTATCACACGATGTGCGCTACTGTGCATGTAGTCAATTCTACGAATCCGTCAGCCCAGTAGTAATATATTATAAATATAGCAATTAAGAGGATATCTTGTCGATGATATAAGTCACTATCGTATGCACCATAAACATTTGTAATTGAAAATAGGGAAAGAAATCCTTTGATTCCTTTCCCTATTTAGATATGATATAATTTATATCAAAGTGAGGCATAAATGGTTTGGACGCCAGACTTCGCTTCTAGTAAGTAAAATTGAAGAAACGGTCTGACTTCTATGTC
Organism: Veillonella sp. T11011-6; assembly: GCF_002959755.1. Lineage (GTDB taxonomy): Bacteria > Bacillota > Negativicutes > Veillonellales > Veillonellaceae > Veillonella. Next base: position 615,309 of record NZ_PPCW01000001.1, on the reverse strand, counting down.
GGGCCTTTTTTCATATAATCTCTCACCGCCAATCTCTAGAAGATTAGCAAAGGCTCAATATTATAATAGAATAGTTTCACTATGTTACAATACATATAAGATAATAGTTTTTAGGGAGAGGGAGACTCATATGAAACGTTGTATTACATTACTAAGCTTAGGTTTGTGTTTAGCAATACCAATGCTTTCACAAGCTAGCGATATAAATCCTGTTATGCATGTTACGAATGTACATAATGGTCAATATGATGCGGCATTAGATGCTATTACAGATATCAAGTTTTATGGAACGTATCAATTTCGAGTATTAAAGAATGCTATCGAAACGCAGGGTGAAACGAAGGACATTGATGGTAGGGTGTTTAGAACCTCTGATGGGGTATTTATGCATGTAAAGGCTAGATCTATCGATAGTACGAGTTCCACGTTAGATGCTGAGGTTAATGAGATTGTTAAAGATAGGACGGTTCCTGAACCTACCGTAAAGATGGTATTGCCTGTTAAGCATGATGTAATAGAGGTCAATAATGATGGTGTGCGTAGTTTGCTAGCCGAATTTATGTATGGCTGGCCATTACATAATAGGACGGATATGGTATTAATTACTGATTATGAAGATACTCGTTACTATTATAATTTGCAGTTTTATAGAGACAAGCTACCTGAAGGTATTCGCATTGAGCAGTTGCGCCAAATGATTATGGATGCGCAATTTAGTTATAAATAAGTGATATCTAATTAGCACAATATAGTTATAAATAAAAGAGGTTCCTAATGGTCACAGGAGTGACTTATAGGAACCTCTTTTGTTGTGTAAGTAATTTACATGAATTTGTTATAAGATTATATTACTTATAAGTGTGTTTTTTGATTCGTGGTGGTTTTATATGTTTTACAATTACGATAGATATAGCAATTGTAAAAGCTATCAAAAAGGATTCTTTTGCGAAGCTAATGGCAATAGTTTCTTGTCCCATTAGCATATAATAAATGGATCGATAAAAGCTGAGCCCTGGTAGTAAAGGGAATAAGCTAGTCATTAGGAAGACTATAGCAGGGCATTTCCGTTTAACAGCCAATATTCTTGATGCTATGGCGATGATAAAACCACTGATGAATATGGAGAGCATAACATTAGACTGTAGTGAAGATAATGTTAAGAACAAGAACCATGAGATAAATCCTAATATTGTACAATCGATAAAATGTTGTTTAGCTACACGGAATAAGATTGCAAATGCTGTAGTACCAATACCAGCCATTATACTACGCATAAACATAGAGGTTAAGGAATTAGTATCTAAATTAGAGGTATAAAGAGGAATCATTTGTGTGTTGAAGAGTAGTGATTGTACTACTGCGACCCCTACAGCCATTGAAATACAGGTAAGTAACGCGCCCATCATAAGGGTTATTCCTGTATTATAGTTATTCTGGCTATACTCTCTAATAGCATTGACGAAAGGAACTCCGGGAACAATGTCAATCATGGCTCCTAGTAATATAACTGATAGGTTGGAGCCTAATTCAAAGTGGATAAAGAGATTACCCAATAAGGCTATTAGAATACTACCTAAAATGGTAATCAATACATCAGAGCTAAGTATGCGTTTAATCGTACACATATAGACGCCTAATATTAAGCCTATAATACCTGCAATTATAGAGTCTGTTATAGAACTACCAATTGCATAGCTAAAGCCCGAAGCTCCTAACGTATAAGCTACTAATCTCCAAAAAAAAGAATAGTCTGACATGGTATCAATTTGATTAAGTTCACTTTCAATCTCCTCAATAGTAATATTTTTTTGTGTGATACGTCGGGAGAGAGCATTAACAGATTCAATTTTACTGAGGTTAATATCGACTTCAGGAACATTATAAATACGAGTAATTTCAGTTCCATCAGCTTTCTTAGCAGTTGCAAAAATACCTCTATTGGATACGTAGGCTTCTAAATCTTTAAAATTCATAGCTCGTGCTATGTAGTTCATGGTATCCTCTGTACGACTGATTTCGGCGCCACTGCTAAGTAGTATTTTTCCAGCTTTTAGTATAATTTCTAATTCCACACCTGTCATTATTTCCTCGTTGTTCATTTTACTTCATTGTTATTTATATTGGACTTTTTGATAGGTCTATCTTTAGAAGATTCAGTTGATTTTGATTCTTCCTGTTGTTCTTGTAGAATATTGATATTTTGATGTATAACTTCTTCGTCTATTGAGAGATGCTCTTCTACATAGTCTTTTAGCTCTTGAACTGTTTCCGTATTTGAAAGTATTTCTTTTGCTTCATTATGAATATCTTCTTTAAGAGATTTTGTATCTGCTTGACTAATATCACCTAATGTATGGAATAGTTCGCGTTCTTTTTCTGAAAGATTTTTGTGAGGACTATGTTTTTTTAATGATAAATGGAGCATCTTTCTTCGGAAGAGTTTTTCCATAATGATATCTTTACGATCACGGAGCCAGCCATAAATAAGAATAATTAGGAGTAATAGTCCCATATAACCGAGAATTGGGTAGAGGATACTAATCAAATCTTTAAAACCAAAGAAACTACATATATATCCTATGATTACTACAGAAATAATAACAATTCTCATTCTTTTTGTACTGCCGTTGGCAAAACGTCTAGCAATAGAATAAAAAAGAGAGAATGCTGTATTAAAAATAAGTGAAAAGACTGTGATTGCATATATATATGCTAGCCAAGGATGAATTTGATTGGCAATAGCAAGAATCGGCAAATCTGCATCTTTTACTGTATCTAGATTTGCAAAAATAGAGATAGCAGCTATAAAAACAACTAATCCGACTAATAGGCCACCACGAGTGCCACCTTTTTCTGCAATACCAATACGAACAACAGAACCACCTAAAATAAAGGCCATAGAAACAGCTGTCATAGCACATAGAGAATAATAATTAATGACAGAAAACCATACATTGCTTGTGGCTGGTTTGATTGTGTGAGCTATAGCCTCTAATGTAGTCCAATCATGACTTTTACCAATAAAAGAGTAGCCTGTAATGATGAATATCATAACAATCATGATAGGAGTAAAAACACCTAAAACATTGGTTATTTTGTCAAAGTTCATAAATGATACGGTTATGATTAAAAGTGAGCAAATTAATCCACCAATCCAAAAAGGAAATCCAAATTGTTGTTCTAAGTTTGAGCCTGCGCCAGCAATCATAACAAATCCCATAATAAAGCTACCAGCGATTAGTACAAAATCAAGTATTCTTGTAATAATAGGATGGGAAATCTGTGTAAAAACTTCTTCATGATTGTCTGCACGATAGTAGCTCCCCAAAGAAAGCATGATTTTACCAAATGCGGCATTTAATAGACCTAGTAATAGAACACCAATAAGACCTATTTGGCCAAAACTTATAAAATATTGTAGAAGATCTTGTCCACTCGAGAGTCCTGCACCTACAATAACACCTATGTAGGCAAATGCAATTTTCCATGATTGTTGCATTATATTTTCCTCCTTTCAAATACATAACTTAGTATACGAAATAATATTATATCATACTAATGATTCAATTGATGGAAATCTTACTGCCAATCTCTATAAGATTAGCTAAGACTGGACCTATTTATAGGCCTTAAGTTCAATACACTAACTATTGAATTGACGGCGTGTCCATGTGAAAGCACTGCCTCATAAATGTAATATATATCACATTTTTAAGGCGATAGATTGAAAATATTATCTATGCGTAAAAAATATAATGTAAAAATTGAAATAAATTAGAAAAAATAAAAGAAAAACCGCGAAAAATGATGGATCTAATATTTTAATTCCCATTTTTGAGCGGTTTTAAGATGTAAATCGTTTAATTTATATGAATTTGTTATAGATTAATGATTATAACTTTGTACCTTATTTATTTAAGTTTTCCACAATGCTTAGAATATCTTCTGCTTTACGAGCAATGTGTGTTACGCCTAATTCTTGGTGGAGAGATTCTTCTCTAAAGCCCCAGGTAACACCGATACATAGTAGTCCAGAGTTTTCTGCAGTTGCTACGTCAACTTCAGAGTCACCTACATAAATAGACTCTTCTGGTGTAGAGCCTAGTTCTTTTAAGGCTTGGAGTACCATGTCTGGTGCTGGTTTACGTCGTAAGCCAGGTCTTTCACCAATAGCAACAGGTAAGCGATCGCCAAAGTACTCTTTATTAAGTGGCGTTACACCTTCTTGGATTTTGTTAGATACGATAGCTAATTTATAGCCTTTTTCACGCAATGCATCAAGCATAGCTAAGATGCCAGGATACGGTGCTGTAGTATCTTTTAGATGTTCTCCGTAGTAGGTTTTGAACTCCTCAATGTATGGTTCTAATTCATGATCTGCTACAGAACTTGGTAAACATTGACGCATTAAGTATGTTACTGCATTACCAAGAGCGGCTTTTACTTCTGTTAGAGATTTTTCAGGGAAGTTATGTGTACGTAATACATGATTTACTGCGTTAGCTAAATCTGTTGCAGTATCAAGCAATGTGCCGTCACAATCAAAAACGATGGTTGTATATTTCATGGGGACCTCCGATGTTAAATCAATATGTACTTTATAAGTATATGATAAATATGGAGAAAATCAAGAGAATAGCCGTATTTGTTACTATAATTGTGTTACAATAATAGCAGTATTAATTACAGCGTATAGGAGGCGTAGTATGACTGAAATACAAGCTCTTTTATTGATAAAATCTATTCTCGAATCCGCAGATATTCACGGCATTGAAAATATTCTAGCCGAGGATTGCGAGTACATGTCCATAGGGCGTGGTATTATTGGCCGCAATCGTAATGAAAGTATTGAGTTTTTATCCTCTATGACTGAGTCTATTAAGGCTGATAATGTGCCTGTTACGTGCAAGGTGATGCATATTACCGATGTGTATGAGGAGGATGCGCTATTCCATGAGGGCCGTCATGGTTTGACTGTTTCTTATGAAAGCGGCGATAACTATGTGTACATGATTTTTGTAGATGTAAATGATGAAGGCCTTGTAGACCGCATTGTATCTAGCCAGGAAAACTATAGTATTGAGTATGATGATCTTCGTTTTGGCGATGATGAAAGTGAGTATGCTTTTATTTCTGCACCAACTACTGTGAAAGATTGGATTACAGCCCTCAGCATGTGGCTTGAAACAGCGAATGTCGATGTGGATGATTTTTATCAGTACATCGATGAAGACACACGTGTTGTATTCCAAAAAGGCGATGCTGAATCCATCACCCTTGAAAGTGGCCTTGATGTAGAAGATTACTTTGATCAGCTCATGAACCAACACTTTGATGCGGTGCCTCATATCATTCGCGATGAAGAAGATGGCCTTATTTTAACCTATGGTCCTATGAGTGCCATTGCAACCCTCAATGAAGAAGGCGGACTAGCGCTTATTAGTATCTATATTGACACACGTGACGAAGATGAAGCCACTGATGAAGTTGGCTATATTGAAGAAGAACTAAGCAAAACAACAACTCTTGAAGAAGATTTATTTTAATTAACTCTATCAGTAAAATGTACTATACTTAGTCTAAATATATATGGTTAGCGAGATACTACCAGTTAAAAGTATTATGTTTAGTCTAACTACATATGATTAATGAGATACTACCAGTTAAAAGAATTATGTTTAGTCTAACTACATATGGTTAATGAGATACTACCAGTTAAAAATATTATATTTAGCCTAAAAATATATGGTTAGCGAGATACTACCAGTTAAAAGTATTATATTTAGCCTAACTATATATGGTATAGAAATATAAAAAACTACCAGTTAATTTTACAATGTACAGAATAGGTCATCTGTTATTAACGATCTAGTTTCAGTACAATGTGTTTAACTGGTAGTTTTTGTGTTAAAAATAAATATTTTTAACTGGTAGTATCTACAAAATGAATGTAGTCAAGGTAATTAAAATTACTTTTAACTGGTAGTATCTCTAAAATAGATATATGTAAGAGAAACAAAAGCTTTTCTACATTTCATCATTGTCTTTAATGAGTCCAGCTTTTTTCTTTTTCCAGTAGGAGTAGTAGAACGGCAAGATTATGATACAGCCGCCTAGACCCCATAGTAATTGGTTGGTTTGGGCTTGGGCGAGCATCCATAGGGATGTGCCGATAGCGATGACTGGGATTAAATAGCCTCCAGGGATTGTGTAGGATCGAGCTTTGTCTGCCCATTTACGACGGAAGATAATAACAGCCAAACATGTTGGTAGGTATTGTGTAAAACGAGATACTGCGCTGATAGCTGCTAGAGTTGTAAAGGAACCAGACCATGCGAGTAATACACTAGCAATGGCAGTAACGATCGCTGCTACATATGGTGCATTGTAACGATTGCGTTTTGCCAAAGCACTTGGTAGCATGCCATCTTCGGCCATGGATGTAGCTACACGAGGTGCATAGTAAGCTTCAGCAAAGTTGATACCGCCCATAGAGATTAGGGTACCTACTAATACGATATACATGCCAACAGGACCAACGATTACATTGAATGCATCTTGTACTGGAGCTTTAGTATTCGCTAGATCTGTACCAAGTACACCAATGGATACGGCAAGGATTGCCATGTATAGAACGGATACGAGAAGCATACACATGATAATAGCACGTGGTAAATTCTTCTTAGGATTTTTCATATCCTCTGCAGCAATGGCAATAACTTCAAACCCTGTATAGGCAAAGAATAGAAGAACCGCGGCTTGAGCAAATGATCCATCTACATATACGTCTTGAGGGAAGACTGGTGTAAAGTTAGCTCCATTAATGAAGAAGATACCAATCGCAATGAATAGAGCAAGAGGGACCAGCTTAGAAATGGTAATTAAGTTATTAACGAATTTAGATACGTTAACACCAAAGATGTTTACAATGGTAAGACCTACAATCAAGATAAATGAAATGACATCCTTTGCAAAATCACCACTTAACGCTGGTACGGCAGCACCTAGTGCGGTAGCAAAGCCAACGGCCATGGCCGCCCAGGCAATAACGGTTACAATCCATTTTAAAACGCCTACTTCAAAGGCCCAAAAGTCACCTAATGCGTGTTTTGCATATAGATAAGGGCCACCATTACGTGTAAATAGGCTAGCTGCCTCTGCAAAGCAAAGGGCGATACAGCCTGCAATAACGGCGTCAAATAAAAGGACGCCTAAACTAGCTGAACCAATTATAGAATACGCTTTGTTTGGTAGTAGGAAAATACCGGTCCCTACAATACCATTGATGCCTAGGAGTACAATACTCCAAAAGCCAAATTTTCCTGTTTCTTTCATATTAAAACCTTCCTACTATTTAGTTTTATTATCTCGAGCTGCTTTTACAAAAGAAGCAAATAAACGTTTTGCATTTTCATCGTTTTCAGACATCATTTCCGGATGGAATTGGCAGGCTACTAACCAAGGATAGGAGGCGTCCTCTAAAGCCTCTACAGTACCATCCTTAGCTCTAGCTACCACTTGTAATCCTTTACCAACGTGTTTTACTGTTTGATGATGGTGAGAATTTGTAATCCATGTAGAACGGCCGATAGCACTAGCCAATTTGGACTCAAACTCAATGTCTACTGTATGAGTTCCAAGAGATGGGGTTTGGTTTTGTGAATGTTTAATCGTACAGTTTTCGTCATACTTTAAATCTTGGTATAAAGTGCCACCGCGATATACGTTTAAGATTTGGATGCCTCGGCAGATACAAAAAATAGGGATTTGTTTTTCTTCTGCTGCTTTCAGTAACGCAAAATCAAATTGATCTCGTTCGGGAAATACGTCACCTAGACCTTGTAATGGTTCTTCACCGTAATTTAGTGGAGATACATCATGGCCACCAGATAATAATAGGGCATCTAGTTTTGCTACTGTTTCGCGAGCCACGTCAAGATTTTTAGTGAATGGAATAATTACTGGAATGCCACCAGCTTCTTCAATAGAACGTGGATAGTCTTGATTTACGTAGGAACGTAATAAATCTACGTAAGCACCACTAGTATCTCGTAAGATATTGCCTGATACACCAATGAATGGTTTTGTCATAATATCACCTCTTATGTGTAAAAATTTGTACAATTAGTATAGTTTAAGTATATCAAATATTCGTGAATAAATAATACTATTATTGTAATTAATTATAAAACTTATACATTCTAAAATATGTTAACATTGTTACATTTTCTGAAATTCATATTAGTTTTATAGGGATAATTATATTCGTATCTGTTTTGGTAAAAACATGGTATGATAGATTACGAATAAACTGTACGGGAGGTTTACTATGGTCTTTCTTACATCCTTACAGAGCATTATACCAATTGTACTGCTTATATCGTTGGGATATATATTAAAAGGGCGAGGAATGTTTCACCCTATATTTAGTGGTAATCTATCTAGATTTATCATGTCTGTTGCCTTACCAGCCGGTGTTTTCATATCTGTATTACATCATCTACATACATCGGATTTATGGAATTTACGATATGGGATGCTAGCTGTTACATTAACCTATGTAATTACCTATATCGTTGCTTTCATCATGATGAAAGTACTAAAAGTACCTCGAGGTAGGCGTGGCATTTTTATCAATATGGTCGTTAATGATAACTGCTTGTTCATTGGATTGCCAGTGCAAATTGCACTCTTTGGTCAAGATGCACTACCATATTTCTTGTTATATTATATCGGTAACACGATTTCAGTATGGATGGTAGGGGTATTCCTTATAGAACTAGATCCACTGCCCAATGCCGAATTAGGTTTTAATAATAACAAAGCTGATGGTATAAGTAATAGCAAATTAGCTACAGAAACAAAGCGGAAACAGTTTAAATTTGATTTGAAGAAGTTATTACCTCCACCATTACTAGGCTTCTTTGTAGCATTGATATTCTTATTCTTTGAAATTCCTTTAGCACCAATTTTGCATACTACATTGAATTACTTAGGTGATATGGTAACACCATTATCCCTGATTTATATTGGTATTGTACTTCATGATGCGGGACTTAAGAGTATGAGCCTCAATAAGGATTCTATTGGTGGTATCGTAGGGCGATTTGTTATCTCTCCAATTATTATGTTCTGTGTCATTATGGCACTACAATATGGTGCAGGCATAGTTCTAGAACCTATTGCTATCATAACCTTTGTAGCACAATCAGCAGGACCTGTTATTGCCGTCTTGCCAATTGTGGCTAATGAATCAAAAGCTGATTTACCATTTGCTACAGGGCTCGTTATGATTAGTACCATACTCTTTGCCGTAGTTATACCAATTATTATGGAAATACTTACGATGATAGGAATAACAGCATAAACAAAAGGTCTGACTGTATAGTCAGACCTTTTTCTTTGCCTATATTTTTTTCTATACAAGTAAAATTGATGAAATATAAAATAAGTGTTAAAATTATAAATAAACATATGTATTTAAGGAGAGAGATATGAAGTTAAGACGTTTGTTATTGTTGAGTTGTATTGGCTTTATGGGGGCTATAGGAATATCTCAGGCCATTGATGTTAACATTCCTGGAGCTCGCCCAGATATTGCGAAAGAAGCTTACCAAGAATATCGGATTCAAGGAGAATTCGCTAAGAAGGTTGATGACTACCAAGAGTCTGAGGTTAAAAAATGGGCACAACATGAGCCAAATTATGATAATAAAAAATTAGATGATGATATTTATTTTGTACAAGAATTGACTAGAGCAATCCATCATTCTAGGACTGTATATATTATTACAGATAATGGGGCGGATATTAAATTTACAGGCTCGAAAGAAAGTATAGTAGGTTGGTCTATTGATCCTAAACATATGGATAAGGCTACTATTAAGAGTGTTGGAGGAACTATTAGTGCCGTATCTGATTTTAGATATGAAACAAGACAACAGCCTAAAGGCTCTAAATGGGAAGATACAAATATAGAATATGCTAATTTAAATAAATCTCTTTTACAGAATACCTTGAATGAGAGATTAGAAAAGAGAAAAGATTCGGTTCGATTTGTAGATGGCGATGTATTTACTTATCCTGGACTTGAAAAAGCAACATGGGATGTAATCGGCTTTGATGATCATTTGGTTGTGGGGACAATCAATTTTACATTACCGAAAACACCTAATCTTTCTTATCATATTGGTCAATCCCTTAATAAAGATATTATAAAAAATTATATTAAAGATGATACTCAACGTTCCATCTCAGATACAATGGGACCTTTGGCTAATTTTGTTTTACCTTCTATTAAGCCAGCTAGTGATGTGTTAGCATATACTGATCCAGTTCATTTAGGACCTTATACATTTAGGGTATTAAAAAATAGTAAATTCAAGGAACATGAGGTTATAGGCCCAGCTGAATATGATATTTATATGTCTGGACGTATTAAAGCTGTACTTGGTAAGCAACCATTTATAAAAGGTGCTAGTGTTGAAAAACAAAATATTTTATATAGCTACTTACGGTCTGTTGTTAAAAAACAAGGTTTACAAGGTCATAAACGATTACAGTATGCCACAGTTTGGAATAATGGCGTTCCAGGATTATACTTTGAAGTTACCAAGGATAAAGGAACTCTTTTAGGAATGGTGTTATATGATAATCAGTATCTATATACCTATTATTTATATAAACCTCATGATGTTCATGTAAGTAATTATAAATTGCGAGATGTGGTTCAATATGTAGGTGCTAAACATAGCAAAGAGTGGAATGATAAGGCTTTTGTGGGTATAGGTATTTCGCCTATAATGTTAGACGTACTACAAACAAGTCCTACTCTTAGAGATATTGTAAAAGATAAAAAAGCACATAATGATAAGAAGTAATACAATAAAAAAGATAGCGTAAAGTGAGTAGCGTCAAAAAGAGGTTTAACACTTGAGTGTTAAACCTCTTTTGTTATGCTTATCTAAAGAATCTACCGATGAGTGGCATGCTTGCACCGTCGTTTTTATTAAGTCCTTTTAGAAGAACCATGATAATAACGTAGAGCAATAAGCCTTCGATACCAGTGAGTATGAAGTTAGCCCACATTGGTAAGACATCTGTTAAATAGTGGTAACTCATAAAGATGAGTATACCCATAACACCGGCACTGACCACGTTTTTCCAAAGTAGGGAAATATCGAGGAAGTAGCCTGTGTATTTTTTGATGTAAATCAAGTTAAGTAACGCTGCAAAGCCAATATCAGCAACGGTTGCCCACGCAGCACCACCGATACCAAGCCATGGGATAGCTGTTAATGTCCAGTTAAGGATGACCTTGATAACTAGAGCAATGCCCATATTAATTACAGGAATACGCGGTTTGTTGAGACCTTGTAAGATACCGGTTGTTACTTGGTGTACACCGAGGAAGAAGATAGAGAACGCAGTGATTTGCGTAGCTAATTCTGCCTTAGGAGCATTATAAATCAAGGTAACTGTTGGCGCAGCAAGTACATACAATAGCACTGTAAATGGTACAGTAGCCATGAATGTTAATCTCATAGAACCTGCAGTACGGTCATAAATACCTTCATGATCGCGTTTGGCAAAGGCATGAGAGATAGCCGGTACGATGCTTGTTGCAAGGGCTGCTGTAATGATGGTAGCCAAGTTGATGAGCGGTACCGCCATACCTGTAAGGTAACCGAACAGTTCTGTTACCTCGTTCATCGGGAAACCAGCATCTAAGAGTCGACGTGGTACGATGAGCAAATCGAGGTTGGCTGTTAATGGCAACATGATACTTGCCAAAGAAATTGGAATGGACAATGTTAAGAGTCGTGACAAAATTTCTTTAGCTGATTCACGAGGACCATCGTAGCTTTCACCAGTGCTACTAGCCTTAGGCAATTTGTAGTAATAGTACAAGAGCACTAGGAAGGCACCAAAGGCACCTACGCCAGCACCTAAGCTAGCACCACCTGCAGCAGCTGGTAAACCATAAGGTAACAAGATAGCTGCAGCACCGAGCATGACGATAACACGCAATAGTTGTTCTACGATTTGGCTGACCGCCGTTGGCGTCATCATTTCATAGCCTTGGATATACCCGCGGAAGCAGGAAATCCACGTTACAAAGAATACTGCCGGAGCGAGCGCGATGATAGAGTAGTAGGCACGGCTTTCAGCAATGAGACCACTAGAGATCAACCAATCTGCACCAAAGTACATGGCGAGGCTGGCGATAAAGCCTGTAATGGTTAACATTGTAAAAGATATATTGAATACTCTCTTAGCACCACCAAAGTCGTGTAAGGCTAATCGTTCTGCCGTCAAAATAGAGATGGCAATCGGCACACCTGCGCTCGAAATTTGTAATAGTAACAAATAGATAGGAAAGGCCATCTGGTAGATACCGATGCCTTCACCACCCAAGATGCGAGATAGAAGAATCCAGTTAATACTACCGATGGCTTTCACTACGAAACCGGCAATGGTTAAAATTAAGGTTCCTTTTAAAAATCCACTAGCCATTGATTATAGTTTGTTGGAAGAACCCAATACATTTTTAATTTTGTGAGCTACCATGCCTTTAATAGCATCACGAGCAGGTCCTAAGTATTTACGAGGGTCAAATTCGGATGGATTTTGAGCCAAGTATTCACGTACAGATGCAGTCATAGCAAGACGAAGGTCTGTATCGATGTTGATTTTGCAAACTGCCATTTGAGCTGCTTTGCGAAGCATTTCTTCAGGTACGCCTTGAGCACCAGGAATGTTGCCACCAAATTCGTTACATTTTGCTACGAATTCAGGCAATACGGAGGATGCGCCATGCAATACGATTGGGAAGTTAGGCAACAATTCGCCAACTTTTTTCAAACGATCGAAGTCGAGGTAAGGATCGCCTTTGAATTTGTAAGCACCGTGGCTAGTACCAATAGCAATTGCTAAGGAGTCTACGCCTGTAAGATGTACGAATTCAGCAGCTTGTTCTGGATCTGTGAATCGAGCATCTTTATCAGATACGTTTACATCATCTTCAACGCCAGCCAAACGGCCTAGTTCTGCTTCTACTACAACGCCATGAGCGTGAGCATATTCAACAACTTGTTTAGTGATTTTTACGTTTTCATCGAAATCATGGTGAGATGCGTCGATCATAACGGATGTGAAACCACCATCTACACAGTCTTTACAGATTTCGAAGGAATCGCCGTGATCAAGGTGAAGAGCGATTGGTAAATTGCTGTCTTCAAGAGCTGCTTCTACGAGTTTTACAAGGTAAATATGTTTAGCATATTTACGAGCGCCTGCAGATACTTGCAAGATAAGAGGGGATTGTTCCTCTTTGGCTGCATCTACGATACCTTGTACGATTTCCATGTTGTTTACATTGAAAGCGCCAACAGCATAGCCGCCTTCATAGGCTTTTTTGAACATTTCTGTAGTAGTAACTAATGGCATGTTGTCCTCCTTGGCCATAGGGCCTGTCATATCATGTTATTAATACTGTGACTGCTAGTCTTTCTAGCGCATATGAGCTAGATGAAATACTAGTGTATTGCAATCATATATCAATTCAAGTTAAGTATATCAAGAAACACTATAAAGGGCCAATATTTTTTGTATAACTTATGCATAAATTTCGTCTTACTTTACGACCCATGTGGGCTAATCTTTGCATATTAGTATTTATTTACTAGTAATACATCAGATTAATTGGTGAGCAATGCGCTCATATCCGATGGTATAGATGCCAGTAATTCTAGCCATTCATCCGTAATGGGATGGTAAAAGCTAACGCGCGATGCATGGAGTGCTTGACGTTGAATATAGTCTAAATGCCCACCATACAGGTCATCGCCAGCAAGTGGATATCCTAGTTGAGATAGGTGAACCCGAATTTGATGTGTTCGACCTGTATGTAATAAACATTGCACATGGGTAAAATACTGCTCAATCTTATTCTTTACAATGGTATTGCTCTCAATGACAGTTATATCTGTATGAGCAGGTTTACCTTCATTCGTGCAGCAACGCTCGATAATACTACCTGGCTTACGTCCTATAGGCCACTGTACGCTTATGTGATTAGTGGGTAATTGACCTTCTACAATAGCGTCGTAGTTTTTGTGGAAATGAGTATGCTTTTTATCGAAAGCATGTTGTACTACAGAGGTTTTAGCAATGATAACAATTCCAGAGGTGTCTTTATCTAATCGATGAACAGGATGAAAATCATAATGTTGATTTGTCTGTTGGTAGTAATGTAGAACGCCGTTTGCTAAGGTATGATCTCGTACCGTTGAGGTGGGATGCATCAGAATACCTGCCTCTTTATTGATGACTAAAATATATTCATCTTCGTATACGATATCGAGGTCCATAGGGCTTAAACTAAACTCTTGTTCAGGGGTTAACTTCATAATGAGATGGTCTCCACCGTGGACAAGGGTATTCCAAGAGGCTGGTTCGTCATTGACTGTTATAATACCGTCATTTCGTAATCGCCGCCGCATACGCTGAGAAATATGTTGTTGTTTTATAATATGATTCATAGATTGGGTATGTACGTTTGAATCCACAATCAAGTCGATAATAGTTGCTGTTTTCATACATAGTATTATATCAAATAAATAATGGATGAAGAATTTTTCATAATTTATTGTCTTTATAGAGACCATATAGTATAATTTTTATTAATGTTTTTTATATATTTTTTATGTATTGGCATTTTATTTATTTGAATGCTTTGGCAGTTCAAATTCTTAACGCCATATATTGATGAGTATATGGTTTGCTTTGTAAAAGGAGAGGTTTATGAAACTGAATAAGAAATCCTTATTAGTCGCTTGTGTGTTGGCGGCTATGTCTACAAGTGCTTTCGCAGCAACTACAACAACATCCACTAGTAGTAAAACTGTGACAAATCAAGATACAAAAACATCTACTAGTACACGTGTAAGCCGTGAGCAACATACAATAGCAACATCCTCTACCTCAGGTTCAAATATGGAAAAATCTACAGCTAAATCTAGTGGTATATCCGTATCTGTTGGTACTGGACGTGTAGGTGACTATGTTGCTGTACCTATCCTTTCTGCTCAACATCAGCCTCCAGCAGCTCTTAAATCAATTCAAGCTGTAATAGACAATGATAACTTTATTAAGTTGGGCCAATTAGCTACAGTAAAACAAAAAGGGAAATGGGGCGTAGTCGGTACAGACGGTAAAGTTTTGCTTGAACCACAATATTTAGATATCGATCCATCATTATCTGCTGATGGTACATATTATGCATATACTAAAAAAACATTAGAACATATTAACATTGATGGTTCTGTGATTTCTAGTGGTGTTGACACCTATGGTGAGCATGATAAAGATATTTTGGCACGTCGCGAAATGGTAAAAAATTTATCCAATGGCGATGTTAAAATAAACTCTATTTCCTATCCAAGTGATTCTTATACAGCCGTTTCTGTAAAAAATAAATGGGGATTTGTAGATGCTTCTAATAAAACGGTGATTGAGCCACAATTTAAGGAAGTGTATACAAAATTTAGTGAAGATCGTGCCTTTGTAAAAAGCGCTAAAGGTAAAACTATAGCTATTGATGGTAGCGGCAATCCAATTTTTGAAGCTCCTACAGACGATATTGATGAATTTAAGAATGGATTGGCCGAATATCGACGTCATATTAGTAAGTTTAATTTAGGTGGATTTTTAAGCATGGCCGTAGGCATAGGTTTAAGCAGTCAAGGTGGGATTTATTATGGTGATGCTTGGAACCCAGTTTATGATGGTGTAAAACGTGGTTATTTGGACCGCAGTGGCAATATCATCATTGACAGCAAGAATGATGCCGTATGGCCAATGACAGCTTATGGTACACTTGTTAAAAATCAAGGTAAATTAGGATTTATGAATCGTAATGGTGAGTATATTATTCAACCTGGTAATTATGATGCAGGGGAAATGGATACCATTAATGCTTTGTTAGTACTCATCAATAAAGATAATGGAAAAGCTGGTATTTTTAATTTAGAAACAGGAAAACAAGTTAATCCATTTGTATATGATTCAATTAATTTTGTAAGTGCTACTCGGATGGTAGCTACAAAAGGTGAAAGTAAATACTTAATTGATATGCAATCCGGTAATACTGTATTTACAACAACTAAGGATATGACAATAGACGCATTTGGTGGGGCCTATACTTGGGTTCATAAAGGGTCTAACGATTATCAATTAATTGATGAGAGTGGTAAAGTTTTATTCCATGATAAGAATAAGTTGATTAGTAAAACTGTACCGTTTAGACATGGTTATGGCGCAGTGAAGTCGAATGGAAAATGGGGTGTAATGAACTCCAACGGTGAATGGGTTGTTCAACCAATGTATGATGCGGTTAATGTACTATAAATCGTATTTGGTCAAAATTTTCTATGTATAATCTATTGCGCTATTTGCTACAAACTCATAACAAAAATTATAACTAAAATAATTGGTTCATTAAAAATTCATGATATGGTATACTGAGCCTATAATGTATAGTTATATGTTTTTATTTGTTTTTGGGGGTACATATGAAATCTTCTAAAGCACTTTTAAAATTGTTGGTTGTTGGTTGTATTGGTTTGGGTTGCTTAATGCCGACAGTTGCGCATGGGGAAAATACTACAGGACAAGCCGCAGGGGAGAGCTCTGTTGTAAAAACAGAGATGCCATCAGGTGTTAATCGTATTCAACTGTTAAAAAATGAAGATTCATCTTCAACTGTACGCACAAGTTCTATTATTAATGGTCATGCTTATATTCCTAAGGATACAAAGATTGAATTAGAATTAATTACTCCAATTAGTTCCAAACGAAGTAAAGAGGGGAATACTTTTAGATTAAAAACATTAGAAAATCTTCTTATAAATAATGTTGTAGTAATTCCAGCAAATCAAGAAGTACTGGGAACAATTACAAAGTCTAGAAAAAACGGTATGTTTGGCCGCAAAGGTAGATTAGAATTTAGCATAAATGAAATTAAAACTGTTAATGGAGTTACAGTTCCTCTCGATGCCCAAGTAAAAGGTAAAGGTCATTCTGATAATGGTGCTGTAGCTGTGGCTGCTGCTGTTAGCCTAGTTGGTGGCTTATTTATGAAGGGGACAAACATTTACTATGAACCAGGCCAAAAGTTTGTTGCTGTGGTAGCTGCTGATACAGATTTAAATACAACAGTAGAAGATCTTCCAAATGCTATGAACCCAAGTAAACCATCTGGACAAAATATTGTGTTGCCAACAAGATAGATTAAGATTCATATGAAAATATTATAGTGATTAAATATCCGGTATCGATAGATTGTATCTGTTGGGTACCGGATATTTTGTTTTTTGAAATAGCTAATACTTACTTTTCTTTATAGTCTGAATAATCCTTCTATGATTAATAATAGTTATAATCAAAAAAATCGATTTACCTAGAAAATAAGCGTGTTATAAGGTATAATTATAGAGATATATTCCGATTTGGTGTACGTTTACACTTTTACTTGGAATATGAGGATGATGAAAGTAATACTATGAGCCCCATGCCCAACGGGTTCAGGTGTAGGAGGTATAAAATGGCTAAAGATTGTTCCTTTGACGTTGTGTCCGAAGTGGATATGCAAGAAGTAGATAATGCGGTAAACCAAGCAAAAAAAGAGATTGGTACCCGTTATGATTTCCGTGGCTCCAAAGCGGAAATTAGTCTTGAAGGCGACACTATCAAAATCATCGGTGATGATGAATATAAATTGAATGCCATTATCGATGTATTAAAAGGCAAGATGATTAAACGTAATGTAGCGATTAAAAATCTTGACTACGGCAAGGTTGAACCAGCAGCTGGTGCCACAGTTCGCCAAGTAATTACTATTAAAAAAGGCATTACTAAAGAAAATGCTAAAGAAGTAGTAAAAGCAATCAAAAACATGAAAATTAAGGTACAAGCATCTATCCAAGAGGATCAAGTGCGTGTATCTGGTAAGGATAAAGATGATTTGCAAGCAGTTATCCAAATGTTAAAACAATTGGATATCCCTGTAGAATTGCAATTCGTTAACTTCCGTTCTTAATAACATATGTCCATAAGATAGGGTTAGTTTGATTCCATAGGATCGCTAACCCTATCGGTATAGGAGGCCTTATGAAAGTAGAGGACATGAAGGGTGGCTATACCACAGGTTCATGTGCTACGGCAGGTATGAAAGCTGGTTTATTGGCCCTCTTAGATAAAAGCATTGTGGACCAAGTGGTCATTGAAAATCCTCAAGGTCAGTATATTGAGGTGCCTATTAAAGCCGTAGAAGTACTATCTGATACTGAGGCTAAGGTAACCGTTATGAAGGACGGTGGCGATGATCCGGATGTAACACATGGCAATGATGTGGAAACAACGGTAACACTCGATGATACTGGTGAACTACGATTCCGAGCGGGTTTTGGTGTAGGGACGGTAACGAAACCGGGTCTTGCTATGCCCCCAGGAGAACCGGCTATCAATCCAGGGCCTCGAGCGATGATGAAAATCGTCTTTGAAGAGCACTGTGTACATGGTCAAGGTGTAACGGTAACGGTGAGCGTGCCAAACGGTATGGTTTTAGCCAAGAAAACATTAAATCATACCCTAGGTATCGAAGGTGGTATTTCTATTATTGGAACCACTGGTATCGTTAAGCCCATGAGTGAAGAAGGTTTCAAAAACTCTTTGGTGCCTCAGTTGAAAGTTATGAAGGCCAATGGCTGTGAAACCGCTGTTCTCGTGCCGGGCCGTATTGGTCAGGATCTTGCGGAGCAAGTTCTGGGTATTCATAAGAACCAAATGGCAGAGACTAGTAACTTTATTGGCTTTATGCTCGAAAAAGCCGTTGAAGTTGGCTTCAAACGTATCTTGATCATTGGTCATATTGGTAAGCTAATAAAACTAGCTAGTGGTAGTTTCCACACCCACAATCGCATGAGTGATGGTCGCATGGAAAGTATCGTGGCTTATGCTGCCTTAGAAGGGGCACCCAAAGCGGTGTGTGAAGAGTTATTTAATTGCCAAACCACAGAGTCTACGTTCCCTATTTTAGAGCGTGAAGGACTGAATGGTGTATACCAACGCGTTGTAGATCGTGCCTCTCTACGTAGTGAGCGATATATTGCTAACGAAGCAGAGGTGGGTATTATTATTACCACCTTAAAAGGTGAGATTTTGGCAATGGATAAGCATGCAAAAGAGATAGGAGAGCTTGAACAATGGCACATACCTTGTATATCGTAGGCATTGGTCCAGGTAATCCTGATTATGTGGTGCCTAGAGGCCTTAATTTAATTAAACATGCCACTATATTGGTCGGTAGCGAACGGGCCCTAGAGGACTTTCAAGAGCCTGGCCAAATTACATACCCTGTAACAGGTAAGCTTAGTTTACTGGCTGAGCAAATTGAGCGTGAGCTCAACGACCATGATGTGGTAGTTATGGTAAGCGGTGATACAGGCTATTATAGCTTGTTACCGTATTTGAAAAAGAAATTTACTGCTAATCCTATTGAGGTTGTGCCAGGCATTAGTTCTATGACCTTTGCCTTTGCTCGACTCAATGAGGTGTGGCATGATGCGGATTTAATGAGCTTTCACGGTCGCCAACCGGCACCAGAGAAACTCGTTTATGAAGCAGGTAAAAAAATGGGGTTCTTAACAGATCCTGAATATAATCCAGCGCATATTGCGCGTATTTTAATAGATGCAGGCTGGCCAAAAGAAACGAGAGCAGCAGCCCTTGAGCGCTTGAGCTATGATGATGAAAAAATCGTAGATTCCACGCTTGAGGTGTTAACTGAGCTTGAAGGCTTTGGTCATTCTGTAATGGTGGTACTAGGATGAGACATTTTTTCGGAATTCCTGATGAGGAATTTATCCGCGGCGATGTGCCGATGACGAAATGCGAGATTCGCAAAGCTGTTATGAACGAGGCGCGCATCGAAGAGGATAGCATCGTCCTTGATGTAGGTGCTGGTACGGGCTCGATTTCTATCGAAGCAGCCTTGGCAGCTCCTAAAGGGCATGTATATGCGATTGAACGCTTTGATAAAGGCATCGACCTTATCAATGAAAACATGAAGAAGTTCAATGTAAATAATATGACAGTGATTAAGTCCAAAGCTCCTGAAGGCATGGAAGAATTGCCTGACCTTGATGCGGTTATTATCGGCGGTAGTGCTGGTGGTATGACAGGCATCATGGATGAAGCACAACGTCTTTTAAAAATTGGCGGTCGTTTAGTTGTAACTGCAGTAACGATGGAAACTGGTTATACCATCTTAAAAGAATTGAAAGGTCGTCCTTTCACCTATGAAGGTTACCAAATGTCCATCAGCCGTTACCGCAAGGCTGGTCCATATCATTTGTTAGACCCATTGAGTCCGATTTTCATTGTATCTGCAACGCGTATCGCAGAAGGAGAGTAATATGGTTGACGTACATATCGTAGGCGCAGGCCCTGGGGATCCCGAGTTAATTACTCGCAAAGGGTATCGTTTAGTGCAAGAGGCAGACGTTGTTATCTACGCTGGCTCCTTGGTAAACCCTGCCATTTTAGAGGCTTGTAAACCAAGCTGTGAAATCCATAACAGTGCTACTATGAACCTTGATGAGGTGTTGGCTGTTATGAAAGCTTCTGTTGAGGCTGGTAAAAGTGTAGTTCGCCTTCACACAGGTGACCCTGCTATTTACGGTGCTATTCAAGAGCAAATGGATGCACTGGCTGGCATGGGTATTTCTTATGAAGTCGTTCCAGGTGTAAGTTCTTTCCTTGCTACAGCAGCGGCTTTGAAACAAGAATATACACTACCTAATGTGTCTCAAACAGTTATCATTACGCGTATGGAAGGCCGTACACCAATGCCTCCAAAGGAAAAATTACGCATGTTAGCATCCCATGAAGCAACTATGTGTATTTTCCTTAGCGTTCAAATGTTAGATAAGGTTGTAGCTGAACTTATCGAGGGCGGTTATGACAAAACGACTCCAGTGGCTATCGTGGTAAAAGCGTCTTGGCCAGACCAACGCATTATCCGTGGCACATTGGAAACCATTGCGGAAATCGTAGCGAAAGAAGGCGTATTGCGCCAAGCTATGATTGTAGTAAGCCATGTATTAGATAGTGAATACGAATTATCTAAGCTTTACGACAAAGGCTTTGCTCACATGTACCGCAGTGCTAAGGACTAGTATGATGAAAGAACTAGAAACTGTTGCGCCTATGACGGGAGGTAAGAAGAATAGAACTGCTATTCTTTCTGTGTCTGAACGTGGTGCAAAGCTAGGTCAACGCATCAAGTCTTTGGTGGCACCTCATGCAGATTGCTTTGAAAAAGAAAACCGTCCTTCTGGTAGAGAGGCTATTTACTTTGACTCTCTTAAAAACTATATTGGACAGATTTTTAAGGATTACGACCAAGTGTTATGTATTATGGCACTTGGTATCGTAGTGCGCATGATTGCACCATATATTGAGCATAAATCTAAGGATCCTGCTGTAGTTGTAATGGACGAAGTAGGACACCATGTGATTAGCTTGCTATCTGGGCACCTTGGGGGCGCCAACGAATGGACGCAGTCCATTTCGCTGGCCATCGATGCGGACCCCGTCATTACAACCGCAACGGATGTAAACGGATTGCCAGCGCCTGACGTGTTGGCGCACCACGAGCATCTATTGGTCGATGATTTTCAAACCTTAATCAATGTGAACTCTGCCATCGTTGGGGGAGAACAGGTTGATTATTATATCGATGAAAGCTTACCGAATGCAGAGCAACTAGAACAAGCAGCGAAAGCTCATGTTGGTGAGCATGGTATGGTTCATATTGTTTCTTTGAATCAACTTGAGCGTATTCCATGTAAAAATGAAAGCGCTGAAGAGGGATTATCTCGAGTTGTAATTACTGATAAAGTCATTACTGAGTATGGTCATCAATTGATTTTGCGCCCTCGTACCTATACGATGGGCATTGGCTGTCGTAGAGACACGCCAAAGGAATTGATTCTTGATGCAATACAACAGTCGCTAGCAGCACATAAGCTTTCACCAAAGAGCCTTGTAATGGCAGCATCGGTCATCGTTAAACAAGATGAAGTAGGCCTCTTAGAGGCTATGCAAATTATGGGGTGGCCTATCGTGTTCTATACACAGGACGAGATGGCACCACTCATTGAACAAGAAGAATTAAAAGAATCTAATTTTGTAAAAGGAACTATAGGAGTAGGAAACGTATGCGAGACAACAGCATTACTAGCGGCCAAGAGCCGAACATTAATACAGCACAAAACAATTTATCCCAAAACAACGGTAGCCATTGCACAGGTAACATCAAAGTAATCGGCATTGGCCCTGGCGATGAAGAGTTTATGACGCCTCAAGCGCGCGAAGCTATCTTAGCAGCTGACCGCGTGGTAGGTTATTTGACATACCTCGACTTGATCAAAGACCTTATCGAAGGTAAAGAGACTGTAGGTACTGCAATGATGCAAGAAGTAGATCGTTGCCAACAAGCAGTTGATTTAGCCGTAGAAGGCCATCAAGTAGTTGTAGTATCCTCTGGTGATTCTGGCGTATACGGCATGGCAGGTCTTGTGTTGGAACTTGCTAATAAAGTACCAGCAGAAAAACGTCCTTCCGTAGATATCGTACCTGGTCTTAGTGCTGTAAACGTTGCAGCATCCGTATTAGGTGCACCATTGATGCATGACTTTGCAGTTATTTCCTTGAGCGACTTGATGACTCCATGGGATCTTATCAAAAAACGTGCAGATCTTTGTGCACAAGGAGACATGGTTATTTCCTTGTACAACCCACGCAGTAAAAAACGTGTTACACACTTAGATGAAGTTCGCGAAATCGTTCTTAAATACCGCGATCCTAAAACACCTGTTGGCATCGTGCAAAAAGCAGGTCGTCCAGGTCAACATATGGTAATCTCTGATCTTGAAAACTTCACAAACGAAGAAGTAGATATGCAAACACTTGTTATCATCGGTAACAGCCAAACCTATGTTGAAAATGGTCGCATGATTACACCTCGAGGCTACAAATTATGATTTGGGTCATTGCCGGTACTTTGGATGGTCGCACCTTAGCAGTAGAAATCCAAAAACGGACTGGCGAAGATGTGCTTGTTACGGTTGTAAGTCAATATGGTGCAGAGCTTGCTGCCCATAAAGGTATTACCGTACATACGGGCCGTCTTGACCAAGAGGCGATGCAAAAATTGATTAAAGAGCATAATGTACGCCTTTTAATCGATGCAAGCCATCCGTATGCTGCTATCGTTACGGCTACGGCTCAAGATGCAGCAAAAGCTGAAGGTATTCCTTTTGTTCGTTTCGAACGTAAAGAGGTGCCATTGCCAGATTATGATAAATTACATATCGTAGTAGATGAAGTAGAAGCAGCCAATCTAGCAGGCAAATTAGCGAAGGAAAATAATAACCATGTGTATTTGACTACAGGTAGTAAAACAATGCACATCTTTGCTAAGTCTGAGGCTTTACAAGACTGCGAAGTATGGACCCGCATTTTGCCTACTGCTGAGGTGTTACAAATGATGGAAGACCTCAATGTGAGTCCAAAACGCATTGTTGCTGTGCAAGGTCCATTTTCTTACGATATGAACCGCATCATGTTCCACGATACGAAGGCGAGCGTTGTAGTTATGAAAAACTCTGGCCTTGTAGGTGGTGCTGATACAAAATTACAAGCTGCTATGGATCTTGGCATCCATGTTATTGTTATCGATCGTCCACGTGTTAAGATTGAAAGCCACGTGGTATCATCTAATGATGAATTTTTCAAATTATGGGAGGACACTAATGGATTACGTTAAAAATCCTAAAGCCATTGAAGATAAAAGTATGGAAATCATTTACGATTATGTAAAAGATTTGGGTTTAACAGATGATGAAGTACGCGTAGTATCTCGTACTGTACATGCTTCTGGCGACGTTGAATATGCTCAACTCGTAAAAATGAGCCCTGATGCTGTTCAAAAAGGTATCGAAGCATTAGATAATGGTGCAGATATTTATACAGATGTGGAAATGGTTCGCACAGGTATCTCTAAACCAGCTCTTAAAATTCGCGGTAACGAAGTACACTGCTTAATTAAAGATGAAAACGTAGCTAAAATGGCTAAAGAGTTGGGGGTAACTCGCTCTATCGCCGCTATGCGTACATTTGGCAAACAATTAGAAGGTCAAATCGTTGCTATCGGTAATGCTCCAACAGCATTGTACGAAGTATTGCGTTTAGCCCTCGAAGAAGGCGTTAAACCTGCTCTTATCATTGGTATCCCTGTAGGCTTCGTAGGCGCTGCAGAATCCAAAGACTATTTGATGGAAGTATCCCCAGTTCCTTACATCACTGTAAAAGGTAACAAAGGTGGTAGCCCAATCGCTGCTTCCGTATGTAATGCATTGCTTTACACAGATGTAAAACGCAATGACATGCTCTTCGTAGAAGGCAAAGAGTCTAAATAATACAAAACCCGAATCGTATGTTAGTAGTTTTTTGCGATTCGGGTTTTACTGTATATTTTTAATACTACCAGTTAAAAGTAAATGTTTAGGCCTATAATATTATCTTTTTTAGATACTACCAGTTAAAAATAAATATTTTTAACTGGTAGTATCTCTATAATAGGTAGTACTAAGTCTAAAAATTTAGGATTTTCAAAATAACGTATTTGTTATATGAAAATCTGGAGAGGGGGTTCGTATGGCATCTATTAATGAACGAAAATTATTTCGATTATCAGTTATTATTTTTTTAATAGTTGCTGTTGTAGCTAGCATGATTATATCCCTTATTTGGGGGTCTACACCGGTGTCATTAACGGAGATTTGGCATACATTGTGGGCTAGTGAGCTAACAGATACATCATCACAAATTATTTGGAATATTCGGTTGCCTCGTAATATTGTAGCTGCACTAGTTGGTGCTTGTTTAGCCGTATCGGGTGCCATTTTACAGGCCGTAATGAAGAATCCTTTAGCAGATCCTCAAATCGTTGGCGTTTCGTCCGGTGCTGGACTTGCTGGGGTTATCATATTTATTCTTTTTCCTGGTTATGACCATATAGTACCTTTAGTGGCTTTTCTAGGTGCTATGGCTGCCGCTCTCATGGTATATGCTCTGGCATGGAAAAATGGTGTACGCCCGAGCCGTATCATCTTGGCCGGTGTTGCGGTGGCTGCCTTTTTAGGCTCTGGTATTTCTGCATTGCTTGTATTCTTTGGTGATCGTGTGCAAGGCGCTTTGCTTTGGATGGTAGGGGGACTGGCTGCACGCAGTTGGCCTCAGGTAGAGGTTTTGTTCCCATACGCGTTAGTAGGTCTCATTTTTGCTTGCTTAGGTGCCAAACGTTTGACCATCTTAAGCTTAGGTGATGAAACAGCAAAGGGGCTAGGTCTTAAGGTTGAACAAACGCGGTTTGTTATGACAGCCGTTGCTGCTTTATTAGCGGCAGGCGCTGTTAGTATTGCGGGCTTGATTGGCTTCGTAGGCCTTGTTATACCTCATATGTTGCGACTTATCATCGGCAATGATTATGCGTATTTGCTACCTGGCTCGGCATTATTAGGCGCACTCGTCCTCGTTATTAGCGATACGGTAGGGCGTGTCATGTGGAGTCCAATCGAGGTACCGGTTGGCATTATCATGGCCTTCTTTGGGGCACCATTCTTCTTATATCTATTGAGGAGGGATAACTAATGAAAACGGCTATTGATGTAAAACAGTTATCCGTAACTCTCGGTGATCGTCAGATTCTGCATGATATTAATGTATCGGTTCCTGTTGGTAAAATAACGACCTTAATAGGACCTAATGGTTGTGGTAAAAGTACATTGTTACGGTCTATGATTGGCTATATCCATAGTCCTCGTGAATGTGTAACAATTCTAGGAAAACCATTACAGTCCTATTCACAAAGTGAATTGGCAAGGCAGATGGCATTTTTGCCACAGGTGCCTAATATGCCAAAGGATATGACCGTAGAAGAATTGGTATATTGTGGACGCTATCCATACCAAACTTGGTGGAAGAATACGGCCAAAGAGGACCGAGAAATCGTTGACTATGCCTTAGGCATTACGAAAACAGACCATTTGCGTTATCAATTAATACCATCTTTATCGGGTGGTGAACGACAACGCGTTTGGATTGCTATGGCTCTGGCTCAGGAACCTAAATTACTAGTGTTAGATGAGCCAACAACGTACTTAGATATTAATCATCAACTAGAAATCATGGAGTTACTAAAACGATTAAATGAAGAGCAAGGGTTAACAGTACTGATGGTACTTCATGAATTGACACAAGCCGTACAATATTCACATTATATGGCCGTTATAAAAAATGGCCATTTAGTGACATCGGGTGAGACGAAATCAATTATTTCAGATCATCTATTTCAACAGGTATTCTCTGTAGATGTGCAGATTGATACATTCGATGATAAGCAATATGTGCGGGTAAAAGGTTTAGTTAAATAGTTTAGTTAAATAGTTTAGTTAAATAGTTTAGTTAAATAGTTTAAACCCATAAGAATTTAAACCAATAGTAGGAAAAAGGGCACTCCCCATTGGGGAATGCCCTTTTTTGCATAATGTAATATATTAGAATGTAACATTAATGCCATAAGCTTCTTTCACTAAACGTGCCATAGCCTCAGGTGTTTGTAGTCCTGGGTTAAGTAGGAATAGTTTAGATGGTAAGTAAATAACACGATTGTTTTGTACTGCCTTAAGATTTGCCCATGCAGGATTATCTGTCATGGCTTGTTTCATAGCCTTTGTAATTTCTTCTTCTTTACCCATGGTAACGATGAAGATAATATCAGGGTTATCAGCGGTTAATGTTTCAAGAGAATACGGTACCGTTTTATCCTTAGTTGTACCATCTAGGTGAGATGTTACAACATTTGTCATACCCAATTCTTTGACCATAGATGCAGTTACTGCTTCGTCAGTTTCGGCAGTCACGCCTTTACCCGTAGCACGTAATACGGCAACACGCGCAGGTTGTTGGTTTTTAATGGCATCCTTTACCTTTTGAATGTTGCTTTCATAGGTAGCAATAACAGATTTAGCCTTATCTTGGTGGTTGGTTAATTCCCCAAGGAATGTTAGCATTGGTACATTATCCTTGATGCCATCGTAATTAAAAAGTACGGCTGGAATATTGTTAGATTGTAATTGGGATTCGTATTTTTTATGTTGGTTTTGTAGACCCAATACTACGTCTGGTTTTAAACCTAATAATTGTTCCATGTTGATATTAGCCGTTTGACCTAATGCAGGTAATGATTCTAATTCTGGTGCTAATTTATCTGTTGTGCTAGCACGAGAAACGGCTTTGCCATCCACTGCGTATAGCATGGACAATACAGAATTTGAAAGAACAGCGATGCGTTGTGGATCCTTTGGTACAGTGTAGGTTTCACCATTAAAGGTAAGTTCCTTCGTAGTAGCAGAAGAGCTGGATGTGGATTTACCACACCCAGCTATTGCTAGTACGATCATGACCAAAGCAAGACTACAGAGTAGTAGTTTTTTCATGATGTACTCCTATGTACGTTATATAACGATACTAGTTAAATTGTTGAATGATTATTTTTGTAATGCGTCCCAAGATTCGTTAGCACGTTCAACGAATAAATTACGGATGTTAGGGTTTTCACCTAAACCATGAAGGTAAGTATCTACTTTGAAGCCTTCTTTTTCAAGGATGGATTTATGGGAATCTGGTTCCGCACCAGCCATGTCGTTGTTTGCATGGTCGCCAGCAACCATCATGAATGGCATCAATGTAACATGTTTAATACCATGTAATTTTAATTGTGGGATAACTTGTTCAAGATTTGGAGTACCTTCTACTGTGTAGATAAATACATTTTTCATACCAAGAGTATGGATACGGTCTTGAATTACAGAATAGTAAGCATTGGAAGGATCTGGAGTACCATGAGCCATGATAAGAAGAGCGTCTTCTTTGCCTAATTTAGGGAATTGAGATTGAACAGCTTTTAATGTTTCAATAACTTGGTCAGTTTGGTTTTCTTGACCCATCCAGTACATAAGAGATGTACCAAGTGTCATTTTTTTGAAATTATCTTTGTACAAATTATATACTGCTGCATCGTAGTTGTATTCCATACCAGGGATTACATCAAGGGATGCTAATGCAACGCGAGTGTAACCGTCTTTTTTGAGTTCAGCCAAAGCTTCTTCAGGAGTTGGGTAAGTAATACCTTCTTTTTGTTGGATACGATCACGAATGATATGGCTTGTGAAAGCTGTAACTACTTTTGTGTTTGGATGAGCTGCTTTAATAGCATCTACAGTTGCGTCGATTGTTTTTGCACGAGTATCTTTATAAGTTGTACCAAAGCTCATAACAACCATAGCATCTTTGTTTGGCAAGTTTTGTAAAGCTTCTGTATTGTGTGTGCGTACACCAATCGCAGCAGCTTCTTTCAATGCTGGTGTAGGATCTTTTACTTCTTCATTTAATTGATAAGCAGCGTTAGATACAGTAGATGTACCAAAGGACACTAAAAGACCTAGAATAGCGGATGCTAATGCTAATTGTTTTTTCATTTTAAAACTCCTATCCATAACTTAACTACAAATCTATGCAATGATCTTAGTAGTATAGATAATTTTATATAAATCGTTATAGGTTTATAGACCACTATAGATGTATTGCATATATATAACCTTAAGCCAATCGTAACAAAGGGACATAGGGGTGTCAATAAACCCCATACCCCTAGAAGTATAGGAAAAATAAGGGCTTTTTAAGAAATTAATGTGATGAATATAGTATAGTATTAGCTTTTATAAATATATTCTTTTTGGTTATAAGGATATGAATGTGTGAATATATGAGTAATTTTATTTTCCTTTCTAGGGATATTTTGATATTTTTTCTCATTGACTTATATTCGTGAATCTTGTACTATTATTACATAGTAGTTGATAATAATTTTCAGTTATGAAGATTGTATCATGTATGAGCGATATGGAGGTCACATATGAAAGGCATAATTATTGCATCCTTTGGATCAATTTATCAAGATGCTGTGGAGAAATCCATCGGCAGTATAGAGAAAAAAGTACGTTCCATGTATAGCGATATGGAGGTACGCCGTGTATTCTTATCTGATGCATTAGTGGAAAAGTGGAATGAGAAATATGATGAAAAGATTTCTTCTTTCACAGAAGCTATGCAAGATTTTGCTCGTCTTGGCATCGATGAGGTATACATTCAACCCGTAACATTGGTAGCAGATCAGTGTTACCAACAAATGCGTAAACAAGCATTGAAGTTTTTACATAGCAATGAATATGGTTTTAATCAAGTAAATATTGGTAAACCGTTACTTACATCATTAGGTGTAAAAAACTATGCTGACGATTATGAAGCAACATTGGAAAGCATTGTGCGTCATGTTAATACAAAAGCACTTAATAAATCTGTAGTGCTCATGGCAAATGGTCAAAATCAATTAGAGTTCAGTACATTACAATTAAAAGCTATGTACGGTGCAGCACCAAATGTAGTAGTATTTACTACAAATGGATTCCCTACGTTTAAACAAGCACTTACATTATTAGATCGTATGGGTCATAAAGACTTGTTAGTAGTACCATTAGCTCTTATTGGTTCTACACATTTAATGGACTACCTTGGCGGTGAACGCTCTGACTCCATTTATGCATTGCTCGCTGAAGAAGGGTACAATGTAGATATTTGGAATGAAGGTCTTGGTGAAAACCCTTATGTACAAGATTTATTCTTGAAACATTTAGGCCAAGCTATCCGCATGTCTGATCGGAAGCGTCCCATGCCTCGTGAATCTGTAAAACCTGTTATGACAAACTCTCGTATGGAAGCACAAGGTATGATTTCTTAGATTGATCTCTTACATAATTAGACATACATCTCTCCACACTCCTTTATATACGTAAAAGTCCTCCTTGTTGGAAATCCAATGAGGAGGATTTTTACTTTTACTATGAAAAATATTTATAATATCCATTTTATACGTCCTATGGTATGCCCCTAATGTGTCGTCTATGGTATGATTAAGATACATTATTAATTAGATAAGGAGACTTCCATGAAACAAGCTATTTTAGTTGTTGCTTTTGGGTCCACTGTTGACAGTGCTCGTGAACATAATATTGATTCCGTTGTGGAGCATATCCGTAAATCCTATCCAGATTATACTGTGGAATTAGCATTTTCTTCTCGTATTATCGTTAAACGTTTACGTGAACGCGGTATTGAGGTGCCTACTGAACAAGGGGCGTTAGAAAAACTTATCCAAGACGGGTATACACATATTTATGTACAACCACTTCACTTCACTGGCGGTGAAGAGTTTGATAAATTGAAAAATAATATCCTTGCTCATGAAGGGGAAGGACAGCTAGAAGTATTGCGCGTAGGTAGACCTCTCGTGTATTATATTGGCCAAGAGGAACATCCAGATGATTACCAAATTTTGATTGACCGATTCATTAAATCGCTTAACATTTCTAAAGAAGACGGGTTACTATTGGTTGGTCATGGTGGCCTCGGTTCTGGTAATTCATCATATGGCAACCTACAATTTAAACTAATTCGTGATGGCCTTACAAATGTACGTATCGCTGTTTTAGAGAATGCTCCTTATGTGGCTGACGTAGCTATGCCATGGGAATGGCTCGATGGTAAACGGCCAAACACAATTTATGTGCACCCATTATTATTAGTTCTTGGAGATCATGCACAAAACGATCTCTTTGGTGATGAAGAAGATAGCGTTATTAATGAACTTGCCGATTATGGCTATGAAGTTAAACCAATCCATAGCGCACTTGGTGAATATGAAGCAATACAAGATATCTTCCGCCAACATGTGCAAGATTGTATTGATGATTTGTATGGCAAACGTAGTTCACATCGTCCAACAATTCCAAATATTAAATAGTAGTTTTGTATATCTTGCATAAATTAGTTATAATAAAAGAAATGAAATTTATAAATAGAATGTAACTATAAGAATAGGAGAACCCCATGAAAGGTAAATTATATGGCATTGGCGTAGGCCCTGGCGATTCTGAATTAATGACTGTGAAAGCTGCTCGCATCGTAGGTGAAGCAGATATTATCATCACACCTAAAACAGAAAAGAAAGATGGTTCTGTAGCACTTAATATTGCATCCCCATATATTCAAGAACATACAGAAATCGTTCCTGTAGTATTCCCAATGGTATTGGATGATGCTACACAAGAGGAAGGGTGGCAAGAAGCAAAACGCATTATCTTATCCTACTTAGATCAAGGT
Source organism: Veillonella sp. T11011-6 (assembly GCF_002959755.1). Classification (GTDB taxonomy): domain Bacteria; phylum Bacillota; class Negativicutes; order Veillonellales; family Veillonellaceae; genus Veillonella. The sequence continues at coordinate 583,902 of NZ_PPCW01000001.1, read as the reverse complement.
AAAAGCGTTGTCTTCTTAACATTGGGTGATCCTATGTTCTACAGCACATACATGTATGTATATCGCTTGATTGAAAATACAGGCCATGAAATTGAAACAATTCCTGGCATTACTGCTTTCTGTGCTATTGGTTCCCACCTTGGTTATCCAATCGTAGAGAAGGAAGAAGTATTAGCTATCGTTCCTGCTACAGCACCTAAAGAAAAAATTGATGCTGTATTAGCCGTAGCTGATGATGCAGTAATCATGAAAGTGTACAAAAACTTTGATGAAGTACAAGAAACATTGATTAAACACAATATGGCAGATGATGCGGTTATGATTAGCCGTGTAGGTTTGCCAGATGAGCAAGTATTCGTAGGCCTTGATAATATGCCAAAAGATACTAAACTCAACTACTTGTCTACAATCCTTGCAAAACGTAAGGACCGTTAACAAACACGTCGTATTACGAGGTAATATTTATGAACACAGTACATATTCCACGTGTTGTCATTGCTGGCACTAACTCTGGTGTAGGTAAAACAACTATCGTAGCGGGCTTATTGGCTGCTTATGCAAATGGTGGACGTACGGTGCAATCCTTTAAAGTGGGCCCGGATTATATTGATCCGGGCTTTCATAAAATTGCATCCGGCCGTGACAGCTATAATTTAGATACGTGGCTCGTGCCACCTCACAAATTAAATCCTTTCTTTGCTACTATGGCGCATGGCGTAGACCTTGCTATTATTGAAGGTGTTATGGGCCTTTATGATGGGGGTCGAGAAGGCGTTAGCTCCACAGCTCAAATTGCTAAGCAATTGAATGCACCGGTGGTGCTTGTTATCGATTGCAAGGCCATGGGTGAAAGTGCGGCAGCTATTGCTAAAGGATTCCGTGATTATGATCCAGAGGTAAACTTTGGCGGCGTTATCTTGAACCGCTTAGGTTCTGCCAACCACGAGCGCATGGTTCGTGAAGGTATGGATAAAATAGGTGTACCTGTTATTGGTGCTATTTATCGCGATGATCGTATGCACTCTCCAGAGCGCCATTTAGGACTCACACCTGTTACTGAGATTGATCCAACAGAGGCAATCAACACGATTCGCGAAGTTGTTGAGAAAATGGTAAATCTAGGTCAATTGTTGGACATTGCATCTAGTGCGCCAAGTATTGAATTACCAGATGCCGTAGATCCTAAATCCGTAGAAAAACGAGTTAAAATTGGTGTAGCCTATGATGAGGCGTTCTCCTTCTACTATCCAGCAAGTTTAGCCGCCCTAGAGGAAAAAGGTGCAGAAATCGTATACTTTAGCCCTCTTAATGACTTTGAAGTTCCTGATGTAGACGGCCTAGTATTTGGCGGTGGCTTCCCTGAAATGTTCTTGTTCCAACTTTCTAGTAACGAGTCAATGAAAGAGTCTATCCGTCAAGCCAACGAAAAAGGACTGCCTATTTATGCTGAATGTGGTGGCCTTATGTATTTATGTGAAAGCATCCACGACTTTGAGGGTACCGTATACGATACGGTAGGTATTGTACCGGCTAATTGCATTATGCAACAAAAGCTGCAAAAAGTAGGGTATGTTACGGCTACAGCTAAGCGAGATACCTTGTTAGGCACTGCTGATACATCTCTTCGTGGTCATGAGTTCCATTTCTCTACTATGGAGCCGACTGTAGAGAACTTCCCATGGGCATTCCACTTAGAAGGTGGCCGTAAACCTCAATCCTATGATGGTGGCTATGCTACTGATAATGTATTAGCATCGTATTTACATTTGAACTTTGCTGGTTCTGATGAAGGAGCACAACATTTCATTGATATATGTGCTAAGTATAAAGCTAAAAGGAGCTAATTATGAGTGAACGAGGCTTAATTTTAGTTAATACCGGCAATGGTAAAGGTAAAACAACAGCAGCCTTAGGTGTTGCATTACGCGCTGTTGGCCAAGGTCTTAAGGTTTTAATCTTACAATTTATCAAAAGTGGTAATGGCTATGGCGAACTAGCAGGTCTTGCTAAATTAGGGGACCAAGTAGAAATTCGTTCCATGGGTAAGGGATTCATTTACTATAAACGAGATGAAGTAGGCGAGGCTGAATTGGCACGTCACAAAGAGGCAGCTCAAAAGGCTTGGCACACATTAGTGGAAGAAGTAAATTCAGATCGATGGGACCTCATCATTATGGATGAAATCAATAATGCCATTAATTATGAGCTTATTGATGTGAATTCTGTAGTAGATATGCTTAAACATAAACCTGAGCGCTTACACGTTATTTTAACAGGCCGTTATGCAAAACCTGAAATCATTGACGTTGCCGATACGGTAACAGAAATGAAGGTAGTAAAGCACGCCTATGAGAAAGGCATTAAAGCTGCTAAGGGGATTGAGTTTTAGTTTAGATGATATAGGAATAATTAAATCTAAAATTTTCGAAAAAGTTCTTGCTAAAACTATATCGAAAATGTATAATATAGTCATAAGCACAAGGTGCTAAATATTCTCGACATTAAGTATGTATATAAGACTAACCAGGAGGTTAACTATGGCTGTACATGATTACATTAAATCCGGCGATTTCGCTACTGAAAAACACGTTCCTGTTATCGAAACTGTTGACACTGTAAAAGCAGGTGAAACTTTCCACGTAACATTGTCCGTTGGTAAAGACATCGCACATCCTAACACTGTAGAACATCACATTGAATGGATCAAATTGTACTTCGTAGCTGAAGGTACTCAATTGCCATTCGAAGTTGGTGAAATTTCCTTCAACGTACATGGTGACGGCGCAACTGCAAACGAAGGCCCTGTACACGCAATTTCTGAAGGTTCTTTGGCAGTTTCCTTGAACAAATCTGGTAAATTGATTGCTGTATCCTACTGCAACATCCACGGTTTGTGGGAATCCGAAAAAGAAATCACAGTTGCTTAATTAACTTAATCAACTAATAAAGACCAGCCTTAGGGCTGGTCTTTTTGTATGTAATTTTTAATAATAACATAATTATTTTAGAGAAAAATCTGTCCGCACTCAAAAGAGTTTTGTTTTTATATGGTGGATAAAATGCCTTATATCCCTTTACAGTGCTATTTGTTTGTGGTAAAGTATATGCATATTGATTTTTAGTAGAATAAGTTAAATGAGGGATTATTGTGGCCTTAATCGTTAAAAAATTTGGTGGTAGTTCCGTAGCTACACCAGAAAAAATATTTAATATTGTTGATCGCGTCCTTCGTGAGAAGAAAGAAGACGATAAAGTCGTTATCGTTGTATCCGCTATGGGTGATACAACAGATGACTTGGTAGCATTGGCTAAAGAAGTAACATCTAAGCCTTATGGTCGTGAAATGGACCGCTTGTTATCTACAGGTGAGCAAGTAACGATTGCATTAATGGCGATGGCTTTCAACGAACGTGGTCATAAAGCTATGTCCTTAACAGGTGACCAAGCAGGTATTACAAGTAGTGATACATTCAATAAAGGCCGTATTTTAGGCGTTGATCCAAATCGCGTATTTGAAGCTTTGGATGAAGGCAATATCGTAGTAGTTGCAGGTTTCCAAGGTATTACTGAATATGGTGATATGGTTACTTTAGGTCGCGGTGGTTCTGATACAACTGCTGTTGCATTGGCAGGCGCTATGAAAGCTGATGTTTGTGAAATATTCACAGATGTTGAAGGCGTTTACTCTACAGACCCTCGTGTTGCAAAAGAGGCTTTTAAATTAGAAGAAGTAACATATGGCGAAATGCTTGAGATGGCACGTCTTGGTGCAGGTGTAATGCAACCTCGCGCCGTAGAAATGGGTTTCCGTTATGGTGTACCTATTCACGTACGTTCAACATTTAGTGACAATACAGGTACTATTATTCGGGAGGATTATACTGTGGAAGCAAATAAACACGTAATTACTGGCGTAGCTGATGATACTAATACAGCAAAAGTAGCCCTTGTAGGCGTTGAAAATAAACCAGGTGTTGCAGCAACTGTGTTCAAAGCATTGGCTGCAAAAAACGTGGATGTTGATATGATTGTTCAATCTATCCGCGCCGTAGGTGAACCTAAAACTGATCTCATCTTCACTGTAGCTATGGATGATGTTGTACTAGCTCGTGAAGTATTAGCAGAATTACAAAAAACTGTTGATATTGAAGCTGTAAATATTGACGAAAGAATGGCAAAAGTATCTATCATTGGTGCAGGTATGTTAGGTCAACCAGGCGTGGCAGCTCAAATGTTTGATATTTTGAGCCAAGAAGGCATCAATATTGAAATCATTTCTACTTCTGAAATTAGTATTTCTTGCCTTGTTACTGAAGATCGCGTTAAAGATGCTGTTCGTGTAATCCACAATGGCTTATTGTTAGATCAAAGAGGTTAATCTATTTATGGATAGTCTACGTAGTTTTATGGATGAAATGCTCAATGACCAAGGTCGTAAGGAAGGTTTCATTAGCGATCTACTAGGAAATCTAAAAAATCAGCCTATTCCAACATTGGAGCAAGCTCAAACTGGTTATACTACGGTAAGTAATTTACATGGCATTTTCTACGATTATGATAAGGCCGAAGTTACTATTTCTTATAAGGTGGTACCTGATATGTACCCACCGTATACGTTGAGTTTTATACAATTTCAAGCAGTGTTAGAAGGCTTATTAACCTTGCGCCGCAATCAAAAGTGGCAAATGCAACATAATAAATAAAATGAACCCCATAGGCGGTAATGCCTATGGGGTTTTGTGTTTCGATAATTATTCTTAACATCTATATATAGAGTTGTCGATGTGTTATAATGAATTGTTAGGAAGAAATTAATTATATTTATATAGAAAGAAGGGACAGCATGGAAATAAATAAGGTTTATTCTGGCTTTCGCCTTGACCGCATTGAGCGCATTGATGAGATCAATGGTACCGCTTATGAAATGAAGCATGAAAAATCTGGTGCTCGTTTAATTTATATTGATTCACCAGATTCTAATAAAGTATTCAATATTGCGTTTAGAACAACACCTCACAATAGTACCGGTGTGGCACATATTATGGAGCATTCTGTTCTATGTGGTTCTCGCAAATTCCCATTAAAAGAGCCCTTTGTTGAATTGGTAAAAGGTTCTTTAAACACGTTCCTGAATGCTATGACATATCCGGATAAAACAATGTATCCTGTAGCCAGCAAGAACGATAAAGATTTCCATAATTTGATGGACGTATATCTTGATGCAGTATTCTACCCACGTGTTCGTGAAGATGCAGAAATCGTAATGCAAGAAGGTTGGCATTATGAGCTAGAAAATGCAGATGATGAACTCACTTACAAAGGCGTTGTATTTAATGAGATGAAAGGTGTTTATTCATCTCCTGATTCTGTCTTGGAACGCCAAATGATGCGCGAGCTTTTCCCAGATACTACTTATGGCGTTGACTCTGGTGGGGATCCTGATTATATTACAGATTTAACATATGAAGAATTCCAAGAGTTCTACCGTGTTCACTATCATCCATCCAATAGTTATATCTTCTTGTATGGTGATATGAATATTGAAGAGCAATTAGCATTCTTAAATGATGAGTACTTAAGTCATTTTGATGCTATCGACGTTCATACGGAGGTAGCTCTACAAGCTCCATTTACAGAAGGTAAAGTAGTGAGCTATCCATATAGCGTAGGTTCTGAGGAGTCAACAGATAATCGTACATTGCATTCCTTTGCGTATGTATTGCCTGATGTAACACCTGAACATAGCTTAGCCTTTGAAGTATTAACACATGCTTTGTTGACATCTCCTGCAGCGCCTCTTAAACAGGCGTTGGTGAAAGCTGGTATCGGTTCTGATATTAGTGGCTATTACTTAGATAGCATTCGTCAACCTATGTGGACAGTGCAAGCTACAGGTTCTAATCTAGATAAACAAGCTGACTTGCAACGTATTGTAGAGTCCACATTACAAGAGTTATGTGATAAGGGCCTAGATAAAGAGTTATTAGAGGCTTCTTTAAATAGCATTGAATTTGCTCTTCGTGAAAGTGATTTTGGTGGTCGTCCTATCGGTTTAGCCTATATTATTCGTATGATGGATAATTGGCTATACGATAATGATCCATTGGAACTATTACATTATGAAGAGGCATTAGCGAATATTCGCAAGGGCTTAGCAGGTACATACTTCGAAGATTTGATTCGTCATTCCATCTTGAATAATAACCATAAAGTTCTTGTATCTATTTATCCTGAACGTGGTCTTCAAGAACGTAAAGATGCAGAGGTTAAAGAGCATTTAGCCACTGTAAAAGCTAATATGACACCTGAAGAAATCGAAGCAATTGTAGAGCAAACAAAACGCCTTAAAATTCGTCAAGAAACTCCAGATAGTGATGAAGCGCTAGCATCTATTCCTTTGCTCGAGTTATCTGATTTAAACCCTAATATTGAAGCCGTAGAACGCCGTGAAAGTAAAATTGGCAATACTATAGTTCATTTTGTACCTACTTTTACAAAAGGTATCAATTATGTAGGATTGTACTTTAAATTGAACTGCCTCACTGAGGAAGAACTATTCTACGCTGATATTTTAAGTGATATCCTCGGTCGTATTGATACATCTGAACGCGGCTATGAAGCTCTGGCTAAAGATATCAATATGAATTTAGGTGGATTGAGTTCTGATATTACGGCCATCAGCAAAGATGGTAAGCGTGATGAATTTACTCCTCTTATGATTGTGCGTGCGAAAGCATTGCATTCTAAATTACCTGATTTATGTCGCTTGATTAATGAAGTCGTTCAAAAAGCAGATTATAGCGATGATCAACGTTTGACTGAACTTGTTCAAGAAAGCAAAGCCATTTGGGATAATGAAGCATTCCGTCGTGGTAATTCCATCGTGAGTCAACGCGTTATGGCTCAAGTATCTGCTGTTGGTAAGTTTAGAGATAATGGTAATTTAGGATATTATCAAAAAATTAGTGAACTAGCATCTAATCCTGCAGCATTGCCACTTTTACCAGAAAAATTAGCTGAAGTAGCTCGTAAAATTTTCCGCGCTAACAATGTAGATATTATGTTTGTTGGTGAAGAAGGCGAATTAGACGCCTTTGAAAACCTTATGGAACCTTTCGTTGAAACTTGGGATGCTACAGAATTGAGTGATGATGCATTACAAATCTCTCGTCTATCTGGCAACGATGGTATCGTTACAGCTGGTAAAGTTCAATATGTAGCTCAAGGTGGTAACTTCATCGATCATGGTTTCAAACATGTTGGTCCAATGAGCGTGTTAGAAACGATTTTACGTTATGAATACCTTTGGATTCGTATTCGTGTACAAGGTGGTGCTTACGGAGCATTTGCTAATTTCTATGATGATGGCAATATGATTTTCTGCAGTTATCGCGATCCTAACTTGTTGGAAACTCTAGATGTATATAAAGAGTTGCCTCAATACCTTCGTGACTTCACATTAACTGATCGTGAAATGCGTAAATATATCATTGGTACTATGAGTTCTTTAGACTTGCCAATGACACCTGCATTGCGTGGACCACGTGCAATGGGTATGTACTTCAGCGGTGCTAAATTAGAGGACAAAGTAGAGTTCCGTAAACAAGTAATCGCATGTAAGCCAGAAGATATTGTTGCATTAGCAGATGTGGTAGAACCTGTATTGAATGATAATCATATTTGCACAATGGGTAACGAACAAAAAATTAAAGATGCTGGTAATGTGTTTGATAACATTGTGTCTTTAGGATAAATAAGTTTATATCAATACATGATATTGCTTTAGTATTACTTTGACATATCTTTGGATGTATAAGTGGCATATTCATAATGGATATGCCACTTGTTTTCTACTATAGGAGAGTTCTAATGAAAGGTAGATTTGCGCCTAGTCCAACCGGATATATTCATCTCGGTAACGTGTGGATAGCACTTTTATCATATATCTCCACACGCCAACAAAAAGGAATGTATGTTGTACGTATGGAGGATATAGACCTACAACGGTCAAAACGAGAACTAGGGGAAGCTTTACTAGATGATTTAGAATGGCTTGGCTTTGAATGGGATGAAGGACCTCGTGTAGGTGGACCAGAAGTATCCTATTGGCAAAGTGAAAGACAAACATATTATGCAGACATATTAGAATATCTCGCATTAGAAAAACTAATTTACCCTTGCTTTTGTAATAGAGCGCGACTACAATCTATAGCTTCTGCACCTCATTTAGGCGAAGTGGTGCATCGTTATGATGGAAAATGTCGACATTTATGTGATTTTGAAATGCAAGAGTTATGTAATAGTAAAGAACCATCCTTGCGCCTTGCTATAGATTCTTGTGATCTTGAGTTTGATGATCGATGGCAAGGAAAGCAACATATTCATTTGGAAGGTGAACTAGATGATTATGTATTACGTCGTGGTGATGGTATGTACGCATACAATTTGGCAGTCGTATTAGATGATATAGCTATGGGAATAACTGAAGTGATTCGAGGCGATGATTTACTCGATACAACGGGACAGCAATTATATTTGTATAACACATTACAACAATGTTATCCCCATAAGAATATAGTGGTTCCCAAGTATGGTCATGCCCCACTTTTGGTAGATACAGATGGTCATAGACTTTCTAAACGTCAAAAGAGTATTACAATCCGCGAATTACGAGAACAGCAATGGTCAGCATCTAGAATTTTAGGGGAGTTAGCTGTTGCAGGGGGACTTATAAATGGTGCTAAGTATAGTCATCCACAAATAAGCCTTTCTGATTTAATTCATTTAGACCTATCGGTTCCTAGTTTGAGACAAAAAACAATCGTCATTAAATGATAATAGATACATTGATTTTAGTTCTAAAATGTTTGCTAAAAGCGTATAATTCTTTAACTATAAAATTCGATACATTACATTGACAAAATTCGATATTTATTTATAATAGTATATAAGAGGTGGTTGAAATGACAATTCAACAAGCTTTAGATCAAAAGGTGTGGGCCGTTATTGGAGCCACTGATAAAACCGAAAAGTTCGGCTATAAGATTTATAAATGTTTTAAAGATCACGGATATGAAGTATATCCAGTTAATCCTAATGTTGCAGAAGTAGATGGAGACAAATGTTACTCTAGTCTTTCTGCACTTCCTGTTGTACCAGCTGTTGTGGATTTTGTTGTACCAGAATCAGCGGGTTTAGCTGCACTTGATGAATGCAAAGAACTTGGCATTTCAACTGTGTGGTTACAACCAGGAGCGGATAAACCATCTGTTGTTGAAAAAGCACATGCTTTAAACTTGCATGTCATTCAAGATTGTGTATTAGTTCAATTACCGTAGGAGGGTATAATGAGCGAATTAAAAGAATTAAAAACTGCTGAATATCAAGATTTAGTAAATCAAGGTGGCGTAACTGTTATTGATTTCTGGGCTCCATGGTGCGGTTATTGCGTACGTATGATGCCAATCATCGAAGAAATTGCAGGTGAGCTTGAAGGTAAAGCTAACTTTGTAAAAGTAAATGCTGATGAAGAACCAGAATTAGCACGTAATTTACAAGTTGAAGTATTGCCTACATTTGTTATCTTAAAAGATGGCGAAGTAGTAGATCGTAAAATTGGCTTCTTGCCAAAAGGCGATCTTCAAGGTGCTATTGAATCTAAATTCTAATAATCTGAATAAATCTATATAGATAGAGTAAAAAAGACCTCATCAATGTATGTGAAATACATTGATGAGGTTTTTTTCATATTTTCTATAGAAGCAAATAAAAAGTATCGTATAAATATAAAATTAGATTAAAATATAAAATTTCATTTTACATAATTCAATATTATTAATAACTTAGTATTCAAGCGGATTTTCAGGTATTTTTAAATGAGGAAAAAATGAAACATTAGTTTAACTTATTAATTTTTTTATGGAAGTTTAAAATAATATATGGTAGTATTATGTTAAATATTGTGAATATTTAGTGAAAAAGAGTGCAATATTTGATTTATTTCTTCATTGTGGGGTGAGAGCCACAAATGTTGGGAGGGAACTTAATATGAATAAGGTATTCAAAGTTGTTTGGAGTGCAACTAAGCACGCTTACGTCGTAACGTCTGAGTTGGCTAAGTCACATCAAAAATCTGCAACTACAATTGTAGCTGCAGTTATTTTGGCGGCTAGCTTTTCTGGAGGTGTTGCTAATGCATCCAGCCCTGAGGATTGGGCTAGAGCTGATCTTATTGGTAGCCAAAGATGGTTAACACCTGATCAAAATGCTTGGGGTCATATGCAAGATCAACATCAAGTTGATCCACAACAATTAGACCAACAGCAACAGCAACAACAACAGCAGCAACAACAATGGCAACAACAAGAGCCACAGCAACAACAATGGCAACAACAAGTGCCAAAACAGCAACAACAGCAACAACGACGTCAACGTCCTCAAGTGCCACAACAACAGCAACAACAGCAACAACAATGGCAACAACAAGTGCCACAACAACAGCAGCAACAACAAATCCCTAAAAAAGGCGGGTCCACTGGTAATACCGTAATTAATAACTACTATACAGTTGTAACTACTGATGTTGAAAATGTTAAGAAAAATACACATAACATTAACGTTGTAAATAAAAAGGTAGATATCAATACTACTAATATTAATACTGTTAATAATAAGGTTGAGAGTGTAAAAACTGACATTAATAAAATCAATGCTAATATTACAAATATCAACGCTAAAGTTGATAAAAATAGCAAAGATATTGAAGGATTAAAAGGCAAAGTCGGCACTCAAATCACTAACATTCAACAAGATATCACAAATATTAACAATAATATTGACGCTAAATTTACTAAAATTAACAACGATATTGATGTAAAAATCGATAATAAAATTACTAACATTACAAATAATGTTGTTAATAATGTAAATACTAACATTGATGCTAGTGTAAAAAAACATATTGAAGCTAATAATACCAATATTATTAATCAAGTAAATCAAAATATTAATACTGCAGTTCAAAATAATAACACTACAATTTTGAACAAAGTTGATGAGAAGATTGAAAATAACAACACTACTATTATTAATAATGTTAATAAAGATGTAGATGTTAAGATTAATGATATTAAAACAAATATCAATAATACGAAAAATGAGTTGAACACTAACATTTCTAATGTTAAAAATGAACTCAATCAAAATATCAACAACGTTGATATTAAAGTTAACAACAATAAAAAAGCAATTGATAATTTAACTGTTAATGTTAACAATAATAGTAAATCTATTGCTGATTTAACTGCTAAAGTTGAAAATAACACCCAAAATATTGATGCTAATAATACTTTCATCATGGAAAACCGTAAATTTATCGGTGATAACAAAAAAGCTATCAACGAGAACAAAAAAGCCATCGATGAATTGAAAGGTAAAGTTGGCACAACAATCAATAATATTAACACTACAATTGATAATAAGATTAATGAAAATAACACTAAGATTATCAACGAAGTTAATCACAATGTAGATGTTAAAATCAACGATAGCAAAACTAACATTATTAGTGAAGTTAACAAAACAATTAATTCTAAAATTGAAGCTAACAACACAACTATTATTAATAAAGTAAATAATGATGTTGATACTAAGATCAATGCTGTTAAAACTGATATCACAAATATCAACAATACAGTTAATAATGTAAGTGCAAAAGTTGATTCTAATACTACTAACATTACTAATAACACTAAAAATATCAACAAAAATGCGACTGCAATTACTGAATTAAACACTAAAGTTGATAATCAAGGTAAAGTTTTAGTTAATCATGAAGGTCGCATCCAGGAGCTTGAAAAAGACAATAAAACTATTAAAACTGATGTAGCTAACACTCAAAATCAAGTTAATATCAATACTAAAGATATTGCTGATTTGCAAGGTAAAGTTGGTCAAAATATTGGTAATGTTCAAGTAGATATTAAAGATATTAAAAACAACATCACTACTATCAACAATAAAGTTGAAGCAAACACAGTTGCAATTAACAAGGTTGATGTAAAAGTTAATGGTGTTAAAGGTGATTTGGATGGCCTTAAAGGTCGTGTTGATCGCCATGACCAACGTTTGGACTACTTGCAAGACAACATTGCAGATAACTCTACACGAATCTCTATTGTAGAAGATGGTGTAAAAGCTAATACAAAAGACATTAATGTAGTTGGCACAATTGCAATGGAAAACCGCACACTTATCGGTGCAAACCAAAAAGCTATCGATGAGTTAAAAGGTCATGTTGGCACACAAATTACCAATATTGAAACTACAATCAATAAGAAGATTGAAGCTAATAATACTACAATCATCAACAAAGTAGATGGTAATATTGATGCTAAGATTGAAAAAAATAACACAGTTATTAACAATAACATTAACAATGTAAATGCTAAGACTGAAGTTAATGCTAAAGCTATTACAGATAATAGTAAACGTATTGATGCTAATTCTGCTCGTATTTCCAATAATGAAAAAGCAATCAACGAGTTAAAAGGCCATGTTGGTACACAAATCACTAACATCGAAAATACAATTACTAATAAGATCAATGAAAACAACACAGTAATCAACAAAAATATCGATGCTAAGATTGAAGCTAATAATACTACAATTCTTAATAAAGTAGACAATAACATCGATGTTAAGATTAATGCTAATAACATTAAAGTTGATCAAAAAATTGATGGTGTTAAAGGCGATTTAGATGGTCTTACTAAACGCGTTGCTCAAAACGAAAAAGACATCAACGTAGCTGGCACAATTGCTATTGAAAACCGTACACTTATCGGTGCTAATAAAAAAGCTATTGATGAATTAAAAGGTCATGTTGGCAATCAAATCACAAATATCGAAAATACAATTACTAATAAAATCAACGAAAACAATACAGTAATTAATAAAACTATCGATAATAAGATTGAAGCTAACAACACTGTTATCAACCAAAATATTGATAATAAAATCAATAGCAATAACACAACAATCATTAATAAAGTAGATCAAAACATTGACGCTAAAATCAATGCTAATAACACTACAATCATTAACAAAGTTGATAAAAATATTGATGTAAAGATCAATGAAAATAACACTCAAATCAACAATACAATCAACAAAAAAGTTGGCGATGTAAATGTTAAGATTGATGGCGTTAAAGGTGATGTAGCTGGTCTTACTGCACGTGTAGATCGTCATGATCAACGTTTAGATTACTTACAAGGCAACATTGTAGATAACTCTACACGTATTAGTGCTAATGAAGATGCTATCAAAGCATTAAAAGGTCAAGTTGGTACTACAATTAAAAATATCGAAACTACAATTAATAACAAGATTACAGAAAATAATGTAACTATTAATAAAAATATCGATACTAAGATTGAAGCTAACAACACTGTTATCAACCAAAATATTGATAATAAAATCAACAGCAATAATACAACAATCATTAATAAAGTAGATCAAAACATTGATGCTAAAATCAATGCTAATAACACTACAATTCTTAACAAAGTTGATAAAAACATCGATGTAAAAATCAATGAAAATAACAAACAAATCAACAACACAATCAATACTAAGATTGGTGATGTAAATGTTAAGATTGATGGCGTTAAAGGTGACTTGAATGGTCTTAAAGGTGATTTAGATGGCCTTAAAGGTCGTGTAGATCGTCATGACCAACGTTTAGACTACTTACAAGATAATATTGCTGATAACTCTACACGTATCTCTGTAGTTGAAGATGGTGTGAAAGCTAATGCAAAAGATATTAATGTAGTAGGTACAATTGCAATGGAAAACCGTCAATTCATTGGCGATAATAAAGTTGCTATTGCTAACAACACTAAAAACATCAACATCAATGCAAACGCTATCGTAGATAATAGCAAACGTATTGATGCAACTAATGTGAAAGTAGATGCCAACACTACTAACATCGCTAACAATACAACTGCTATCAACAATGTAAACGTTAAAGTTGATGGTGTTAAAGGCGACTTGAATGGTCTTACTAAACGTGTAGAACAAAATGAAAAAGACATCAACGTAGCTGGTACAATTGCAATTGAAAACCGTAAATTCATTGGCGACAACAAAGCTGCTATTGCAAATAACACTACAAATATCAATGTTAATGCAAAAGCTATCGATGAATTAAAAGGTCAAGTAGGTAAATCTTCTACAGTGATCAACGATATTAAAAATCAAATCACTAATATCAATGGTAAAGTAGAAAATAATACTACTAATATTGCTAACAATGCTACAAACATTCAAGCTAATGTAGTGGCAATTGCTGATAATAGCAAACGTATCACTGAAAATGTTACAAACATCGCAAACAACACTACAAATATTGCTAATAACACTACAGCTATTAACAATGTAAATGTAAAAGTTGACGGTGTTAAAGGTGACTTGAAAGATCTTACTGCTAAAGTTGATAAAAACACTAAAGACATCAACGTAGCTGGCACAATTGCTCTTGAAAACCGCAAATTCATTGGTGATAACAAAGTAGCTATTGCAAATAACACTACAAACATTGCAAATAACACTACAAACATTGCAAATAACATTACAAACATTGCTAATAACAAAAAAGCTATCGATGAATTAAAAGGTCAAGTTGGCAATACAGTTAAGAATATCGAAACTACTATTAATAACAAAATTACTGAAAACAATGTAGTTATTAATAAAAATATCGATGCTAAGATTGAAGCTAACAATACTGTAATTAATCAAAATATCACAAATGCAATTACTGAAAACAACAAGGAAATTAACAATACAATTAACAATGTAAATGTTAAAGTTGATGGTATTAAAGGTGATATTGATGGCTTGAAAGGTCGCGTAGATCGTCATGATCAACGTTTAGACTACTTACAAGATAACATTGTAGATAACTCCACACGTATTACTGCAGTAGAAGATAGTGTTAAACTAAATACTACAAATATTGCTAACAATACAACAGCAATCAACAATGTAAATGTTAAAGTTGACGGCATTAAAGGTGACTTGGATGGTCTTACTAAACGTGTTGACCAAAACGAAAAAGACATCAATGTAGCTGGTACAATCGCTATCGAAAACCGTACATTGATTGGCAATAACAAAGCTGCTATCGACAAGAATGCAAAAGCTATTGCTGAATTGAACGGTAAAGTTGGTACTACTATCACTAATATCGAATCTACTATTAATAACAAGATTGAAGCTAATAATACTACAATCCTTAATAAAGTAGATCAAAATATTGATGCTAAGATTACTGCTAATAACACTGTAATTAACCAAAACATCGCTAATGCAATCAATGAAAATAACACAACAATCATTAACAAAGTTGATAAAAACATTGATGTGAAAATCAATGAAAACAATAAGCAAATCAACAACACAATCAATACTAAGATTGGTGATGTAAATGTTAAGATTGATGGCGTTAAAGGTGATGTAGCTGGTCTTACTGCACGTGTAGATCGTCATGATCAACGCTTAGATTACTTACAAGGTAACATAGTAGATAACTCTACACGTATTAGCGCTAATGAAGATGCTATTAAAGCATTAAAAGGCCAAGTTGGCACAACAGTTACTAATGTTGAAAACACAATCAATGCTAAGATTGAAGCTAACAACACAGTAATTAGAAAAGATATCAACACTGCTATTACTAATAACAACACTGTAATTAACCAAAACATTGCTAATGCAATCAATGAAAATAACACAACAATCATTAACAAAGTTGACAAAAATATTGATGCTAAGATTGCTGAAAACAATACAGTAATTAACAACACAATTAACAGCAAAGTTAATGAAGTAAATGTTAAGGTTGATGCTAACGCAAAAGCAATTGTTGATAATAGCAAAGCTATTACTGATATTAAAGCTAATGTGACAAATATCAGCAATAAAGTAGATGTTAACACTGCAGATATCAAAGCTATCCGCACAGATGTAACTAACAATACTACTAACATTGCTAATAACACAGCAGCTATTGCTAATGTAAGCAAACAAGTTAAAAATAACACAACTAACATTTCTAACAATGCAACAGCTATTGCAAACATTAGTAAACAAGTTGCTGGTAACACAGCTAACATAACTGATGTAACTGCTAAAGTAAATGCTAATACTGGTCGTATTGAATCTAATACAACTGCTATTAACAACTTAACTGGTAAAGTTGATGCTAACTCTCAAGCTATCGAATCCTTGAAAGGTCAAGTTGGTAAAGGCAATACTACAATCGTTAATGTAGCTCAAAAAGTAGAAAATATTACTCAAAACATTAACGCTCAAAATAGCAACATCCAAGCTAATACTGTAAACATTCAAAATAATACTTCCAATATTAATAACATTAAAGCTAATGTTGTTAACGTTGAAAAGAATGTAAACAATATTAAAGCTGATGTAACAGTAGTAAAAGCTGATATCACAAACATCAATGCTAAAGTTGATCAAAAAATCAATATTGTGAACAACAATATTACTAACGTTAAAAACGATGTGAAGAATATTGATGCTAAAGTTACAAATATTGATAACAAAGTTACTAATATTAACAATAAAGTAACTAATATTGATACTAAAGTTAATGATATTGATGTGAAAGTTAACAACCAAAATGTTGTAATCAACAATATCAAAACAGATGTATCTGGTTTGAAAGATCAAGTTGGCAAAAATACTGAAGCAATTAAGAACTTACAAAATGTAAGCGCTGATGTAAACAAAGTGAAAGAACAAGTTAATGCTAATACTCAAAAAGCAAATGCTAACGAAGAACGCATTAAAAATGTTCAAAGCCAAGTTTCTGTTAATACTGAAGCAATCAAACATAATACTGAAAACATCAATATTAACAAAGCCGCAATCAAACAAAATGCTGAAGCAATTCAAAATACTAATGTAACTGTACAAAAAGTAATCAACAAAGTTGATGAACATAGCAAAGTTATTAACGACGTATCTAAACAAGTTAATACTAATACAACTAATATTGCTAATATCAATAATGTTGTTAACCAAAATACAACTAATATTACAAATGTAACTAACCAAGTTAATACAAACACAAGCAATATTAGTAAAGTAACTAACCAAGTTAATACAAATACAACAAACATCAACACTCTAAATGCTAAAGTAGATACTAATGTTACAAATATTACTAAAGTAGATAATCGTGTAACTGAAGTAGCTAAACAAGTTAATGAAAATGCACAATTAACTAAAGCTGTTGGTACTCTAGCATTAGAAAATCATGAAAAGGTTAGTGTATTAGGTTTACAAGTAAATAAAAATACTCAAGACATTGCTGATGTAAACACTAAAGTTGATGAAAATGTTACATTAACTAAGAACATTGGTGCGATTGCATTAGAAAACAATGAAAAAGTTAATGTATTGGGCTTGCAAGTAAATAAAAATACTCAAGATATCAGTACATTAGCAGAAGCTGCAAATTATAGCTTGAAAGCTTCCAACATTGCATTACAAGATCACGCAACACTTGTTCAACATGATGCACAAATCGCAGAAAACTCTCGCCGCATTAGCAGCGTAGAACGCGATGTTAAAGTTGTAGGTGCTAATGCAGCAGCATTAGCAGCATTGAAACCTATCGAATACCACGAAGGTCAAAAAGCCCAAATTATGGCGGCTGTTGGTACTTACAAAGGTAAAACATCTACTGCATTGGGTGTAGCACATTATGCAAATCCTGATTTATTAATCCATGCTGGTGCCGCTTATGGTGGTGACCATAGCGTAATGGCAAATGCTGGTGTAACAATCGGTATTGGCAATGCTCCTACAGCTCCTAAAGCATCCCCTGCAACTGTAAAAGTTCTTGAGGATCAAGTGGCTGATTTGCAAGCACAAAACAAAGAAATTCGTGAACTTCTTGATAAAGTGATTGCACAACAACCACAACAAGCTCCAAAAGCAGCTGTAAAAACAATTAAATAATATGCCTCCCAACCGATGGGTTACACTATAATCTATCGTAGGTATAGAAACCGCGTAGCAGAAATGCTACGCGGTTTTCTTTTTGTGTGGATTTGTGGTGATTGTATTCCTATATATCGTTTGATTTGAGTGTAATAGAGCTTATGGGAGTATTGTGGTGGGGATTGGATACAGATAAAACTAGAATTTGGTACTTAGTGGTGGGGAGTGGTTTTAATGATTCAATTATCATTTATTTTCGAACATATGTATCTAAGAAAAGGAGAGAAAAATAGAGATTATGAAAGAAAAATATAAAAAAGTGGGATAAAAATGGATTTTTTATTGTGATTGGTGGGGAATTGTGGTAGAATTTACCATATAGTGGTGGATAAGGAATAGTAAAGGGCGGTGATACGTATGTTCATGGGAGAATATAATCACACCATTGATACAAAAGGGCGGATGATTATACCCGCGAAAATACGTGAACAACTAGGCGAAGTATGCATTGTTACTAAGGGCCTAGATAACTGCTTAGCTATTTACACCGAAGAAGCGTGGAAGAAAATTTCTGCAGCTTTACAATCACAATCCTCCACTAAAGCTAGCGTACGTGCCTTAAAACGTTTTGTTTTTGGTAGTGCCGCTGAGCTTGAATATGATAAACAAGGTCGTGTCCTCATTCCTGTACCACTACGTGAATATGCGAGCCTTGATAAACAGGCCGTTATTGTCGGTGCGGGGGATCACGTTGAAATTTGGAGCCGCGAAAAATATGATTACTATGATGATCAAGTGGCTGAAAGTATGGAAGAACTTGTCGAAGGTCTAGAAGGGATTATGTTATAGGAGGCTATGATGGAATTTAATCATACCAGCGTACTTTTACGCGAAACGGTGGACTCCGTCGTAACTAATCCAAAAGGCATCTATGTGGACTGTACTCTGGGCGGTGCAGGACATGCCCATGCTGTGGGCGAGATGTTAGATCCAGAAGGCATGATTATAGGGTTGGATCAAGATGAAGATGCGTTGAGTGTAGCTCGACAGCGTTTATCTGATTTAACATGTCAGGTGTTAACAATACCGACGAACTTTTCTAACTTAAAAGAAGCCCTTCATAATGAGGGTATCTATGAAGTAGATGGATTTATCTTTGACCTTGGCGTATCTAGCTATCAACTGGATACACCGGAGCGTGGCTTTTCATATATGAATGATGGCCCACTCGATATGCGTATGGATAAGGACGCACCATTAACGGCAGAAGAGGTTGTTAATGAATATGATGCTGACGCATTATTGCAAATTATCCGCGACTATGGTGAAGAGCGATGGGCTAAGCGCATTGTTGAATTCATCATTAATGCACGTCAAGAAAAACGAATTACCACTACTGGTGAGTTAGTTAGAATTATTAAGCAAGCAATACCTGCGAAGGCGCGTCAAGACGGACCACATCCGGCAAAACGGACGTTCCAAGCCATTCGCATTGAAGTAAATAGAGAATTAGCTATCTTGCATGATAGTTTTGTAGATGCTGTATCCATGTTGAAACCAAAGGGGAAAATTGGGGTTATCACATTCCACTCCTTGGAAGATCGAATTACAAAACAAACTTTCAAAGAGTTGAGTACAGCATGTATATGTCCTCCAGAATTGCCAATGTGCGTTTGTAACCACAAGGCAGTTGTGAAGGCGAAGAATAAGGCTATAGAGCCGAGTGCAGGGGAGATTGAGGTTAATCCGAGGGCTAGAAGCGCAAAGTTACGCGTAGCCGTCAAGTTGTAGAATTGGAAGGGGTTAGTGTTTATGTTAGCGAGAAAGGCTGTTGTGGGCCAAGTTAAAAGCGATGTGTTGGTCGCTTCACAAGGGAGAAAACGTAGTGCAAATGTGGCTCTAGATTTGAGCCCTATGATGTGGCAGGTTGTATATGGTATTGCTGCATTGGTTGCATTTTTGCTTATCATGATGGTTATGAATGCGTACAGCACAAAATTAGGCTATGAAGTAGTTAAAACACAGCAAGCTGTAGTACAATTAACAAAGGATAATGATGCGTTGGATGTTGAAGTGGCTTCTTTGAAGTCTCCTGTTCGTATTCAACAAATCGCAGAACAACAACTAGGGATGGTTTTGCCTGATTCTTTTGTTTATAGTACAAAAAGCGCTGTTACTGAACGTACTGTACAAGAGAAACAGCAAATTATAGACTAGCAGGCAAAGCAGCTCGTATTGGGCTGCTTTCCTTTGCGTGTAAAGGAGATTGTATATGAAACAATTACAAGATATAGTAAAAACTTTGCAAACACCGCATGTAGAAGGCAATACAGCTGTTGAGGTGTTAGATATTACGGCTGATTCTCGTGCAGTAAAAGCAGGTAGCTTATTTATTGCGTTAGATGGTGCCACTGTAGATGGTCATAATTATGTAAATAAAGCTGTTGAAGCTGGTGCTGTAGCCGTACTTGTATCTAAACCAGTAGAGGTAAGTGGTGATGTTTGTGTTATCACTGTAGAGGATACTCGAAAAGCTATGATGGCTTGTGTACCATATTTCTTTGATTATCCAGCAAATTCCATGCGTATGATCGGTGTTACTGGTACTAATGGTAAAACAACTACAACTCATATGATTCGTCATATTTTGAAAGGTCAAGGCCATAAAGTAGGCGTTATTGGTACCGTTCATATTATGATTGGTGATACATCCTATCCAATTCATAATACAACGCCTGATGTAGTAGATTTACAACATATTCTTCATCAAATGGTAGAAGAAGGTGTTACCCATTGTGTCATGGAAGTATCTTCCCATGCGTTAGCATTAGGTCGAGTTTCTGGTGTTGAGTATGATACAGCAGTATTCACGAACTTAACACAAGATCATTTGGACTTTCACAAAACCTTTGAAAATTATTTGGCAGCTAAATGTAAATTATTTGAACAAGTTAGCGCGCCGAACCAAACTAAATCTGGCAAAGGGGCTGTCATCAATATCGATGACGAATATGGTCATCGTGTAATTGAAAAAACAACGGCGCCTATCATTACGTACAGTATTGATGGTAAAGGAACATTGAATGCTCATGATGTTGAAATGACTCCTAAATCTAGTCGTTATACGGTATCCTATGATGGTAATGACTATACAGTGGCTATGAATACAACTGGTTTGTTTAATGTATATAATACATTGGCCGCTATTGGCGCTTGTCTGTTAGAAGGTATCTCCATGGAAGATATCGATAAGGCATTGAAAACATTTAGTGCTGTGCCTGGTCGTTTTGAGCTTATTGAAGAAGGTCAACCATTTGCAGTTGTTGTAGACTATGCACATACACCAGATGGGTTAGAAAATATTTTGCAAACTGCAAAGGCTATTCAAGAAAATCGTATTATTGTAGTCTTTGGTTGTGGTGGTGACCGAGATGCTACAAAACGTCCTATTATGGGTCGTATTGCTGCACAATATGGCGATGTAGTATATGTTACATCTGACAATCCTCGCACAGAAGATCCTGTGCAAATTGTGAAAGATGTAGAGGTAGGCGTTAAAGAAGGCCTTCGTGAAGGCTCTCACTATGAAGTTATCGTTGATCGTCGGGAAGCGATTCAACATGCAATACAAAATGCAAAACCTGGGGATATTGTACTAATTGCAGGTAAGGGGCATGAGGATTACCAAATCTTAAAGGATAAAACGATTCATTTTGATGATCGTGAAGAGGCGCGAGCAGCCCTCAAGGAGATCTAATATGGCAGAATTTACATTGTCTCAAGTGGTAGAAGCCACACAAGGGACGAGTGCACATACCGACAATATTAAGTTTTTAGATGTATCTACTGATACAAGAACAATTGAATCAGACTTTTTATTTGTAGCCTTAAAAGGCGATACCTTTGATGGTCATGATTTTATTAATACAGCTATCGAAAAGGGCGCTACTGGTGCAATCGTAGAAAAAGGTCGTGCGGTGGACGGCATTGTATGCATTGAAGTAGATAATACATTGGTAGCGTATCAAAATTTAGCACGTTACCATCGTCGTCGCTTTGATATCCCTGTAGTCGCTATTACTGGTTCTTCTGGTAAGACTACAACAAAGGAAATGGTAGCTGCTGTACTCGGCACCGAATTTAATGTTTTGAAAACTGAGAAAAACTTTAACAATGAAATTGGTTTGCCAAAAACATTGTTGCGTTTAACTTCAGAACATCAAGCTTGCGTTGTTGAAATGGGCATGCGTGGCCTTGGTCAAATTGAGGAGCTTGCGTTGATTGCAGAACCAACTATGGGTATTATTACGAATGTTGGTACTAGCCATATTGAGCTATTAGGCTCTCGTGAAGCCATCGCACAAGCTAAAGGTGAGTTAATTCGTTGCTTGCCTGAAAATAGTGTGGCTATTCTCAATGAAGATGATCCATATGTTAAAGCTATGGATAGTCTTGCCAAAGGTAAAACGATTACCTATGGTATCGAACGTAATGCCACATGTATTGGCAGTCATTTGCGTTATAAAAAAGATGGTATTAAATTTACATGTAAATGTTATGACGAAGTATTTGATATCTTCTTGCCTATGATTGGTGAACACAATGTATATGACGCATTGGCAGCAATCGTAGCTGGTCGTGTGCTAGGCATTAAGTCCAATACGATCCGTAAGGGCTTAAGCGAATTTACAGGCACTCCTATGCGCCAAGAAATCGTACCATTTGAAGATATTGTTATCTTAAATGACGCGTATAATGCAAATCCTTCTTCTATGGCTGAAGCGATAAAAGCTTTGGGTCAGCTAGAAGGTAAACGTAAAATTGCCATGCTTGGTGATATGCTTGAACTTGGTGATTATACTGAACAAGCGCACCGTGAAATTGGTCAATTACTGGCTGAAGAAGGTTATAGTGTGGTCTTCACATTTGGTGATGCTGCTGCCTTTATAGCTAAAGAAGCTAAAAAAGCAGGCTTAACTACATTCCGTTGTAATAGCCATTTGGAAATGGCCAATGCATATAGTGATATTCGTGAAAAAGGGGACGTTATCCTTGTCAAAGGCTCCCGTGGTTTGCGGATGGAACGAGTTGTTGAAGAATTGAAAGATCGTGAATAAAAGGTTACGGCTAGTTATATCTAGCCGTCATCTGTTTATTAATGAGTAGAGGATTCGTATGATATATCACATTCTATTAGCCTTCGTAGTAACTTTTATTATTACTGTAGTGCTAGGTAAATTTGCTATTCCTATGTTGCGTTCTTTGCACGCACAACAAAGTATTCGTGAAGAAGGTCCAGAAAGTCATCAAGCGAAAGCTGGTACACCAACAATGGGTGGCGCTTTTATGATGGTAGCCCTCGTCATTGGGGTTGCTTTATTTGCACCGTGGAATGTGGGTACTGGTATGTTATTGTTCCTCACATTAGGACATTGTTTATTGGGCTTCTTTGATGATTTTGTAAAAGCTGTAAAAAAACGTAATCTTGGTTTGACAGCAAAGCAAAAATTACTAGGTCAATTTATTTTGGCTGCAATATTCTGTTACTGTATTACTGAAATTATGGTTATTCCTACTACATTGTGGATTCCTGTAGCAGATATTCACCTTCAATTAGGTTGGGCTTATTATGTATTGGCATTTCTAATTATCGTAGGTGCTACGAATGCCGTAAATCTTACAGATGGTCTTGATGGTTTAGCTAGTGGTACATCTGCTGTAGCTGCCATTGCCTTTTCCGTTATCGGCCTTATGGCTGCATCTACAACAAATTCTATTGGCGCTGAAAGCGTTGCTTACTATGGTGCCATTGTAGCCGCTGTATGCCTTGGTTTCTTGGTATACAATGTAAACCCTGCAAAAGTATTTATGGGGGATACAGGTTCTTTAGCATTAGGTGGTGCTTTTGCGGCGATGGCGATTCTTACAAAAACAGAGTTGTTACTCGTTGTAATTGGCGGTATTTTTGTTATGGAAGCGTTATCCGTTATTATTCAAGTTATTTCCTTTAAAACTCGTGGTGTACGAGTATTTAAAATGAGCCCTATTCACCATCATTTTGAGTTGTCTGGTTGGGCTGAACAAACTGTTGTTAATCGCTTCTGGTTTGGTGGTGCTGTATTAGCTGTTATTGGTGTCATTTTAGCGACTATAACTTTGTAAGATAATACTTAACGGAAGCCGCAAATAATGGTATGCTTATAAGATAGGAATACATTATTTTTGTTGATAATTTAGGTGATACAGATGGAATACGGAGACAAACATATACTTGTTCTGGGCGCTGGTGCCAGCGGTATAGGCGCATCTTGGGTGTTAGCTCAAGTTGGGGCCCATGTAGTGTTAAATGATTATAAGCCTGTTACACTGCCTGCAGATGAGGAAAAAAGACTAGTATCAGCGGGTGTGGAGATTATTACAGGTCTACAAGACGAATCCTTGCTTGATGGCGTGGATCGTATTGTTATTTCTCCAGGTATTTCTTTAGATATTCCAATTGTAAAAGCTGCTCAAGCACGTGGAATTGATGTAGTTAGTGAAGTTGAAGTAGCTTATGAGTTATCTAAATCTCCAATTGTTGCCGTTACTGGTACCAATGGTAAGACTACAACTACTACATTATTAACTAAGGTATTGGAAGGCACTGGAAAACCAGTTCGCGTTGGTGGCAATATAGGGGATTCTCTCAGTGAAGTTGCCTATTCCATGCCAGCAGATGGTTTCTTGGTAGCTGAACTATCTAGCTATCAATTAGAAACAATTAAGCATTTTAGACCGGTTGGTGCTATTATGCTCAATATTACACCAGACCATTTAGCTCGTCACAAGACGATGGAAAATTATATTGCTGCAAAGGAACAAATCTTTGAAAATCAATTAAGTACAGATTTTATGGTGCTTAATATTGATGATCCAATTGTGGCAGATATGGAACATCGTGTGCCTAGCCATATCCTTAAAATTAGTCAACATCAAGTGGTGTCAAATGGTGCTTACTATGATAAAGGACAATGTTATGTAACAAAGGATGGTAAGGCAACGCCTGTTATTGGAAGCGATGATATCCACATTCCAGGTAGTCATAATATTGAAAATATTTTAACTGTTATCGCTTTAACCTATGCGTTAGGTGTACCAGCAGAAACTATTCATCGCATTATTAGTGAGTTCCATGGCGTTGAACATCGATTAGAACGGGTTAAAACAATTGATGGCGTTACATTCTATAATGACTCTAAAGCTACTAATGTTGACTCTGTTGTAAAAGCATTAGAATCCTTTGATCAATCAGTTATTTTATTAGCTGGTGGTCATGATAAAATGACTCCTTTAGAAGATTTTATGCAGCTTGTTAAAGATCATACAAAAGCTGTTATCTTTATGGGGGAAGCGGCGGATCGATTTGAAGCTGCTGCAAAAGAGGCTGGCGTTCAGCCTATTTACAGAGCTTCATCTATGAAAGATGCTGTTGAACAAGGTTATAAATTGGCTAATCAAGGTGATATTGTATTATTATCACCAGCTTGTTCAAGCTTTGATTGGTACAGCTGTTTTGAAGAACGTGGCGATGATTTTAAAAATTGTGTTCATATGTTGCAAGAAGGGAGACACCATTAATGAAACGTATCATTATTTCAGGTGGTGGCACCGGTGGACATATATATCCAGCAATAACTATATATAAGGAAATTATGAAGCAGAACCCTGATGCACAGGTTTTATATGTAGGAACTGAAAAGGGCTTAGAAGCAACCTTAGTGCCTAAAGAAGGCATTGAGTTTACTACATTACCCGTACAAGGTTTGCAACGTAAATTATCTTTTGGTACGTTAGTGACGTTAGGTAAGACTGCTTTCTCTCTTGTGAAAGCCAATACAATCATTTCTAACTTTAAGCCGGATGTAGTTATTGGTACTGGTGGTTATGTCTGTGGTCCTATTCTCATGGCTGCAGCATTGCGCAACATTCCAACATTGATACAGGAACAAAATGTCATTGCAGGTATTACAAATAAAATTCTAAGCCGTTTTGTTGATGTAGTAGCCGTGGGCTACAAGGATGCAGAAGCATCTTTTTCAAAGGCAAAACGCGTAGTGTATACTGGTAACCCAGTACGCCCTGATGTATTAGTCGATACTAGAGCTGATGGACGTAATTATTTTAATTTAAGTGATGACACATTTACAGTTCTCATAGCAGGTGGTTCTCGGGGGGCGCGAACTATCAATAATGCTATGATTGATGTACATAAGCATTTTCAAGGAACAAAAGGAATCAAATTAATCCATATTACAGGGGACGGAGAATACAAATCTGTGTTATCTCAGCTTGGTATTACCGACGGTGATGGTTTAGGTGATTCTTCGGTGATTCTGCCATATCTACATGATATGCCAAAAGCTTTGGCAGCAGCTGATTTAGCAGTCTTTAGATCTGGTGCTATCGGGCTGGCTGAGCTGGCGGTTCGAGGTATTCCATCTGTGTTGGTACCATATCCATATGCAGCGGAAGATCATCAAACATATAATGCCCGTATTTTTGTTCAAGAAGGGGCTGCTCATATGATCGTTGATCAAATGTTAAGTGCTCATGATTTGATAGGGGAAATTGAAATGTTTATGGCCAATCGTGATTTATTATCACAAATGGGAGAACGAGCATTGCAATTAGGGAAACCAAACGCGGCTCATGATATTGCAAAATTAGCATTATCTATTGCAAAGTAACAAGGAGAGGTTTTATGTTAGACGGTATTCATAAGATTCATCTTATTGGTATAGGTGGATCTGGCATGCGTGCTATAGCGAATATTTTAATTCAAAAAGGTTATGATGTATCTGGTTCAGATGTAACTGAATCTGCAGTTATTGAAAAGTTCAGAAATATGGGCGCTACTGTTCATATTGGTCATAATAAAGAGTATGTAAATGGCGTTGATGCTGTAGTTCGTTCTACTGCTATTCGCGAAGATAATCCTGAAATTGTAGCTGCTAAAGCTCAAGGCATTACAATTTTGCACCGTTCCGATATTGTAAAAGCTGTGTTAGACGTAACAGATGGCATTGCAGTAGCTGGCGCACACGGTAAAACTTCTACTACTTCGATGATTGGTCAAATTTTAGTAGAAGCAGATGCCGATCCAACAGTTATTATTGGCGGTGAAGTAGATTATTTAAAAGGCAGTAGTTGCCTTGGTAAAGGCCATTTCTCTGTAGTAGAAGCAGATGAGAGTGATGGGTCTTTCTTGAAACTACGTCCACACACAATTGTTATTACTAATATTGAAGATGATCATATGGATCATTACAAAACAATGGATAATTTGCTAAATGCATTCTGTGAGTTTGTTGAAACCTTACCAGAATCTGGCAAAGCAATCGTATGTGGTGATAATGAAAATATCCGCTACGTTATGAGTCGTGTAAATCGTAACTTCATTACATATGGCTTAAGCGATAATAATGATTATGTAGCTAAAAATATTCATTATGTAGACTCTACATTGGTTTATGATGTATATCATAAGGGTGTAAATATTGAGCGTATTCGCTTGCGTGTTCCTGGTGAACATAATGTATTGAATTCCTTGGCTGCCTTTATTGTGGCTCATGATTGCTGTGGTGTAGAAACACGTATCATTACTAAGGGCTTAGGTAAATTTATCGGTGCAAAACGCCGTTTTGAAACGAAAGGCCATGTAGCAGGTGTGTGGGTTGTTGATGACTATGCTCATCATCCTACAGAGATTAAAGCTACGTTGAAAGCCGCAAAAGAGTTAGAAAAACATCGTGTTATCTGTGTATTCCAACCACATCGTTTTACTCGTACTAGCTTGCTAAAAGACGAATTTGCTACTGCTTTCACAAGCGCTGATGAAGTATATATGACAGATATTTATAGCTCTGGTGAAGATCCAATCCCTGGTATTGATGGCAATACAATTCCAAATGCTATTAAAGCGGCCACAGGTCAAGATGTACATTATGTACAGTCTGTTGATGATTTGCCTGAAGTATTATCAAAAGTAGTGAGACCTAATGACTTGGTTATCACCATGGGTGCAGGTTCTATTAATCAATATGGACCAAAATTATTAGCTATATTGGAGGAAGGCTTACAATGAAAGATAAAAAAATAATCGTATTGATGGGTGGTCCTTCCAAAGAGGCTGAAGTATCTCGTCGTACTGGTGCGGCTATTGCGGAAGCACTTGAAAGCAAAGGTTATAATGCCCAAACATTAGAACTTAATCCACGTACTGTTTTAAAAGATATTGAAGCCCTCGGTGGTGAAGTCGTATTTAATGCCATTCACGGCCGTTATGGTGAAGACGGTGCATTACAAGGCTTATTAGAAATGGCTGAAATTCCATACACTGGGTCCGGTATTATGGCTCATGCAGTAGGGATGAATAAAAAAGTAAGTAAAGATGTGTTTAAAGGTGCCAATATTCCTACGGCGGCTTCCGAGTCCTTCAATGGTAATCTTGAATCTGCAGAGGCTATTATTGAACACATCCGTAAAGATTTTACAATTCCAGTAGTTGTGAAATCTGCCACTCAAGGTTCTAGTATTGGGGTTACTATCGTTCGCGATGAAGCTCAGTTAGAAGAGGCTGTAACGGAAGCTCTTAAATATGACCCTATTCTCGTGGTAGAACAATTCCTTGATGGTCGTGAATTTACCGTATCTGTTTTAGATGGCAAAGCTTTGTCTGTTATTGAAATTCGTCCACATTCTGGTGAATATGACTACATGAGTAAGTATACGGTAGGTGCTACAGAGTATTTAGTGCCAGCACCTATTAGTGAAGACATGACTGCTGAAATGCAACGCATTGGGGAACTTGTATATCGCGAAGTACAAGGCAGTGGGGTTATTCGTGTTGATGTTATGACAGATCATGCCGATAAGATGTATGTTCTTGAATATAACACTGTGCCTGGTATGACAGCAACGTCTTTAGTACCAAAAGCAGCTAAAGAAATGGGAATCGACTTCCCAACATTATGTGAAAAAATTCTATTAACAGCTAGTATAGGGAAATTTTAAGGGCTAATAGAAGATAAGGAGTTAACTATGGATGATAAGCAAAACCATCCATCCAACTCTGGGGAGATGCAGTCTTCTACACCTGTTCGTGATGAACGGGCTGTATTTAGAAAACGAGTGTTAAAAATCGGTGGTGCAGTTACTCTCGTGTTGGTGGGGTTGTTTACACTACCTATTCCTTTTGGATCCTTAAAAGTTACTGGATCGGATAAGGTAACTGTACAAGATGTAATGGTAGCAGGTGATATCCATGAACCTGTTAATATATTGCAAATTAGTACAGAAAAATTAAAAACTAGATTGTCGAAAGACTTACGTGTCGAAGAGGCTCAAATCAGCTATCAGTTGCCACTTACAATGGTGGTAAATGTAGTAGAACGCAAGGCTGTTGCCGTTGTACCAGCTCAATTTGGATACTTGACCCTTGATGGTAAAGGTCAAGTGATTGCATCTGAGCCTGCTATTCAAGATACATCTGTACCTATGATTTCTGGTGTGAAAGCTGGAAATATACTTTTAGGAGATACGGTGGTAGATAAGCCCATATTGGCTGCTCTTGAATATTTGAACTCACTTGATGAGGAGACATTCAAGAATATTGCGGAGGTTAATATTGGAGATCCTGATGCAATAATGGCATATACTGTTTCAGGTGTACAGATTCGACTGGGAGATGGCAAAGACTTAGCTAAAAAAGCAGAGCTAACTCAGTCGATGTTACAAGATATTAAAAAGACTCATGGTAATGTACAGTATATCGATGTAAATGTTTCGTCACCGTACATTAAAACCGATGTGATGCCAGAAGGCAAAAAACATCAAAATGGAGCACCGACTACAGAAAATTCATCTACTAAGAAAGATGAGACGAAAACAAGATAAATTAGGTCATGTTGAAAATAAAAGGTAGATGATTGTCGTGAGACACGAACGGTGGGCAATTGCCATAGTCAGCTGTATATTGGGGTTTATGGTTGTAACCCAATATAAGATGACTCAAGATAATATAGAAGAAAATATTCGCTTACAACGGGCTGGTGATTTAGCAGTACAATTGCGAGAGGCCCAGAGTGAACGGGATGCTTTATTAAAGCAAATTGAATCACTAAAAAAATCTGGTGCTAATGGCGACGGTAAAGCTGATGAACAGCTCATGATGAAAGCGGCTTTAACAAATGTTAAAGGTCCAGGTGTTAGCGTTTTGATTGAAGATAGCTTAAAGCCTGTGCAAAGTGGTGAAAATCCTAATTTGTATGTAATTCATGATGAAGATATTCTTAGGATTGTCAATGAATTACGTGCTGGTGGGGCTGAAGCAATAGCTATTAATGATCAACGCCTTATAGGAACGTCTGAAATACGATGTTCAGGACCAACTATCACTGTAAATGGTAAGGTCTTTGGCGCTCCCTTTACGGTGAAAGCCATTGGAGATCCAAAGACATTAAATTCGGCGTTAACTATGCGCGGTGGTGTAGTGGATTCGCTCAAACATTGGGGAATAAAGGTAACTATAAAGCAAGAAGAGGATGTAGCGATTCCTGCTTTCACAGGTACCTTTAGAGAAGAACATATGAAGCCTAATGAGTTAGGAGGTAAAGAATGAACATCTATATCTTCGCCATCATTGGCCTAATCATAGGGGCTACCTTAGGATGGATAGCACCACTTCATATCCCTATTAGTTACTCGAACTATACATCAGTAGCTGTTCTGGCGGCATTAGATGCAGTGTTTGGCGGTAGTCGAGCGGCATTGGAAAGAACCTTTGATCTCAGTAACTTTGTAATTGGGTTCTTTTCAAATATGGTGTTAGCTGTTATTCTTGTATATGTTGGTGATTTAATAGGTATTAATCTTTACTATGTGGCCCTCATTGGGTTTGGGTTGCGTGTATTTATTAATGTAGGCGCTATACGCAAGATAATTATGACTAAGCGGTTCTAATAAATCACATTCTATATAGTGGAAAGTTTTTAAATTTTAGTGTAAAATAAATGTAATTGTTATAAGATAGTCAGTATATAAATCGATACATTGGGACGTATATTGATACGATAGATAACGATAAGAGGAGGAAGTTCAATGTCTGATTTTGCAAATATTAAAGTTATCGGTGTTGGTGGCGGCGGTAATAACGCTGTTAATCGTATGGTTGATAACCAAATTAAAGGTGTTCAATTTTTAGCTGTTAATACAGAAAACCAAGTGCTTGAATTGTCTAAAGCGGATGTAACAATTCAAATCGGTGAAAAAGTTACTAAAGGTCTTGGCGCAGGCGCCAACCCACAAATCGGTGAAGAAGCAGCTCAAGAAAGCCGTGAAGAAATTACTAAAGCCCTTGAAGGTGCTGATATGGTATTCGTAACTGCTGGTATGGGCGGTGGTACTGGTACTGGTGCTGCTCCAATCGTAGCTGAATGTGCTAAAGAAGTTGGTGCATTAACAGTAGGCGTTGTAACTAAACCTTTCGCATTCGAAGGCAAACGTCGTCGTGCTGCAGCAGAAAAAGGCATTGAGTTCTTGACTCAAAAAGTTGATACAATCATCGTTATTCCTAATGATAAATTGTTACAAGTAGTAGATAAAAAATGTTCCGTATCTGATGCATTCAGTAAAGCTGATGAAGTTCTTCGTCAAGGTATCAAAGGTATTTCTGATTTGATCCAAATTCCTGGTTTAATCAACCTTGACTTTGCAGACGTTAAAACTATCATGACTAATCAAGGCGAAGCATTGATGGGTATTGGTGAAGGTACAGGTGAAAACCGTGCTGCAGACGCTGCTAAAATGGCTATCAATAGCCCATTATTGGAAACTGCTATTGATGGTGCTAAAGGCATCTTGCTTAACATTTCTGGTAGCTCCGATTTGGGTATTTTTGAAGTGAATGAAGCAGCTCAAATTATTTCTGATGCAGCAGATCCTGATGCAAATATCATCTTCGGTTCTGTTATCGATGAAAGCTTAGGCGATAAAGTTCAAGTTACGGTTGTAGCAACTGGTTTTGGCAATAACGCTAAAAGCGTACCAGAATTCGGTAAAACAACTACAACATCTCGTCCAGCATCCACTACAACAACAAACAGCGGTATCCCTGATATCCCTGTATTCATGAAACGCTAATTTATAGAGTGTATAATCAAAACATTCGTAAATAAGTAACTTAGTAAGACATATCTTGAGATATGTGCATAGGAGGTACAAATGAAGAAATTAGTATTATTAACTCTAGCAGCTACAGTTGTGGCAGGTAGCGCATTCGCAGCAGCACCTGTAACAAAAATTAGCGATGGTTCCACTAAAGTACAAGCTGATTATGCATTTAAACAACATGTATCTAAAGGTGGCGGCAATAGCAACGATGGTTTCGGTGTTTCTTTGCAACACGACCTTTCCGATAAAACAGCTGTACAATATTCCTATGATAAATTGAATGCAAAAAATGGCGACATTAAAGATCATCAATTAGCATTGGTTTATAAAGTGCATCCAAATGTAAACGTATATGGTGCTGGTACTGCAATTCGTACAAATGATACTGAATTAGGTTTCCAAGCAGGTGTTATTGGTCATGTACCATTGACAGAAAAAGTTAACGGCTTTGCTAAAGCTGGTTGGGGTAATGATATTAAGCAAACTTACCAAGTAGGTGCTCAATATGAAGTTCGCCCTGATGTAGACTTGAACGTATACTATGGCTATGATAAATATAGCGTAAATAACAACGATAAAACTGCAAAAGGTTTACACGCTGGTGTAGGCTACTCCTTCTAAGGATAACTAAAGACCACTCTAATGAGTGGTCTTTTTTTATACGTTTATAAAAATAGATATCTGTAGGGATGTTATTTATAAATTTATTTTGTATAGGATATTGTATATATCCTATATACCTTAATTTTATAATAAATCAGCTTATAATCAGTATTATTTCTTATGTATACAATATATTTTCTAAATACTCATTGTATAATTAAATAAGTTTAGGTATGATAAATATGTAATAATTCATTTTAGATAGGATGGTGTAAGTTATGACAAGTGTTGCTGCAAAGCATGCAAAAGGGAAAAAACTTAAAGATGTAATCTTTGTAACTGCTGGCCAAGCCCAAGCTGATGCTAAAGAAAATGGTCGTGAGAACGTTGTTAACGGTACATTAGGTGCGATTCATGATGAAGATGGTAAATTAGTATTCCTTAAAACCGTTAAAGATGAATATTTAAGTCTTCCTGACTCTGAACATATTGGCTATGCACCGATCGCAGGTGTACCTGAGTTCCTTGCTGCTGCAGAGAAAGAATGCTTTGGACAATCTCGTCCAGAAGGTCATATCTGTAGTATTGCTACTGCAGGTGGTACTGGCGGTATTCATCATTTAGTTCATAACTACACAGAACCTGGTGATGAAGTATTGACTGCTGATTGGTACTGGGGTGCCTATCGCGTAATTTGCAGTGATGTAGGTCGTACACTTGTTACGTATTCTTTATTTGATGAACATAATAACTTTAACCATGAAGCGTTCCAAAATCGTGTAAATGAATTAGCTGCTAAACAAACAAATGTGGTAATTTTGTTTAATACACCTGGTAATAACCCAACAGGCTACTCAATTGAGGATAAAGACTGGGAATCCATTCTTAACTTCTTAAAAGAACTCGTTGCTATTGGTCGTAATAATGTGATCATCGGTATTGATGTGGCTTACCTTGATTATTCTGGTGAAAAAGAAGAGGTTCGTTCATTCTTTAGTAAATTTAGTCATTTGCCAAAAGAAATCCTTACATGTGTTTGCTATAGCTTGTCTAAAGGCTTCACTATGTATGGTCAACGTGTAGGGGCTTTGATTGGTATTTCTGATGACGAAGAAATTGCTGATGAATTCTTAGAAATTAATAAGTCTACAAGCCGTGCTACATGGTCTAATATTTGCCGTCCAGCGATGCGCACAATGGCAAATATTGTAGCTGATCCAGCTAAGTTTAAAGCTTATGAAGATGAACGTAATTGCTATTATCAATTGATTCGCGATCGTGCAGATATCTTTAAACAAGAAGCAGCACAAGTAGGTCTTCCTATGTTACCATACCGTGGTGGCTTCTTCATTACGATTCCTACAGATTCTGCTAATGCTATCTGTGAAGAATTGAAGAAAGAGCATATTTATGTTATTGCTCTAGCTAACGGTATTCGCGTTGCAGCATGTGGTATTCCTAAATTCCAAATGACAGGCCTTGCTGAAAAAATTTACAATGCTATGAAACGTCTTGGCAAGCTATAATACATAAGTTTTACTAATACTAAAGTCCGCTTGATATATCAAGCGGACTTTTTGTGGGTAATAGAAAAGCGTACGCATAATTGACTTATCATTTATGCGTACGCTTTATATATTAATGAATATCTTTATGTTCTTTAATGTCTTGGTCAGCTTCTTTCGCAAGATTTTCTAGAGCGCGTTTAGGAGCTGTTCGTTCACCGGTTTCTGGATCTACAAATTCAACGCGATCTAATGTATCTGTGATTTGACCTCGAATGAATGATAAGTAGATTTCATAAAGTTCTTTTTTTTCTGCTAATTCTTCTGGTGTGAGTTGTTGTCCAGATTTTTTCTTTGCTGCTAGTTCATTTATGCGCTTTAATGTATCGTTAATATTACTCATATTGACCTCCTGTATTCTATATTAGAATAACATGATTTATTATAACATAGAACTAAATGAATACGTATGGTAAGATATAAGTTGTACGCGTCTGTACTTTCACAAGTGAGAAAGGAGAGCTGTATGCGTGTAACAAAAGCGATAAAGGCAGAGCAATTGAAATTATTGCAAGAGCATTATTTTGATGCAAAACCTGCCCTTGAGTATACAAATGAATTTGAATTATTAGTAGCCGTTGTTTTATCTGCACAATGTACGGATGAAAGGGTTAATATTGTTACGAAACGATTGTTCCCTGAATTAAATCATCCTGCTAAAATGCTTGAAATAGGGGTTACAAAACTAGAAACTCTTATTAAAGATTGCGGTCTTTATAAGTCTAAAGCGAAAAACTTAATTGCTACCTGTCAAATCTTGGTAGAACAATATCATGGTGAGGTACCACGTGAATTTGATCAACTGGTAGAATTACCTGGTGTTGGTCGTAAAACGGCTAACGTAGTTGTGTCCGTATTGTTCGGTACACCTGCCATTGCGGTAGATACCCACGTATTCCGTGTAGCTAATCGATTAAAACTAGGTATTGCTAAAACTCCAGAAGAGATGGAGAAGAAGTTGCAAAAGGCTATCCCTAAAGAGGATTGGGCTGCTGCTCATCACTGGTTGATTTATCATGGCCGTAAATTATGTAAGGCTCGTAAGCCTTTATGTGAAGAATGTTTTTTAAATCATGTATGCCCTTCGGCGGGAAAGGTTTAATATGAAAGTAAATAACGAAGAATTTATTGCCCTTTGTGCGACTCATGGCATTGAGGGAATTGATATTGTAAATGAGTTAATGCGTTTTAAAGTACTAGATCAATTGATTTCTAGTAATGCTAGCTCCCGTGAGTGGGGCGTAACAGCAGATGATTTATATGCGTTAGCAGAAAAATCCACAGTAGAATCTTTTGGTCCTGTTCCATATGGTTTGAATACATTCCAAGCTCTATATGGTCCATCCTTTAGGGTTGAATTATTTGATTTCATTAGCGATACAGGCATTTTAGATGGTCTAGATGTAGGTACTATTTGGGAAACTCCTGTTCGTGAAAGTATTGAAGCTCATAGCAAAACGGGAGAACTCGTTTTATATGCTTATGTAGAAGAATATGCAGGTATGGTTGAAGAGATTCTTCAATCTTATGAAGATAAAAAAGTCGTTCTTTATACGGCGTCTCCTGTGTGTTATAGCATTTTGACACGTTTATATCCAATGGCACAAATTATTAATCAGTGGCCTCATCGTAGCTATTTTGACCATATCTTTACAGGTACGGTTGGCATGTTCCAATCCTCTGAAGATATTGTGGAAGAAGTGGCAAATGGATTACATAATCTTGTTCCAGAAGGAACTGCACAATTATTCTTGCCTGCAACAATGGCACAAAACCAATTGGGCTTAAATAATATGGCGTTGCAATTCTTCTTGAATCAAAAGCGTGTAGAAGCTATTCGTGAATGGACTCCATTAGGGGCTTACGAAATTGTATATGGTAAGTACGATGTTAAAAAGATGCGCGTTGGCCTTCGTGAACGCGTAGGGGATGAGTGGAAAACAATTAACTATATTCCATTGCCTCATGGCGTATTTGCTCAATTACCGGTATTCACAGTATTAAATTATGGCTTGTCTTTACGCTCTATTTTGTTGCCAGGCGGTCAAACTGATGTAGCCTTAGGTCAAGATGGTATTTACTGTATCGACAGCCGAGTTTCTGCATTAGGACGTAATGCTCTTGTGGAAAGTGGCGCTTATTTCCTAACATTCAAACGTTACGCGGATCATGTAGATGTAGATATTACTACAGAGGCACCAGCAGAGGATATTTACTGGATGTTCCCAGATGCTGAATTGGCATATATGTGGTATGCATACTTCTGTAGTACTACGGGTCAAACATTGATTCAAGAGATTTCCATGCTCGTTCAAACAGATGAGTCTTTCGGCTATATGCTTAGCAGCGTGCGTCGCCGCGTATTAGATATTAATAATGAAGCTCAATTAATTTCATCTGTACAGGCTGCTGATGAAGCCTATATCAAGGCTGTTACAGAAGCAGCTACAAATTGGAAATCTACGGTAGATGAATTAGGTGCTCAAGTAATGCCTCCTACTACATCTATTGATATTGAAGACTATAGCGATTATAAAAACTAATTGTAAAAGTCCCATATTTAGTTTAAAATATATCGTATCCTAAAAAATATGAACTACTAAATATAGTAGGTATGAACCATACTACACAGATGTGTAAGAAAGGAGGACTGACTCATGGCAGTTATTAATTTTGAAATCTTCAAAGTTATTGGTACTTTATCTGAAGATAAAGACGGTTGGAAAAAACAATTAACATGTACTAGCTGGGGTAAATATAATCCTAAGTTTGACCTTCGCGCTTGGGATAGTGAATATACAAGTATGAAGAAAGGTATTACCCTTTCTTTAGAGGAGCTCATCGCATTGCGTGATATCCTTAATGAAAGTGACTTAGAGACCATCCTAGCTGAGTCTATTGAAGAAAAACAAGCATCCAAGGAATAGTATTGGCAACTTGCATTTGTACAAGTGTCATGATATAATCTATAAGAATAATATTGATTGTCGGAAAGAGGTGTATAGAATGAAACAAGGTATTCATCCAGACTATAAAGAAGCTACAGTAACTTGCGGTTGTGGCAACACATTCAAAACTGGCTCTGTAAAAGAAGACCTTCGTGTAGACGTTTGC
The DNA here is from genome assembly GCF_002959755.1 of Veillonella sp. T11011-6. Classification (GTDB taxonomy): domain Bacteria; phylum Bacillota; class Negativicutes; order Veillonellales; family Veillonellaceae; genus Veillonella. Next base: position 546,373 of record NZ_PPCW01000001.1, on the reverse strand, counting down.
TCCAAATGCCATCCGTTCTTCACTGGTCAACAACGCGCAGCTCAAGCTCGTGGTCGTATTGAACAATTTAACAAACGTTACGGCAAATAATTTGTCATGTAATGTAGCATCTATGGGCAGGGCTATGAGCTCTGCCTCTATTTGTTTATGAGAGGAGCTCTTGTGAACACAGAACGTATTAAAAAGTTTGTCGGAGGACAAGCTGTTATCGAAGGTGTCATGATGAGGGGCCCTGGCGTTACAGCAACAGCTGTACGAGAGCCAGCAGGAACCATTGTAGTTCAAAAAGAGCCTACAAAATCTATTGCTGACACATATCCAATTTTGAAAAAACCATTTCTTCGGGGCTGTGTAGCTCTTTATGAATCCCTCGTAATTGGCATGAAGGCCTTGTCCTTCTCTGCTAAGGCCGCTGGTGATGAAGAGGAAGAAATGTCTAATAGTGAAATTGCCATTACTATGGTTATTTCCACCATCTTTGCGATAGCTGTATTTTTAGCATTGCCTACATTTATCGTGAAATTTATTCCTGGTGTACAGGATAATCATGTTGTATTAAATCTCATTGAAGGTGTCATTCGTTTAGTCCTTTTCCTACTTTATATTTGGGGGATTGGACTTACAAAGGATATTCAACGAGTTTTCCAATATCATGGGGCAGAGCATAAAACGATTCATACTTATGAATTAGACTTGCCTCTCACTGTAGAAAACGTTCGCAAACAAAGTCGCTTACATCCGCGATGTGGCACAAATTTCTTACTTATCGTTATGGTTGTAAGTATCTTTGTATTTGCCTTTTTAGGGTGGCCTAATTTGTTAGAACGTATCGTAAGCCGCGTACTTCTTATGCCAGTAGTGGCAGGTATTGCGTACGAGGTTATTCGTCTTGCTGGTCGTAGTGAGCATTCCTTTGTGCAAGCTCTTATTAAACCTGGTCTTGCATTACAATACATGACGACACGTGAACCAGAAGATGATCAAATTGAAGTAGCTATACGTGCTCTTGAAGAGGTTCGCCCTCCTGAGAGTGATGCTTATGAAGAGGAATAAACATGCTAGTAGATAAATTACAAGTTATTGAAGATAAATTTATGGACCTGGAGCAGCGCATCAGTGACCCTGAAGTGATTGCGCGCCAAGATGAATGGCGTAAATTAACACGTCAACATGCTCAATTATCTGAAACAGTGGAAACATTCCGTACTTATAAAAAAGTATTAGCTGGTATTGATGAAGCTATGGAAGTTATCGAAGATAAATCCATGGATGAAGAATTCCGTGAAATGGCACAAGAGGAATTGAAAGAGCTAAAACCTCAAAAAGAGGAATTAGAAGAGAAATTGCAAATTCTTTTATTGCCTAAAGACCCTAATGATGATAAAAACATCATCATCGAAATTCGCGGTGGTGCCGGCGGCGATGAAGCAGCATTATTCGCAGGCGATTTGTTCCGTATGTACACAAAATATGCGGAAAGCCAAGGCTGGCGTTGTGAAATTATCGATGCTAATGAACCTGAACTTGGTGGCTTTAAAGAGGTTATTTTCTCTGTAGATGGTGAAAATGTATACTCTAAGATGAAATTTGAATCTGGTGTACATCGCGTACAACGTGTACCTGCTACAGAAACACAGGGCCGTGTGCATACATCTACCGTTACAGTAGCCGTATTACCAGAGATGGAAGATGTTGATATTGAAGTTAATGAAAAAGACTTGAAAATCGACACATATCGTGCTAGTGGTGCGGGCGGTCAGCATATCAATAAAACTGAGTCTGCTGTTCGTATTACACACTTACCTTCTGGTATTGTTGTGGCATGCCAAGACCAACGTTCTCAATTACAAAACCGTGAAAAAGCTATGCGTGTATTGCGTGCTAAATTGCAAGACCAAGCTGAACAAGAGGCTATTTCTAGCATGGCAGCAGACCGTAAGAGCCAAGTTGGTACTGGTGACCGTAGTGAACGTATTCGTACTTATAACTACCCTCAAGGCCGCGTAACAGACCATCGTATTAATTTAACATTGTATAAATTAGATGCTATTTTAAATGGCGATTTAGATGAAATCATTCAAGCCTTAAATGCTGCTGACCAAGCGGCAAAAATGCAGGAGGCTAATACAAATGTATAAGGAGATTTGGACAATCGGTCGTATTCTCCAGTGGACAGAGCAGTACTTTCAAAGCAAGGAGATGGATACACCTCGACTTGATGGGGAAGTACTGCTTTCTCACGTTTTAGGCAAGGATCGTATTTATCTATATACTCATTATGACCAACCGCTTATTCAAGAGGAACTCGATGCTTTTAGACCTCTCGTTCAAGAACGGGCCAAGGGTCATTGTGTAGCGGCCATAATTGGGGAAAAGGACTTTATGGGATTGACCTTTAAGGTTAATGATAAGGTGTTGATTCCACGACCTGATACGGAAACCTTAATTGAGCATGTACTAGGTGCGTACCCAAAAGATAGTAAGGTTCGTATCCTTGATGTATGTACAGGCCCTGGTACGATATTACTCAGTCTATTACACTATTTGCCGAATGCGTGTGGTGTAGGCCTTGAAATATCTACGGATGCCTTAACAGTAGCTGAGGAGAATAGGGAAAGATTTAACTTAAATAATCGTGTTCAATTATTAGAGTCCGATATGTTTTCTGCCTTAGATGGTAAAGCTGAAAAGTTTGACATCATCGTATCGAATCCACCATATATCCGTACAGGAGATGCTAAATTATTGTCTCAGGATGTATTAAATGAGCCTCATATTGCCTTGTTTGGTGGTGAAGATGGATTAGAATTCTATCGTATTTTAGCTAAAACATGTGGCACATATTTAAAACCGCAAGGCCGTATAGCCTTTGAAATAGGTTACGATCAAGCTGAAGAGGTAAAGTCTTTATTAAAAGAAGCTAGTCATTACTCCAACATTCAGTGTATCGCTGATCTTGGTGGTAATAACCGTGTTGTAACCGCAGTATATGAGGGATAATATGGATACTCAAATTATTACAAATCCATCAGAACAAGAACTAAATATGCTTGCCAGTACATTGCGTAATGGTGAATTAGTGTCCATTCCTACAGAAACTGTATATGGACTCGGTGCTAATGGCCTTGATCCAGAGGCAATGGATAAAATCTATGCTGCGAAAGGTCGCCCTTCAGATAATCCCCTTATTTTGCATGTTCCTAATAGTGAAAGTATAAAACCTTTGGTAACAGCGGTTTCAAATACAGCACAACTATTAATGGATACGTTTTGGCCAGGGCCATTAACGATTACATTGCCTAAATCTGATTTAGTGCCAGATCGTGCTACTGGTGGATTACCTCGCGTGGCATTGCGGTGCCCTGATCATAAGGTATGCCGTGCATTATTAGAACGCGCTGGTGTACCTATAGCGGCTCCTAGTGCAAATATATCTGGTCGTCCAAGTCCTACAACGGCACAAGATGTTTACCATGATATGAATGGCCGTATTTCCTATATTTTAGATGCTGGTCCGTGTACGATTGGTGTAGAATCAACTGTAGTGGAAGTACATGATGATAAGGTCATTATATTGAGACCAGGTGGAATTACAAAAGCACAACTTGAAACAGTTGTGTCTACGGTTGAATATGACACTGCTCTAGTTAATGCTACCACTAAGCCAAAGGCTCCTGGTATGAAGTATACGCATTATGCGCCTGATGCACCTATGACAGTTGTTGTAGGTAGTCCAGAGGGGATAGCATGCACTTTTAAAAAGCTTTCAGAAGGTAAAGAAGGTCCTATAGGTTGTTTGGTCAGTCATGAAACGTATGACCTGATTAAAGATGATATGCGCTTTATGTGCCATTGTTTTGGCCATCATGGTGATGCCTTATCATTAGGTCATGACTTTTACAAAAGCCTATTACATTTTAACGAAAATCATGTTACCTTAATCTTAGCAGAAGGTGTTAATGATGATGGTTTTGGCGTTGCTATTATGAATCGTATGGAAAAGGCATCTAGTCACCATATCATTTATAAGTAAATTTACTAGCATAAAAATGTCCACTGATAATAGAAATATGTCTTTACATATTGGATGAATTTGCTATAATGTATAAAGTAATCACAAAATGTGATTAAGTAAGGATGTTATTATGAATATTTTATTTGTGTGTACCGGTAATACTTGCCGTAGCCCTATGGCTGAAGGTATTACACGGGCCCTTGCAGCGGAGCAACATAAGGATGTGACGACTGTATCAGCTGGTCTATTTGCCGCTTATGGAGCAAAGCCAACTGAACAAGCCGTTGAAGCTATCCGTTCCATTGCAGATATTTCTGATCATGAATCGAGACCATTGACGATGGAACTCGTGAATGCAGCAGATCTTATCATTGGTATGACGAAGGATCACAAATCTGTACTACTTCGCCAATTCCCGTTTGAGGAAGGAAAAATCAAAACGATTTCCGAGTGGGGTGGTCAAGATGGTGATGTGACGGACCCATATGGATATGATCAAACCGTATATAATCAATGTGCGGAACAAATTTATCACTTAGTAGAGGCCGGTCTTAGCTCAGTGCCTCAGAAGGCGTAGGAGATGAAATTATGAAAGTTGCAATCGGTTGTGATCATGGCGGATTAAATTTAAAAGCATCCGTTAAGGAATTATTAAATGCATTGGGACATGAAGTAGAGGATTTTGGCTGTCATACAGCTGATTCTTGCGATTATCCTGACATTGCTGTACCTGTAGCAAATGCAGTTGTATCTGGTCAAGCAGACCGAGGTATTTTGATTTGTGGTACTGGTATTGGTATCGGTATTGCAGCAAATAAGATTGCAGGTATTCGCGCTGCTCTTTGTCATGATACATTCTCTGCTCATGCATGTCGTGAACATAATGACGCTAATATTCTCACAATGGGGGAACGCGTTATTGGTCCTGGCTTAGCTAACGATATTGTAGCCATCTTCATGGAAACAGAGTTCGAAGGTGGTCGTCATGCACGCCGGGTAGAGAAAATTAAAGCACTAGAGAAGTAATACATCATTACCTATATATATTCGTTTTGCACGAGGAGGATACTCATGAGTTTCTTAGAAAAACAAGACCCTAATATTCAAGCTGTTATCAATCAAGAATTAGCACGCCAACGCGATAAATTAGAAATGATCGCTTCTGAAAACTTTGTTTCTCAAGCAGTAATGGAAGCTCAAGGTAGCGTATTGACTAACAAATATGCAGAAGGGTATCCTGGTAAACGTTATTATGGCGGTTGTGAAAATGTTGATGTTATCGAAACATTAGCTATTGAACGTGCAAAACGCTTGTTCGGTGCAGAACATGCAAACGTACAACCTCACTCTGGTTCTCAAGCAAACTTTGGCGTGTATTTCGCATTACTACAACCAGGCGACACTATTGTGGGTATGAACTTATCCCATGGTGGTCACTTAACACATGGTTCTCCTGTTAACGTATCTGGTACATATTTTAATGTAGTACCCTACGGTGTAGATGCAGAAACTCAACAAATTGATTATGATGAGTTCCGTAAAATCGTATTAGAAGCTAAACCTAAATTGATTATTGCTGGTGGTAGTGCTTATAGCCGTCAAATCGACTTCAAAAAAATGGCTGATGTAGCTCATGAAGTTGATGCTATTTTCATGGTAGATATGGCTCACTTTGCTGGTCTTGTAGCAGCAGGTTTACATCCAAACCCAGTAGAATATGCTGATATCGTTACTACTACAACTCATAAAACATTGCGTGGCCCTCGTGGTGGCATGATTCTTTGCAAAGAAAAATATGCTAAAGCAATCGATAAAGCAATCTTCCCTGGTATTCAAGGTGGCCCATTGATGCATGTTATCGCTGCTAAAGCTGTTGCATTTGGTGAAGCATTACAACCAGAGTTCAAAGTATATGCACAACAAGTTATCGATAATGCAAAAGCATTGGCTGCTGCATTGCAAGAAAAAGGTTTAACAATCGTTTCTGGTGGTACAGATACTCACGTTATGCTTGTAGACGTACGCAATACTGGTTTAACAGGTAAAGAAGCAGAACATTTACTTGATGAAGTAGGTATTACATGTAATAAAAATACAATTCCATTCGATCCTGCTAGCCCATTTGTAACAAGCGGTATCCGTCTTGGTACACCAGCGCTTACAACACGTGGCTTACAAGTAAAAGATATGGAAGAAATTGCAGATATCATTGCAACTGTACTTAAAAATCCTGAAGATAAAGCCGTTCATGAAGAAGCAAGCAAACGCGTAGCAGCGCTTTGTGAAGCGTATCCATTGTACTAATCTTTGGATTAATCCATTAGACTTACATAAGGCTTAAATACAATAAAAGGGATGTGTATTATCACATCCCTTTTAATATTTTTATGGCATGATTTATGAATCTGTGATAGAGTAAATATGAAAGTTATATGGATACCAATAGGGTACGTATATTGTATTATAGGAGGACAGTCATGAAAGTTAATGTTATGACACATCCATTGATTCAACACAAAGTTACATTGATGCGTGATGCAGAAACAGGCTCTAAAGATTTCAGACAATTACTTGATGAAATTACGATGTTGATGGGTTATGAAATTACACGTAGCTTACCATTAGAGGATGTAGAGGTTCAAACACCTTTAACTAAAATGACTGGTAAACGTATTGCAGGTAAAAAATTGGGCATTATTCCAATTCTTCGTGCTGGTTTAGGTATGGTAAATGGTATGCTTAACTTGATTCCAACTGCAAAGGTTGGTCATATCGGCTTATACCGTGATCCAGAAACATTAAAACCAGTAGAATATTACTGCAAGTTACCTTCTGACGTAGGTGAACGCGACTTCATCGTAACAGACCCAATGCTCGCTACTGGTGGTAGTGCGGCAGCAGCTATTACCTTGCTAAAAGAAAAAGGCGCTAAAAACATTAAATTAATGTGTCTTGTTGCGGCTCCTGAAGGTGTGGAAGCAGTAAATAAGGAACATCCTGAAGTTCCTATTTACGTAGCGGCTCTTGATGAAAAACTTAATGATCATGGTTACATTTTGCCTGGTTTAGGCGATGCTGGTGACCGTATCTTCGGTACAAAATAAAATAAACATATACAAACGACATAATTTAGGTACAAAGTTGTATAAAATCCCTAAATTATGTCGTTTTCTACGTATAAAGTCTTGAATAAAATCTACATAGGGTATACAATACAAATGTAAAAGTATTTTTTTATTTTAGGTGGGACGAATTTTGTTCACATGGGACGAAAAACGATTCATACAATCCCAACGGGTAAAGGAGGGACCCGATGAACGAGTTTCTAATGATATGTGAACGTATTGTTCCTGAAATCGTTAGTGTATTAAAGGAGCGATACAAAATATTAAACCACCTAGTTTATGAAGAGCCTATAGGCCGTAGAACATTAGCTACTGCAACGGACCTTCCAGAGCGAACCGTAAGAAGTCATATTGAGCTAATGCGTGCTAATGGTCTTGTAGACATTTATAAACCAGGGATTTTTCTCACTGATGAGGGACATGCAATTGTTCCAAAGTTGCGAAATTTTTTAAATGAATTAGATCGTATTAACGAGCTAGAACATCGATTGACTGAAGCACTTCATATCGATAGGGTTATCATCACTCCTACAGAAGGAACGTTGATGGTAAAAAAACTAGGCTTTGCAGCAGCAAAGTTATTACAGGAATTATTAGAACCGGACTCTGTAGTTGCCATCAGTGGTGGTAGTACAATGGCTGCAGTAGCTGAGGAAATGCCTGTATTACCATTTAATCCTATTGTTGTACCGGCCCGTGGTGGCGTTGGTGAGGTTGTAGAATATCAAGCTAACGTAATTGCTTCGGTACTTGCTGAACGGCTTCGCGGTACCTATAAAATGCTCCATTTACCTGATGGACTTTCACAAGACTCATTGCATATGCTCATGACTTGCGAACCTCAAATTAAGGAAATTGGTGATCTTATCAGTAGGACTGACGTACTCTTATTTGGTATTGGTACAGCTATGCGGATGGCGGATCAGCGCCATATAGCTGATGATGTGCGTAAGCAATTAGTAGATAATCATGCTGTTGGCGAAGCTCTTGGTCAATATTGCGATATAGATGGTAAGTTGATTTATTCCACTAATAATATTGGTTTATCACTTCCTGATGTTGCAAAAATTCCCAATGTGATTGCTGTGGCTGGTGGACAAGATAAATCGAGTGCCATTATTGGTGTTATGAGAGCTTGTCAAAAAGGCATACTAATCATCGATGAGCAAGCTGCAGAAGGTATGCGTCAATTGTTACAAATTTCAGCATTATAAATGAAGTTGGTAGTTAAATATTTTGTTAGAATATTTTTGTTATTAGGAGGATCTAACAATGGCAGTAAAAGTTGGTATTAACGGTTTTGGTCGTATTGGTAAATGTGTAGTACGTGCAGCGATTAATAATCCTGACGTAGAAGTTGTAGCAATCAATGCTACTGGCGATAATGAAGGTACTGCATTATTGTTAAAATATGACTCTGTTCATGGCACAATTCCTAATGAAGTAACATTTGATGATGACAATATCTATGTTGACGGTAAAAAAATCCGTGTATTCCATGACCGCGATGCATCTAAATTGCCTTGGTCTGAAGAAGGCGTGGAAATCGTTATGGAATGTACTGGTAAATACCGTGACGCAGAGGAAGCAAAAGTTCATTTGAATCAACCTACTGTAAAAAAAGTATTGATTTCTGCACCTGGTAAAAACGAAGACTTAACTATGGTTATGGGCGTTAACCAAGATATGTATGATCCTGCAAAACATCACATTATCTCTAATGCATCTTGTACAACAAACTGCTTGGCTCCATTTGCTAAAGTTTTATGCGATGAATTCGGTATCAAACGCGGTATGATGACTACAATTCATTCCTATACAAATGACCAAAAAATTCTTGATGCACGTCATAAAGACCCTCGTCGTGCTCGTGCAGCAGCAATGTCTATTATTCCTACAACAACTGGTGCAGCAAAAGCGGTTGCAAAAGTATTGCCTCAATTAAAAGGTAAATTAGATGGTTTCGCATTGCGTGTTCCTACTCCAGACGTATCTGCTACAGACCTTGTTTGTGAACTTGAAAAACCAGCTACTAAAGAAGAAATCAACGAAGCATTCCGCAAAGCAGCAGCTGGCGAATTAAAAGGTATTCTTGGTGTATCCGATGTACCATTGGTATCCTGTGATTTCAGCTCTGATCCTCGTAGCTCCATTGTTGATGCTGATTTAACAATGGTTATGGATGGCAACATGGTAAAAGTTGTTTCTTGGTATGATAACGAATGGGGTTACTCTGAACGTCTTATCGATATGGCAGCATTCGTAGCAAGCAAAGGCTTATAATCGGGAGGCTTTGATGAAACAAACAATCGATAATTTACAAGTAGACAACAAAACAGTATTTGTTCGTGTTGATTTTAATGTTCCTATGAAAGACGGTGTCATCACTGATGACACTCGTATTCGTAGTGCATTGCCTACTATCAATTATTTAATTGAAAAAGGAGCAAAGGTTATTCTTGCTTCTCATTTTGGTCGCCCAAAAGGGGAACGCAAACCGGAAATGTCTTTAGCACCATGTGCAAAACATTTATCTGAGCTTATCAATAAGCCAGTAGCATTTGTAGATGACTGCATTGGACCTAAGGTTGAAGAAGCTGTAAAAGCATTACAACCTGGTGAAGTATTGATGCTTGAAAACTTGCGTTACCACAATGAAGAAACTAAAAACGATCCTGAGTTTGCTAAACAATTAGCATCTCTTGCTGATGTAGCTATCAACGATGCGTTTGGTGTTTCTCACCGTAATGCAGCATCTGTAGTTGGTATTGCTGATTATATTCCTATGGCAGCAGGCTTCTTGCTCAAAAAAGAAATTGAAGCATTAAGTGCAGCAGTTGTACATCCTAAAACACCTATGGCAGCAATCATCGGTGGTGCTAAGGTAACAGATAAAATTTCTGTAATTTCTAATTTATTACCTAAAGTTGATGTCATGATCATCGGCGGCGGCATGGCTAATGCTTTTATTAAAGCACAAGGTTGTAACATCGGTAGCTCCTTATTTGAAGAAGGTCAAGAAGCTATCGCTACAGACCTTGTTATGGAAGCACGTGTAGCAGGGGCTAAATTATTGACTCCAATCGATGCCGTAGTAGCTGATGCTTTCAGCAACGATGCTAATACTAAAATCGTTGACGTTGAAAATATTGAAGATGGTTGGATGGTTCTAGATATCGGCCCTAAAACACGTGAGCTATATGTAGAAGCATTGGCGCCAATGAAGACTATTATTTGGAATGGTCCAATGGGCGTATTTGAAATGGAAAACTTTGCAGCTGGTACAAATGCAGTAGCAAAAGCTGTAGCTGAATCCGATGCGATGACTATCGTTGGTGGTGGTGACTCTGTAGCGGCTATTGAAAAAAGTGGCTTAGCAGATAAGATTAGTCATATCTCTACAGGTGGTGGCGCATCCTTGGAATTCTTAGAAGGTAAAATCCTACCAGGTATTGCTGCATTGTCTGAGGCATAATATGAGAAAACCCATTATTGCAGGAAATTGGAAAATGAATGGCACCATTGCGTCTGGATCTATCCTGATCGAAGCGTTTAACAGCGTGTTACAAGATATGGAATTATCCTGTGATGTAGTTGTTTGCCCGCCTTTTACAGCTATTGAACGTGCTGTAGCATTAACACGTGATACAGCTATTGCAGTAGGCGCACAAACCATGGATTATCATGATGCTGGTGCATTCACTGGTGAAATTTCACCACTTATGCTTACAGAGGTAGGCGTTAATTATGTTATTATCGGTCACTCTGAACGCCGTGAATATTATGGTGAAACAGATGAGACTGTAAATGCAAAAATTAAAAGTGCATTCCACCATAATTTGACACCTATTGTCTGTGTTGGTGAAAGTTTAGAACAACGTGAGTCCGGTCATACTCTTGACTGGATTACGTCTCAACTTAAAGGTGCTTTGGTTGATGTTCCTAAAGAACAAGTTAGACAATTGATTGTTGCGTACGAACCAATTTGGGCTATCGGTACAGGAAAAACGGCAACTGCTGATCAAGCTGAAGAAGTATGTAAAGAAATTCGCGATTACATACGCTCTTTATACGATGATGAGACTGCTGATGCTGTGCGCATCCAATACGGTGGTAGTGTTAAATCTGAAAATGCTCTTGAAATCCTAGGAGAACCTAATATTGATGGGGCACTCGTAGGTGGTGCATCTTTAGTAGTTGATGAATTTATAGATATTATTAAAGCGGCGAATCAAATAGGCGCTTAATATGAGGTTAAAAATGGCTAAATTAAAGGCTCCTGTAATGCTAGTCATCTTAGATGGCTTTGGCATGGGAGATCAATCAGATACAACCAATGCTGTAGTACAGGCGAAGCCACACTGTTTTAATCAATTATGGGATACGTATCCACATACAAAATTAGAAGCATCAGGACTAGCGGTAGGCCTTCCAGAAGGCCAAATGGGGAATTCTGAGGTTGGTCATTTAAACCTTGGCTCTGGTCGTATTGTGTACCAAGATTTAACTCGTATTACTAAAGACGTTGAGTCTGGCGAGTTCTATAATCGCCCTGTTATAAAGGAACTGTATGAAGTAGGCAAAAAACAAAGCTTACATCTTATTGGCCTAGTTTCTGATGGCAATGTGCATTGTTCTTTAGAACATATCAAGGCTGTTATTAAAGGCGCTCATGACAATGGTATTGAACATGTATACGTACATGCATTGCTCGATGGTCGTGATGTAGCACCTCAATGTGCACAAGGTTATATCAAAGATTTAGAAGCATACATGACAGAACTAAACTGTGGTAAAATTGCCACCGTAAGTGGTCGTTACTATGCAATGGATCGAGATAATCGTTGGGACCGTGTGGAACTTGCTTACAATGCGATTGTACATGGTCAAGGTGAAAGCGCCGCATCAGCTTGTGAAGCGGTACAACAATCCTATGATAAGGATGCAGCTGATGAGTTTGTACTTCCTACAGTGATTGACTCTGAAGGAACTATCAAGAATGGCGATGCTGTTATCTTCTGTAACTTCCGTCCAGACCGTGGGCGTGAACTTACAAAAGCTTTAGTATTGCCAGAATTTGATGGCTTTAACCGTGAACCATTATCCTTGTATATGGCGACCATGACCAAATATGAAGATGGCTTACCAGTTCATATTGTGTACGAAAAAGACATCTTGTCAGAAACATTAGGCGAAGTACTCAGTGTAGGTGGCTATCGTCAATTGCGTATTGCTGAAACAGAGAAATATGCCCATGTAACGTACTTCTTCAACGGCGGTAAAGAGGAACCATTTGAAGGCGAGGACCGCATCCTTGTAAAATCACCTCAAGTGGCAACCTATGATTTACAACCTGAGATGAGCGCTTATGAAGTGACTGATAAGGTTGTACAAGCTATTCAAGATGAAACATATGACATGATTATCTTGAACTTTGCAAACCCAGATATGGTCGGTCATACAGGTAGCTTTGAAGCAGCTGTCAAAGCAGTGCAAGCAGTAGATACTTGTTTAGGTCGTATCGTAGAGGCTATACGCAGTAAGAATGGCCACTTGTTAATTACCGCAGACCATGGTAATGCAGAGCTTATGGTTAACCATGAAACAGGTAAGGTGCATACAGCACATACAACGAACTTGGTACCGTTAATTTTAATGAGTGATACTCTAAAATCGGCTACATTAGAATCTGGTAAATTATGTGATATTGCTCCCACATTATTAGACTTGGCTGGCATAGATCAACCAAAATCTATGACTGGTCATAGTTTGGTAAAAAAAGCATAATGTAGAGATTTTAGCTTTCACTATATTTATAGTTAATTAGAGTGATAAGCCTATATGGTTTAGCTCAATATATAATGATTGTCATATGACAGTCGTTCCGTTAGATTTTATGAGGTGAAGAAATGGCAGTAATTGAACAAGTCATTGCAAGAGAAATTTTAGATTCCCGCGGTAACCCAACTGTTGAAGTTGAAGTATGTTTAGAAGATGGCACTATTGCAACAGCAGCGGTTCCATCCGGCGCTTCTACAGGTAAGTTTGAAGCTGTAGAATTACGTGATGGTGATAAATCCCGTTACTCTGGTAAAGGTGTATTAACAGCTATCGACAATGTAAATGCTAAAATCGGTCCTGCCATTATTGGTTATGATGCGACTGAACAAGTAGCAATCGATAACTTGATGTTGAAATTAGATGGGACAGACAATAAATCTAACCTTGGTGCTAATGCAATTCTTGGTGTTTCCATGGCTGTAGCTCGTGCGGCAGCTGAATCTTTAGATTTGCCATTATTTGCATACCTTGGCGGTTTCAACGCAAAAGAATTACCAGTTCCTATGATGAACATCTTGAACGGCGGCGCACATGCAGATAATAACGTAGACATTCAAGAATTTATGATCATGCCTGTCGGCGCAACTTCCTTCGCAGAAGCTCTTCGTAGCTGTGCAGAAGTATATCATACATTGAAATCTGTACTTCATGATAAAGGCCTTAGCACTGCCGTAGGTGATGAAGGTGGCTTTGCACCAAACTTAGCATCTAACGAAGAAGCATTAGAAGTCATTTGTGAAGCTATTAAAGCGGCTGGTTATGAACCTGGTAAAGACTTCAAATTAGCTCTTGACTCTGCATCTTCCGAATTCTATGAAGATGGTAAATACAATTTAGCTGGTGAAGGCAAAGTTAAAACAGCTGCTGAAATGGTAGAGTTCTATGAATACTTAGTAGGTAAATACCCAATCGTATCCATCGAAGATGGTCTTGCTGAAGAAGATTGGGATGGCTGGAAATTGTTGACAGAACGCCTTGGCGATCGCGTACAACTTGTTGGTGATGATTTATTCGTAACTAACACAAAACGTTTGGCTCGCGGTATTGAGCTTGGTGTAGGTAACTCCATTCTTGTAAAAGTTAACCAAATCGGTACTTTAACAGAAGCATTCGATGCTATGGAGCTTGCTAAACGCGCTGGCTATACATGTGTAGTATCTCACCGCTCTGGTGAAACAGAAGATACATTTATCGCTGATATTGCAGTAGCTGTAAATGCTGGTCAAATTAAGACTGGTGCACCTGCTCGTTCTGAACGTGTAGCAAAATATAACCAATTGCTTCGAATTGAAGAAATGTTATACGAAACAGCTCAATATAAAGGTAATGACGTTTTCTATAATTTAAAATAAGATACGTTATATCTAATAGTCCAATAAGGGCGCCCTTCGGGGCGCCTTTTTTTGTATGCCTATAATACAAAAGTTTTCGCTTCGTGGATTTTCAAAAATAAAAGAGGAATTAAAGATGTGATGTCGAACCATATAACGCCATACGCTAGTGTGAGGTAAAAACATACTGCAAGGTATAGGAGGTGACCATGTATGTAGATGTAACATTAGACGATATTATTCTGTATGCATTAGAGCATCATGTCAGCGATATTCACTTTGATCCTACTAAAAGTGGTGTACAAATTAGATTACGACAAGATGGATTGTTACAAACGCATATGACGGTATCAAACGAAGAGGCAGAACTTATTATTAACCGTATCAAGGTATGTAGTACGTTAGATATTAGTGAAAAGAGATTGCCTCAAGATGGTCGTTGGGCATGGAGTCATAAGGATACATCGGTAACAATGCGCGTATCCACATTGCCTAGTCTATATGGTGAGACATTAGTCTGTCGGCTTATGGGTAACGAAGGAAGTCATAAAGATCTAAAAGCGTTAGGTATGCGTGCAGATATTTTTGATCATATTGAACAGCTATTAAAACGTCCTTATGGATTGTTACTTATCTGTGGACCTACGGGAAGCGGCAAGACTGCCACCTTATATGCGATGCTACGCATGTTAAATTTAGAGGAAACCAAACTTATTTGCCTTGAAGATCCTGTAGAGGCAGAAATTAAAGGGGCTATCCAAATTGGTATTAACGAAAAAATCGGATTTACCTTTGCAAAGGGATTAAGGTCTGTGCTACGGCAAGATCCAGATACGATTATGATCGGTGAGATTCGTGATAAGGAGACAGCAGAGCTGGCTGTTAAATCAGCATTAACCGGTCATCGCGTATTATCCACCATTCATACTAATACAGCTATAGGCGTTGTAACACGGCTCATGGATATGGGGGTAGAACCGTATTTAATACGCGCCACCTTAATGGGTGCTATTGCACAGCGTCTAGTCAGAAAATTTGATGGTACATCGTATCACGGGCGGACGGCTCTGTTTGAATATTTAGAGATACCTGCGAATTCGGCTCAGTGGGATCAATTAGAGGCACATGTATTACTGTCCTTAGAAGATTCTGCCCGTGAGGCCGTAGATCAACATGTTACATCTATAGAGGAGGTGCATCGTTGTGGACTCATGCTGTAATAGTGAAAGTTTAGAAATCATTGTTGAAGAGGCTATACACTTATCATCAACAGATATTCATCTACAATGTGGTGAGCCTATCTATTTGAGACATGGTGATGGATTAAAGGCCACTCAATTTGTATGTACCACTACGTTGATTGAAGATATTTTGAGACGTTGTGGTATAGCATCGTATGAATGGCAATCTCTTGATGAAGCTTGTTCCTGTTGTGGTGTACGTATTCGTGTTCATCTGTATCGAGCTAATCAAACTATATGTGGCACATTGCGCTTATTGTGTCATCAACGACTTAAACTGGATGATAATAGTGAAGGTCAACTCCTACAAAAATTATGCGAATCTCATGATGGTTTATTGCTCGTTTGTGGTCCTACAGGCAGTGGTAAAAGTTTTACCTTAGCTTGCTGTATTGATTATATAAATCAAACAATGGAGCGCCATATCATCACCTTAGAAGACCCCATCGAATTTGAGTTTAAACCTAAGAAATCGTTAATTCATCAACGCCAATTAGGTGCAGATATTAAGTCTATGTCTGATGGTATTCGAGATGCATTGAGGGAGGATCCAGATGTCATTATGGTGGGGGAACTTCGAGATCGTGAAACCTTAGAGGCTGCACTTCATGCAGCTGAAACAGGTCATCTTGTGATGGCAACTATGCATACACAGCGGGCTGTAATGGCTGTTCACCGTATGATTTCATTATTCCCTGGTGAACAACAAGAGGAGGTGCGTAGTCAAATATCACAAGTACTACGTGCAGTTATATGTCAACGGCTCCTTAGATGGAATAAAAAGTTCATTACCATCCGTGATATTTTGCTAAACACGCATGCGGTAGCGAATTTGATACGTACTCGTAAGGAACCACAAATCATTTCTATTCAAGAAACACAACTACCTATGAAAACACTAGAGATGGCCGTACGAGATGCGAAGGTACAATATGGCTCTCAGCAACAACTACATACATTATTAGATCAACAATTATCGTAGGTGAAGGTATGGAGGCTTATGAATATGTCGTAAAAGATAAGAATAATGAAACGATCAAAGGTTTAATATGGGCGGATTCAGAACAGGAGGTCGGTACACGGTTAAAGCGAGATGGATATAAGATTTATAAAATTACTTTACAAGTAAATAAGAAGAAACATAAGTGGAATCATGCCATGGTAGTAGATGTAACCTACCAATTAGGACTACTCATCGAATCTGGCGTGCCTTTACGACGCGCATTACAGTTACTATGTCAAGGGAAAAGAGGCCTTTTGTATACAGCCTTATATGAATCGATTGAGCGTGGTCAAACTTTGTCTCAAGCATTGCGAAGTGAAGGTTGTCCTGCCATTGCACTGGCTTTACTAGAAAGTGGAGAGGCTGCAGGTACATTAGGAGAAAGCTTGCAATATATATCACGTCACTATGATTGGGAGCGACAGGTACGGCAAAAGGTTATCAGTGCTATTTCCTATCCATTATTTTTACTTGTATTAATGAATATCTTTTTTCTTGTTACCATTTTGTTTATCGTTCCATCCTTTGAAAAGGTTTTTACTACCATGCATATTACATTACCAGTGATGACACGAGCCCTCTTTGCATTAGGACAAGGGCTAAAGAATCATCCCATAGTGGTTGTTATTCTGCATTGTGTAGGCCTAGGGGCTATGGTCTTTGCATATCATCAACATAGTATAAAACGCAAAGTACATCGTTGGCTTTGGCAGTTGGCTCACCGATACCAATGGATGACCTGCATTTACTATACAAGTATGTTAAAAGTTTGGGCGCTTTTGTTAGATTCTGGAATTTCTATTATTCACACTATGAATATTACAAGACCTTTATGGGGCAATATATATGGTGCCGAATGTAGTGAAAAGGTAGAGGCAAAATTATTATCAGGCCATTCTTTTGAAGAGAGTCTGAGAACGGAGAATATTGGAAATTCCTTTATATGGCAAATGATCTCTATTGGAGAAGAAAGTGGGGAACTCGTAAAGATGTTAGAACATTGTGGACATTATTATGAATCTATACTTTCAAAATATATTGCCCGTCTTGAGAGACTATTAGAACCGATATTACTGACCTTGATGGGAATCGGTGTAGCCGTATTGGTTGTATCTGTTATGTATCCGTTGTTCACGTCTATTGCTAAATTGGGAGGGCAGTAGGCATTGTTATCAAGCTATTTTACAGAATTAATAATGATAAAAGGAGGATATTATGAGTTCTGTTATGCACCTAGTTAATGGATTAAATCATAGATTAGAAATATGTAGTCAATGGATTGTAAACCATCTACAAATTAATCATGTTCGAGAAAACCTTAAAAAATCGAGAAAAGGTGGATTTACTCTAGTAGAATTGATGGTTGTCGTAGCAGTTATCGCTATATTAGCGGCTATTGCAATGCCACAATTTCTATCGGCTGCAGATCGAGCACGAACTGCGAAGGAAACAGCAGATATTCAAATTATTAAAAATGCAACGCAGCTCTATATGATTGACAAGAATGTAGATACACCGCCAACTGTGGAAAATTTATATAAAGAAGGCTATCTTACAGAACATGTTAAAACTGCAAAAGATAAGGAATATACCATTACTTATGAAGCGGTTAATGGTGGTACTGCGAAGGCAGTTGTAGTTAAAGCCCCTGATGCACCTTAAACCTAAGCGCTATCTAGTATTTAGTACTTAATATTTAATACTTAATATTTAATACTTAATATTTAAGTCTTAATAGTTAATGTGCATGGATTGATGATTGGAATGTAGATTTTTATTTGCATATACATATGTAGTTATATTAATAGCTATACAGTAGTTATATTTACATTAATATATGTACAGTTGATTTTATGGAAGGACAAGGTATGAAAGGGACTCATTACGTTATAGCACTGATCGTGTATATAGCATCCATTGTATTGCCTATTATAATTTCATCACGAGCAATATCCTTTATTCACGTTGCTTTGTATGCTGTATTTTCACTCATCATCATAGCAGGTGCTACCATCGATATGCATTACTATATATTGCCTGATGAAGGGGCGTTAGTGCTTGTTTTAGGTGGTATCGTGTATAGCTTTATAAATGATAAGTCTATGCTTATAACGATTATAAGTGTTATGAGTGTAGGTGCTATTACATATGGACTTCGTCTTATGAGTCATAAAGGTTTTGGACTAGGCGATGTGAAATGGTTTTCTGCTATTGCCATGTGGCTTACGCCCTGGGAGATTGTATGTTTCTTTTACGTAGCCTTTTGTGTTGGTTCTCTCTATCTCTTACTAACAAGCTATCGTAATCGATACATTCCATTTGGTCCCTTTCTATGCTTTGGTGGTTGGTGTGCCTTACATGGCGGATCCTATATGGAGGTGTTGTACCAATGGTTAAGGCACAACCTGTACATCATCAATACGGTTCTTTGTTAGCTGAGTGGATTATTGCGATTAGTTTATTTTTACTTCTTATTTCTATGTCTTTGCCTATTGTAACGACGCCTAGCCGTTACACTCTAAATGGAAGTACTGAAGAAGTAGTATATATGTTAAAAAAGGTTCAACTTTGGTCTATGCTTGGGCATAAATCTAATGGAAAAGGGCGTATGTTATTCATATTAAATAAAGACAGCTATACCTTAGAGGAGGATGCTCATCATCATACAGTTAATATATCCTTACCTGTAGGGATTGAAAATGTACAACCCTTAACGGTTATCTCTTTTTCTTCTCTAGGATTACCTTATGATGGAACGGAACTTATTTTACGAGATCGAGAAAGTGGTGAGAGAAATCGTATATGGATATCTGTACAGACGGGACGTATTCGATGGGAAGAAGTACACTAAGGGCTTTATGTATGGAGATGCCCTAGTATCAACAGCTATTATTATGTGTATCTTGCCTGTTATATTATCTGTATTTTGGATGGCTACCTTAACCATCTATAAGGCTTACTATTGGGATCATATATTACAAGACACCATAACCTATGTAGAGGAAAGTAAGTCTATGTATTATCAAATGGGTCATATTCAAGAAGGTATACATAACTCTCAATTTATTATGAGTCCTAGTGAATCTATTACTTATAAAACACATGTAGAGCCTATCGTAGAAAATGGCATTGTCCTACAACGATTAACTGTGCAGGCCATAGATAATGAATCTGTTGTATATACCTTGTCTCTCGACTTGGAGGAAATACGGTGAGGACTCATGATGCACAAAGAGGTTTTATTTTGTATTCCACACTCATCAGTATAACTATTTCTACTATCGTTTTAACCTTATTGTTAGGCATAGTTTTTTACGGGGTTATGTGGAATGCAAAATTAGTAGATAGCGTAGCCATGATGGAGGATGGTCGTTATACGCGGCGCATGGTGGTGGCTCAAATCATATGGAATCCTGTACCGATAACGGTAGAGGATCGAAATAGGACCTTATATATTCACGACACTAAGCGGACTACACTAACATTACAACGCCATGCACTGTATAGAAAGCTTACAGATGGTAGCTTACAACCTGTTAGCGGCAGCCGTATTATCGGCACAAAGGATAAACGAAATGTTGGGTACACACAAGAACATCCATTTAGTATGGATGAGAGCGGAGCAGTCCATATGCGTTGGTATATTACAAATCGATTTACTAGTGATAAACAATATACTACTGGATATGGAGGCTTAGCTATATATGAAGTCGCCATAGGTCAAAGTAGTATATATGATTGGTATAAAGATAATGAGGAAACAAGTCATGAACATGGGAGCCCATAATGCTGGGTTTATTACATATGTAGCCATATTTACAATGTCCTTTCTATTAGTATTGGCCTTTATGGGACTGCGTATTGGTCAAATTTGTGAAAGTAATGCAGTAGATGAATTGCATTTAGAAGAGGCTCATTATGCAGCGCAAAGTGGAGCACATTGGTTTGTAGGCTACTGTAAGGCTGGTAATACATGGGATTTTCAGGAAAAGCTAATTGTAGCTGATGATGCGGATGTAGAAATTACCATTGAGGCCGATCCATCCCGTGACAATCCTCGTCACGTTATGAGTTATGGAAAATTGAAACATCAGGAAATAGTAAGTCGTGTACATATGTATGTGACAGTAGATACAGATCATACTATGCATGTTATGAAGATAAAACCATATTGAGGTGAATCTATGAAACGGAAAAAGAAAATACATACTGGTGTATGTATTACAGATGAACGTATTGTATGTGTAACAGCTCATGTAGAAAATAAAATGATGGTCATTACCGATGCACTAGAAATGAAACGCAGTGCATCTATTGATGAGGATGTTAGAAAATTTATAGAAATGTATGATTTAGATGATGGAGCTTACAGCATGGTAGCCAATATTGATACACAAATGCATGTAGCGCCTTATGATCCTCACGATTTTGATATGAAAGAGTTCATCAAATGGAATGTAGAGGATTACTTTACCTTTGATGGCGACAGTTTCCAAATGGATGCATGTCGTCGAGAATATCCAAGACATAATTACCATATGTTTATGGTTGCTGTAGAGCGTCATTCATTAGAACTTTTAAAACAAGGTATACGCGATACCTATGCACCGGTGGATGTAATCGATTTCTGGCCTATTCCTATTTGTTACAGCTTGATGCGGCGTAGTGGTACCGTGACCGGTGTTGTAGAAAAGGATAATCTACATTTATGGCTATGGTGGAATGATATATGTATACAAGAACGGATTGTTCCTATTAGTAGCAGTGATGTATCAGAAGCTATGGAGGTGCTAGAAGCTAGACTGCAAGAATTTGGTGTAGATGAAATACAAGGGGTTAAGCTGTATGGGTTAGATCAATTAACCGATGAGGAACAAAAGGATATGGAAGCTATTATTTCTATATATGGAGAAACAGAGTATATTCCATTATTATTCTTAGGACGTGGTCGTAATCGATGTAAGCAAGGACAATTAGATTGGGATATGGCCATTGGTATGGCCGCAAGGGGGCTTAAATGGATTGGCTTGGGATGGTAGATATATTAATCTAATGCCTCGATCGTTACGTTGGCATAGTTTATGGCACAGATATCGTTATTATCTATATGGTATGAGTATTGTATACGGATTAGTAGGATTAATAGCAATAGGTTGTTGCTTGTCGAGTTATGAACAGTATAAGACTGAAAAAGCAGAACTATTGACGCTATTGGAAAATTCGCAGTATCAGTCAATTGGAAAACAGTATGAGGATATAGCATCAGTTAAAAATAAAATACTTAAGAATAGTTCTGGGAGAAATAAAAAACCTATTTTTCAAAATACTATCGTTTTATATGTCCTTGATATAGCTATGGAGCAAGGAATTAGTTTACAACACCTTAACATAAAGGATGAACATATTAGTGTAGATGGTATAGGCCATAGTGATGAAGCATGCCGTAAATTTATAGCTAGTCTTCAACAAAGGTTAATTGGAATAGATTGTCATGGAACAGTTAAAGCAGATCAAGGTATATATACATTCCATATGGAAGGATCTAAAGGAGAGCACAACATATCCAGTAGAGAAGATAGTAATGAGCATACTAGTGTGGGGCATCATCATTAGTATCTCACTATATGGATATATAAGCTTAGATCACAAAGCGACTCATTTGAAAGAACGACAAGAAAATTATGTTATCCAAATGCAGGTTGAGTCAGATTATATCGCATCTAAGGAAGCAAAATTACTAGCGTCTTTTACAGAAAATAAGCTGTCGAACACGAGTTCTAATACTAGTGTTTTTGAGTCTTTGCAAGGAGAACCATTAATGATTGTTAGTACTGATGAGCATGAAGGTGTATTAGAGTTAAATTTATTAGGAAGTACAGAACGTCTAATCAACTGGATTAATACTGTTGAAGCAAAAGACCCTTCACGCCGTATAGAAATAGAGGACATAGAACGAAAAGGCAATGTTGTGTATGTACATTGTGCAGTAAAACCGACTATGAGGTCTTAATATATATTCTTTTATAGTAATATTAATAGAGACAGATTATAGATTGTTATCCTATAGTCTGTCTTTGTTTTTGTTGCATTTTATAGTACAATGAAGGATATGAAATAATAAGGGGCACATAACAGATGATAATAAAACGAAATATTATGCTCATCGGTTCTATGGGGAGTGGCAAAAGCCATTTCGGTCGTAATCTTGCGGAACGCAAGGGGTGGCAATTTGTAGATACCGATCGTGTATTAGAAAGTCGTTTTGGGTTGCCTATTGCTGAAATATTCAAGAAAATTGGGGAAAAAGCATTCCGACGTGCAGAAATGGATGTATTGAAAAAGGTTTGCTTATATCACGAAGCAGTTATCTCCGTAGGTGGTAATTTTCCCATTGAACATCGCACATTAAAGGTATTGAAGAAATATTCTTATATCATTGGTATCCGGGCTGCACAATTTCGCATTGTGAGCCGTGTGAATCGCCGTATTGGGAAGCGGCCAACCATGGATTACAACAATGTTCATGCCTTTGTACATGCTATGATACAATCCTGGAAACCAGTGTATAAGCAGTGTGATTTTGTACTAGATACAACAAATGGTCGGACCTATGATTTTATGCAACGTATTGAGGATGAGTTAGTTACCTCAGGTGTTCAATTTAAAGCAAGACGTCAACCCAATGATACGGATAATAGAGATGGTAAAGAGCCATCTCAAGAATTACAATTTAATAATTCTCTAAGAAATAAATTAGATAATCCTAGCTTATCTAAATCACAACGCTTTAATAAACAGATTTCTAATGATACAGAAACTAAGCAAATAGTCTTAAAAAAAGAACTATCTAATAAGGTAGCGTCTTATAGAGCGGGTAATGATAAACGTCGCAAACATAAGAAACCTAATCAAGCAGTTACAGGAAATAAGACAGAAACTATATCCAAACAACGTACACCACAAGGGGGTAATGGATATGAGAAGAATCGCAATACTAACAAGCGGCGGAGACGCACCTGGAATGAACGCCGCCATAAGAGCGCTAACTAGAAAAGCCATTCATGAAGGCTTTGAAGTTTTCGGTATTGAACGTGGCTATTTAGGTATCATGGAAGAACAATTTGTTCCTTTAGCAAACCGTTCTGTGGGTGGCATTATTACTCAAGGCGGTACCATGCTAAAAACAGCTCGTTTTCCTGAGTTTCAAAATGAAGATGTTCAGCGTAAAGCTTACAATATTTTAAAAGCCCATAGCATTGATCACCTTATAGTTATCGGTGGCGATGGTTCTATGCGAGGCGCTACGAGTTTAGCTAAGCTTGGTATGTCTACTATGACGATTCCCTGTACTATAGATAATGATATGGGCGGCACTCAATATACGATAGGCTTTGATACGGCTCTGAATACTGTGGTTGATGCGGTTGGTAGAATTCGTGATACATCTAACTCCCATGAACGCGTCGCCATTGTAGAGGTGATGGGACGTAAATCAGGTCATATTGCTCTTAAAGCTGGCCTTGCCTGTGGTGCAGAAATTGTACTCGTTCCTGAAAAACCTATGCCTTTACATGAGGTATGTCGTCATTTAAAGGAAACACAGATACGTGGTAAAGAATATAGTGTGATACTCGTTGCTGAAGGTGCATATAATAGCGGTGAAGTAAAATCCTTTATTAAGGAGCATACGGAATTTGATCCCAGTTTGACTGTATTAGGATATTTACAACGCGGTGGAGGTCCTTCTGCATTTGATGCTATATTAGCGGCTCGTATGAGTGAAACTTGTATTGAGTTATTGATGAATGGTACTGATAACCGCTTAATAGGATATATTGATGGTCATATTCGGGCTATTTCCTATGACGAGGCTGAAAGCCTTGAATTCCCTATCAATGAGAAGGACTACACATTATTATCTATACTGAGTAGTTAATTTAGTAATGACCCGCAAGGGTCATTTTCTTTTATCATCAATTATTCATTAATGAAATTATATTGCATAAAAGTAATTGGTACTGTATAATTTAAAAATACTAATAGTATTGTTAGGAACGATACATGTTGTGCCAATATCTTCATTTTAATATAAGGAGATTATAATGAAAGAATTTTTGCAAAAGCATCGTAAACGCATTATTGCAGGTGCTGTTGTTCTTTGTGTTCTTGGTAGTGGTACATACTACTACATGCATAGCGAAGGTTCTAAGCAAACACAAAACTTATATACTACTGGTAAGGTAGAAAAGGGTGATGTAAAAACTAGTATTAGCGCAACTGGTACTATTAACCCTGTAAATTATGTAGACGTTTCTACGAATGTGGCTGGTAAGCTTGAAAAAGTTTTAGTAAAAGAGAATGATCAAGTTACGGCTGGTCAAGTTATCGCTTATATTGATACACGTCAATTACAAGCCTCTGCAGATGATGCACGAGCTGCATTAGCTAAGGCAGAACTTGATATGAATCGTTATAAAGCATTAGCAGACCAAAATGCTATCGCTCAACAAACCTATGATGATTCTGTAACATCTTATGAACGTGCAAAATCTACGTATGACCGCGCAGCAGCAGATTTAAGCGATGCTACAATTACAGCACCAATGTCTGGCACTGTTATAGGCACTCCATTGAAAGCTGGTCAAACTATCAGTACCGGTATTTCTACACAAATGATTATCGCTACTATCGCAGATTTAAGTAACTTAGAAATTTACTTAACAGTAGATGAAACCGATATTGGTAGTATCAAACAAGGTGCTAAAGTAGAATTTACTGTAGACTCTAAACCGGGTGAAACTTTCACAGGCTACGTATCTGAAATCGCAAAAGGTACAAAAGGTAACATGGGTGCTACAAGCAACAGTGTTGTGTACTATACTGTAAAAGTTCAAATTCCTGAAAATATTTCCAACAACTTCTTACCATCTATGACGGCTCGTGCAACCATCTTTGGTGAAGATATTAAAAACACATTGGTAGTACCGCTTACTGCTGTGCGTACAGATAAGCAAGGTGAATACGTATATGTTATTAAAGATGGTCAACCAGTACGTACAGCTGTTTCTACAGGTGTAACTGGGGATACTAACGTACAAATTTTAAAAGGTTTATCTGAAGGTGATGAAATCATCGTAAGTGGTGATGTAACGGCACCTAAGAATAATAGCCGTGGACCATTCTAATAGTAGGTGAATATGAATCAAGCAGTAATCGATATACAAGGGATTACGAAGACCTATGTAAATGGTAAATTATCGGTGCCTGTTTTGCATGGTATCGATTTACAGGTCAATAAAGGCGAATTCGTATCTATTATGGGTCCTTCTGGTTCTGGTAAGTCTACCTTTATGAACATTCTTGGCTGTTTAGACAGACCAACGACAGGTTCATACCGCCTTAATGGCGATGAGGTAGCTACCTTATCCGATGATGAATTGGCCTTTGTACGAAATAAACAAATAGGCTTTGTATTCCAAAGTTTTAACTTATTAACAAAATTAACAGCCTTAGAAAATGTAGCGCTCCCTATGATTTATGCAGGGATGGATAAAAAATCGCGTAATGAACGAGCTGCGGCACTATTATCTTCCGTTGGTCTTGGTGAGCGTATGGATCACTTGCCATCTGAGTTGTCTGGTGGTCAACGTCAACGTGTTGCTATTGCTCGTGCACTGGCTAATAATCCTGCTATCATCATGGCCGATGAACCGACAGGTAACCTTGACTCCAAGTCGACTATCGATGTTATGAATATTTTTAGAGGCCTTTACGATGAAGGGCGAACTATAATCCTTGTTACTCATGAACCGGAAATTGCAACCTATGCAAGTCGCAATGTAGTATTGCGTGATGGTTTAATTGTAGAGGATTCCCAAAATCTTAATATGACGCCTGTACAGGAGGTGCCACATGTATAAAGAGAGTTTCTTAATGGCATGGGCATCCCTCATTGCTAATAAAATGCGTTCCATTTTAACCATGTTAGGCATCATCATCGGTGTAGCTGCCGTAATTGCCTTAGTATCTATTGGTAATGGTGTAAAGCAAGATATTCAAAACTCCATCTCTAGCTTAGGATCTAATCTATTGATGGTTATGCCTGGGGCACCACGCACACCAGGGGTTCGACCTTCTGCAGGCTCTATGAAGTCTTTAAAGGTTTCTGATTACGAAGCTATTTCAAAATTGGATGGTGTGAAAGCTGCCAGTCCAATGACAAACGGTTCGTATGTAGTAATATATCAAAATAAGAATTGGACCACTTCTGTATCTGGTGTTAGTTATAACTATTTAGATGTAAACAATTGGTCTATGAAATCTGGTCGCTTCTTATCTGAAAAGAATGTACAGAATCGTGAACGTGTGGCAGTAGTAGGTAAAACAGTTGTTAAAAATCTATTTGGTGATGAAGATCCAGTAGGTGCAGAAATTCGTGTTAAAAACATTCCGTTCCGTATCATTGGTGTCCTTAATAGTAAGGGTAGTGGTGCTATGGGTAATGACCAAGATGATATGGTTATTATCCCGTATACTACAGCCATGGAACGGGTAGAAGGTGTTGATTATCTTCGAATGATCTACGTAACAGGTAAGGATGAAAACGGTATCGATCGTTTACAATCCGATATTGAAAACCTGTTGCGCGTACGTCATGGAATCAAGGATACTAATCTAGATGATTTCAATATTCAGAACATGAACTCCATCATGGAAACTATGGAGGAAACTACAGGAACATTAACATTATTCCTTGGTGCTGTAGCTGCTATCTCGCTCGTTGTTGGTGGTATTGGCATTATGAATATTATGCTCGTATCCGTAACTGAACGGACAAGAGAGATTGGGATACGTAAAGCGCTGGGTGCTACTTATAGTGTTATCGTTACACAGTTCCTTATCGAAGCTGTTGTTATCAGTTTGATGGGGGGCATAATAGGGATTATACTCGGCATAGGCTCATCTAAGCTGATTGGCATGGCTTCGGGCATGAGTACAGTTATATCTATACCAACGATTGGAATGTCCTTTGCCTTCTCTATGGCAATAGGTTTGATCTTTGGTATTTATCCAGCCCGTAAAGCGGCTAAACTTAATCCAATTGATGCATTACATTATGAATAATCCTTAGTTGTAGATGCGTTTTTTTAAGAACATACTACATAATTAGATAGAGTTATTCGCATATGGTGCGTTGCATGATACAATATGTATGATGTAACGCACCATTTTTATGTTTGTACTGAGTTTTTTTGCAAGAACGCTCTAAATCATTTCATGCAAGTAATTTGTAATAAACGGGGTATGTAGATTACCTAATCTACGGGTAAGTATATTGAATGGAGAACCTTATGGCTACAACATTGTTAGAATATTTCAACGAATTACGAAATCAGAATCCATTTTCTTGGGTAAAAGATTCTGAAATTACAGCAGTTGAACCAGGTCATGCAGAAATGACCTTACAAACAAATGATACAGAGTATTGTAATTTCCGAGGGGATTTACATGGTGCCGTTTGTATTGGTTTAGCAGATAGTGTAATGGGGACCGCTTGTTTCACATTGGGCAAATCTGTTAGCACTATTGATCTTAATGGTAACTATGTGAAAGCTGTTAAGGGTGGTACTGTATTGCGTGGTGTAGCCAATGTAGAGCATAATGGTAAAACAACTATGGTTGCTACAGCACGTATCTATAATGAATTAGGTGAACTTGTTCACTTGGCACGTGGTACATTTTTTGTACTAGAAGAGAAGTCATTACCTGAATTACCATGGCGTTTTATTGAAGAAGACAACCCTGATTTGGTATAATATAGTTTAGACTTTTAAATATAGGAGGATGCTTTAATGGAACAAGAATTACAACGTCTTAAGGCAGAAGCCCTTGAGGCTATCAAAGGCGCTGCTGATCAACAAGCGTTGCAAGATATACGTGTAAAATATCTAGGTAAAAAAGGTGAGGTAACAGCATTACTAAAAGGTCTTGGTAAATTATCTCCTGAAGAACGCCCTAAGGCTGGTGCTCTTGTTAATGCGGTTCGTGAAGTATTAGAGGCTGAAATTGATGCCGTTAAAACTCGTATGGAAACAGAAGAGTTAAATGCTCGCTTAGAACAAGAACGCATCGATATTACATTGCCAGGTCGTGCACAAAAAGCTGGTCATATCCATCCATTAACTAAGGTTAATGAAATGATTGAAGACTTCTTCATGAAAATGGGGTATACCGTTGAAGAGGGGCCAGAAATTGAACAGGATTACTTTAACTTCGAATGCTTAAACTTGCCTAAAGACCATCCTGCACGTGATATGCAAGATTCCTTCTATATTACAGAAAACTTCTTATTGCGTACGCATACATCTCCAGTACAAGCTCGTACAATGCAACGTCATGAGCCTAACAGCCCAATCCGTATGATTGCGCCTGGTAAGGTTTACCGTTGGGACTATGATGCGACTCACTCCCCAGTATTCCATCAAGTGGAAGGTCTCATCATCGACGAGCATATTACATTTGCTGATTTGAAAGGTACATTAGAGTCCTTCTTACGTCACATGTATGGTGATGAAACAAAGGTACGTTTCCGTACAAGCTTCTTCCCATTCACAGAGCCATCTGCAGAGGTAGATATTTCCTGTGTAATGTGTGGTGGTGAAGGTTGCCGTGTATGCTCTCATACAGGTTGGCTTGAAATTTTGGGTTGCGGTATGGTTCATCCTGATGTATTGCGCATTAATGGGTACGATCCTGAAAAGGTAAAAGGCTTTGCCTTTGGCATGGGTGTAGAACGTATTGCTATGCTTTTATACGGCATTAACGATTTACGTCTATTCTTTGAAGATGATGTACGATTCTTGGAACAATTTTAGGAGGAACTCATGAAAGCAAGTTTACAGTGGATGAACGAATACGTGCCTGTGGATATGAATCGTCCTGCTCAAGAATTGGCCGATGAATTAACACAAGCTGGTATTCCTGTAGAAGATGTCATTGCTATGGATAATGGCATTAAGAAAATTTATACTGGTAAAATCGTTGAGATTACAAAGCATCCAGATGCAGATAAATTACAAGTATGCCAAGTTGAATGCCTTACTGAAGAAGGTGAGCCTGTTACTAAACAAATCGTAACAGCGGCTACTAATGTAGTGGTAGGTCAAATCGTGCCTGTAGCGTACCATAAATCTCGCCTAGCTGATGGCACAGAGATTAAGAAAGGTAAATTGCGAGGCGTAGTTTCTGAAGGCATGTTCTGCTCCGTTGCGGAATTTGGTATTTCTAGTGATTTAGTATTACCAGAAGAAGCTCAAGGCATTTACATTTTCCCTGAAGGTACACCAATTGGTCTTGATGTAAAAGACGTTTTAGGCTTAAATGATACAGTGTATGAATTTGAATTGACTGCTAACCGAGCAGATTGCTTCTCCATGGTTGGTTTATCCCGTGAATTCGGTATTATGACAAACCAAAAAGCTTTATTCCCTGTTATCATGGTTAACGAAAATGGCGAGTCCATTGAAGGCAAAGCATCTGTATCCATCGAAGCGGATGATCTTTGTACTCGTTTTACTGCTCGTGTAGTAACTGATGTTAAAGTTGAGCCATCTCCATTGTGGATGCAAAACCGTTTGCGCAACAGTGGTATTCGTCCTATCAATAATGTAGTAGACGTCACAAACTACGTTATGTTAGAACTTGGTCAACCTATGCATGCATACGACTATGACCATGTAAAAGGTCATCAATTAGTGGCAAGACGCGCTAAAAATGGCGAAGTTCTTGTTACCCTTGATGGTTCTGAACGCGAATTGAATGACTCTATGCTCATCATTGCCGACGCAGAACGACCAGTAGGCGTAGCAGGTATCATGGGTGGATTCGATAGTGAAGTGACAAATGAAACGACTACTGTTCTCTTCGAAGCTGCCGTATTCAATGGTCCATCCATTCGCCGTACAGCTAAGACTCTTGGCATGCGTTCTGAAGCGTCTGGTCGTTTTGAACGTGGTGTAAATCATAAATACACTGCCTATGCTATCGATAGAGCAGCGCAATTATTACAACAAATCTGCCCTTCTTGTAAAGTTGATGTAGGCGTTATCGATGTATATAAAAATCCTGTAGAGCAACATACAGTTACTTTCACAGCAGAACAAATTAACGATTACTTGGGTACAAACATTGAAAAAGACGATATGGTTCGTATTTTGACTGCCCTTGAGTTCGTTGTAACTGAAGACGGCGACAAATTATCTGCCCTCGTTCCAACATGGCGCGGCGATGTAACAGTAATGCCTGATATCGCTGAAGAGGTAGCTCGTATTTACAACTACGATAATATTAAGCCTACAATTCCGGTAGCCGTATTATCCTCTGGTGGTATGACACCTAAGAAAGCTCTTACTAAAGAGGTAACTCATGCATTGGCTAAATTGGGTATGACTCAAATCATTACATTTAGCTTCATGCATAAAGATGGTCTTACTAACATGATGCTTCCTGAAGGGGATAGCCGTTATACTGCCATTCCAATCTTGAACCCTATTTCCGAAGAGTTCCCTTATATGCGTACTACATTGGTACCAGCTGTTATTGAAGCAGCTAAACGCAATATTGCGCAACAAAATAAGGATCTTTGGTTGTTTGAAACAGCTAATGTATATGAACCAAAAGCGTTGCCTTTGACAGAAGTACCTCATGAACGCCCTATGGTTTGTGGTATCTTGATGGGCAAGGCAAACCAAGCTGGTTGGAATCAAGCTGAACGCACTACAGATTTCTATGATGTAAAAGGCATAGTAGATGCGTTGTTAGCTGAACTAGGCGTTACAAGTTATGAAGTTAATCGCGGCACTGAGCCATACTTCCATCCAGGTGTAAGTGCTCAATACGTTGTTGATGGTAAAATGATTGCTCAGTATGGTGAATTACACCCACAAGTGAGCAAAAACTTTGATTTACCTGGCAAAGTATACATGTTTGAAATCGATTTGGAAGCAGTATTATCCTTAACGATTCCAGCATTCCGTTATACATCCTTCAGTAAATTCCCAGGTACTAGCCGTGACCTTGCTATTGTGGCACCTGTGTCCGTATCTAGTGGTGAAATTTTATCTATCATTAAAGAGCATGGTGGCGAATATTTAGAAAATGCATCTATCTTCGACGTTTACGAAGGTGAACATATTGAAGCTGGTTACCGCAGTCTTGCATACAACTTACAATTCCGCTCTATGGAAGGTACGTTGAATGATGAGGATATTGATGGTAATATTCAAGCTATTATCGATGCATTAGCAGAAATTAACTGCAAATTACGTTAATTGTAAGCAGTATATTGAAAGGGTTTACCGTATGGTAAACCCTTTTAGTACTATAGTTATACCTTTAGTTAGGTAGAAAGGATTGTCCATGGAATTATTGGCTCCTGCCGGTACGATGGAAAACTTTATAGCTGCCTTAGAATCTGGAGCAGATGCGATTTACCTCGGTGGTAAAGGCTTTAATGCCCGTGCTCATGCAGCAAACTTTGGCATTGAAGAACTAGCGGAGGCTATTCGATTAGCCCATATTCTAGATGTGTCCGTATATGTAACTGTAAATATTCTCATAGGCGATTCTGAATTATCTGCTCTTGAAGAATATTTAAAAGATTTAGAGCGTATTGGTGTTGATGCCATTATCGTTCAAGATTTAGCTGTTGCAAAATTGGCGCAGCGCGTAGCTCCTAAATTACATTTGCATGGTAGTACACAAATGACGGCGGCAACGCTAGATGCGGTTCGTTTTTATGAAAGCCTCGGCTTTACGCGAGTTGTATTAGCTCGTGAATTGAGCCTAGCTGAAATCGAACATATTTGTAAAAACTGTACAGCTGAAATCGAAGTCTTTGTACATGGCGCCTTATGCGTATGCTATTCTGGTCAATGCTTAATGAGTTCCTTCATCGGCGGTCGTAGTGGTAACCGTGGTGCTTGTGCACAACCTTGCCGTTTGCCTTATGAATTGTTGGATTCTTCAGGTACTAGCTTGTTGCCCAAACACGAAGCCTATCTATTAAGTCCAAAGGATCTTAACTATAGTGAACATATGAATGAGCTCGTGGCGGCCGGTGTTACGTCCTTTAAAGTCGAAGGACGTATGAAAAAGGTTTCCTATGTGCGTCAAGTTATTGGGACCTATCGTCATATTTTAGATACGGCTCATATGGATGCTGCTGATGCGAAGGCATTGGCTGCAGGCTTTAACCGTGGCTTCTCTACGGATTACTTAACAGATCATGTAGGGAAATCCATGATGACCGTGGTGGCTCCAAATAATCAGGGGAAACCAATAGGCAAGGCAGAGGTAAAAAAAGGACAAGTTCATTTATATTTAACGGAACCGATTGAAAAAGGATCACTCTTAAAAGTTATGCAATCTTCTGGTAGTATTACGTACTACCAAATTGATCAAAATTGGTCTATTGTTGATGAGAAGCATTTTGTAGGTAAACCTGATGAAGGCTTTGCGGCAGGACAAGTATTCCTTGCATCACCACCTAAAGCTCAAAAGCAGAGAGGTTTACAAGATTTCAGTGCTAAATTAGAGGTACATGGATACCTATCTATTAATACAGACCGAGAAAAGCCTTGTACAGAGCTTACCTTTGTCTTAAATGATGGTCGTACTGTGACAGTATCTAATGAATTTGAACCAGTTTATGCTAATAATAAACCGACTACCTTAGAGAAGGTTACAGACCAAGTAGGTAGATTAGGTAATACATTGTTTACTCTAGCTTCTATGTCTATTCCAGAAGGTCCATATATGTGGCCTGCTAGTGTTTTGAATGCATTGCGTCGCGATGCAGTAGAGGCTTTAGAAACTCTGTTAATTACAGATCATGAAAAAGCTTGGGCAGAACTTGCCGTAGAACCTCAAGATATGTCATCCTTAGTAGCTAAGGATACGATTCAGTATACAGAGCCTATGGTGAGTGTTCGCGTTGATGAATTAGAGGCTGAGAAAGCTGCTATTGAAGGTGGTGCTAAGAAGATTATCTTCGGTGGTGACCGTTTACAACGCAAGCCTTATGAACTTAGTATTTACGAAAAGGTAGCTACTCTTTGTAAAGATCATAATGTGCTTTGTGTATTTGCTACGCCTCGAGTTGTGAAAGACGATGAAGTTGAGGTGTACATGAATACTCTTAAGGCCATAGTTGAGGCTAAACCAGATAGCATTTCTATTCACGTGCCACAAGCGTTATTATGGCTTCGTGATTTAGGGTATACAGGTGCTATTGAGGCTGATACAGGGCTTAATATATTTAATGGATCAGCACTACAAGTATGGCAAGACTTTAATATGAGTAGCATAGCACCATCCTTAGAGTTAACATTGACGCAACTAGTTAACTTGCAAAAATCTACTAAATTGCCATTAGAAATTATGGTACATGGGTATACGGAAATGATGATTTCCGAATACTGTGCCATCGCAAGCTTTGTGGGCACTGGTAAAAAGGAAAACTGTCCTATGCCATGTGTAAGCGAAGACTATGCATTGAAGGACCGTAAAGGGGAAGTGTTCCCACTTCGTACCGATCCTTATTGCCGCATGCACATCATGAATAGTCATGAAATGGATATGCGTGCCTATGTACCTGAGTTACATCGAAAAGGGCTACATATATTGCGCATCGATGGTCGACATATGGCGCCACATCGTTTGCGTACTATCGTAGCAGATTATGTATCCATTCAAAATGGAACAAAAGAGGCTCCGCCTAAGAGTGTAGGTAAAGATGATACACCTATTACAAGGGGCCACTATTTTAGAGGTATTTTATAAAAGAGGTAGTACATTGTTTTACGAAGATGTATTAGACTTTCACCATATAAAAGAACAATTACAACAACATTGTAGTTCTACCATTGCTAAAGAATTAGCCATGCACATCGAACCTATGACAGATGCAAAAGCTATTCAAGAGAACCTTGATGAAACGGCAGAGGCAATGCGGTCTTTGCAAACTGAGGTAGAACAACCGTTAGGCGGTACACGAGATATTCGTGAGTCCTGTAAGAAGAGTCGCAAAGACTTTGTCCTTACTCGTGAAGCATTGTGGGATATTTACTTGACCATTGGTGCTTATAAGCGGATGACAAAGTTCTTTAGAACAAAATATATGGAATATCCATTGCTATCCCTATGGGTACAGGATATGCCGAATACAGATCGCATTGAAAACCGTTTTAAACGCGTTTTTGATGAAAAAGGGGAATTGCTTGATACAGCATCTCCTAAATTAGCGAGCCTTAGAAATACGATTATTAAAACTCGTGAAAAGATTAAAAATGACATTCAAGCTATCTTGCACGACAAGGATAATCAAAAGTATTTCCAAGAAGCGATTATTACGCAGCGTAATAATCGCTACGTAATCCCTGTAAAACAGGAGTATCGCCAATACTTTGATGGTCTTATTCACGACCGTTCTGCAACGGGTCAAACCTTATATATTGAACCGATGCGCTTGGTGAATCTAAATAATGAATTACAAGAGGCGTTGATTGGTGAAGAGCAAGAGGTATTGCGTATTTACCGTGAGTTATCAGCCCTTGTAAAACAACATAGTAATGATTTGATGGATGCTTGTGAAAAGGTATCCCATATCGAATTTGTATATGGTAAGGCGAGCCTTGCTATTTCTTATAAGGGTGTACCGGCCATCTTGAGTACTGATAGAACTGTCAATCTCATGAGAGCTCGGCACCCATTAATCCCACCGAATGTGGTAGTGCCTACAAATATTCAATTAGGTACATCGTACCGTATTTTATTGATTACTGGTTCTAATACAGGCGGTAAAACAGTCTCCCTTAAAACATTAGGGTTATTGAGTTTAATGAACCAATGTGGTCTATTTATCCCTGCAGACCACGGCTCAATATTGCCTATATTCCAAAATATCTTTGCCGATATTGGGGATGAACAAAGTATTGAGGCTAGCCTTAGTACGTTCTCTGCTCATATGACACAAGTTATTTCCATTATTAAACATTGTGGCCCAAATGACTTGGTATTGCTGGATGAGCTTGGATCTGGTACAGATCCAGAGGAAGGTAGTGCTTTAGCTGTATCTATCCTTGAATTCTTCCGTAAAAAAGGTGCCCTTATGATGGTAAGTACCCATTATAATGAGCTTAAAAACTATGCATACCATACAGAAGGAATCGAAAACGGCCATGTAGAATTTGATGAGCGTACCTTAAAGCCAACGTATCGACTTCATATTGGTGTAGCAGGTAGTAGCCATGCATTGAGTATTGCGGCCCGCTTAGGTTTACCAAAAGATATCGTAACGCGCGCGGCAGAGTATAAATCTCAATTTGGTAGCCATGAAATGGAAGAAGTTCTTTCAGATTTGAATGAGCAACTTCGTAAGGCATCTGAACGGGAAAGAGCGTTAAAGAAAGAGCTTGATGAAACACGTCGCATGCGTGGTCAATTAGAGAAGGAAAAGAAACAGTTTAACGAAAAGCGTAAACAAATCTTAGCCAAAGCTCAAGCTGATGCAGAATCTATGAAACGTAGCTTGCGCGTCGAAGGGGAAGCGATTATTAAGCAATTGAAATCGCAATTCTCTGAAACAAATAAGGATAAGCGTCAATCTGCTATTAATGCTGCACGTAAGGGCATTTCTAATGTACATGTACCAGAAGCCCCAGTAGATGATGATCGTAAGTCCTTGACGGCAGATGCTATTAAGGTAGGCCAAGCAGTATATGTTACATCTTTACGCTCATTAGGTACCGTATTAGCTATCAATGGCAATCGTGTGAATGTAGATATTAATGGACTAACAGCTACTGTAAAGGTTAGCGAATTACAATCTACTACACGTGAAGAAGGAAATAAGCTTGAACGGGAACAAAAAGCAGCTATGCCTAAGACTAGAAAACGTATGGGTGGCTCTGCCGTACAACGCCAAAAAGAGGTTCGTACTGAAATCAATATTCTTGGACAAACGGTAGATGAAGCGACAGTTTCTGTTGGTAGATTTATTGACCAAGCTTTACTTGGTGGTGTTAATCAAGTGCGCATTATTCACGGTAAGGGGACTGGCGCATTACGAGAAGGTGTACATCAATATTTGCGTACCTTACCGCATGTAGCTCATTTTGAAACGGCAGGCTATGATGAAGGTGGTGCAGGAGCTACCAATGTAGTTCTGAAATAAAGCTACACAATAGTGATATAGTTATAGATAATACAGTAAATTATTATCGTATATCAAATTGGTTATGGGGTATAGCCATATACATATATAGAAATAGAAGAGGTAGTAAGTTCTTAGAACTTACTACCTTTTTACGTAAAAGAAAGGAGCGGAACACATGTTCCGCTCCTTTAGCGTATGAGATTAACGATCTTTTTTACTAGACTTTTTACTTTTGGATGAATTAGATTTCTGTTCAGTTGCATCATCTTTTGAGCCACTGTCATCTTTTACAGCTTCATCCTTAGACTTGTCTTTATCGTCTTTTTTATCTGCCTTTTCGTCCTTAGCGGCTTCTTTTTTAGGCTGTGCTTTTGCAGGGTTGTAATAACCTTCAGAGACAGCTGATTGTGCGCTAGCAGGAACAGAGAAGTCAGAAGCAGGGGTGTTGGCAAGAGCATTTGCCATGAATTGACCCCACATAATGGCTGGTGTTGTACCACCTGTAATGCCATGTAATGTTTCAGAACCGTAGTCGTCACCAATCCAAACGGCAGCTACAAGATCAGGTGTATAACCAACGAACCAAGCATCCTTGGAATCATCTGTTGTACCTGTTTTACCTGCTGCAGGACGACCGATTGCTGCATTACCACCAGTACCGCCATTAATAACGGATTCTAGCATACTAGTGATGATAGCTGCATCTTTTTCATCTACAACGCGTTTTTCTTGAATGGAGTTTTCTTCCACCACTTGACCATTGCGGTCTACAATCTTAACGATTGCTGTAGGTTGAACCTTGATACCACCATTAGCGAGTACACCATAGGCTTGTACCATTTCAAGAGGTGTAACACCATGAGTTAAACCACCGAGTGCTGTAGATAAGTTGTTATCTTGATCTGTAAGGGTAGTGATACCCATTTCTTTAGCAAGTTTAATAATCTTAGACATACCTACTTCATCGGCAACTTTTACGGCAGCTACGTTACGAGAATGTTGTAATGCGTAGCGGTATGTAATATTACCTTCGAAGTCGTTTTCATAGTTTTTAGGGCTCCAGCTACCAAATGTAACAGGGCTGTCATCTACGATAGAACCAGGAGTTTTACCAGATTGAATAGCTGCTAAATATACAAATGGTTTCATAGTGGAACCTGGTTGACGTTCTGCTTGTGTAGCACGGTTAAATGCATCATCGCCACGACCACCAACCATAGCCATAATATAACCATTATGAGGATTCATAGCTACGATAGCACCTTGTGGTTGATGTAAACCATTGCTATCAGTGTAGTAGTTAGGCAAGTTTTGCATTGCTGCTACAGCCGCATTTTGTGCATCCATATCGAGAGTAGTATAAATTTTTAAACCATCTTTATAGATTGCATCATCACCATATTTTTCAGAAACTTGTGCAATAACATAGTTAATGAAGTAAGACGCATTAGATTTTTCATGCGTTTGTTCTTGTTTTGCCACTAAGCCTAAATCTGCTTGACGCGCTTCATCGGCTTGCTCTTGTGTAATGTATCCGTATTTAACCATTTGGCCTAAAACTACGGCTTGACGTTTTTTACTAGCTTCCAAATCATTGAATGGAGAGTAGTAGTTAGGACTTTGTGGTAAGCCAGCGATGAGCGCTGCTTGGGCAAGCGTTAATTGGCTAGCATCCTTACCAAAGTACACATGAGCTGCAGATTGTACACCGTATGCACCTTGACCAAAGTAAATTTGGTTCATGTACATTTCTAGGATTTCATCTTTAGTGTAATGTTGTTCAATTTTTAGTGCTAGTAATGCTTCAGAAATTTTACGTTTAAATGTTCTGTCTTGAGATAAGAATGCATTACGCGCTAACTGTTGAGTGATAGTAGAACCACCTTCAGATACGCCACTATGAACAAGGTTAACCCATACAGCACGCAAGATACCAACTGGGTCGATACCGTGATGGGAGTAGAAGCGAGAGTCCTCAGTAGCAACAAAGGCATTTTGTAAATCCTTTGGTACATCTTTTAAAGGTACTGGTAATCGATTCTCTGTGGAATGAACCGTTGTGATGAGATTACCATGGACATCGTAAATTTGAGACGATGCGGAAGGACGTACATTGGATACATCTGGTAGGTTAGACAGTGTGGCACTGATAAAACCACAGCCACCTCCGGCTACGATGAGTATAAGGAGAAGGGCACAAATCCAAAATAGACGCTTTGGACTTGTTTTCTTCGGTGTAGAGCCGCTACCGTTAGAACGGCGGCTGCTTCTCGCATTTGAGTTATTACTCATAGAGTCACCTCTTTTTTCTTTTGTTAGTAAATATAACGTAAATTCTATTACGCAGTTATAAATATTATATCATAAATGGCTTAAAACCAATACTATATATATAATTGTGAAAGTTTTTAGATAATGGTATACTAAAACAATAGTATTTCGAGGAGGATTATCATGGTTAGTGCTCAAGAACAAGTACGCCAAATTAAACACGGCGTAGCAGATTTAATTAATGAACAAGATCTTGTAAAGAAAATAGAAAAATCCATTAAGGAAAATAAACCGTTAGTTGTAAAACTAGGTTTGGACCCAACAGCGCCAGATATTCATTTGGGTCATACTGTACCACTTCGTAAATTACGTTTGTTCCAAGAATTTGGTCATCAAGTAGTGATTGTTATCGGTGGTTTCACAGCACGTATTGGTGATCCTACTGGTAAAAGCGCAACTCGTCCACCACTTACAAAAGAAGAAGTATTGAAAAATGCTGAAACATATAAAACACAAATCTTTAAAGTGTTGGATCCTGAAAAAACTATCGTTCGCGACAACAGTGAATGGCTTGAATCCATGAACTTTGCTGATGTTTTACGCTTGGCAAGTTCTTACACTGTAGCGCGTATGATGGAACGTGATGATTTCAATAAACGCTTTAAAGAAGGTCGTGCAATCGGTGTTCATGAGTTCATGTATCCATTGATGCAAGGTCAAGATTCTGTAGCATTACATGCTGACGTTGAATTTGGTGGTACAGACCAGACTTTCAACTTGTTAATGGGTCGTCATTTACAAGAATTAGAAGGTCAAGAACCACAAGTTGTTATTACAATGCCATTGCTTGAAGGCCTTGATGGTGTTCAAAAAATGAGTAAATCTTTAGGTAACTACATCGGTATCGACGAAGAACCTAAAGAAATGTACGGTAAAGCAATGTCTATTCCTGATGAATTGATGATGCGCTACTTCATGCTCGTTACAGATATGCCAATTGAAGAACAAGAGGACATGGAAAAACGTCTTGAAAGTGGTGAATTACATCCACGTGACGCTAAAATGCAATTAGCTCGTACCATCGTTCGTTTGTACCATGGTGAAGAGGCTGCTCTTGAGGCAGAAGAGGAATTCAAACGTGTATTCCAACAACGCGCATTGCCTACAGATATTCCTGAATACGCTATGGATGCGCCAACAGAACCAATCTTTGTACCACAATTCTGTACAGATGCTGGTTTGACTGCTTCTAATGGTGAAGCACGTCGATCCATTAAAGCTGGTGCTTTCAAAGTCAATGGTGAAAAATATACAGAAGAAAACCTTACCCTTGAAGACGGCATGATCGTTCAAGTTGGTAAACGTAAATTTGTAAAAATTAAATTTAACTAATATAAAAAAGTGATGAGATAAAAATCTCATCACTTTTTTGTCTATACTATTTTTAATTATAAGATTTTCTATTCGCTATATCGTACATTTTAGAAACAACAGATTATGCTTACAAGTTAATATATAATAAATATAAAATA
This sequence comes from Veillonella sp. T11011-6, assembly GCF_002959755.1. Classification (GTDB taxonomy): domain Bacteria; phylum Bacillota; class Negativicutes; order Veillonellales; family Veillonellaceae; genus Veillonella. The sequence continues at coordinate 505,799 of NZ_PPCW01000001.1, read as the reverse complement.
TAAGTACAGATATAAATACAGATACAAATATAAAATACAAATTTAACACATAAAAGATTTATACAGATATTGTATAAAATAAACTATAACTTGTAAGAGGAACCTATATGGATAAGAAACTAATTAATCTTTTAGCAAAACGTGAACATACTGTTCTTACCGATATTGATGTTATAACTGCAGCAGTAGCTGTACCATTATTAGAAATCGATGGGGAAGATCATGTAGTGTTTACTGTGCGCAGTAATAAGCTACGCCGTCAACCCGGTGAAATCAGTTTTCCTGGTGGACATTGTGAGCCTAATGATAAAAGCGGTGCCCATGCTGCCATACGTGAATGCTCTGAAGAACTGGGTATTGATTTAGATCAAATTGAACTTCTGGGCAATTTAGACTGCTTAGTTTCTGCAATAGGTGTCAAACTATATGCCGTAGCCGTGCGCCTACATACAAACGATTTGAAACCAAATCCAGACGAAGTAGGAGAGGTATTCACCGTTCCATTACAATATCTATTAGACATGGAACCGACGGTGGGGCATCTAGACATTGGAACTAAGCCTTTAAAAGACTTTCCGTTCCATTTATTAGAGGGCTACAATATTGATTGGAAAATCAGACAAAACTACTCCATCTATTTCTATCCCTATAAACATTACACCATATGGGGACTAACGGGGCGAGTACTGAAGAACTTTTTAGATATATATAAGGAAATACATTTGCATAATAATCCTCATAAAAATTGACAGATTGTAAATTAAGGTATACTATTTATGTGTAAAAGGTTTAATGTGTTGCACTAATTGATCTAGGAGGTTCTCACATGAATCGCGAAACAGCATACGTACTTTGGTTTGATGAATTACGACGTGAAGATGTTAATTTAGTTGGTGGTAAGTCTTCTTCCTTAGGGGAATTGACATCCTCCACTAATGTACCTGTACCTTACGGTTTTGCTACAACTGCTCATGGTTATCGTGAGTTTATGAAAGCAACAGGATTAGAAGATAAAATCCGCGCTGAACTTGATGCATTAGATGATGTAGAAAATTCTGCATTATTGCGTGAAGTATGTGCTAAAATTCGCCGCATGATTTGCGAAGAAGAAATGCCTAAAGAATTGGCAGATGCTATCCGTCATGCTTATGAAGAACTTGGTAAAAAAGTAAACGAAGAAAATCCATTCGTAGCAGTTCGTTCTAGTGCAACAGCAGAAGACTTGCCAGATGCAAGTTTCGCAGGCCAACAAGATACATATTTAAATGTACGTGGTGCTGATGTTATTATTCAAAAAGTAAAAGAATGCTACGCATCTACTTTCACAGACCGTGCAACATATTACCGTGTAAAACAAGGTTTCGATCATATGACAGTAGCATTGAGTGCAGCTGTTCAAATGATGGTATTCTCTAAAGCTGCTGGCGTAATGTTTACTGTTGACCTTGTAACAGGCAATGATAACAATATTCTTATCGAAGGTTCTTGGGGTCTTGGTGAATACGTTGTACAAGGTACCGTTACACCAGATAATTTCCGTGTAGATAAAGCTAAAATGGAAATTACAGACCGCATGATTAATGACAAAAATATCCGTTTAGTTCGTAAAGCTGACGGCGACTGTGTTGAAGAAGTTGTTCCAGCAGATGAAGCTAAACAACAAGTTATTACAGATGCTCAAGTGTTAGAGCTTGCTGAATATGCAAAAGCAATCGAAAAACATTATGGTTGCTACATGGATATGGAATGGGGCGTAGATGAACGAGATGGTAGAATTTGGATTTTACAAGCTCGTCCAGAAACAGTTTGGTCCCGTAAAGAAAAAACAGAAGTATCTGAAAAACCTAGCACATTAGATGCAGGTAATCGCGATATTATCGTAAAAGGTTTGCCAGCATCCCCTGGTAATGCAGCTGGTAAAGCTCATGTTATCATCAATCCTGAGGATATTGATGAGTTCAAAGAAGGTGAAATCCTTGTCACTGCTATGACAGCTCCTGACTGGGTACCAGCAATGAAAAAAGCGAAAGCTATTGTTACAGATGCCGGCGGTATGACTTGTCATGCGTCCATCGTTAGCCGTGAACTTGGTATTCCATGTATCGTAGGTACTAAGAGCCGTAGCCATGAAGCGACTACATCTATTAAAGATGGTCAAATGATTACTGTAGACGCTACAAATGGTATCGTATATGATGGCGTATTAGAAGATATCGTTAAAAAGCCAGAAGCACAAGCTACTGCAGGTGTTGTTGCTGAATCTGTTCCTGTAACAGGTACTAAGATTTACATGAACTTAGGCGATCCTGACTTGGCTGAAAAACATGGCGTATTGCCTTGCGATGGTATCGGTCTTATGCGTGAAGAGTTCATTTGGACTACTTTCATCCATGAACATCCATTGCACCTTATCGAAACAGGCCGTAGTGATTTTGCTGTAAATACATTGGCAGAAGGTATGCGTAAGGTATGCCAAGCTTTAGCTCCTCGCCAAGTTGTAGTTCGTTTGAGCGATTTCAAATCTAGTGAATACCGTGACCTTAAAGGTGGCGACAAATACGAACCACATGAATCCAGCGCATTACTTGGCTGGCGTGGCGCTTCTCGTTACTACGATCCTAAATACACACCTGCTTTCAAATTAGAATTAGAAGCAATTAAAAAAGTACGTAACGAATTTGGCTTCAAAAACTTACAAGTTATGATTCCATTCTGCCGTACTGTAGAGGAAGCTGAACTTGTAACTAATTTGATGGCTCAAGAAGGCCTTGTACGCGGTAAAGATTTCAAAATCTGGCTCATGGCTGAAATTCCAGCAAATATTATCTTAGCTGATCAATTCAATAAATATGTAGATGGTTATTCCATTGGTTCTAACGATTTGACAATGCTTGTTCTCGGTTGTGACCGCGATAACGAAACAGTTCAACATATTTACGATGAACGAAATCTAGCTGTTCGTAGAGCGATTCGTCATCTTATCGAAGTGGCACATAAAGATGGTAAAACTGTATCCATCTGTGGCCAAGCACCAAGTGTATACCCTGAACTTTGCGAATTCCTTGTGAAGAGCGGTATCGACTCCATTTCTGTTAATCCAGATGCAGTTGTAAGCACTAAGAAAATGGTGGCTCAAATCGAACAACGAATCATGCTCGATGCTATGACTGGTCGTGGTCGTCAAGAATCTGACGAACTAAATTGGTAATAATATAGTTATGGTAAAAGAGGAGGCCCGTAGGTCTCCTCTTTTTCTGAATGGTAACTTAGGATATAATACAAACAGAGATGAAAGGGGGTTACCGTGTGAAACTGTCGAAACGACAAGAACAAATTGCTCAAATCGTTCGTGAAGAAGGACCTGTTACAGGTAGTGCTATTGCTGAACATTTAGAGGTTACGCGATCTGCATTGCGTTCAGATTTGTCTGTTTTAACTATGCTAGGTGTCTTAGATGCACGCCCTAATGTTGGCTACTACTATGTGGGGCTTTCAAAAGAAACACAAACAGCGGAGCGATTAAAGTCATTTCTGGTAAGTGATGTATTATCCCAAGCAGTCGTAGTCAATGGGGATACAAGTTTGTATGACACGATTGTTACTATATTTACTGAGGATGTAGGGACTATTTTAGTGTGTGACGATTCCTATTTAGTAGGTGTCGTATCCCGTAAGGACTTGTTGCGCGCCTCTATGGGGCAAACAGATTCGCACACCATGCCTATATCTATGATTATGACCCCTGTAAGCAAGGTTATAACTGTGGAGCCTACAGATACGCTAGTAGAGGCTGCTCAGAAGATGATAGATTATGAGGTGGATTGTTTACCTGTCATCGTTCGCGAGGATGTGGAAAACAAGAAACGTCTAAAGGTTGTAGGCCGCGTATCTAAAACGACGGTAACAAAAGTATTTTTAGAATGTAGCATACATTGAGGTTAATAGAATGGCAGAAAAAATTATTTATGCAATATCGGACTCCCTTGGGGAGACCGCAGAGGCTGTAGCAAGGGCTACGGCGAGTCAATATGATAAGGAACAAATTGAAATTGTTCGCATTCCGTATATTGATAGTGAAAGCCAAATTGATGAAATTATAGCAGATGCAAAGCGTGGTAATCATGTTATTTGTCATACCATCGTATCTGAGTCTTTGCGCAAATATCTTCATGAAAAAGTAGCAGAATACAACATTCCTGCTGTAGATATTATGGGTCCAGTTCTTGATGCAGTAGGTACAGTAGCATCTACAAAGCCTCGCATGACAGCTGGTATGGTTCATAAACTAGACCAAGAATATTTCAAAAAGGTTGAAGCTATTGAGTTCGCCGTGAAATATGATGATGGTAAAAACCCATCTGGCTTTGAAAAGGCTGACGTAGTTATCATTGGTGTATCTAGAACAAGTAAGACACCTTTGTCTATGTTCTTGGCATACAAAAAAATTAAAGCTGCTAACTTGCCATTGGTGCCAGAGGTACCATTGCCAGAGGAATTATTTAAAATTCCAGCAAAGAAAATTGTAGGTCTCATTATCGACCCATTTAAGTTAAATAATATTCGTAGTGAACGGTTACGCGCCATCGGTTTAGAGGACGAAGCAAATTATGCTTCTATTGAGCGTATTCAATCTGAACTAGAATATGCGAAGGCTATTATGCGTCGTTTGCATTGCCAAGTGTTAGATGTTTCCAATAAATCTATCGAAGAAACAGCATCTCTTGTTATGCAACTCATCGACCGTAACCGCGCATCGGAGGGTAAATGAATATACGGGAACAAATAGAGGAGAGAGAGGCTTTACTCCTTTCTCCCTATGCTGCTAAAAGCCGTGATGCAATCCGTGATATAGAGGAAGCTCCCGATCCACTTAGAACTGCCTTTCAACGAGATCGGGACCGCATTATTCACAGTAAATGTTTTAGACGGTTAAAGCACAAGACGCAAGTTTATATTGCACCAGGTGACCATTATCGTACGCGTATGACTCATACCCTTGAGGTGGGTCAGATTGGTCGTACAGTGGCTCGTGCATTGCGACTCAATGAAGACTTGGTAGAAGCAATCGCCATGGGGCATGATGTGGGACATACACCATTTGGTCACGTCGGTGAATATGCGTTACGTGATATGGTAGGTCATTTCAATCATAATGAACAAAGTTTGCGCATGGTTGAAGTGTTAGAAAAGCATGGTGAACATCAAGGCCTTAATCTCACAACCGCTGTGCGCGATGGTATTGTAGGTCACACAGGGGCTACAATTCCAGTTACCTTAGAAGGTCAAATTATTCGTATCGTTGACCGCATTGCTTATTTATGTCACGATTTTGATGATGCACAACGGGCAGGTATGTTGACGGCCGAGGAATTACCTTTTGAAGTGCGAGAACACTTCGGTATGACGCCATCTAGCATGATTACCGCTATGGTTGAAGATATGGTGCGCGAATCTTTAGATAAGCCGGTTATTTCGATGTCTTCCGATATCGAAATGACTATGAATCTATTCCGTCAATTTATGTTTAAAAATGTCTATTTGGCGCCAGCTTTAATTCCTGATCGAAATAAGGCATCTCATGTGGTGAAAAACTTATTTACTCACTTTATGGAACATCCTGATGATATGGAGGGCTGTGAAAGTAATCGTGAGTTTTACTCTACCCGTGATGTGGTAGATTATGTGGCAGGCTTAACTGATCAATATGCTATTAAGTTGTTTAAACAGTACTATATTCCAAATATTACCTTGTAAGATTTATAGTAATAGGTACATAGATAACAAAAAAAGCAGTTAGTTCAAATGAACTAACTGCTTTTTTTGGGGCTCTAGAACCCCAAAGAGTACATGTACTTTTTATTTTACGCGCGTGTAATTTTATTAGAACGAAGGCAGCGAGTGCATACGTTAACTTTTTTAGTAGCACCGTCTACAACCGCCCGTACTCTTTGAATGTTCGGTTTCCAAGTTTTTCTTGTGCGAATGTGAGAGTGACTCACGTTCATACCGCTAGATGTGGATTTGCCACATACTTCGCAAAGGTTTGCCATAGTTTCCACCTCCAAGCTTAATCTATAACATAACAAAAGTATATTATCATAAAGACATAGTTAAAGCAAGTGTTTTTATCGTACATATTGCTCTTTTTATGAAATATACTACAATATAAGGTATACTATATATCATATTCTATGATATGAAGGGGCTTTTACACAAGGATATACAGAAATTGGATATATCCTCAGTGTTTATCGTATATTTAAAGGAGTTTCTATGGATGAACGGTTAACGACCATTAAAGGGATTGGTCCTGGTCGGGAGAAACAATTGCATAAGCTAGGGATTACGAATGTAACATCATTGTTGACATATTTCCCTCGGAGCTATGAAGACCGCCGTACAATTTATAGAATTGGTGAATTAAAGTCAGGTATGACCGGTGGCGTAGTAGGCAATGTTATTGCTGTACAAGAAAAGCGCCCGCGCCCTCGACTATCTATTTTAGAGGTAGTTATTGCAGATGGTACTGGTCCACTAAAGATTGTTTTATTTAACCAAGGGTATAAAAAGAACTTTTATAAAAAAGGTCAGCGTCTATATGCATATGGCAAAGCGGAATTTCAATATGGGTCTATGCAAATGAATACGCCCCAAATAGAAAATTTGGGAGATGGTGGAGAGCCTGATCGTGGTATCGTTCCTATTTATGCTCTTGTAGATGGAGTGTCTCAATTTGTGGTGCGCTCATCAGTACGCAATTGGTTTGCCGCTAATCATGAAATGCAAGAAATTTTGCCTACTGAGGTTCGTGAATCACATCAATACATGAGTCGTTATGATGCATTTAAAATGATGCATTTCCCGGATTCTTCAGAGAGATATGAAGAAGCGCGTCATCAATTGGCCTATGAAGAGTTATTTGTCATGCAATCTGGATTGGCCTTGTTGCGGAATAAAGAGCAGTGTCATAAAGGACCTAAGATGGTGCCTAATGGAGACTTAATGGCTCAATGTATAGAAAACTTGCCGTTCTCCTTAACCGGCGATCAACAGCGTGCATTAGAGGACATTCGCATCGATATGGAAGATGAACGTCCTATGCAACGATTATTACAAGGTGATGTAGGTTCTGGTAAAACTGTTGTAGCTACATTGAGTTTATTGAAGGCCATCGAAAATGGGTACCAAGGGGCATTAATGGCTCCTACAGAAATCTTAGCTGCCCAGCACTATGAAGGTATAACAGATGTGTGTGGTAACTTAGGTATTACCATAGAATTATTGACAGGGTCTACTACCAAAAAGGAAAAAGAGCGCATCTATGAAGGCTTAGCTGATGGATCAATTAATATGATCATCGGCACTCATGCGCTTATTCAGGAAGGTGTTAACTTCCATAATTTAGGTCTCGTCATTATCGACGAACAACATCGCTTTGGCGTAGAACAACGGGCGCGATTACAACAAAAGGGTACATACCCACATGTACTCATTATGACAGCTACACCAATTCCACGGACCATGACCTTATCTGTGTATGGCGATTTAGCGGTTTCTTTAATTAAAGAAATGCCACCAGGGCGTAAGCCTGTTAAAACGTATGCTGTAGATAGCTCATATAAAGAACGATTGAGAACATTCTTCGGCAAAGAAATGGCAGAAGGACGTCAAGTTTACGTAGTATGTCCACTTGTCGAAGAGTCTGAAAAATTAGACTTACAGGCAGCAGAAGAACTGTATTTGGAACTAAAAGAGTACTTTTACAAGGCCTATGAGGTTGGCCTTGTACATGGGCGTATGAAGCCAAGTGAAAAGGATGAAGTGATGAATGCCTTTCATAAGGGTGAGATTTCACTACTCGTTTCTACTACCGTTATCGAAGTTGGTGTCAATGTGCCTAATGCGACTATTATGTGTATAGAAGGGGCCGAGCGATTTGGTTTATCACAACTGCACCAGTTGCGTGGCCGTGTAGGTCGTGGATCTCATCAATCCTATTGTATTCTTGTAAGTGATTCAAAAAATGATGTGAGCCAAGAGCGTTTGAAATTGATGGAGCAGACACAGGATGGTTTTGAACTTGCCGAACAAGACTTATTATTGCGTGGGTCTGGTCAATTATTTGGCTTAGCCCAATCAGGATTACCTGATTTGCGAGTTGCCAATATTATTAAAGATATTGAAATATTAGTACAGGCTCGCAAGGATGTATTAGATTTTGCAAGCCAACATGGAATGGAAAAACTTGAATCTGTAATGAAAGAAGAATTAGAAAAAAGATTTGGTGAAAAATTTCTTAGAATATTGTATAATTAAGAGGTAGGAATAATAAGTACATAAGTAGCGATAATATTAGATTTTATCTGGGTTTTTCCCTTGTGTATCTGTTCCTCATACCGTATAATAGAACAAACAAATTTATTTCATTTTCATCTATGGAGGTCAATATGCCACTTATTCATGTAGAGCTCGTTGAAGGGCGCACAAAAGAACAAAAAAAACAATTAGGTGAAGCTATCACTAAAGCTGCGGTTGATATCGTTAATGTACCTGCTGACGCAGTAAAAGTTATCTTCGTAGATATGAAAAAAGATGATTATATGGAAGGCGGCATTTTGCGGTCTGAACGCTAAGCTACGACTGACCGCCTAGTCCAATGTGGACTAGGCGGGTCGTAGTTTTGTTTTATTATACGGAAAGGAATTAAATATGAGAGACGATAAATTCGGTATGCGTGGACTAACTTTTGATGATGTTTTATTAGTACCAGCAGCTTCTGATGTGCTACCACATCAAGTAGAGTTAAAAACTCAATTAACTCGTGACATTACGTTAAATATCCCTATGATTAGTTCTGGGATGGATACAGTTACTGAATCCCGTATGGCTATTGCTATGGCTCGTGAAGGTGGCCTTGGCGTTATCCATAAAAATATGTCTATTGAAGAACAAGCCCATGAAGTTGATAAGGTAAAACGCTCTGAACATGGTGTTATCGTTGATCCTATTTTCTTAAGTCCTCAAAATTTACTATCTGATGCAGCAGAAATTATGGGAAAATATAAAATTTCTGGTGTACCTATCACAGAACATGGTAAACTAGTAGGGATCATTACAAATCGCGATATGCGTTTTGAAACTGATTTAACTCGCCAAATCGGAGACTGCATGACAAAGGATTCCCTTGTTACTGCACCAGAAGGTACATCTATGGAAGAGGCAAAAGCAATTTTAAGTGAACATCGTATTGAAAAATTACCTCTCGTAGATGGCGATGGAAACTTAAAAGGCTTAATTACTATAAAAGATATTGAAAAAGCGACAAAATATCCAAATGCTGCCAAGGATAGCAGCGGTCGATTATTAGTAGGTGCTGCTGTTGGTGTATCTAAAGATTTATATGATCGTCTTGATGCACTTGTATCTGCTAAGGCTGACGTAATCATTGTAGATACAGCACATGGTCATTCTGCAGGTGTACTTCGTACATTGAAAGAAATTAAACAAGCCTACCCTCATATTCCTGTTATTGCAGGTAATGTGGCAACTGCAGCTGGTACAGAGGCTCTTATTGAAGCTGGTGCAGATGCTGTTAAGGTTGGTATTGGACCGGGCTCTATTTGTACAACCCGCGTTATCGCAGGTATTGGGGTACCTCAAATCACTGCAGTATATGAGTCTGCTCAAGTAGGTCGTCGCTATGGAATTCCTATCATCGCTGATGGGGGCATTAAATATTCTGGCGATATTGCCAAAGCTATTGCGGCTGGTGCCAATGTAGTTATGATGGGTAATATTTTAGCTGGTACTGATGAAAGCCCAGGGGAAACAGTGATTTACCAAGGCCGTTCCTATAAAGTATACCGTGGCATGGGTAGCTTAGGTGCTATGAAGCTTGGTAGTAAAGATCGATATTTCCAAACAGAAGCTAAGAAATTAGTTCCTGAAGGTATTGAAGGTCGCGTACCTTATAAAGGTATGTTGGCTGATACAATTTTCCAAATGGTTGGTGGTTTGCGTGCAAGTATGGGGTATTGCGGATGTCATAACATCCAAGAAATGATTGAAAATACTCAATTCATTCAAATTACAGCGGCTGGTTTAAAAGAAAGTCATCCGCATGATGTAAGCATTACCGTTGAAGCACCAAATTATAGTGGTTGATAATGGAGTATTACATTGAATAAACGTATTTCTGTTTTATCTGTGCCTATCGATTGTGTAACAATGGATGAGGCAGTCCAACGTATTTTGCAATTAACTGAAGAGCCGGGGCTACATCTAGTAGCCACGGCTAATGCAGAAATGGTTATGTTGGCTAATGAAAATCCTACATTGCACACCATATTGAATAATGCTAGTCTCGTCGTTCCTGACGGGGCTGGCATTTTGTGGGCTGCAGAGCGTAAAGGCGAACATGTGCCTGAACGCGTAACGGGGGTAGACGTAACAAAACGATTATTTAAAGTTGCGGCTGACCAGCAAATTCCTGTATACTGCTTAGGGGCAGCACCTGGTGTTGCTCAACGAGCAATTGATAATTTATCTGCCCAAGTTGGACCATTAAATATTGCAGGGATTCATGATGGATTCTTCGATAGCGTAGAGGAACAAGAAATCGTTAAAGCTATTGGGGAGTCTAAGGCAAAATTAGTGTTTGTTGCATTAGGCGTACCAAAGCAAGAACAATGGATTTCAGAAAAATTGAGTCACCTTGATGGCGTTGTTGCCATTGGTATTGGTGGTTCCTTTGACGTTTTGGCAGGTAATATTCCTCGGGCCCCAGAATGGATGCAACGCAATCGTCTCGAATGGTTGTATCGATTATATTTAGAACCTCAACGGATTGGCCGTATGTTGGCTATTCCTAAGTTTATGTGGACCGTTATTAGAAATAAATAGAGGAGTGTTGAATCGTGCCTACAGGACCAATAATTAAGGAAGGGTTTCCACTGATAGGGGCTATGCTCATTATCACTGTGGTGTTAGGATTTTTAGGACATTATGTAATTGCGATTATTTCATTTATTCTGGCATTATTTTTCGTCAATTTCTTTAGAAATCCTAAACGTGTAATCCCTCAAGATCCAGATTTAATTTTATCTCCAGCAGATGGTAAAATTATGGATATTTCTGATGTATACGAAGATATTTACTTACATAAAGAATGTAAAAAGGTAACTATTTTCTTATCTGTTTTCGACGTACATGCCAATCGTGCGCCTATTGACGGTAAAATTACATACCGCCATTACACAATGGGCAGTTTCTTGCCTGCTTTTAAAGATGATGTAGGATTTGAAAATGAACGTCATACGATTTGTATTGAAAATGATCGCACTTCCGTATTAGTAACACAAATTGCGGGCCTTTTAGCGCGTCGTATAGTATCTTGGACGGATCTTGATAGTGTGCTTGAACGCGGTCAATTGTACGGGATGATTAAATTCGGTTCCTGTACTGAAATCTACATGGATAAGGATGTAGAGTTGTTCGTGGAAAAAGGTCAACATATTACAGGTGGTGACACTGTTATCGGGAGGTTGCGTCATGAATAAATCTATTATTCCAAATTTATTTACTAGTGCTAATTTAGCCTTCGGTGTCCTAGGCATCACATTCTCTGCTACAGGTAATACTTTCTATGCAGCTATTTGCGTACTATTATCCTTAGTCGCTGATGGTTTAGATGGTCGTGTAGCGAGAGCATTAGGTGTAGCAGGTCCTATGGGGCGTGAATTAGACTCTTTATCTGATGTTGTAGGCTTTGGTGTAGCTCCAGCTTATATGTTATATATGAAAGAGCTATACGGTTTAGGTTGGATTGCTTATGTTCCTTTACTAGCATTTGCTGTATTAGGCGCATACCGTCTTGCTCGCTTTAACATCAAAACTGAAGAAGTTCATGGTTACTTTGAAGGTTTGCCAATTCCAGCAGCAGGTTGCTTGGCAGCTACTTACGTATTGTGTGGCGTAGAGGTACCTCAATTTGTACTAGTAGTTTGTATGATAGGTGTAGGCTTCTTAATGGTTAGTGAAGTAAAATATCCAGACTTCAAAGGTAAATCTGCGGTTAATATTAATAAACTTTCCATTGTACTCACTGCTATTTTTGTTATAGCTTGTCTCGTTTATGATTGGCATACATGGGCCGTGATGATTTTTGCTGGCTATGTAGTGTTTGGCCTTATTAATGGGGCGTTAAATATGGTGCGTAAATAAGTGTGTGGAGGATAATAGTATGAATTACCTACTGGATCTGATATTGATCCCTATGCAGGTAATAATCGTAATTTATACGGTTTATTATTTTGTACTCGCCGTAATCGGTATGTGGCGGTCTAGAGTACATAAAAACTATACCCCAAAAAATTCCTTTGCTATTGTTGTGTGTGCTCATAATGAGGAAGCTGTAGTCGGTGAATTAGTAAAAAATTTACGAAGTCTAGATTATCCAGATGAGCTGTACGATATCTTTGTTGTAGCTGATAACTGTACAGACAAGACTGCTGAGGTAGCAAGAGCTGCTGGTGCTAATGTGCATGAACGATTCAATAAAGAAGAAGTAGGTAAAGGCTATGCAATGGGGTGGATGTTTGATCGCGTGGAACAAATGGATCGGAAATATGATGCATTTCTTATCTTTGACGCCGACAATTTAGTACATCCACAATTCATGTTAGAAATGAATGATCATCTTGAAAAAGGTGAATCTGTTATTCAAGGTTACTTAAATTCTAAAAACCCTACGGACTCATGGGTAGCGGGTACATTCTCTATCGCATTTTGGATGGTTAACCACATGTGGCATTTAGCAAAATACCGCGTTGGTTTATCTACAGCGTTAGGCGGTACTGGTATGTGTATACGTACATCCATCATCCGTGAATATGGTTGGGATTGTAATAGCTTGACTGAGGATATGGAATTCTCCATGAAGTTATTAACTCATGGTATTCGCACATGTTGGGCTCATGATGCCATCGTATACGATGAAAAGGTTACAACCATGATGGCGTCTTGTAAACAGCGTTTGCGTTGGGCGCAAGGTCAATTCGACTGTGCAGGCCGCTACATTCCAAAGTTGTTTGCCACAGGTATTAAAACTGGCAATATTATGATTTTGGATGGTATTTTCCAAGTGAGTCAACCATATTTCCTATTGTTGACTACTGTGTACTTGGTATTGTCTTATATCAATGCATACACACCAATCTATACAAACATTTTGTATCAAATTTTACCGATGTCTGTATGGACCATCATTGGGGTTGGTCAATATTTATTCCCACTTATCGTATTATTGAAGATTAAGGTACCACCAAAGATTTGGTTCTACTATTTACTATATCCATTGTTTGTATACTCTTGGATTCCTGTAAATATTTTAGGTTGGTTCCGCCGTCATAATAAGGTGTGGTCTCATACAGTTCATACGCGAGCTGTTGGCTTAAATGACGTTAAATTGACCCGTATGGGAAACATGAATAAGAATAAAAAATAGAATCTGTAGGAGTGACTATGCATATTTTAATGTGTAATGATGATGGTATTTTAGCAGATGGTTTACGCCGTCTTGCATCGTACTTAAGTCAATATTATCGAATTACCGTTGTAGCACCTGCAAATGAGCAAAGTGCTAAATCCCATGCATTGACGACTGAGATTCCTTTAAAATTAGATGCGTACAATGGCGAGGATGAAAATCCTCGCCTTTATGCTCTAACGGGAACTCCTTCTGATTGCATGAAGTTTGGTCTTAGTTATTTATTGAGTGATGATATGCCTGATCTTGTGATTTCAGGTATTAATCATGGTTTTAATTTGGGATCGGATGTATTGTATTCCGGTACGGTGTCTGCTGCCATGGAAAGTTGTTTTTACGGCATTCCAGGGTTAGCATTATCTGTTGAACGGTATTCTCCTGAACGAGGGGATGAAATGCACCCCTTTATACTTGAATTAATTGAAAAGATTTATGTTAAAGGTCAATTTGATGGCTTATTAAATATAAACTTCCCATTGCGTGGCGCATGTGATTGGGATCATTTTAAAATGGTTAGTCAAGGTTTACAAACCTATAGTAATATTATTGATGCTCGTATTAACTCAAGAGGGCAAGATTATTACTGGTTAGCAGGTGAGCTTGATTATGGTGCTGAAAGTGTCCCTACCGATGTGGAGTATGCTCGCAAGGGCTATATAACAGGGGTAGCACTTACATGGAAGCAGCAATGTGATGTAGGTATGGAAGCGGTTAAAAATATTTTAGATAAAATATAAAAAATATGTTGACATTGTTTTGGGATATCTGTATAATAACAAATGTTCCGAGACGCCGGAGTGGCGGAATGGCAGACGCACTTGACTCAAAATCAAGCGGGTAACACCGTGTGGGTTCAAGTCCCACCTCCGGCACCAACTTTAGGCGGTAAGACTTTTGTCTTACCGCCTATTTTTTATATATTTATATTTATGAATTAATATACAGTTGTATACATTTTATTTGCTTGAGGTGAAAGTATGGATCAAGGTGTAATTGAATATATTGCTAATGTCTTTGACATACCAAAGCTAGCACAACCTGTAAGTGTAGTTCAAATGCCTTTACCGTTAACACGGTTAGCTGAGATACCCTTAGATAGTTCTGTTAATCAATGCCAAGGCTTTTGTTATAACTCTAAAAAAGATGTATTTGTTCTTGCTTGTATAAACTCAGATAATACAAAACAAATTATGTATGAAATAAATCCAACAACGTTACAAGTTGTTGCTAAGTATGAATATAGTCAAAAACGTTTATTAGGCCATATGAATACGTTGACCTATAATCCGAATAATAATCGCTACTATACAACCAACGCTGTTGTAGATGGATATATCGTTACACCTATTGAAGCTGATAGCATGATTGTAGAGGCACCTATTAAATTAAAAGAAAAGGTATTTAACTTTGCCTTTGATAAAGAGCGCAACGAATATGTATCGATTGTGCCTTTAACAAATTCTCATCGTACAATTAATTATTACGATGCTAATTTTAATCGAATTCGTAGCTTTACCATTGATGCAGAGCATACTGATTTAAATAATAATGGCGCCTATGCAGCGAATGGTAATACTATATTTACAACCTTAACAACCTTTGTTTCTGTTGATAATGAAGGTGTTGTTAAGAATATAACTCCTTATACGTCAGGTATGGAAGTAGAAGATATGGATTATCGTAATGGTCAAATGTATGTAGCCGTTAATCGCAAGGGTAAGGTTGAAATTTATAGCTTACCTAAATTACCATTTTCAGTAAATGCCTAGATTTTATCTATGTTTTTATCCACTTTAAGAGTGTATAATATAAATGTTAGGGTAATTTAGGAGTTATTATGAAATTAGGGAATGATATTATTGAAATTGACCGTATCCGTTGTGCTATAGAGAAATCTAAACCATTTCGTGAACGCGTGTATACGTCTCATGAGATTGATTACTGTGAAAGCCGAAAAAAAGGGCGTTATGAGTCTTATGCTGGCATATATGCTGCTAAAGAGGCTTTCATTAAAGCATTAGGAAAGGGAATGCGCCATGGTTCATGGCAAGATATAGAAGTTTATCATGATGAATTGGGGGCGCCCTTAATTCGTCTACAAGATACTTTCAAAGAAATCTATGAAACATTAGGTTATACTGATATACATGTGTCCATTAGCCATTGCAAAGAATATGCAATGAGCACGGTTATACTTGAAGGAGCATAAGATGCAAATATTAACAACTGAGGATGCTCGATATATAGATCAAGAGGTACCTAAGCAGTTAGGTGTTTCTTTGGAAATTCTAATGGAAAATGCAGGACGTGGCATTGTAGATGCTTTATGGGGACAATATGACTTATTTTCTTTAGATAATGCACGTTCTATCAATAGTTTTGTACTATTTATCTGTGGTACAGGAAATAATGGGGCAGATGGTCTTGTAGCCACTCGTCATCTATTAGAACAAGGCGTACCTGTACAAATTGTACTTGTCGGTGATACGAGCAAGTGTAGTGACCTCTTTGCAGTGCAACTTGAAAGATGTGAAGCAATGGGATGTATCATTGATACGTATGACGAATTCAATGATTGGTCTAATGTGGCTATTGCTGTAGAAGGCATTATGGGCACAGGCTTAACAGGCCGATTGCGGGATTTAACCATCGATGTTTTGCATGATATTGATACTATGCGTAGTCAATATAATTTTGACTTGTGGGCTATTGATGTACCGGCAGGGCTAGATGCTTCTTCTGGTCAAATTTCAGAGGGAACATTGACCTATGATTATACGGTTACCTTTGGAGCTATTAAACAAGGTTTATTGTTATATCCTGGTAAGGCCATAGGTGGCACAGCTATTGTTGCACCGCTAGGTGCTCCTTGGCAACAAGTATTAATTAATCGTGATAGTACCATCACTATTGATTCGGATTTAGCAGAAACGTTAATCAATTATCGCGTTCCAATGGCTCATAAAGGTATAAATGGGAATACCTTGATTATCGGTGGATCTAGTGATATGGTGGGAGCCCCTATGTTGGCCGCAGAAGCAGCTGTTCATAGTGGAGCCGGTAAGGTTACATTAGGCGTTCCAGATACAATTAAACAAGTTGTGCAAGGTCGTATCATACCGGAAGTAATGGTAACATCTATCGATGAAAATGAATCCCTTTATGACGGACGTCAAGTAGTTGCTATTGGGCCAGGTTTGGGGCGCACTACAGATATTCCAGATGTAGTAAATCAAGCTATTGATTCCTGTGAAGGCGCTCTCGTCATTGATGCAGATGCGTTATATGCATTAGGCCATGTAGGTTCTGTCGATAAAGATGCTTTACGTGATGGCCATATTGAGTCCGTATATAAGGTGCAAAAAAATCTGCCATACTGTGTAATGACGCCTCATTTAGGTGAATTTAGTAGACTTATAGATTTGCCAATAAAATGGATTGAACGTCATTATATTACACTGGCTCGAGCATTTGCTAAGGCTCATCAAGTAGTGTTAGTACTTAAGGGAATTCCTTCTGTTGTGGCACTACCTGATGGTACGGTATATGTTAATACTATCGGAAATGCTGGTATGGGAACTGGCGGAATGGGGGATGTATTAACAGGTATTATTGCAGGTTTTATTAGCCAAGGTTATTCCTTACAAGATGGTGCAATTTTAGGTGTCTATGTACATAGCCGCAGTGCAGATATACTAAGTGATACTAAAACTTGGGGGTATACACCTAGTGATGTAAGTACATCGATAGGTTGTGTCATTAGTGAATTATTGGGAGAATAAGAATGACAAATAAAATACAGCGATTTATAGCCTTTTTGTTAGTGTTATGTATTCCAATCTTTGCTATTGCGGGATGCACGAATAAAGATGTAGCTAATGCAGCATCTCAGAATAGCACTAGTGTAAATGAAGGCTATTCAATTGATACGAAGCAGACGAATCCTGAAGGTCATCTAGATGTATATATGCTAGATATTGGTCAAGGCGATGCCATATTACTTAAGGTCGGCGATGAATATAGTATGATCGATACAGGTGACATAGAGCATCGTGAGAACATTGTGGCACAGTTAAAGTCTATGGGTGTTACAAAGCTAAAAAATGTAATTATCACACATCCTCATGCTGACCATATGGGTGGTTTTTATGCTATTGCAAAAGCTATGCCTATTGAACATGTGTATGATGATGGTATTTCTGTTGATAATAATATGTATAAAACCTATGAAAAATGGATTGATAAAAATAAAATCCAACGGTCTACATTGCGTAGTGGTGATGTAGTAGATTTTGGTCATGGAGCGGTATTTGTTGTATATGCACCTTGGACTGAACCTTTAACAGATAAAAAAGGAGCGCCAGATCTTAATAATAACTCTATTGTAGGTAAATTAATTTTTGGTAAATTCTCTATGCTCTTTACTGGTGATGCAGAATTACAAGAAGAGAAAAAACTCATAAAAGAGCAGAACTCTAGACTGTTTGCCCGTGTTCTTAAGGTAGGTCACCACGGTTCTCGCACAAGTAGCTCTGAAGATTTTTTAAAATCTATTAAACCAGAAAGTGCATTAATTTCAAATGGCATGTATAATAGTTATGGTCATCCTCACGATGTAACATTACGTCGTTTGCAGGAGAACAATATTGCCATTTACCGTACAGATACGATGGGACGTATTCACATTAGTACGGATGGGAATGAATGGCAAATTACAACTGAACGTTAGCGTCGATTGCATAGCACAAAAATTAATTTTAAGCAACTGATTTTTGTGTGTACTGTATAAAGACTTTATATAGTAATATGTATAATCGGCATACTAATCTTCATGTTTGTATGAAATAATCTATCTATAATCTAACATTAGTTTATGGATAGATTGGAACGATGAGACTTTGATTCACAAAGATATCATCGACTCATCTCTATGGTTTGGACACTACGTATGTCAGTTAGATTGGAGTGAATGTATTGCGTAAACTATTTTTTATGTGCCTTGCTGTCTTGATGGCGATACCACTATTCTTGACTCAAGCAAAGGCAGCTAATCTTGAAGATGCTCGATGGGTGACACGAACTGATGCACCGGTACCATATGTTCGTATGGTTATGGATTTGTCAGCACCGGTAAAAGCGTCTGCATCGATTAGCAAAGATGGGAAAACGACGACTGTTACCTTAAAGAACACAAAGCTAAAAACTGCTAAAGCGAATATCAATATGGACTCTAGCATAGCTAGTTCTGCTAGACTCACAGAAGATGGCAGAGATGTGAAGGTAACAATCAAGACACCTTCATCTATCGATACGAGTGATGTAAAGGTATTTTCCCTAAAGAAAGATACGGTTAATCAGAAACCGTATCGCATCGTTGTAGATGTACAGAAAAAAGGTGTGGCACCTAAACCTGCTTATTATGGCAAACGTCCATCTCCTTCTGCACATCCTGCGAAAAATATGCCAACAGGATCCGGTAATTATTCTATTAGCGGTGGTCTATCTGGTAAAACAATTACGATTGACCCAGGTCATGGTGGTAGTGACTCTGGTGCCGTTGGGCCGCATGGTGTACAAGAGAAAAATATTACACTACCGATTTCTATGTACTTGAAAAAAGCTCTAGAAAATCGTGGCGCTAAAGTGCTTATGACTCGTACTACAGACGTAGACGTATACGGTCCTAATGCAAGTGGTGTTGATGAATTGGGTGCTCGTGTTAACGTAGCAAACCGTAGCAATTCTGATGCGCTCATCAGTGTGCATATTAACGCATTCAACAACCCAAGTGTTGGTGGTATTGCAACATACTACTATAGTAAAACAGGCAATGATGCTCGATTAGCACAAAAGGTACAATCTCAAATTGCTAGCGTTCCAGGTTTCAATGGTGACCGTGGCATTCAAGAAGGTAACTTATATGTGTTGAGACATTCTAACATGCCTGCAGTTCTTGTAGAGCTTGGTTTTATTTCCAACCCTAATGAAGAACGTGTATTGCAATCTCCTCAAACACAAGAAGACTTTGCAAATCGCATTGCCAATGGTATTGCTAGTTACTTTGGAGGTTAATCGATGAAATTACGTAAACAAGTTCTGTCGATCCTCTGCGTAGGTTTGCTTGCATTTGCAGCGGGTTGTACACCTAATCAAGCACCTACAACGGGTAAAAGTGAACCTGTGCAAGAGACGAAAGTCAATAAGGATGCAGAAACAACAAAAACATCTCAAGAAATGGTTAAGATGGCCTTCTTTGTTCCAACAGAGGATGGCTCAGGGGTAAAACAATCAACCGTTGAGATGGAGGCGGACAAAGTAACGCCTAAAGCTGCTCTTCTAGCGATGTTAAAAGCTGATAGAGCACAAAAATATCCAGTATTCTCCAAGGATATTAAAATTACATCCGTTACTGTAAAGGACGGCATTGCTTCTGTAGAAGTGAATGACGCTTTCGTAAAAGGTAATGGTGGGGACTTAACTGTTCAATTACAAATGGCTGCCATTGTAAATACATTGACATCCTTTGATAATATTAATGGTGTTCTCTTCGTTAGCAATGGTAAAAAGGTACCTACTGTAGGTTCCTTTGATACGAAAGATCCTGTTAAACGGATGACAAACCTAATTAAAAAATAATTAAGTTAGGCTCATTGATAGCAGATAGTTGATATATCAACTATCTGCTATTTTTGTTGTCTTTTATATATGTTACAATACAATATGTATACTAATCGGAAGCCAGGTGATGAGATGCAATTAAAAGATGTAGGGGAATTTAATTTCATTCGCCACATTCAAGATAATACGATACATGATCCAAGTACTGTGATTACAGGAATTGGTGATGATTGTGCTGTATATAGTGCTAAGGAAGAAACAGATCAATTAATTAGTACTGATACGATGGTGGAAGGGGTTCACTTTAGCTTTCACTATATGAAGCCCTATGATGTAGGCTATCGTCTCATGACGGCCAATTTGAGTGATATTGCTGCTATGGGTGGTACTCCTCGTCAAATTGTGCTATCTGTGGCGGCACCTGAATATGTTGATACGGCTATTCTTGATGAAGTTTATAGAGGTATAAAAGATCAATGCGCAAAATATCATCTTAATATACTTGGTGGGGATACGGTGCGTACGGAAGGGCCCATGGTGTGGACTGTAACAATTATTGGTGATGTCCCTAAAGGAACTGCTATTATGCGTAGCGGTGCGCAAGTAGGTGATATTGTGGGTATTACAAATTACGTAGGTTATGCTGCTACAGGTTTGGGCGCCTTATCATATAATTTAGATGGTTATCATATGACCAAGGTTGGTCATCAACGTCCAGATCCACAAATAGAATTGGGCCAACAATTGAGACAATTAGGTATTCATAGTATGAATGATATAAGTGATGGTCTCGGTAGTGAATTAAATGAAATTGCATCGGCTAGCAATGTATCTATTGTCATAGAGGAAAAAGCTATTCCACTACATGAGGAGACTTATGAATTAGCTAAGTATTTGCAGACTAATCCAGTAGATTATGCATTGTATGGTGGCGAGGACTTTCAACTAGTATTCACGGCTCCTAAATCATTGCTTCCTAAATTAGAGAATTTAGCAGGCATTACAATAATTGGTGAAGTTGTATCTGGATCAGCTCAGGTGCAGATGGTAACACCGGATAAAACGATTAAGACCATAGAAGCGAAAGGATATAATCATTTTCATGAATCATAAGGCACAGGTTCAATTAGAGACTCATACAGTTGAAGATACACAACAATTTGGACAATTATTAGGCAAATGGGTCAAACAAAGTGGTGACCCTTTATGTATTGCCTTAATTGGTGATTTGGGGACCGGAAAAACACATCTATCCCAAGGCATTGCGAAAGGGTTTGGCGTTACAGAGGAGATTACTAGCCCTACGTTTGCCATCATGAATACTTACGATGTTGATAGAACACATTTATATCATTTTGATGTATATCGATTAGATGATATAAGTGAATTAGAAAATATTGGCTTTTACGAATATACAGATGACTGTGTATCCATTGTGGAGTGGGCTGATAAATTTTCTGATGAATTACCAGATGAAACATTATGGATATATTTAACTCGTATTGATGATACAAGCCGATCCATTACGTTAAGTAGTGATTATCTTACAAAAGATGATTTAGTAGATATAGGAGGCCCATATGTGGTTGGGAATTGAGACAAGTTCGCTCGTATCGAGTGTGGCCTTAATGGATGAAACAAACTTGATTGGTGAACTAACTATTCAAGCGGGATTAACTCATTCTGAGCAGCTAATACCTCACATCGACATGTTGTTGCGAGCCTCACAAGTAAAAAAGAATGAACTAAAAGGTATTATAGTTAGCATTGGTCCTGGTTCATTTACGGGATTGCGTATAGGTATGGGGACTGCAAAAGCTATGGCTTATGCCTTACAAATTCCATTGTATGGTGTGATGACAATGGATAGTTTGGCTCATAATGTTTCATATACAAATAGAACTATCTGTACTGTTATCGATGCTCAGAAAAAGCATGTATATGCTGGTCTATATCGATATGAAAACAATGAGCTAGTATGTAAAGAGGAACCGTTTGTTATTGCAGCTAGTGATTTATTAGAAAAGTTCCGAGAAACTAAGGAAGAGGTCTTATTCTTAGGTGATGGTTTCAAGCGCATTGAAAAGCTTTTAGACGAAAACGATACTAATTTGACTATTCTAGATATTTCACAACGCATTCCTAAAGCCAGTTCTTTACTTTTAGAGGGACGCGACTTAGTTATCCGTGAAGAGATATGTGATCCAATGGATATGGTTCCTTATTATATCCGTCGTTCTGAAGCAGAGGTTTTATGGGAGGAACGACATAAGGATAATCCAGACATGTTAAACCAAAATCCTACAGTTGTTGTCACCGAAGCGGCAGGAGTAGAATAATGGAGATTCGGTTAGCTACTGTAGATGATGCTCAAGCCATTTATGATATAGAACAACAGTCCTTTTCTGTTCCATGGAGCTTGGAATCGGTACTTGCTGAACTTGAAGGGGCCGATAATAAGTTATATATGGTTATTTGTGAAGAAAATCATATTGTGGGCTATGCTGGTGCTTGGCTCGTATACGATGAAGGACAAATCACGAATATTGCCATTCTACCTTCCGCCCGTGGTAAGGGATATGGCTCAAAACTTACTAAAGAATTAATAGATGAATGTTTGAATAGAGGGATGCATGAAATCTTCTTGGAGGTACGCATATCTAATTTACCTGCCTTGGCAATGTATAGAAATCTAGGATTTACTGTTAAAGGAATTCGAAAAGATTATTATTCAGAGCCAAAAGAGGATGCTTATATTATGTCTCTCGTTTCAGAGGAAATAGAATGAGTATTTACACATTAGCCTTGGAAAGTAGTTGCGATGAAACATCTGCATCTGTCCTAAAGGATGGGCGTACTGTTTTATCTAATGTAATTTCTAGCCAAGTGCCTATTCATAGAAAATTTGGTGGTGTTGTACCAGAAATCGCATCACGTCATCATATTGAACAAGTTATACCGGTTATAGATCAAGCATTGCGCGATGCAAATGTAACCTTACAAGATATAGACCATATTGGCGTTACCTATGGCCCAGGTCTAGTGGGCGCATTATTAGTTGGTGTAGCTGCTGCAAAGGGGTTATCCTTTGCTACAGGTATTCCTTTGGTACCAGTTCACCATATGGAAGGTCATATCTTTGCTAATTTCTTAGCCAATCCTGAATTGGAGCCTCCATTTTTAAGCCTCGTTGTGTCTGGTGGTCATACCATGTTAGTGCATGTAAAAGGCTATGAAGAGTTTGATATTCTTGGACAGACTCGCGATGACGCAGCGGGGGAAGCATTTGATAAAATTGCTCGTGTTATGGGGTTCCCTTACCCAGGTGGCCCTCATATCGATGCCCTCGCAATTGAAGGCAATCCAGATGCTATTGAATTTCCAAAGGCTTTGAGTGAACCTGGTAATTTCGAATTTAGTTTTAGTGGCTTAAAATCTGCTGTATTAAACTATTTAAATAGTAAGCAGCAAAAGAATGAGCCGATAAATCAAGCAGACGTTGCAGCATCCTTCCAAAAGGCGATTGTAGATGTATTAGTTGAGAAAACACGAGATGCAGCGCATACATTGGGGGAAACTCGTATTACTATAGCTGGTGGTGTTTCGGCTAATAAAGGTTTACAAACAGCATTACAAAAGATGTGCGAAAAAGAAGGGTTTACCTATTACAAGCCTCATAAAATTTTGTCCACTGATAATGCAGCGATGATTGGTTGTCGCGCTTATTATATGGCTCAAGCGGGTAAATTCGCAGATTTAACATTGAATGCAAAACCAAGTGTTGAAATTGGACATGTATCTTGGAAAGAGGATTAATCGTGGATATCGGTCAAGATATTTTAAATACAACACCATTAGGTCCATTACAAACCTCATTATTAGAGCATATTAGTAAACTTATATCCTTTGGCGAGTCATTGACCCGTCAAAGGATACAGATTTTTACACCTCTTCTAGAGTCCTCACAAGGTACTATGCATCATCGTGCCGATATGCTGTGTATTGAACGAAGTGACCAAGGTGTTATTACTCGACAGTTAAAAGGGAATAATACATGGCATTCTATGATGGAAAATGGACAACCGCTTATTGGGGTAGAACATGATCAACGACAACATGTTTTTCCTGTTGTAGATAATGGTGGTCGTATTATTGGGGGCATAGCTTTTACCGTGTCTCCGTCTATTAAGATAGAGCAATATGAGCAAGAATATACCTTGTCAGATACGATGCAACGGCTCATGCTGACTGCTACGGATGAGCAAATACAATCGTATGAACCAATCTCATATTTTGACGGTTTAATTATTTTTGATGATTCTCATAGAATTCTGTATGGTAATGAGGCGGCTGTACAACTAGTAGATTTGCTAGGATTTGACCGACGACTTGTGGGCTCGTCGATTTATAGCAGTACCTTAAAAGTTTCAGCCATCCAACAAGTGTTAGATGATAGAACGATATACACTAGTGAAGAAATCTATCAAGATATGGTCATTCGTCAACATATGATTCCTATTGCTATGGGCCGTAATGAAACACGTTGTTTCCTCGTGCTTCACGATTGTACCCGTGAAAGTAAGCAGCAACAAGAATTACTGGTAAAGAACTCGATTATTAAAGAGGTTCACCATCGTGTAAAAAACAATTTACAAACGGTAGCTGGATTGTTGCGTATGGAGGCTAGACGTTCTAGCTTACCTGAGGTTAAACAAGCCTTGCAAGAGGGAATAAATCGTATTGAAAGTATGGCATTAGTTCACGATATTGTATCCCATTATGACGAGGATTATATAGGTATCCGATCAATTTATGACGAGCTATGTCGCTTATTGCGTATGAGTATGGTTCAACAAGACCAAGATGTTACCTTTACTTATAGTGGAGAGGATATGTTGATTTCCTCTCATATGGCAAGTTATGTATCCCTCATAATTAATGAGCTAATTACCAATAGCCTTGAACATGGCTTAGATGGTAAAAATGGAGAGATTCGTTTAGCTGTTACAGAGTCAGAGGAATATATTGTATTAGCCTTTTCTGATACGGGGAAAGGATTACCTCCAGAGTTTTCTATTAACTCCAACAAACGCTTAGGACTAACTATCATTAATAATTTAGTTACTCATGAGCTAAAAGGTAAATTATCTGTAGCAAATACGGGTGTTGGTGTACTCGTAACAATACATATGAAGAAGGAGAAGTAAATGCGCGTTTTAATAGTGGATGATGAATCCCTTATACGTATGGATCTACGCGATATTATTGAATCCTGTGGTCATGAAGTTGTAGCAGAAGGCACTAATGGGGTAGAAGCCATTAAACTTTGCAAAGAATATAAACCTGATATTGTTCTAATGGATGTAAAAATGCCAGAATTAGATGGCATCGAAGCAGCACGACAAATTGGCTTTCACCATGAAGCACCTGTAGTTCTATTAACAAGTTATAGTCAACAGGATTTAATAAATAAGGCTAGAGAATCTGGCGTATATGGATATTTAATTAAGCCTGTTCGTGAAGAACAATTGGTTCCAACCTTAGAAATGGCATTAGGGCGTTATCATAGTGATGCTGAGCTACGCGAAAAAATGGCTGAATTAGAACAATCATTAGAGGATCGTAAAATCATTCAAAAAGGAACCGGTATATTGATGGAGCTATACTCTATATCAGAAGAGGAAGCCTATAATCGTATTCGCGCCCTAAGTATGAAGAAACGAGATAGTATTGTTAATATCTGTAAAGCATTAATTAATCAAGTTTCAAAATAGATACAAAGACTAGTATAAGAATCAAAACTTATACTAGTTTTTTTGTGTCTAACATCAAATAAAAACTAAAAAGTCAAAAAATCAAAATTTCTGCTTGCATTTATTTTGACATCGGTTATAATAATACATGTAATTAGCACTCGGTAACTTAGAGTGCTAATAAATTGTAAATAATAACTAGTAAATAAGGAGTGACATCATATGTTAAAACCATTAGCTGACCGCGTTCTTATCCGTTTAGAAGCAAAAGAAGAAAAAACTAAAAGTGGTATTTTCCTTCCTGATACAGCAAAAGAAAAACCTCAAGAAGGTGTAGTAGTAGCTGTAGGTGCTGGTAAAGTTTATGACAATGGTCAACGTGTAGCTCCAGAAGTTAAAGTTGGCGATACTGTTATGTTCGCAAAATATGCTGGTAGCGAATTAGAAATCGATGGCGCTACTCACTTGATCATTAGCGAACGCGATATTTTAGCAGTATTATAATAGCTGATTAATAGCTTTCACGGCTATACATATTAATGATACATTCTATATTGCCTTAGGGCATATATTTCTATACATTGGATAGTGTTACTATCTAGGAGGTAATACATATGGCAAAAGAAATCTTGTTTAATGAAGAAGCTCGTCGCGCTTTAGGTCGTGGCGTTGATCAATTGGCAAATGCTGTAAAAGTTACATTAGGACCAAAAGGCCGTAATGTTGTATTGGATAAAAAATTCGGTTCCCCAACAATTACAAACGATGGTGTAACTATTGCTCGTGATATCGAACTTCCAGATCCATTTGAAAACATGGGTGCTCAATTAGTTAAAGAAGTTGCTACTAAAACTAACGACGTAGCAGGTGATGGTACTACTACTGCAACTGTATTGGCACAAGCTATGATTCAAGAAGGTATGCGCAACGTAGCAGCTGGTGCTAACCCAATGATCTTGAAAAAAGGTATTGAAACAGCAGTAAAAACTTTGGTAGAAGAAATTAAAAAACGCTCCATTAAAGTTTCTGGTAAAGCTGAAATCGCTCAAGTTGCTAGCGTATCCGCTGCTGACGAAGAAATCGGTGGTTTGATTGCTGAAGCTATGGAAAAAGTTGGTAACGACGGCGTTATCACGGTAGAAGAATCCAAAGGCTTGCAAACTGCATTAAACGTAGTAGAAGGTATGCAATTCGACCGTGGCTACATTTCCCCTTACATGGTAACTGATCCTGATCGTATGGAAGCTGTTATGGATAACCCATATATCTTGATTACTGACCGTAAAATCAGTGCTATCGCTGATATGTTGCCAACACTTGAAAAAGTTGTAAAAGTAGGCAAAGAACTTCTTATCATCGCTGAAGATGTAGAAGGTGAAGCATTGGCTACATTGGTAGTAAACCGCTTACGTGGTACATTCAAAGCTGTAGCAGTTAAAGCTCCTGGCTTCGGTGACCGTCGTAAAGCTATGCTTGAAGATATCGCTATCTTGACTGGCGGTACTGTAATTACTGAAGATATGGGCCGTAAACTTGATTCCGTAGAACTTACTGACCTTGGTACAGCTCGTCAAGTTCGTATTACTAAAGATGAAACTACAATCATCGATGGTGTAGGCGATAAAGATGTAATTGCTAAACGCGTTAGCCAAATCCGTGCACAAGTGGAAGAAACAACTTCTGAATTCGACCGTGAAAAATTACAAGAACGTCTTGCTAAATTGTCCGGTGGTGTTGCAGTTATCGAAGTAGGTGCTGCTACAGAAGTTGAAATGAAAGATAAAAAACTTCGTATCGAAGACGCATTGAATGCAACTCGCGCTGCTGTTGAAGAAGGTATCGTAGCTGGTGGTGGTACTACATTCATCGACATCATCCCTGCATTGAACACATTGGAAGCTACTGGTGATGTTCAAACTGGTATCAACCTTGTTAAACGTGCAGTAGAAGAACCTCTTCGTCAAATCGCTTACAATGCTGGTCTTGAAGGCTCCGTTGTAGTTGAAAAAGTTAAAAATACTGAAGCTGGTGTTGGTTTCAATGCTTTGACTGAAGAATACATCGACATGGTAAAAGCTGGTATCGTGGATCCTGCAAAAGTTACACGTTCTGCTCTTCAAAATGCTGCATCCATTGCATCTCTTGTATTGACTACTGAAACAATCGTAGCTGACAAAGTAGAAGAAAATGCTGCAGTTCCTGCAATGCCTCCAATGGGTGGCATGGGCGGTATGATGTAATCAACTGCTTAGTGCATAATCTATAAGATTTAGAATAATCCTAATGAATTAGGAACTATATGTTCACTTTTTCATTAGGATTATTTTTGTATGTGGATTATCAAATCGATAAAATTGATTTTGTATACAACATATGTTATAATTCTATAGAATTTAATATTGAGTCTAGTTTGACACAGTAGTTACTGACCTTTATAATATGGTTATCGAATTATTTCGATGTTGTTTAACCTGAAAGAAGGATTACTATGTTGAGCTTTATTTTTAAAAGTAAACCTAATTATGTTAATTTTGGCCTCTTAGTTTATCGTTTGGCACTTGGTATTTCCATGTTTTATCATGGATATTTAAAGTATTTGAGCGGTGCTGAAGGCCTTTATAAAGTTGGAGCTATGTTGGCACCATTAGGTGTACCTGGTGGTTATGAAATATTAGGCACTATGGCAGCATATGCAGAAATGATAGGCGGCGTACTTATAGCAATTGGTCTATTTACACGGATTGGATCTTTGTTACTTATTGGTACATTAGCAGTGGCCACAATATTAAATCTTAGTGGCAGCTTCTTTAGTTGGGACTATCCATCTCAAATGGGCTTTGGTGTACTTATGTTATTCTTCGCAGGTGCAGGTCGCTATAGCCTAGATAAAGCTTTATTTAAATAATAATTAGGATAATAGACTCGTCGATTGATGAGTCTTTTATTTGTGTAGCGAGGTTATTATGAATACAAAAACAGTTCCGTTTACAGCTGAACAATTAGAAAATATTATTGCCCAATATCCAACACCATTTCATATTTACGACGAAGAAGGTATCATTGAAAATATGAAATCTTTCATCGATGCATTTTCTTGGAATAAAGGGTTTAAACAATATTTTGCTGTAAAAGCGACTCCAAATCCATATATTATGCGTGTGTTACAAAAACTTGGGGTAGGTGCAGACTGCTCTTCCTTGGCAGAGTTGATGCTATGCGAAAAAGTGGGCATTACAGGTCATGACATTATGTTCACATCTAATGACACACCATATGTAGAATATAAAAAAGCACTAGAAATGGGTGCTATTATCAACCTAGATGATATTACTCATATTGAATATTTAGAAAAAAATCATGGTTCTTTGCCTGATACGTTCTGCGTTCGTTATAACCCAGGCTCCTTAAAAGAAGGGGGCAATACAATTATTGGCCTTCCTGAAGAAGCTAAATACGGTATGACTCGTGAACAAATTTTTGAAGCCTACAAACAACTACAAGCAAAAGGTGTAAAACACTTTGGTATCCATACAATGGTTGTTTCTAATGAACTTGATATCGATGGCTTAGTTGGCACGGCTGAACTTTGCTTTAATCTTGCCGTAGATATTAAAAATGAGCTTGGCATCAATGTTGAGTTTATCGATCTTGGTGGTGGCGTAGGTGTTGCTTATAAACCAGAACAAACACCTGTAGACTTCAAAGCGCTTAGTAAGGGTGTAGAAGAGGCTTACAATAGAATTCTCGTAGCTAATGGTCTTGGTGATGTAGCATTAGCTTATGAATGTGGTCGTATGGTTACAGGTCCATTTGGTTACCTAGTTTCTACAGCGATTCACAAAAAAGATATTTATCGTCATTACATTGGTCTTGATTCTTGCATGGCAAATCTTATGCGTCCAGCATTATATGGTTCTTATCACCATATTACTGTAATGGGTAAAGAAAATGCGCCTAAGGACCATGTATATGATGTAACGGGCTCCTTATGTGAAAATAACGATAAGTTTGCTATCCAACGTGAATTGCCAAAAATTGATATTGGTGATCGTATCATCATTCATGATGCTGGTGCACATGGTCATTCTATGGGCTTTAACTATAATGGTAAATTGCGTTCTGCTGAGTTGTTATTACATAAAGATGGCTCTGTTACACAAATTCGTCGTGCTGAAACATATGATGATTTGTTTGGCACTCTCGATTTCTCCAACCTATAATTTAATATTGAGAATCGAATAGGATGAGAATGAATATTATTAAAAGCCTATCAATATATGTAATATATGATATTCTTTTAATTCCTGTATATTTTAGTAGGAATATCTTGCTATCATTTAGATAAGAATGTATAATAATTGTAGATTGTTATGCACATACTTGCTAAGTTGGCGAGAATTACGGCGGTATTCACGTTAGTGCGTACCGCCTTTTTATATGTGTCAGTATATACGTTTTACATATAACGATTGTATGCCTCGATATTGAGGATACATAATAAAAAGGAGTGAATATTTTGGCTGAATTACTTCAGATAAAAGATTTAAAGGTATCCGTTGAAGATAAACAAATCTTGAAAGGTATCAACTTAACAATTAATAAAGGTGAAATTCACGTTGTAATGGGCACAAATGGTGCAGGTAAGTCTACACTTGCTAATGCTATCATGGGTAACTCTACATATACTGTAGACAGCGGCTCCATTATTTTTGATGGTAAAGATATTACAGAAGATGCAGTAAACGATCGTGCAAAAGCTGGTATTTTCATGTCCTTCCAAAATCCAATTTCTATTCCTGGCATTACAGTAGAAAACTTTATTCGTACAGCAAAATCTACAATTACTGGCGAAAATGTACGTGCCTTATCCTTCAAAAAAGAATTGAAAGAAAAAATGGATGAATTATCCTTTGATTTGTCCTATGCACAACGTTATGTAAATGAAGGTTTCTCCGGTGGTGAACGCAAGAAAAATGAAATTCTTCAAATGTCCATTTTGAATCCTAAATTGGCTATTCTTGATGAAACTGACTCCGGTCTTGACGTAGACGCAGTTCGTATCGTATCCGAAGGCGTACAACGTTTCCACAACGAAGACAATGCTGTATTGATCATCACTCACCACAACCAAATCTTGCAAAAATTAAAACCTGACTATGTTCATGTATTGATCAACGGTAAGATCGTTAAAACTGGTGATGCTTCTCTTGTACGTGAAATCGAAGAAAAAGGTTACGACGCATACAAAGCATTAGCATAGGAGGCACAATGGAAGAAAGAAAGAAAACCCAAGTCGCGGATATGGACCGTGGTGTCTATGATATTAAGAATGACTTTGAATATTCTTATATTTCTGATGCCGGTTTAACAGAAGATATTATCCGTGAAATTTGGTCTAATAAAAATGAACCTGAATGGATGCTTGACTTCCGTTTGAAATCTTTAGAAATCTACAATCGTATGGGGATTCCAAACTGGATTCCTGATATTTCTGGCTTAGATATGGCTAATATCCATACTTATGTTAAGCCTAAAGTAGATATGAAAGAAAACTGGGACGAAGTTCCAGAAGAAATTAAAAGCACCTTTGACCGCTTAGGTATTCCAGAAGCGGAAAAAACATCTCTTGCTGGTGTTGGTGCACAATATGACTCTGAAGTTGTTTACCACAGTATTCAAGAAGATCTTGTTAAACAAGGTGTTATCTATACTGATATTGAAACAGCATTACATGAACATGAAGAAATCGTAAAAAAATACTGGATGACATTGATTCCACCTACAGACCATAAATGGGCGGCTCTTCATGGTGCAGTTTGGTCTGGCGGTTCCTTCGTATACGTTCCAGCAGGCGTACAAGTAGAGATTCCATTGCAATCTTACTTCCGCTTGAATGCACCAGGTGCTGGTCAGTTTGAACATACTATGATCATTGTAGAAGAAGGTGCTAAATTGCACTTTATCGAAGGTTGCTCTGCTCCTAAGTATGATGTATCTAACCTTCATGCAGGCGCTGTTGAATTGTTCGTTAAAGACAATGCTACATTGCGTTACTCTACAATTGAAAACTGGTCTAAAAATATGTACAACCTTAACACAAAACGTTGTGTAGTAGGTAAGAATGGTACAATCGAGTGGGTATCTGGTTCCTTTGGTTCCAAAGTTTCTTGCTTGTATCCAATGAGTATTCTTAACGGTGAAGGTGCGCATGCTGAATTTACAGGTGTAACATTCGCTGGTGAAGGCCAATTCCTTGATACAGGCTGTAAAGTGGTACATAATGCACCATATACAACAAGTAATGTAAACTCTAAATCCATCTCTAAATCCGGTGGCGCTGCAATTTACCGTGGCCTTTTGAAAATTGGTCCTAAAGCTGAACATTCTAAAGCAACAGTTTCTTGTGAATCCTTGATGCTTGATGCTGAGTCTCAATCTGATACAATCCCAGCAATTATCGTAGAAAACGATAATGTGGATTTAGGTCATGAAGCAAAAATCGGTCGTATTTCCGATGAAGCAATTTTCTACCTCATGACTCGTGGTATCAGCGAAGAAGAAGCTCGCGCTATGCTTGTTCGTGGTTTCGTAGAGCCAATCTCTAAAGAATTGCCACTTGAATATGCAGTAGAAATGAACAATCTAATCAATCTTGAATTAGAAGGTTCTATCGGTTAAGGAGGAATTATGAGCGAATTACTATTTAATGAACTCCCTAGACCGACATTCAGATGGTTACGTGTTAATCATACTGTAAGCTCTCTAGCTGGAGAAGATACAGCGGTACAATCCATCGCTGTAGAAGCGAATCAAAATATTCTTTCACCATTACCTACTGGTACAGCATTACTAGATGGTAATTATGAAGGTGCCAATAAAGAAGCTGTTCTAGAATTAGTGGAAAAAGCGGAAGGCTATGCTATCAATGTACCTGCTAAAGCGAAAGAAGTAGTAGGTATCCGCATTGATGCTAATGCTCGTGTAGCAAACCGTTTCCAATTTATCGTTGGTGAAGGTGCAGAATTAGAAGTACAATTCTATGTAACTGGTTCTGGTGATGCACTCACGAATGTAAGCTATTTAAACGAATACGATGTTAAAAAAACTGGTAAGGTTGTAGTGAAAAAGGTAAATCTTTTACCTGAACATGTACAACATATCGAACATCGTTATACAAAATTGGAAGATAAAGCAGATGTAGAATACATTAACATTGAACTTGGTGGTAGCGAAAATATTTTGAACTACTATCATGATTTAGTAGGTCAAGAATCTCGTATGGTTCATGATATTGCTTATCTTGGTAACGAAGAACAAAAATTTGATATCTCCATGATTATGAGTCATGGTGGTAAAAAATCCTTCAGTGATATTCATACATTAGGTGCTCTTAGTGGGCATTCTAAAAAATCTTTCCGTGGTACTCTTGATTTCCTTCATGGTGCAACAGCTTCTGAAGGTGCGGAAGAAGATACTTGCTTATTGTTAGATCCAACTGTAAAATCTATTTCTTTACCTCTATTATTGTGTAAAGAAGATAATGTAGTGGGTAATCATGCAGCGAGTGCAGGCCAAATTGATCATAATAAATTGTTCTATATCATGAGCCGTGGCTTTAGTGAAGTAGAAGCAAAACATATCATTGTAGAATCTATGATTCGACCTATTATTGATCGCATTGGTGATGAAACGATTGAAGAAGCAGCGTTAGCAGCTGTACGTAATAAAATTTAAAGAGGCGTTTTTATGAGACCAATTGCAGAAGCATACAAAGACTTTCCTATACTACATAAAGAGCATAATGGGCACCGCGTTATTTATTTAGATAGCGGTGCTACTGCACAAATTCCACAATCCGTAATTGATCGTGTTGTGGAACATATGACACAACGTAATGGTAATCCACATCGTGGCTCTCATATTTTAGCTATTGAAGCGTCTGAAGACTATGAAAATGCACGTGATCGCGTAGTTGAATTTATCAATGCTCGTGAACGTGAAGAAGTTGTATTTACACGTAATAGTACAGAATCTATGAACTTGATTGCTCATAGCTATGGTCTTCATAATGTGAAGAAAGGTGACAAGATTGTCATTACTGTTGCGGAACATCATGCCAATCTTGTAACATGGCAATATGTAGCAGAACAAACAGGGGCAACCTTAGAATATATGTACCTTGATGAACATGGGCATTTAAAAGATGGTGAAATCAATAAAATTGATGAGAACACTAAAATTGTAGCCTTTGCTCATGTTAGTAACGTGCTTGGTATGGAATTCCCTGTAAAGGAATTAACTGAAAAAGCGCATTCCGTAGGTGCTGTAGTAGTTCTCGATGGTGCTCAATCTACACCTCATAAAAAAATTGATGTCCAAGAATTAGATTGTGATTTCTTCGTATTCTCTGGTCATAAAATGTGTGCATCTCAAGGTATTGGTGTACTTTATGGTAAACGTGAGTTATTAGAGGCTATGCCACCTTTCCTATTGGGCGGGGATATGATTGAATATGTAAAAGAACAAACTGCTACATTCAATGAGCTTCCATATAAGTTCGAAGCAGGTACACCAAATGCTGATGGTGCCGTTTCCTTGCATGCGGCAATTGATTATTTAGAATCTTTTGGCATGGATGCTATTGAGGCTTATGAGGAGGAACTAGTAGCATATATTCTTCCTAAAATTGTTGCATTGCCACATGTTCACGTGATTGGCTCTCAAAATCCTAAGGAAAAACATGGTGTAATCGCGTTCACTGTAGATGATGTACATCCTCATGATGTAGCTACAATTTTGGACTCTCAAGGCATTTGTGTTCGTTCTGGACACCATTGTGCACAACCATTAGGTGCATTCTACAATGTATCTGCATCTACTCGTCTAAGCATGTACTTATATACTCGTAAGGAAGATTTAGATGCATTCCTAGAAGTATTAAAGACAGTTCGTTCAGTAATGGGTTTTAAAGATTAGGAGATTTACCATCAATGGAAATGGATCAATTATATACAGAACTTATTTTGGAACATAACCAAGATAAGCGTAATAAACATGAGTTAGCTCATTTTACAAATTCTGAACATGGCCATAACCCTAGTTGTGGTGATGATCTAACATTACAACTCAACGTAGAAGATGGCATTATCAAAGATGCTGCTTATACCGGCTCTGGTTGTGCTATCAGTCAAGCATCTGCATCTATGATGATTGATATTATTAAGGGAAAATCTGTTGAGGAAGCTCTTCGTTTGGTAGAAATTTTCTTAGGTATGATCAAAAAAGAAATTACCGATGAAAATGAGTTAGAAGAATTAGAAGATGCTATGGCATTGCAAAATATTTCTAACATGCCAGCACGTGTTAAGTGTGCGGTTCTTGCATGGCATACATTAAAAGAGGCTTTAAAGAAGTAATATGAAAAAGACAATATTATTTGACTTAGATGGTACTTTGACAGACTCTCAAGAAGGTATTTTAAAAAGCATTAAGTTTGCCTTAGAACATTTCGGCTATGATGTGCCAGATGAAGAAACATTACAATTGTTTTTAGGACCACCATTGGTAGATGCTTTTCAAGAGCATTGTGGCATGACCTTTGAGCAAGCGGAAGAAACGTACTTTAAATTCCGCGAACGATATGGTACAATCGGTAAATTTGAAAATCAAGTGTATCCGAATATTGTAGACTTGTTGGCTAAATGCAAAACAGAACAATATACTATTGCCGTTGCTACTGCAAAGCCTGAGCATTATGCTAAGGATATTTTAGATCACTTTGAATTAAAACCTTACTTTGATGTAATTGTGGGGGCTAATTATGAAAGTGGTTTATTGCATAAAAAAGAGATTCTCGAAAAAGCTCTTAAACTTTGTGGCAATCCTTTAACTGATGAAAATGGTCGTCGTTTGGCCTTTATGGTAGGCGATCGCAAGTATGATGTAGAGGCAGCTAACGAACTTGGTTGTATTTCTATCGGCGTTACTTATGGTTATGGTACAGAAGCTGAACTAAAAGAAGCCGATGCAGAATACATCTGTGATGATGTTGATGAAATTGCTGATGTTCTCGATCTTGAAGAAATGATGGTTCGTAGATAAGTAGATAATAACACATAAAAAAGCTAGAGGAATTACCTCTAGCTTTTTTGGTAAATAGAGAAGGACTGACCATGAGGTCAGTCCTTTTGTACTATTTTTTTAAGCCGCTTTTTTTAGCTAATGTTTTGATAACCTTAGCACTTTGTTTTTTCAATTTGCCGCCTGTTTGTTTGAGTTGAATACGTGTACGAGAAACACGACCAAGTGTAGTAATCTTTGTTTTACGACGTGGCTTCATATCGCGTTCGTTACCAAAGTCGCCACGTTGTACACTTGTTGCTTTTACCTTTTCTGCTCTGAAAGATTTACGCAATGCTTTCATAATTAATGTGAGCGGTAAGGATTGCTCAAAAGAATACAAATCAACAGCCACATAACCTAGCGCAGGATACGTGTGCAATGTAAAGTGAAAGCCTGGTGCAACAGATAGGAGGGCGATCTCCTCGTCCATAACTTGACAACTGATTTCATCAACATCAAGATCAGCTAAATCAAATGCGGTTGCTACACTTTCTTGTACAGCTGTAGCGGATGAGATTGCATCTTCATCGCAGGAATATAAATCAATTAACAGTTCTTGTCCTAATGCTTCTGCCATAACAACACCTTCTTTCATAAAAATATATCTCATTTATTATACCTATAATTTAAGATTAAGTCCAATTATAGGGGAATGTATTAAAAGGTCAAATGTATAGTATAGAAATTTGACCTTTATATTATTGTCTTTAGACTGGTTCGCGACGTAGTCGCGAATCATTAAACCACCCGCTATGCGGGTGCGGCAACGAAAGTTATACAAAAAAATCACCTTGCTTAAGTATAATGTAGGTGTTCAAGCTGCATTATATGCAAAAGAAAGGTGATTTTATATGGCAACAAAGACACAGAGCCTTGCGCACACAAAATGGTTATGCAAATACCACATAGTATTTACACCTAAGTATAGACGTAAAGTTATATATAATCAATACAGAAATAGTTTACGTGAAATACTGAGACGTTTATGCGAATATAAGGGCGTCAAGATTATAGAGGGGGAGCTTATGGCCGATCATGTGCATATGCTAGTATTAATCCCACCTAAAATATCAGTTTCATCTTTTATGGGATATTTAAAGGGGAAAAGTGCACTAATGATGTTCGATAAACACGCAAACTTAAAGTATAAATTTGGAAATAGGCACTTTGGGTCCGAGGGTTATTATGTTAGTACAGTAGGTTTAAATGAGGCTACCGTAAAGAAGTATATACGTGAGCAAGAGTTACATGACCAAATGAAAGATAAACTTAGTGTAAAAGAATATGAGGACCCTTTTAAGGGTAGCAAGTAATACATATCCCCTTTAAGGGGAATGTTACGAGTCAATGGCTATGCGGCTTGAACGCAGTGAAAGCCAGCGCCTTTAGACGCTGGCCTAGTACTACGGGCTTATAGCCCGTGAGCAAACCACCCGTTTTACGGGTGGTTCTGATTGACTAAAGTCAAAAAGTCAAATATAATAGATATATGTAAAAAGCAAATAGTCAAAATATATATTAAATAAAATGTTAAAGAGGTGTTTTTTATGAGTATGATAGCTGATAAAATAGAAAAGTTTATATTGGATCGTATGCGTGAAGAACAAGAGAAATTAATTTTAAAGCGTAATGAATTAGCTGATGAGTTAGATTGTGCACCTTCGCAAATTAGTTATGTTCTAAGTACGCGTTTTTCCAATGAGCGTGGGTTTGATGTTGAATCAAGACGTGGCCTAGGTGGATATATTCGAATCACAAAATTAAATCCAGAAAGTTCTGATTCTCTACCAGCTGTAACAACCTATCGTATTTATGAAGGTCAAAATACAGTGGATCGTTTAATTGATATAAAAGATGTAGACCAATCATTATTTCAATTACTTCAAGCAGAAAAAATTACTCGTCGTGAGGCTCAATTAATGCATAATTCTTTTGCTACATTGATTGAGAATACCGATATTGAACATCGTAATGATGCAATTCGTGAGCTATACGCAACAATGGTGGATACACTACGGAAGGAGTGATGATCAGTGATATGTGATCATTGCCATAAAAATGAAGCTACTATCCATATGACAAATATTGTAAATAATCAGAAAACGGAACAACATTTGTGCAATACTTGTGCTACAGCACTACAACAAGAGGGAAAATTATCTCCCTATAGTTCCTTTATGAATGATATGTGGGATGATAGCTTTTTTACTAACGATTTCTTTAAAAATATGGTCTATCCTGATAATTTATTAAAATCTCATCAATCTAAACGGTGTCCTCAATGTGGTATTACCTATGATGAGTTTAATCGGGTAGGCAAGTTTGGTTGTGATACATGCTATGAAACCTTTGCTAGTGAAATAAAACCGTTATTACAACGTTTGCAAGGTAGTTCTGAATATGAAGGGTCAGTTCCTAGTCATGGTAATAATGTGTTTAAAGCTAAGTATGAAGTTAAACAATTGCGTAATCAATTAGAGATGGCAATTCAAGCAGAGAAATTTGAAGATGCAGCTATTTTAAGGGACAAAATTAAAGAATTGGAAGCCATCATTGGTAGAGATAAAGAGTAGGAGGTTCTTATTATGTTAGATGTTATATTAGACTCTCCTCTAAGTCCTTGGTTACAGCATGATATAGATGCAACTGATCATATTGTTATTTCTAGTCGGATTCGATTAGCAAGAAACTTTGATGGTGTGCTTTTTACAAATCGAAATGATATGTCGTCATTAGAAAAAGTAAATTCTATTTCTAGAAGTTTGCTTAAACCCCTAAAAGACGTAGATGGACATCAATATTCCAATATTAACCTAGAGCAATTAAGTCAAGGTGAGCGGGCTGTATTAGTAGAGAAACACTTAATGAGCCCTGCTTTTGAAGAAAAATTACCATATCGTAACTTGGTTGTATCTGATGATGCATCTATCGTAATTATGGTTAATGAAGAGGATCATTTACGGATTCAATCAATGGCTTCTGGACTTCAATTGCAACAGGCCTATGACCATGCAGTGAAAATTGATAAGGCTATCGAGTCAAAGCATCCCTATGCTTTTGATGAACGATTTGGTTATTTGACGGCATGCCCTACAAATGTGGGAACCGGATTAAGAGCATCTGTAATGCTACATCTGCCAGCCTTGACTATATCTGGAAAAATTACACGCCTCATTCGTAGTATTATTCAGTTGGGCTACTCTGTGCGTGGATTATATGGTGAAGGTTCAGAAGCATTAGGAAATATATATCAAATTTCTAACCAACGTACTATGGGTACTAGTGAAGAAGATACAATAGAACAATTAACAAAGATTGTAGAAGGGATTATTGCAGAAGAGCGAAAATCTCGTCAGTTATTATTACATAATGATAAAGAAGGCTTAGAAGATGTGTTATGGCGCTCTTATGGGGTTCTACAGAATGCACGCCGTGTAAATGGTAAAGAGGCCTTAACAAAGCTTAGTGATATCCAGTTAGGCGTTGATTTGAATATTTTACCTCAATGGGGTAAGGATTCCTTTAATGAGTTGATTGCTATAACTAGACCTAATTTCCTTTCAAAGTATGCAGGAAATGATGATCTAACAGATATTGAGCGTGATAGCTATCGAGCTAAAGTAATACGTCAAAAACTTTCAAAATAACATTGATTTTACAGATAATCAATTGA
Organism: Veillonella sp. T11011-6; assembly: GCF_002959755.1. Lineage (GTDB taxonomy): Bacteria > Bacillota > Negativicutes > Veillonellales > Veillonellaceae > Veillonella. The sequence continues at coordinate 466,087 of NZ_PPCW01000001.1, read as the reverse complement.
TATTCCAATGGTGTTTCCCACCATTGTTTACATATATTTGAAGAGATACAATTACAATTTACATAGATAGATGAGGTGATATTATGATGCAACGGTTCACAGACGATGCACAGCGAGTCCTTTCTTTAGCACAAGAGGCTGCTTTAGAGCTAGGGCACGACTATGTGGGAACTGAACATGTACTCATCGGCCTTACAAAGGTTAAAAATAGTGTAGCTGCTAAGGCTTTAGAAGAGCTTGGCATAGTTACAGAAAATATTTTTGAAGCTGTAGAGGAGCATGTAGGTCGCGGTAATAAAAAAGCGAGCTCTATATACATGACCCCTCGGGTTAAATATATACTTGAACTTGCAGTTCAAATAGCAAACCGCATGAACCATAATTATGTAGGTACTGAGCATATTCTACTAGGCTTACTAAGTGATGGTAGCGGTGTTGCAGCTGCCATATTACAATCCATGGATGTTAGAACTAATGATATAGTAGATGCTATTCGTAATATTCTTGGTTCTAATTCCAAGGGCCATAATGATGGTCAAGAAGGCTCTCACGGAGATGGCGAATTAGGTGATTTATCTGATTTTGCCACAGATCTTAATGAGTCTGCAAAACAAGGTAAAATTGACCCTGTTATCGGTCGAGACACTGAGATTCAACGGGTTATTCAAATTCTAAGCCGTAGGACCAAAAATAATCCTGTTCTCATTGGTGAGCCTGGGGTAGGTAAGACTGCCATTGCTGAAGGTTTAGCGCAGCGTATTGTTACAGGTAATGTACCTGAGATTTTACGGAATAAGAGAATTATTTCCCTTAGTATAGGGGCTATGCTTGCCGGTGCTAAATACCGTGGCGAATTTGAAGAGCGTTTAAAAAAAGCTATTGATGAAGTTCAACAACATGATGATATGATTATCTTCATTGATGAAATTCACACATTAGTTGGAGCAGGTGCCACTGAAGGCGCTATGGATGCGGCAAATATCTTGAAACCAGCTTTGGCACGCGGTGAATTCCAAGTTATTGGCGCTACGACACTTGATGAATATAAAAAGCATATTGAAAAAGATGCTGCCTTAGAGCGCCGTTTCCAACCTGTTCAAGTAGGAGAACCTAATGAAGAGGATGCTCTTGAAATCTTGAGAGGCTTACGAGATCGTTATGAGGCCTTCCATAAGGCTAAAATTACAGATGAAGCATTAAAAGCTGCTGTTACTTTATCTAGTAGATATATTACAGATCGATTTTTGCCGGATAAAGCTATCGATGTGGTTGATGAGGCTGCATCTAAGGTCCGTATGAAGGTATTTTCGGCGGCACCAGATGTTAAAGCTTTAGAAGACAGACTCAATTCGGTTAAGAAGGAAAAAGAAGCAGCTGTCACATCACAAGATTTTGAAAAGGCCGCTAAACTTCGTGATGAAGAGCAAGCTTTAGTTAAAGAAATCGATGATAAAAAATCTGTTGCTAAAGAAGAAAGTGATCAAAAACTAATTGTTACAGAAGATGATATTGCTGCTGTAGTAGCTCAGTGGACTGGTATTCCGGTTGCAAAAATCGGAGAAGAAGAATCAGAAACCCTGCTTCATTTAGAAGATGAGTTACATAAACGCGTCATCGGTCAAGATGATGCTGTTACAGCTGTAGCAAAAGCTGTGCGCCGTGCAAGGGCTGGATTAAAGGATCCAAAACGTCCAATTGGTTCCTTCTTATTCCTTGGACCAACAGGGGTTGGTAAAACTGAGCTAGCAAGAGCGCTTGCATCCTCCTTGTTCGGCGATGAATCTGCTATGATTCGACTTGATATGTCTGAATATATGGAAAAACATACTGTTTCCCGTTTAGTTGGGGCACCTCCTGGATATGTAGGCTATGAAGAGGGAGGCCAATTGACTGATGCAGTTCGTCGTAAACCATATAGCGTTATTTTACTTGACGAAGTAGAAAAGGCTCATGCAGATTTCTTTAATATCCTATTACAAGTTCTTGATGATGGCCGTCTTACAGATAGTCAAGGGAGAACTGTAGATTTTAGAAATACGGTTATCATCATGACTAGTAACTTAGGTGCTAAAGCATTACATAAGAACTCTACAGAATTAGGTTTCTTGGCACCGAAAAAAGCAGGATCTCATGCACAAGATACTAAAGGTATAGATTTTAAAGAGGCTAAGAAGTCTGTTCTGGATGCTGTAAAACGTCACTTCAGACCAGAGTTTTTAAATCGTATTGATGAGATGATTGTATTCCATCCATTAACTGAAGAGGACTTAACAAAAATTGTAACAATTTTGATGAGTGATCTAATAAAACGTCTTGGAGAACGTGATTTACATTTAGAAATTACATCTGAAGCTATGAAAGTACTTGTTAAAGAAGGTTCCGATTTTACTATGGGGGCGCGGCCTTTAAAACGTGCTATTCAACGTTTAATTGAGGACCCTGTATCCGATTTAATTTTGAAAGGAGAGGCGATAGCAGGAAAAACTATTAAAGTAGATGCAAAGGATAACAATATTGTTGTAACGATTTAATATAAATACAAAATAAATAGTTAATGACTACCTTTCATATAAATTATATGGCTTAAATGGTATACTATAGAATAATGATAGTAACCATGTAGTAAAATTATGCATAAAAGGTCATGAATGGTTATCATTCATGACCTTTTTTATCTTTTATAACAGTTTTGAGGTATTATGGCAAAAGCAAAATCAGTATTCTTCTGTCAAAATTGTGGAGCAGAATCTTCTAAGTGGATGGGACGTTGTCCACAATGTGGTGAGTGGAATACATTAGTTGAAGAGATAATTAAAGAAACTAAACATAGCCGAACACCTTCACGAGGTGTGGGAAATCAAACAACAAAACCAACAGCTTTACCAGATATTGAAATTTCATCTATCGCTCGTGTATCTACTACCTTTGGTGAAATCGACCGCGTATTAGGTGGTGGGATTGTTCCTGGGGCTCTTATGCTCTTAGGTGGTGATCCTGGTATAGGTAAGTCTACACTACTTCTTCAAGTATCACAAAAGGTGGCCGATACGGTAGGTACTGTACTATATGCATCTGGAGAAGAATCTCAATTACAGCTTAAGCTTCGGGCAGAACGACTTCATATCAATAGTGAGCGACTACAAGTTATTGCTGATACAGATTTAGATCATATCTTAGAGCAAGCTGATGCAATGACGCCTTCATTGTTAGTTATCGACTCCATTCAAACCATGTATACCGGAGATATCGATGCTGCCCCAGGCAGTGTTAGTCAAGTGCGAGAATGTACATCTCGACTTCTTCGCTTTTGTAAAGAACGCAATATTCCGACGGTTATAATTGGTCATGTCACAAAAGAAGGCAATATCGCAGGCCCACGTATGTTAGAACATATGGTGGATGTAGTGCTTTACTTTGAAGGCGAACGGTCTTACCAATTCCGTATTTTGCGCTCTATTAAGAATCGTTTTGGCTCTACATCTGAAACAGGTATCTTTGCCATGGTTGAGGAAGGGTTACAAGAGTTATCTAATCCATCAGCTTCCTTATTGGCAGAACGATCTGATGAGGAAAGCGGCAGCGCCGTTATGATTTATCTTGAAGGGGTTCGTCCTATCCTTGTAGAGGTACAAAGCCTTGTTGTTACGACTGCTTTCGGTATGCCTAGAAGGACGGCAATCGGTTATGACCTTAATCGTTTAATAGTACTTTTGGCAGTACTAGAAAAACGTTGTGGTTTTACATTAGGTAATAAGGACGTGTACGTTAACGTTATTGGTGGTCTGAAGGTAAATGAACCCGCTTGTGACTTGTCTATGGCCGTTGCGATCGTATCTAATTTAAAAAATCGCATTGTTCCTACGGATATGGTCATTTTAGGTGAAGTAGGACTCACTGGTAATGTTCGTAGCATTCCACGCATCGAGCAGCGTATCAATGAAGCTAAGAAATTAGGCTTTAAAAAGTTTATTATCCCTGAAGGCAATTATAAGCAGATCAAGGATAATGATAGTTCTATCAAGATTAGAGGCGTTAAATCTATTCAAGAGGCAATGCAATTGGTATTTTCTTAATTAGGAGGTGATTTGATGATTTATCGGATTTTGCGCTATGTAATAGCCATTCTTGTGGGCACAGCGGCCTATGTTGGAATGGATAGCTTAGCACCTATTATCGACCCATATTTGGTTTCTCAATTTGAGTCCTTTGGGGATATGTCATTGACCATTGCACGTATTTCAGTATTAATTTTTGGTACTCTATTAGGCGTTATTATTGGGTATTTAATTTCTTCATTTATTTTAAAACAAGGCTTAGTCATTGCTAAACGCTTAGAACGCATTCTTACTCATATTCCAAATCAAGAATTGATTGCAGGCACCATCGGTTTATTATTCGGTCTTATTATTGCAAATTTAATTGGTGTTGCATTCCATCAAGTACCTATTATAGGACCTTATATTCCTATTATATTGAGTGCTATCTTTGGATATAGTGGCCTTAAAATTATGGCTCGTAAAGGCCCTGAAATATACTATAACTATGTACAACAATGGGGTGGAGAAGGTACTAAAAAAACAAGTCGTTTTAAAATGTTCTCTACTCATAAATCTGATAAAACTACGAGCACACCAAAACTACTAGATACATCTGTTATTATTGATGGACGTATTAAGGAACTATGTAATACAGGATTTATTGAAGGACCTCTAATGGTTCCCCTTTTTGTATTGAATGAGTTACAAATTATTTCTGACTCTGCTGATGCTACAAAGCGAAATCGCGGTCGTCGTGGCCTCGATATTTTGAAAGAGATGCAAGATGCTAAAAAGGTAGCCATTGAAGTGGTAGAAGATGATTATGATGATCTTACAGAAGTAGATTCTAAATTAATGCGTCTTGCTTTGGATAAGCAGTGGAAGTTGATGACTAATGACTTCAACTTAAATAAGGTGGCTCGAGTGCAAGGTATTGAGGTCCTTAATCTGAATGAATTAGCCAATGTACTGAAACCAGCCCTCATTGCAGGCGAATGGATTCGCGTGCAAGTCATGAAAGAAGGCAAGGAAATTCACCAAGGTGTAGCGTATCTCGATGATGGTACCATGATTGTTGTTGAAGATGGTAAACCTTATGTGGGTCAAACCGTAGAGGTTATGGTTACATCCATCTTACAAACTAGTGCAGGTCGCATGATCTTTGCTCGTGTAGATGGAGGACAAAATGGACAAGGTAATTAGTTGTATTGTTCTCGCCGCTGGTGCAGGGCGTCGCATGGGATACAAAGAAAATAAGATATTTATTCCTTTGGGACGATTCTCTATCATTCAGCGTACATTGCAAAATGTAGCAAATGTTGAAGGTTTGAAAGAGATTATTCTTGTTGTAGCCGAAGGCGAACAAGAATATATGACAAAACATATTCAAGAGCTGGATTTGACTGTTCCCATTCATATAGTACTTGGTGGAAAAGAGCGTCAAGACTCTGTAGCATGTGGTTTACAGGCTGTATCAGAGGATACCAATATTGTCCTTGTTCATGATGGAGCGCGGCCATTAGCCTCTACAGAAATCTTTAATAATGTTGCTGACTCGGCTAATACCTATGGTGCTGCTACGGTAGGTGTTCCGGCTACAGATACCATTAAACGAGTTGATACAGACCATAATGTTCTAGAAACATTACAGCGCAGTGAGTTATACCAAATTCAAACGCCACAAGGCTTTCAAAAAGAGTTATTTGTAGAGGCTCATCAAGCGGCATATGAAACTAAGTATCTTGGTACTGATGATGTATCACTAGCTGAGTATGTAGGTAAGCCTGTGCATATAGTTGAAGGGGATTATTGTAATATTAAAGTGACAACACCAAATGATATTGCAGTAGCTAAACGATATTTAGGAATTGAGGATACACGTATGCGCGTTGGATTTGGTTATGATATTCATCAATTAAAAGCAGGTCGCCCATGTATTCTTGGCGGTGTTCATATCGAATCTGAACTCGGCCCTGATGGTCATTCCGATGCGGATGTTCTCATTCACGCATTGATGGATGCTATGTTAGGTGCTGCAGGTTTGCGCGATATTGGATATTATTTCCCGCCTGAAGATGACCAGTATAAAGGGATTTCTAGCATGCTTTTACTAGAAAAGGTTAATTCCTTATTGAAAGAACGTGGGTTACAAGCCTATAATATAGATATTATGGTTATTTCAGAGACACCTAAGTTAAAGCCACACATCGACACGATGAAGGCTAACTTACAATCTGTTTTAGAAATACCATTAGAACGTATTAGTATTAAAGCGACAACAAATGAAATGCTTGGTGCCATCGGGCGCCGTGAAGGCATTGCTGCACAAGCTGTCGTTTCTGTATATGAAGGAGAGGTATAATCATGAGTTCCATGAAAGTTCGTTTTGCTCCAAGCCCTACGGGTCCATTCCACATTGGTGGCGCTCGTTCTGCTTTGTTTAACTGGCTATTAGCACGTAAAGAAAAAGGCACATTTGTATTGCGTATTGAAGATACAGATTTGGCTCGTTCTACCCGTGAAAGTGAAGAAAATATCAAAGCTTCCTTGCAATGGCTTGGCATGAACTGGGATGAAGGCATTGATGTAGGTGGCGATAATGGTCCTTACCGTCAAACAGAACGTCTTGACTTATATAAAGAAGTAACACAACGTTTGTTGGACGAAGGCAAAGCATATGAATGCTATTGCACACCTGAAGAATTAGATGCTGTTCGCCAAGAACAAATGGATCGTGGTGAAACACCTAAATATAATGGCCATTGCCAACACTTAGATGAAGAAACAAAGGCTAAATATATTGCAGAAGGTCGTAAACCAACCATTCGCTTGCGCGTTCCTTTGAATAAAACATATGCTTTCGATGATATGGTACGTGGTCATGTATCCTTTGAATCCAATGGTGTAGGTGACTTTGTAATTGTAAAATCTGATGGTATTCCTGTATATAACTTTGCGGTAGTAATGGATGACCATATGATGGGTATTACTCACGTTATTCGTGCAGAGGAACATTTATCTAATACTCCACGTCAAATGGCTATTTATGAAGCACTAGGCTGGGAAATACCTAAGTTTGGTCACATTTCCTTGATTCTTGGCAAAGATTACAAAAAAATGTCCAAACGCCATGGTGCTACATCTGTTGAACAATACAAACAATTGGGCTATTTGCCAGAAGCACTTGTAAACTTCTTGGCGCTTCTTGGTTGGGCTCCAGAAGGGGAAGAAGAATTTTTCACACAAGATGAATTGATTCAAGCCTTCTCCATGGATCGCGTAGCTAAAAACCCTGCTGTATTCGATATTGATAAATTGAACCATATCAACTTCCACTATATGAAAAACTTAAGCGATGAAGAGTTATTCCATCTTTGCTTGCCTCATTTGAAAGAGGTTGGTTTGGCACCAGATAGCTTAAATCAGGCGGATATCGATTGGTTGACATTATTATGCTCTACATTCCGCGACCATATTAGCTATGGTGCTCAAATTAAAGATCACGTAGGCATGTTCATGGGCGAAACTGTATTCCTTGAAGAAGGTCACGAAGAGGAATTGCGTGCTGTATTAAATGAAGAAACAGCACCAACCGTTCTCGGCGCATTCCGCAATGCATTGGCTGAACTTGATGAAATTACGCCTGATGTTGTAAAAGCAACAATTAAAGCAGTCATGAAAGAAACTGCTTTAAAAGGTAAATTCGTATTTATGCCTATCCGCGTTGCCTTAACAGGTCAAATGCATGGTCCAGATTTGAATAATATTGTTACATTGCTTGGCAAAGAAAAATGCTTACATCGTTTAGATAATGTCAGTGCTTTAACAAAATAGTAACGTAAGTTAATTTAAAAGCTCTCATAGCTATGGTTATGAGAGCTTTTTTATATATATTGAGATTATTCTATAGAAATGCTATAATAATCGGCGTCTTTTATTTTTATTTATTATGAAAGTGAGTGCTTTTATGAGTATTATTCGTTCTCTTAATCACTTATTCAATAGCTATCTTTCATGGATAGTGCTATTGATGGCAGTGTTAGCGTATTTATTACCAACTGTATTTTCTTGGATGACGCCGTACATTGCGTACATGCTACAATTTGTAATGTTTGCCATGGGGCTAACATTAACAGCTCAAGTGTTCCTTGATGTATTTAAGCAACCGATGAAAGTTATCCTTGTATCTGTTATCCAATTCTTATGGATGCCATTAGCAGGTTTCTTGGTAGCCCTAATCTTTAATTTCCCACCAGAAATTGGTATCGGATTCATCTTGTTAGGTGCATGTCCTGGTGGTACTGCTTCTAATGTTATGACATTCCTTGCAAATGGTAATGTTCCATTATCCGTATCTGCAACGACTGTTTCTACATTATTGGCTCCAGTATTAACACCTTTATTCGTTGTATTGTATGCAGGTGCCACATCTTCTATTGAAATTCAATTCATGCCGATGTTTATTTCTATCGTAAAAATCGTATTGGTACCAATCATCTTAGGTATCGTATTGAATTACTTCATTGGCTCTAAAATTGAACCTGTTAAAGATGTATGTCCTACAATTGCGGCTATTGCAGTATTGCTCATTTTGGCTGCTGTTACAGCAGTAAATCAAAAACAAATTGCTGAAACAGGCTTTATCATCTTTGTTGCTTGTTTAGTACAAAATGTGAGTGGTTATATTGTAACGTACTTTATATGTAAGGCTTTGAGCATCGATATTTCTTCTCGCCGTGCAATGCAAATCGAAGTAGCAATGCAAAATTCTGCATTATCCGTATCTTTAGCACTTAAACATTTTACTCCTCAAGCGGCAGTAGCAGGTGCAGTATTCTCTATCATTCATAACTTTACAGGATCTATCTTTGCAGGTATTTGCCGAAAACATGATGATCAAGAAAAATTGGAAAATGCTTAATAGTTAATTCATCATCCTCATCTTTCAAATTTATATCCGAAATATGCATGTCTAATACATTATTTGGATATATTGAAAGATGAGGGTTTTCTTGTTTTCATTGACATTCTATAGGATAATTGATACAATATTTACATATCTCAATATAGATTATTACTAATAGCTAAGACTGAAAGAAGTACTCTACAACTAACTTTTTAGCGAGAACCGATGGTGGGAGGGTTCAAGGATAGGTAGACGAAATGCATTCACGAGCTGACACTCCGATTATAGGTAGGTTTGTCCGGTGACGCGCCGTTATGCGATGAGTGGGTACTACATTGGTACCTAACAGAGTGGAACCGCGGACCATCGTCTCTGTATGAGATGAGGGGTCTTTTTTATTTTACGAACATGGAGGCATCGGTAACGATGAGAGAAATTACAGTTTATAATACTATGACGCGCCAAAAAGAGGTGTTTAATCCTGTAACACCAGGTGAGGCAAAGATGTACGTATGTGGTGTTACACCATATAATCATCCTCATATTGGCAATGCACGTCCATTCGTAACATGGGACGTAATTCGTCGCTACATGAAACATGTAGGCTATAAAGTAACATATGTACAAAACTTTACTGATGTAGATGATAAGATCATCAATACATCTAATGGTGAAGGTGTATCTTGGGATACTATTGCAAACCGTTATATCGATAGCTATTTTGAAGTAATGGATGCACTTGGTGTACAACGTGCTGATATTTATCCTCGTGTTTCTACACATATCGAAGACATTATCGCTATGATTTCTACATTGATCGAAAAAGGCTATGCTTATGAACTCGATGGCGATGTATATTATAGCGTTGATAAATTTGAACATTATGGTGAGTTATCTGGCCGTACATTAGATGATATGGAAGCAGGTGCTCGTATCGAAGTTGATGGCCGTAAGAAAAACCCTATGGATTTTGCATTATGGAAAGCAGCAAAACCAGGTGAACCATATTGGGAAAGCCCTTGGGGAAATGGTCGTCCAGGCTGGCATATTGAATGTTCTGCGATGAGCCAAAAATATTTAGGTACAGAGTTTGACTTCCATGGTGGTGGTAGCGATTTGATCTTCCCTCATCATGAAAACGAAATTGCCCAATCTGAAGGTTGTTCTGGTCAACATCCATCTGTACGCTACTGGTTACACAATGGTTTCATTACTATTAATTCTGAAAAAATGTCTAAATCCTTGAATAACTTCTTCTTGGTAAAAGATATTTTAGAACAATATAGTCCAGATGCATTACGCTACTTCTTGTTGAGTACACATTATCGTAGTCCATTAGATTTCTCTGATGAACGTTTAGAAGAAGCAAATAAATCCTTAGAACGTTTAAGCACTGCTATTGAAAATCTATTGTACCTTGAAAAATGTGAACCAGGTCCATGTGATGAAGCGCAACACTTATTAGAAAAAGCTAAAGAGTATGAAGAAGAATTCGAAGCAGCTATGAGCGATGACTTCAATACTGCATTAGCTACATCTAGCATGTTCGGTCTTGCTAAAGAAATCAACATTTACTATCAAGTTGTAACAGGCCGTGAAGGTGTTGTTTGCCAAGAAGCTATTGCTGAGGTTAAACGTATCTTCAAGTTCATGACAGAAGTAATTGGTATTCTTGAAAAAGCATGGGAAGGCAACACAGGTGCTAATGCTGCTGAATATGAAGAATTAATGCAAGTGATCTTGTCTGTACGTCAAGCATGTCGCGATCAAAAACAATGGGCATTAGCTGATTGTATCCGCGATCGTTTGGCTGAAATCGGTATTACTATTGAGGATTCCCCTCAAGGTGCACGGTGGAAAAAACGTGAAGTTTAAACAATTTCAATTCTTAAAGAATGAAGCAATAAAAAAGTTGACGGCTCTTGAACAAGAGCCGCTTCGTTTGCGTAAACGAACTATAGAGGAGTGCCTCAGTGCAGATGCAGTTATGCTTGCTTATATTGGCGATGCCGTATACTCCATGTATGTTCGTGAGCGAGTAGTACAAATGAATATATCTAAGGTACAAGTGTTGCACACCATTGTTACTGAGTTTATTTGTGCTAAGTCACAAGCGAAGGTATTGCTTGAAATAGAGGATACTTTCACAGAACAAGAACAAGCTATTGCACGACGTGCTAGAAATAGTAATGTAAATGTGCCAAAAAGTAGTTCTGTTCAAGAATATCGTAGTAGCACAGCTTTTGAAGCCGTACTTGGATTTCTTTATGAAACACGTCAAGATGAGCGCTTACAAGATGTTATGAAGCAAGCCTTTTCAATAACTCTACGAGGTATGTAGTATGGATAATTATATTGTAGGCCGCAATGCGGTTAAAGAGGCCCTTAGAAGTGGTCGCTCTATTCAACGCATTATGGTCAGTGAAGATAAGGTAAAAACTGGTCTAGCTGATATTGTTGGCCTTGCTAAATCTCAAGGCATTGAAGTGCGTCCAACACCTATCAAACAAATGAATAAATATGATTTAGAGGTACCACATCAAGGGGTTATCGCTCTTGTATCTGCCGTTCAATTTAAAGAACTAGGTGAAGTGCTGCAAGAGACGAATCATGAGGTACCTTTGCTTATCCTAACAGATGGTGTTGAGGATCCGCATAACATGGGCGCAATTATCCGTACTGCGGAATGTGTAGGGGCTACGGCCGTTCTCATTCCTAAGCGTCACAATGCACCTATTAATGCTACCGTAGCTAAAACATCGGCAGGTGCCATTGAGCAAATTCCACTTGTACAAGTTGGGAATGTAGCCCAAACCATTAAACAACTTCAGAAACAAGGTTTTTGGGTCATGGGCGCTCATATGGAAGGGGATCGCACCTTATACGAGGCAGATATGACAATTCCTACAGTTATCGTTATCGGTAATGAAGGTAAGGGCATTAGCCGCGTTGTGAAAGAGGCTTGTGATTTCCTTGTTACCATCCCTATGTATGGGAATTTAAATTCTTTGAATGCATCTGTGGCAGCCGCCGTTCTTATGTATGAAGCGGTACGTCAACGTCAAGCGAAATAATTATGTTAAAAGATATCTTAATTGTAGATGGATATAATGTGATATTCGCCTGGACTCATCTAAAGAAATTGGCTCATGAGTCATTAGAACATGCTCGTATGGAGCTTAGAGATAAATTGTTGAATTACGGAAAATTCAAGGGATACGAAGTTATCCTTGTGTTTGATGGTAAGTATACAAAATCTGGCGGCTCTATAGAGGCTATTACGAGTGGATTTCTAGAAGTCTATACTGAGGATGGAGAGACGGCGGATTCCTTTATTGAACGAGAGGTATTTTTGCGGAAAGGCAAATATACCAATGTATATGTTGTAACCTCTGATGGAGCAGAACAAAATCAAATTCTTGGATCTGGGGGCTTACGGATTCCAGCTCGAGAATTGCAAAATATGATTCGCATAGCTAAGGAAGAGGAACGACTACAATACGCTCATGAACATAGACGAGATCAATTTAGCTTGCGACGTAATGAAGTAGGAGGTTTATTATCTCCTGAAGTAGCTGAAAAGCTAGAGAAATTACGGCGTGGCCATTGATAGTTGAAAATCACATATACTTCCAGTATAATGAATATATTGGTTTTTCTGCTCAATTGTAAGGAGGAGCATATGAACAGTATTCATACACGCAAGTCCGATTACAATTTCAAAGAAATGACTGATGAGCAAGTTGTGGTCATAGCTCAAGAAGAGCAAAATGAGTTTGCAATCGATTATATTGTTAATAAATATAAAAACTTTGTTCGTGCAAAGGCACGCTCTTATTTTTTGGTAGGTGCTGATCGAGAGGATATCATTCAAGAAGGAATGATTGGCCTCTATAAGGCTACGCGAGATTTTAAACATGATAAATTGGCGTCCTTTAGAGCTTTTGCAGAGCTTTGTATAACTAGACAAATTATTACAGCTATTAAGTCGGCAACAAGACAAAAACATGCGCCTTTAAATTCTTATGTATCGTTAAATAAACCGGTATATACAGAGGAATCAGAGCGTACGTTGATCGAGATGCTATCCTCAGCAAAGGTTACCAATCCTGAGGATCTTATTATCAGCCAAGAGGAATTGGATGATATTGAACGCAATATTGGTCATATTTTAAGTGAACTCGAGTGGGAGGTCTTGGAAGGATATCTAGATGGACGTTCTTACCAAGAAATGGCTGAGGTCACAGATCGCAGTGTCAAATCTATAGACAATGCGTTACAAAGGGTTAAACGTAAATTAGAGAAGTATTTAGAACATCGGGTTTTGGATTCTCCCAGAGCCACACAGGAAGGATGACAGTCGTGACAAATTTCTTAATGATTGTAGAAGTTATCGTATCTATCTTATTAATCGTAGTAGTTGTTGCACAGAATAGCAAAAACGCAGGCATGGGTGGTGCTGTTTCTGGTGCGGCAGACTCTTCTTTTGGTGGTAAGCAACGTGGTTTAGACGCTTTCTTATCTAAATGTACGATTATATTGGGGATTATCTTTGCTGTGTTGAGCTTAGTGTTAGGGGCAATGATTAATCAATTCTAATGATGAAAGCCTGCTTTGCAGGCTTTTTCTTTTTTCAGAATAAGGAGGTGAAGATTTGAAGAAGAAAGTATTAGACTTTTATAAATCTATACAACCACATGCATATCATATTGAAGATGCTGCTATGGATAATCACATCCGTGGTGGTAAGGATCTTGAGATGTTTATTCGTTCAGCAAAAATGCTTGCTCGAGAAGGGGTGCTAACATCTTCTCGACCTGATGTATATCAATATGCAGAACAACAAAATGAAGAATATGAAGGTATTTATAAGGGCTATCGTAAGTCGTATGGCTTTGTGATTATGCCTGAAGATGAAGATATATATGTAGCAGAACAAAATAAAGGGACTGCTATGCACAATGATAAGGTTCGAGTTCGCATTGTACATTCTAACTATACTAAGCATAAACGAGAAGGCATTATCGTTGATGTGATTGAACGAGCTAATGAGACGGTTGTAGGTACCTATGACAGACAACAACACTTTGGCTTTGTTATCCCTGATGATGAACGGATAGGGACTGATATCTTTGTAGACTTAAAAAATACATTAGATGCACGTAGTGGCGCAAAGGTATTAGTGAAAATTACTAAATGGCCTGAAGGCGATAAAAAGCCAGAAGGCATTATTACTGAAATTCTTGGTTATAAGGGCGATGTAGGTCTTGATATTAACTGCATCATGGCTAATCATAAGATTCCATTTAATTTCCCCGATGATGTTATCAAAGCGAGCAAGAAAATTGATACCTTTATTCATGAAGACCCTGCCCGCTGGGATCTTCGTGATTTACAAATGGTCACTATCGATGGGGAAGATGCAAAAGATTTAGACGATGCTGTGAGTGGCCGAAAATTACCAAATGGTAATTATGAGTTAGGTGTACATATTGCAGATGTGAGTCATTATGTAGTATCCGGACAGGCTATTGATAATGAGACTTATAAACGCGGTACATCTGTGTATTTAGTAGATCGTGTAGTACCGATGTTACCTGAGGTTCTATCTAACGGAATTTGTAGTTTAAATGCTCATGAAGACCGTTATGCTATGACGTGTATGATGGAAATAGATAAAGATGGTAAGGTTGTAAATTATCGTATTCGTCCATCTATTATCCATGTAGGACGTCGTTGTAGCTATAAAGAGGTCTATAAAGCATTAGAGGAAAATATTATTCCTCATGACTTACAAGACTTTATGCCTATGCTGCATGATTTGGCAGAAATCTCTAAGATTTTGAATCGAATGCGTCGTCGTAGAGGTGCTTTAGATTTTGATTTTCCTGAATATAAAGTATTACTCGATCATGATGGTACACCGTTACGTATCGTAAAACGAGATCGTACTATGGCGGAACGACTTATCGAAGAATGTATGCTCATTGCCAATGAAACAGTGGCTACACATTTAGAGCATACACACCGTACATCGGTATATCGTATTCATGAGAATCCTAGTGAAGAAAAACTAGATTTATTCCAAAAGGTGCTTAATTATTTAGGTCAAAACTTAGTACTTAGTACTGATGGTGTAACACCACGAGATTTCCAAAAGATCTTAGATGTAGTAAAAGGGCAAGATATTGAGCAAGTAGCTCAAATTATGACCTTGCGCTCTATGCAGCAAGCTAAATATAGTACCAACAATGTGGGCCATTTTGGTTTGGCATCCACATGTTATACGCATTTCACATCTCCTATTAGACGATATCCAGACTTAATGGTTCACCGTCTTTTAAAAGCGGATATGCATTGGGAAAATGGCTATTCTAAACGCGATGTAGATGAAACCTTCTTAGTGGGGGCTGTAGAACATTCTTCTATACAAGAACAAGTTGCCACTGAGGCCGAACGAGATACAGTAGATCTCAAAAAGACGCAATATATGGTTCCATTTGTAGGAGAAGTCTTTGAAGGAACAATTTCTAGCATTACGTCCTTTGGGATGTTTGTAGAGTTAGAAAATGGTATCGATGGTCTCGTGCATATGAGCATGATGAACGATGATTATTATTTCTTCGATGAAGAACATTTTGTGCTCGTAGGTAAGAGATCCGGTAAAACCTATCACTTAGGTGAAAAGGTAACGGTTACATTAGTGAAAGCTGATGTAGAAAAGAAACAAATCGACTTTGTACTAGGTGAAGTTAATAATCTAATGGCTATTCAAGAACAATTGCGCAATGGTTCTGACTATGCAAATAGTCGAGATAGCTTTGGTAGTCGTAAAGGTCGTAAATCTTCGGGCAAATCTAGTAAAAAATCTTCCCGACGTGATAGCAGTAAATCCGGCCATTCTAGATATGATACTTTCAGTAAAAAATCTGGTAAAGGCAAATCAAGTCGTAAGAAATCTAATAAAACATCGAAGCGCAATCAATCTAAGAAATCTAAAAGTAAACGTAAACGATAGAGGTATATATGGCGAAACAATCTAGTCCATCTCTTATTGCTGATAATCGTAAGGCGCGTCATGATTTTAATATTCATGAAACCTATGAAGCCGGTATTGCTTTGACAGGTACTGAAATTAAATCCATACGTCAAGGTAAGCTGAACCTAAAAGACAGCTTTTGTCGCATTGATAAAGGTGAGCTCTTATTGTATGGCGTTCACATTAGTCCATACGAACAGGGGAACCGCTTTAATCATGAACCTGAACGAACTCGCAAATTGTTGATGCATAAATCTGAAATCAATAAACTGCATGCTCAGGTTAAGGAGAAAGGATTCTCTTTAGTGCCGCTCAATTTCCATTTCAGTCATGGTTATGTAAAGGTAACCGTTGGTCTTGTAACTGGTAAAAAGCTGTATGATAAGCGTCAAGATATGGCAGAACGCGATGCTAAGCGAGATATTGCTAAGAGACTTAAAGAACAACAAAAATATTAAAATAAAGAAATCGAGTCATAATGGCTCGATTTTTTTGTGATATTTGTCAACTTACTCTGTATTTTTAGTTGATAAATATGTATATTGAATTTATAATGTAAACAAAGAGTCGTGTTTGTGGTTGACATTTTCTAAGTAGAGGAGAAACATCATGAATCAGAACATTCGGTACATTACTGAGGTCGCTATTTTAACTGCTATGATTACTGTATTAGGGGCTATTAAAATACCTAATGTTATTCCAGGTATAGAGTTTCAATTATCGGCCCCGTTAGCGGTAGCAATATGTGCCGTATTCGGTTTTAAGAAGTATATTATTAGTGGATGTCTATCTAGCTTAATTGGCCTAGCACTAGGTACTCAAACTATTTTAAATGTTATGATTGCCATGCAATTCCGTCTCATTGTAGGTCTAATCCTTTGGATGTGCCATAATCACTTGATCGGTATTATGATTTCAGGCCCAATTGCATCGGCCTTGGCGCGTTTAACCTTGTCCGTATATATTGGTAAAGCCGCATTACCTATGGTTGCCTTGGCAGTGCCTGGCATGATTTTTACGGTTATTATGGCTCCAGTATTTGTAAAGGTATTCCGTAAAATTCATAGTCAAGCAGATCAAAATCATGTAATAAAAGGCAAGGTATCATAATGAGTGAATTATATAGTGTACGCATGCGTGCAGCACAAGGTGGTCCCCATGAAAACGGGGGCCACCATATTTCTGGGGCAGAGCGTATCGTAAAATTAGATGATGTTGGCACCATAGCACAATCCTTAGCTGAACGTGCACTGCATCACAGCAAAGGAACTGCTGATTTTATAAATATTACAGTAGATTTAATCCCATCAGAGAAGATTATATACATAGATTGTTTAAAGGTAGAAGAACATAGGACTAGTAGCATTCCTGAATCCCATCAATTGGCAACTAAACTTTTACAAGGTACTACTATTACTGAAACTGCTGTTAGAAAAGCTATCGGTATGTTAAAAAATTTAGATAGATCCATGCGCGGTGCTATGTTAGTAGATGCTATTTCGGGTGAACGCTTAGATGAAGGAAATCGCGGTGTACGTGTGAGTCATATGGACTCCTTTGACTCTCATGCATTAGGTGATAATGAACATATGAGAGAGGCCTTAGTATTAGCCTCTAAGGTGCAATCCGCTGATGGTGTTGTGGGAGAATTATGTTGGTCTGATGATCCAGATTATACAGTAGGCTATGTGGCTTGTAATGGTGTATATCATCGAATTCCTAATATGAAAGAATTAGGATCTAATATAGGGGGACGCGTTTTCTTTGTTCAATCTGATATAGATAGTGAAAGAGTAATTGAGTATTTGGAGTGTGCTCCAGTACTTGTTCAACGGAGATAGAATGTACGAATATTTTAAAGGACAATTAGATGCTAAGGTACAGAATCATAATCTACGAACCTTAAAAGAATACTGCCCTATTGATGCAGTGCGAGTAAAACGAGATGATAAAGAATATTTGATGATGGCTTCAAATAATTATTTGGGCTTAACTTTTGATTCTCGTGTAATAGAAGGGGCCCTGAAAGGGACTCAACAATATGGAACTGGATCTGGTGGTTCACGCCTCGTATCTGGTACGTTTCCATTATTTACAGATCTAGAAAACGAATTAGCAAAATTTAAGAATACTGAAAAAGCCCTCGTATTTAATACAGGCTATATGGCCAATGTAGGAACTATTTCTGCTATAGCTGATAAACATACCATCATTTTTAGTGATGCTTTAAATCACGCTAGTATTATTGATGGCTGTAGATTGAGTAGAGGAGCAGTAAAGGCTTATAGCCATTGTGATGTAGACGAACTAAAGTTTTTATTAAAGCAAGTAGATCGTAATGCAAGAAAGCTTATTGTCACAGATGGTGTATTTAGCATGGATGGGGATATTGCACCGCTTGATAAACTATATGAATTAAGCCGTGACTATAATGCATTGCTCATGGTAGACGATGCGCATGCCACTGGAACAATCGGTAATGGTCATGGTACGGCTGCTTATTTCAATTTAGAGAAAGAGATAGATATTCAACTCGGTACATTGAGTAAATCCTTAGGATCTGTTGGTGGTTATGTAGCTGCAAATAGCACTATCATAGATTATCTCGTTAATACGAGTCGTAGCTTTATATTCTCCACCGCATTATCTCCTGCTGATATAGGGGCGGCCCTAGCTGCACTACAGGTTCTTGAGACAGATGCATCTGTTTTAGGGCGTTTACAAGAAAATGTAAACTATATGGCAGATCAATTAATTTCTATGGGAATTGATGCGACCAATGAAACGCCAATTTTCCCAATTCTAATCGGAAGTAATGAAGATACACTTGCAGTATCTGATTATCTATATGAGGCTGGCATTATAGGCACCGCTATTCGTCCGCCTACAGTACCTATTGGTGAAAGCAGAATTCGATTGACCGTTACAGCCGCTCATAATAAAGAACAAATAGATTATGTATGTCATACATTGCATAAAGCGATGCAGACAGTAAGGTAAATAAGAATGTTGGTCTAGTGAAGTTTTGGTTGAATTGACAGCACTAATAAATAGGCTTATAATTATGAGACCGACGCACGGGGATGTAAAGGTTTCGACAGGGGTGCGTGTGGTATAGATAGCGAGTCGGCGTTCCATGAGGCCGTTAAACGGTGGGAAAACATTTAAACGCAGAAGAAAATTTTGCATTAGCTGCATAAGCTACGTCCCTCATACTTGTGCCTACCAAGTGTGAATGGACGTCAAACCGTAGGCTGGCTTAATTCAGTTGTTCATATGAATTAGGCGAGACAATATGAACTGGGGTTGTGTAGCTTGTCTGTGAGCGGTAGCAACCTGAGACTTAAATCATAGACTGTGCTCGGAGAAGTCTATATGGCAACACTTCTGGACAGGGGTTCGACTCCCCTCATCTCCACCAATATTAAAGCTAAAGCTAGAAGAGGCGTGATTACTGTACAAACGCAGTAGTTACCTAATCTTCTAGCTTTTTTTAGTTTTCCTATATGTTTGCTAAAATACGTATTTATTCGCTTGAAATTTCCCCTTTATTTCCCCTTGATTTCCCCACGGAGCACAGATATTTAATTAGAAAATGTGTACACAAAGAATCTAAAATGTCAATAATTTTTATCGTTTTGATTGTGCACAATGAATATGAATTTGATCAGATTTTATCTATGTTTTATAAAGGTGTAAGGGTATCGAAAAAAATTGACTTTGTCTATAGAATCCTGTAAAATATATATAGATATTTATGTAATTATGACACATAGATGATTAGTTTCGTGTAAAGGAGTACAGATAATGAAGTTCCGTTATTCCCGTATGTTAGCGGCTCTCGTTGTATCCGCTGTAATGGTTGCTGGATGTGGCAGCAATCAACAGCAAGCAGGCGACGTGAGTGTCAATGCATACAAAATTACTGCCAGCGATGCACAGGTAAACCAAACCTATGCTGGTACTGTAGTTGCAGAAAACTCTGTAGCTGTACATGCTCGTGTAACTGGTTATGTTGTTGAAAAATATGTTAAAGGTGGGGAGCAAGTTGTAGCTGGCCAACCATTATATCGTATCGACTCTCGTCAGTACGAAGCTAGTCTTGCTAATGCAGAAGCGCAAGCTGCTCAAGCTAATGCGACTTACAAAAATGCTGAAGTAGATCTTAATCGTTATGAAACATTGGCGCAACAAGATGCTATTGCGCAACAACGTGTAGATACACAACGCAGTACTACAGAACAAGCTAAGGCAGCATATGAAGCATATGAAGCATCTGTAAAAATTGCTCAAGATAACTTGGGTGACACAATAGTATATGCACCATATTCCGGTACATTACGTATGGACGATATTGATATGGGTACATTTGTACAAGCTGGTTCTACAACTTTAGTTACAATTGACTCCATTGATCCTATCTTTGTTGAATTTAGCATGACTGAACAAGAATATCTTGACTTCATGAAAAATCCAACTGGCGATGATTCCAATGGTCCAAACATTCAATTAAAACTTGCAGACGGTGAAACATATAATCAACCAGGTTCTATTGTTCAAGCAGCAAAAAGTCTTGATCAATCAACAGGTAAGCTTGTGTTGAAAGCATCTTTCCCAAATCCTGATCATTTGTTGTTGCCAAATATGTTTGCTACAGTGATTTCTCCTGGTCAAAAACTCAAAGATGCTATTCTTGTTCCTAGTCGTGCCATTCTTCAAATTATGGATAAAAACTTTATCTATGTTGTAAATGCTGATGGTGTAGTAGAACAAAAAAGTGTTGAAGTTGGCGGTACAAGTGGTAGCGATACAATTATTAAAGCCGGTTTAGCACCTGGAGACACAATCATCGTTGATGGCTTAACTAAGGTTAAAAACGGTGTGAAGGTTAATGCTAAATTGCTTTCAAAAGAACAATTAAAAGCTACAAAATAGAAGGGGGCTAGATCGTGTCGAAATTCTTTATTAATCGACCTATCTTTGCCATTGTAATAGCCATTGTTATTACCTTGGTAGGTCTCATTTCTATGATGAACCTTCCGATAGCTCGATATCCACAAATTTCTCCACCTACAGTTCGTGTAAACACTGCCTATACAGGTGCAACGGCTCAAGTTGTTAATGATACGGTAGCCAGTGTTATTGAAACACAAATCGTAGGCGTACAAGATATGGACTATATGACATCTAGTAGCTCTAGTAATGGTAGTTACTCTTTGACTGTTCAGTTCAATCAAGGCACAGATGCCGATATGGATACGGTTAATACACAAAACCGTGTACAAGCAGCACTTGCTCAATTACCTGCAGAGGTACAAGCAGTTGGTGTTACAACTACTAAATCTTCTGGTGATATGGCTATGGTATTCTCCTTGAACTCACCTGATGGTACTTATGATTCTACATTCTTAAAGAACTATGCTACCAACTATATGATGGATGCTATTAAAGCTATTAAGGGTGTCGGTTCTGTACAAGAGTTCGGTTCTGATTATGCTATGCGCATTTGGTTGGATCCAGCGAAGATGCAAAATCTTGGTGTTACTATTTCTGAAGTAACATCAGCTATTAAGGGACAAAACTTACAGGCTGCGGCAGGTACAGTTGGTCAAAATCCTACTAATGGGGAACAAGCATTTCAATACCCTATCAAAATTGAAGGTCGTCTTGTAACACCTGAACAATTTGGTAATATTGCTATTAAAAGCTCTAATGGTAAGGTATTGCATCTAAAAGATGTTGCTCGCATTCAAATTGGTGCTAAAGGATATGACTTTATTGCTAAGTCCGCGCATAAAGAGGTAGCAGGTTTTGCTATTTCTCTTCAAAATGATGCGAATGCATTAGAAACTATTGCGAATGTTAAGAAGGTACTAGATGAACAATCTAAATCCTTCCCACCAGATATGCAATATAACGTAGTTGTAGATAATACTAAATTCGTAAGTGCATCTATCAATGAGGTAGAGCATACCTTTGTAGAAGCATTACTACTCGTTCTTTTTGTAGTATATGTATTCTTACAATCCTGGCGATCTACAATTATTCCTATGATTGCTGTTCCAGTATCCTTGCTAGGTACATTTGGTGCTTTCGTATTACTTGATTTCTCTATCAATACGTTAACATTATTCGCCATGGTATTAGCTATCGGCCTCGTTGTTGACGATGCTATCGTAGTAGTAGAAGCGGTAGAGTATGAATTAAAATATAATGGCTTACCTCCGAAAGAGGCGGCTATTAAAGCGATGGAAAATGTACAAGGCCCTGTAATTGGTATCGCCTTTGTATTGGTAGCTGTATTCGTACCAGTTGCCTTCATGGGTGGTATGACAGGTATTCTTTACAAACAGTTTGCATTAACAATCGCTGTATCTGTTGTTATTTCTGCGATTGTTGCCCTTGTATTAACACCAGCACTATGTGCTACGATGTTAAAACCTCACACACCTAAAGAGCGTGAAGATTTGGTACATTGTCAGTTAAATAAATTCAATGCAGGCCTAGAACGTTTCAGCAATTGGTATGGTATCCAATTGGCTCGTTTAAGCCATCGTTTGAGCTTAACCGTTATTGCATTGTTAATCTTTGCTGGTGGTACTGGTTTAGTATTCCATTTCTTACCAACATCCTTTGTACCTGCAGAGGATAGCGGTTATTACATGATTGCTGTTAATGAGCCGCCAGGTGCCACATCTGAGCGTACTATGGCGACCCTTGAAAAAATTGCTTCCTTCTTAGAAGGTAAAAATGATCCTGAAAAGCCAAAAGATGAGCAATTATTCCAAGAGGTATTTACTGTAGCAGGCTTTGACCTCTTAGGTGGTGGTCAAAAATCAAGTGCAGGTGTAATCTTTGCTACTATGTCTGACTGGAAGTATCGTACAACACAAGCAACATCAATTAATGCCATGGTTGGTCAAACATTTGGCTTTGCTGCTGAAAAGGTACCAGAAGCAACTGTAATTGCTATGAACCCACCATCTATTCCAGGTCTAGGTTCTACAGGTGGTTTCAGCATGTACCTCATTAACAAAGCTGGTGACAGCCCACAAGTTATGGCGGAACGTGCTAATGAATTCTTAGCAGAAGCTCGTAAGAGTCCAGCAATTCGATCTATTTACACTACATTTGATACATCTACACCATCCTTACAATTTGATGTGAATCGTGAAAAAGCGGCTCAAGATGGCGTGGCATTAGCTGATATCTTTACTACATTGCAAGGTTTCTATGGTAGTATTCAAGTCAATGACTTTACTACATATGGTAAAAACTATAAAGTAGTAGTTCAAGCTGAAGACGCTTATCGTCAAAATGCAGAACAGCTTAATATGCTAGCTGTTCGTAATAGCAAGGGCCTTATGGTTCCAGTATCTAACTATATTACGAAGGAACAAACAGGTACACCGTCTAGTATTACTCGTTTTGATAATGCCATGGCTGTACAAATCGGTGGTTCTCAAGCGAATGGTTACTCCTCTGGTGATGCGATTAATGCATTGAAAGAGGCGGCAGCTAAAACATTACCAGCCGGTTATACATATGACTGGGCAGGTCAATCTCGTGAAGAGTTGAAAGCTGGTTCTCAAACCATCATGATTCTTGGTTTAGGTCTAGTATTTGTATTCTTAATTTTGGCTGCCTTGTATGAATCTTGGAAGGTACCATTTGCCGTATTGTTCTCCGTACCATCTGGTATGATTGGTGCTTCTTTAGTTCCATTCTTGTTGAACTTTACAGGCAGATATTCCTTAGCTAATGATATTTACATGCAGATTGGTCTCTTAACCCTTGTTGGTTTGGCTGCAAAAAATGCGATTTTGATTATTGAGTACGCTAAGATCCGTGTTGACGAACGTGGTATGAACGTTGTTGATGCCGCTATCGAAGCTGCAAAAATTCGTTTACGTCCAATTTTGATGACATCCTTTGCGTTTATCCTTGGTGTATTGCCATTGGCAGTATCTACTGGTGCTGGTTCTGGTGCTCGTACATCCATGGGTATTACTGTAGTAGCAGGGATGACAACAGCAACATTGTTTGGTATCTTTATCATTCCAATGCTGTTCATCATCATTGAAACACTTGGACCTGGTTTGTTTACAAACCGCAAAAAAAATCACGACTAATCATTTACATTAGATAATTTTTTAGAATGATAAAAACACGTCACTACTTAGTAGTGGCGTGTTTTTTTATATAATTTATGATATAATAATAGAGTTAAAAATCGGATTGACGTAAGTCGATATTAAGTGTGAAATTTATATAAAAGAGGTATATTATGAGTGATGTAAAAACATATGTAGCAGGTCATAAAAGCCCTGATACAGATTCTATTTGTTCTGCTATTTCCTTTGCTAATTTCTTAACACAAATGGGTACACCAGCTACTCCAGTATGTGCAGGTGAAGCAAATAAGGAAACAACATACGTATTGAATCATTTTGGTTTTGAACACCCTCAAATCGTTAAGAATTGGGAAGAATTTGCTCCAGAAGGTGGTAACTTATATTTAACAGACCACAATGAATCTAAACAAATCATTGACGGTTACAAGTCTATGAATATGTGCGGCGTTGTGGATCATCACCGCATTGGTGATTTCGAAACTGATGGTCCTGTATTTATGCGTTTAGAACCAGTAGGTTGCTCTAATACAATCATTACTAAATTGTACATGGAAAACAATCAAGAAATTCCTAAAACTATTGCTGGTTTGATGTTGTCCGCTATCATTTCTGATACTGTTTTATTCCGCTCTCCAACATGCACAGAAACAGATAAAGAAATGGCACATAAATTGGCGGAAATCGCTGGTGTAGATATCGAGTCCTATGGCCTTGATATGTTAAAAGCTGGTGCAGATATTTCTGATTTGACTAACGACGACATCGTTCGTACAGATATGAAAGAATTCTCCGAAGCAGGTAAAACAATTTCTATCGGTCAAATTTCTGTTATGGATACAACAGATGTATTGGCTAAACAAGCTGAACTTGTAGCTGCATTAGAGGCTCTTCGCAGCGCTAATAACTATGATGCATCTTACATCATGATTACAAATATTCTTGATGAAAGCACTACATTGTTATTCAGTGGTGATGTGGAAGAAGTAGTAACAAAAGCATTTGAAAAAGAAGTTAAAGACAATGGCGTATTCTTGCCAAATACTATGTCTCGTAAAAAACAAATCGTACCACCAATTCTTGGTGCTATGAAATAGTATAGTAGTATACAAAGGGAAAAGAACGTTGCTTGCAACGTTCTTCTTCTCTATTTATATGATTATGAAACTATAGTATATGTAAGGGCGATAGGGGTGTTCCGATGAATTCATTATTAACAGGTTTAAATAAAGAGCAACAACAAGCCGTTCAACATACGGAAGGCCCTTTATTAATTTTAGCTGGTGCCGGATCTGGTAAAACAAAGGTTTTAACTGTTCGTATTGCACATTTATTGGCTCAAGGTGTTAATCCTTATGAAATCTTAGCCATTACGTTCACCAATAAAGCGGCAAAAGAAATGAAAAGTCGTGTAGAAGGTTTAGTAGGTGATGTAGCTAATCGAATTTGGCTCAGCACATTCCATAGCTTCTGTGCGAAATTTTTGCGTTTTGAGCTAGATAACTTCTTAGGTTATAACAGTAACTTTACAATCTATGATACATCTGATTCTCAAGCGGTTATTAAGGCTGCCTTAAAGGCATTAAACCTCGACGATAAATACTATCCCGTAGGTGCTATGATTGCTGCTATCTCAGATGCAAAGAATAAATTGTTATTTGCCTCTGATTTTAGAAAGCAAGCACGAGACTTTTACCAACAAAAGGTAGCCGATGTATATGAATATTATGAACGGGAATTACGCAAAAATAATGCCTTAGACTTTGATGACCTCTTATTGGTTGCTGTAAAGTTATTACAATCTAATGCAGCTGTTCTAGATAAGTATAGTAAGCGTTTTCGTTATGTCATGATCGACGAATATCAAGATACGAACCATGCCCAATATTTATTGGCTAAATTATTAGCATCTCATTGGAAAAATATTGCCGTTGTAGGTGATGCTGATCAAAGTATTTACGCTTGGCGTGGTGCAGATATTCAAAATATCTTAGACTTTGAAAAGGATTATCCGAACTGTACATCTATTAAGTTGGAGCAAAACTACCGCTCTACAAAGATTATCCTTGATGCAGCCAATGCGGTAATTGAAAATAACGAAGGTCGTCCAAAGAAAAACTTATGGACAGACAAGACTGAAGGCGCTAAAATCCAGCATTTTACGGCACAATCTGAACATGAAGAAGCAGCTTTCATCGGCGATACTATTGCTAAAAAGCACGATATTCATGGCGTACCTTATGGCGATATGGCTATTTTGTATCGTACAAATGCTCAATCTCGTGTACTTGAAGAAGCGCTAATTAAACGGGCGCTGCCATATACGATGGTAGGGGGCACAAAGTTCTATGATCGTAAAGAAATTAAGGACGTTTTAGCTTACTTACGCGTGTTATATAATCCATTCGATGATTTGAGCTTATTACGTATCATCAATGTACCTAAGCGTAGTATTGGTGCAACTACAGTGGCAAAACTACAAGATTATGCTCGTGCAAATGGCACATCCTTGTTTATGACATTAACACAGTTGCATCTTGTAGATACGATTAAAGGTAAAACAAAGGAAAAGTTAGAAGAATTCGGCATCCTTATTTTTACTCTTGTAGCTGAAATGGAAGATAAAACGGTACTCGATATTTTAGAAGCTATTCTTGATAGAACAGGTTACTTGGCACAGTTGGAAGAAAGTACAGATCCACAAGACCAGGCTCGCGCTGAGAATATTGGTGAACTTTTATCTGTAGCTAAAGACTTTCAAGATACTAATCCAACGGGTACTGTTGAGGATTTCTTAGAGCAAGTGGCCCTTGTTAATGATGTAGATTCCTTCGAGCAAGAAGAATCTAAAGTAACATTAATGACATTACATGCTGCCAAAGGTTTGGAGTTCCCAATCGTATTCTTAGGAGGCTTGGAGGAAGGCTTATTCCCTCATAGCCGCACCTTGATGAACCCTGAGGAAATCGAAGAGGAACGTCGTCTTGCCTATGTAGGTATTACTCGTGCTGAAAAGGAATTATATATTTCTAATGCTACTACGCGTACCGTATTTGGTCGTACTAGTAGTTATTTACCATCTCGCTTTATCGACGAAATTCCTGAAGAGTTAGTAGATGGTTTGCGTGCTAAGCGTAAAGTTCCTGATGATATTAAGCGCCATGTACCACAACATATGAGTGTTACTAGCCGTCCTGTCACTAAACCAATTGTTCGAAATGAAGTGATTGCTGATTGGAAAGTTGGCGACACAGCTATTCATAGTAAATGGGGTAATGGTAAAGTTATCAATGTTGCCGGCGAAGGGGCTGGTATGAAGCTAACTATTGAATTCCCCACACAAGGTGTACGTGTGGTAATGGCTAAATTTGCACCTGTTAAAAAGGGTTAATTGTTTTCTGTATAAAAGGGATAGAAGATGAATCCGAAAGATAGAATTAAAGAGTTACAACAAGAGCTGACTCATGCACAGTATTTATACTATGTAAAAGATGCTCCTACAATGAGTGACTTTGAATACGATAAAAAATATCGAGAGCTCGTTGATTTAGAAACAGCTCATCCTGAATATATTGTGCCATCATCTCCAACACAACGTGTAGGAATGAAGGTGGAAGGTTCCTTTGAAAAGGTCGTTCACGGCCGCCCTATGTTGAGCTTATCTAATGTATTTAGTGCTGATGAAGTGCGTGCGTTTGCAAATCGCGTAGAAAAGGAATTGGGCCATAAGCCTTCTGCTTATGTAGTAGAACTTAAAATAGATGGCTTAGCTGTTAATTTGCACTATGAAAATGGCATGTTTGTACGTGCTGTAACACGTGGTGATGGCCGTGTTGGTGAAGATGTTACAGCCAATGTACGAACAATTAAATCCATTCCCTTATATCTAGAAAATGCACCTGAATTTATTGAGGTTCGCGGTGAAGCCTACATGCCTCATAGCGAATTTAAACGCATTAATGAAGAACGCGATGAAGAGGGCTTACCAACCTTTGTAAATCCTCGCAATGCAGCAGCAGGTTCTTTACGTCAACAAGATCCAGCGATTACGGCTAGTCGTAATTTAGCATTCTTTGCCTATGCAATAGGTTCTGAAGTGGGTGCCAATATTCATAGCCAAGAGGAATTATTACAAAGCTTAGAAACATTTAAGTTTTCTGTAAATCCTCATTATCGCGTTTGTGAAACAATTGACGAGGTAATCGAGGCTATTAATTATTGGGGTGAAAAGCGTCATGAGTTGCCTTACGATACAGACGGTATGGTAATTAAGGTTAATAGTTTTGATGATCAAGAGGTACTTGGCAGTACTGCGAAGGATCCTAAGTGGGCTACAGCTTACAAATATCCGCCAGAAGAGGTAGAGACCATTCTTAAGGATATTACTATCAATGTGGGGCGTACGGGGGTTCTTACTCCAACTGGTGAATTGGAATCTGTATTCGTATCGGGTACAAATGTAAGTCGTGTTACATTACATAATCAAGACTTCATCAATGAAAAAGATATTCGCATTGGTGACCACGTGATCATTCACAAGGCAGCCGAGATTATTCCAGAGGTTATTAGGGTAGTTCCAGAAAAACGTAATGGTTCTGAGGTGCCTTTCATCATTCCAAATCGCTGTCCAGTATGTGACTCTCCGGCAGTTCGTCGTGAAGGTGAAGCCGCTGTTCGTTGTACTAATAAACACTGCCCTGCCATTGAAAAAGAACAAATTATCCATTTTGCATCTCGCGATGCTATGAATATTGATGGTCTCGGACCTAGCATTGTAGAAAACCTCATCAATAACAAATTAATCACTAATGTTGTTGATTTATATCATTTAACAGTAGATCAATTAGTTACTATGGATCGGATGGGTAAGAAATCTGCAGAGAATTTGGTAAAAGCTATCGGAGATTCTAAATCTCGCGGATTAGATCGTGTACTATATGGTCTTGGTATTCGACTAATTGGATCTAAAGCAGCCGGAACAATTGCAAGTGTTGTGAAATCTATGGAACGATTCATGACTATTACTAAGGAAGAACTCGTTGCAGTAGAAGAGATTGGTCCTACAATGGCTGATAGTATTGTTGAATATCGTCAAGATCCTGCTCATGTAGAAATCATTGAAGGCTTAACAGCGGCAGGACTTAAGATGACTGTAGATGTTGTTGAAGCAGCAGGCAACCAAATGGAAGGGGAAATCGTCGTTCTCACAGGTAAACTTGAAGTTATGGGCCGCAGTGAAGCTGGTAAGATTCTTGAAGCTCATGGGGCTAAGGTGACAGGTTCCGTATCTAAGAAAACAACCCTTGTTATTGCTGGCGAAGACAGTGGTAGTAAACTTACTAAAGCAAATGAATTGGGTGTTCGTGTTATGAATGAAGAAGAGTTTGTAGAACTCCTACGGGAACTCGGAGAAATCCAATAGACATACATTCTACAATATTTTGAAAATATATATTATTTGCTTTATAATAAATAATTATGAAAGGATGTGTCTCGATGAAAATCAGCCAAGAGGAAATTAAAAAAATCGCCTTACTTTCACGCTTGGAAGTTAAGGAAGAACATATGGCACATGTAGAAAAAGAGTTGTCCGACATCTTGACTTATGTTGCTGAACTAGATGCATTAGAACTTGATGGTGTAGAGCCTATGGCTCATGCAGTACCATTGCACAATGTATTTAGAGAGGATGAAACAAAACCATCCCTCGATCATGATTTAGCTTTATCCAATGCTCCAGAAGCAGAGGATGGGTACTTTAAAGTACCTCGCGTTGTACAAGAATAGGAGGTTTCGCTGTGGCAACAATTCATGAATTACACAAGAAACTAGTGAATAAAGAAATCAGCGCTGTTGAATTGACGAATGCTGTTATTGCACATAAAGCGAAAGTGGAACCGACTGTACATGCGTACTTATCCGATTCTCATGATCGTGCTTTGGCTACAGCTAAGCTTGTAGATGAAGCAATTGCTAAAGGTGAAGCTATTTCCCCATTGGCAGGTATTCCTGGTGCCATTAAAGATAATATTTGTATTAAAGATGAACCTGCAACATGTGCATCTAAAATGTTAGAACACTTTGTGCCTCCATACAATGCGTCAGTTATTGAACGTTTACAAGACAATCATTATATTAGCCTTGGTAAACTTAACATGGACGAATTTGCTATGGGTGGCTCTACAGAGAACTCTGCATTAGCTAAAACATCTAATCCTTGGAATGCTGATTGTGTACCAGGTGGTTCTTCTGGTGGTAGTGCAGCAGCGGTATCCAGCGGGTCTGCTATTTGGGCTCTCGGCTCTGATACAGGTGGGTCTATTCGTCAACCAGCATCCTTCTGTGGCGTTGTAGGCTTAAAACCAACATACGGAAATGTATCTCGTTATGGTTTAATTGCTTTCGCATCTTCTTTGGATCAAATTGGACCTGTTACACGTGATGTAACAGATGCAGCGTTAGTATTAAATGCAATCTCTGGGCATGATATAAAAGATTCCACATCTATTCCAGGCACTCGTGTAGACTACACTACAGCACTTGTAAATGATGTAAAAAATCTAAAAATTGGTGTACCAAAAGAATTCTTTGGTGAAGGCCTCAATAGCGAAGTTCGTAAAGCTGTGGAAGAAGCTATCGAAACATACAAAAAATTAGGTGCTGAAATCGTTGAGGTTTCCTTGCCTAATTCTAAATATGCATTGTCTGCATACTATATCATCGCATTGGCAGAAGCTAGCTCCAATTTGGCTCGTTATGACGGTGTAAGTTATGGTATGCGGGTACCTGCAGATAACTTAGTAGATATGTCTACTAAAACTCGTACAGAAGGCTTTGGTCCTGAAGTACAACGCCGTATCTTGTTAGGTACCTATGTATTGAGCGCTGGTTACTATGATGCTTACTATTTGAAAGCATTAAAAGTACGCCGCCTCATTAAAAATGAATTTGATGAAGCATTCTCCAAAGTGGATTTGATTTTAACACCAACTGCACCTAATACATCTTATAAATTTGGTGAAAAAGCAAATGATCCATTGGCAATGTACTTAGAAGATATCTGTACAGTACCAGCAAACCTTGCAGGTATTCCAGGTATTAGCATTCCAGCAGGTATGAGTAGCAGCAATTTGCCAATCGGCTTACAATTACTTGGCCCTGCTATGGGTGAAGAAACATTATTACGTGCTGCTTTCACATTTGAACAAGCACGTCCGGACTGTCAATTAGTAGCACCAACTGGGGAGGTTTCTCTATGAGTAGTAAATACGAAACAGTCGTTGGTTTAGAGGTTCATACAGAGCTTAAGACTAAGTCTAAAATCTTCTGTGGTTGTACCACTGAATTCGGCGGCGATCAAAATACACATGTATGCCCAGTTTGCCTTGGCTTACCTGGTGCTATGCCTGTGTTAAATAAACAAGTAGTAGAATTTGCTATCAAAGTTGGTTTAGCATTGAACTGTGAAATTCTAAACTTTAATAAATTTGACCGTAAAAACTACTACTATCCTGATTTGCCTAAAAACTATCAAACATCTCAATATGATTTGCCAATTTGCTTAAATGGTCATTTGGACATTGAAGTAAATGGTGAAACTAAACGCATTGGTATTACGCGTATTCACATGGAAGAAGATGCTGGTAAACTCGTTCATAGTGGTAACACTATTTCCGATTCTAAATCTTCTAATGTTGACTATAACCGTACTGGTGTACCTCTTCTTGAAATCGTATCCGAACCAGATATTCGTTCCGGCGCAGAAGCGAGAGCCTATGTTGAAAAACTACGTTCTATCTTGCAATACTTAGAAGTATCTGACGGTCGTATGGAAGAAGGTTCTTTGCGTGGTGACTGTAACGTATCCGTGCGTTTGCGCGGTACTAAAGAGTTTGGCACACGTACAGAAACTAAGAACGTTAACTCCTTAACAGCTATCCAAAAGGTTGTTGAATATGAAGCATTGCGTCAAGCTAAGTTGATCGAAGCTGGCGGCAAAGTAGATCAAGAAACACGTACTTGGGATGATGCTCAAGGCATTACTATTGGTATGCGTAAGAAAGATGAAGAAAACGATTACCGTTACTTCCCTGAACCAGATTTGGTACCAATCGTAATTACGGACGAAAAAATCGAAGAAGTACGTCGTGCATTACCTGAATTGCAAGATGCTAAGATTGAACGCTTTGTATCTGAATATGGGTTATCTCGTGAAGATGCAACAATCCTTACTGTATCTCGTAAAACTGCAGATTTCTTAGATGCTACTGTAAAAGCAGGTGCAGATGCTAAGACTGTGGCTAACTGGATGCTTGGTGACTTGTCCAAGATGATTAATGAAAGTGGTTTAACATTTGCTGAATCTAAAGTAAGTCCAGAAAACTTGGCTGGTATGATTGCCCTTATTGATAAAGGTACAATTTCCGGTAAAATTGCGAAAAAAGTTATCGTATCTATGTGGGAATCCGGCAAGGATGCCGATACTATCGTAAAAGAAGAAGGTCTTGTTCAAATCACAGATACTGGTGCTATTGAAGAAATCGTTAAGCAAGTTATTGCTAACAACCCACAACCAGTGGCAGACTTCAAGAGCGGTAATGGCAAGGCTATTGGCTTCTTAGTTGGTCAAGTTATGAAAGAATCTAAAGGCCGTGCTAACCCAGGTATGGTAAATGAATTGCTTCAAAAATACTTGAAAGACTAATTGGCCCGTTAGCTTATAGTCACATAAAGCAATACAAACAAAAATATCCTCTATAGATATATGAATTCATATCTATAGGGGATATTTTTTTGCATTTTTTTATCTAAAAATAGCATAAAAATCTAGTTATCCGCATAAAAACTGGACTTATCACACTTTATCAAGGTCAAAACCACTCAATTTACTACTAATTTACTACTTATGAATGAGCTTTGATACGACGATTTATCCTTGAAAAGTGAAGATATAAAGATACTTCCAATAAAATTTGAATATTTAATAGGTAGACACTTCAAAAAATGAGGTGTCTATTTTTTTACCCGATTTTGAAAGGAAGTGAACTTATGAAAACAAAAAATCAAGAATCAAAAGGTCGTTCCCCACTCTTTAAGACCATCAAACATTCATTCAGCCAATAAAAAAGAAAGGATAGGTAAAAATATGGAACTTAAATTTGTGATTCCCAACATGGAAAAAACATTCGGCAATTTAGAATTTGCTGGCGAGGATAAAGTCGTTCAGCGAAGAATCAACGGACGGCTAACTGTCTTATCAAGAAGCTATAATCTCTATTCTGATGTTCAAAGAGCAGATGATATTGTGGTGGTGCTTCCTGCTGAAGCTGGCGAAAAACATTTCGGCTTTGAGGAACGTGTGAAGTTAGTCAATCCACGTATTACCGCAGAGGGCTACAAAATCGGCACTCGTGGTTTTACAAATTACCTTTTACATGCTGACGACATGATAAAAGAATAAAGAAAGAGAGGAAAAATGATGAGATTAGCAAATGGCATTGTATTAGATAAAGACACGACTTTTGGAGAATTGAAATTCTCTGCTCTACGTCGTGAAGTGAGAATCCAAAATGAAGACGGGTCGGTTTCAGATGAAATCAAGGAACGTACCTATGACTTAAAATCCAAAGGACAAGGACGCATGATTCAAGTAAGTATTCCTGCCAGCGTGCCTTTGAAAGAGTTTGATTATAACGCACGGGTGGAACTTATCAATCCCATTGCGGACACCGTTGCTACTGCCACCTATCAAGGAGCAGATGTTGACTGGTATATCAAGGCAGACGATATTGTGCTGACAAAGGATTCTAGTTCATTCAAAGCTCAACCACAAGCAAAGAAAGAACCGACACAAGACAAATAGTCGCTAGGTAGAAAGGAGACTTTTTCGCATGAAACAGCGTGGTAAAAGGATTCGCCCATCTGGTAAAGATTTAGTCTTTCATTTTACGATAGCGTCACTCCTGCCTGTTTTCCTGCTGGTTGTCGGACTGTTTCATGTGAAGACAATCCAGCAGATCAACTGGCAGGATTTTAACCTATCACAAGCAGATAAGATTGACATTCCCTATTTAATTATCAGTTTCAGTGTCGCAATTCTTATCTGCTTGCTGGTAGCGTTTGTATTCAAACGGGTTCGCTATGATACGGTTAAACAACTTTACCACCGTCAAAAACTGGCAAAGATGATACTTGAAAACAAGTGGTATGAATCTGAACAGGTCAAAACAGAGGGTTTCTTTAAAGATAGTGCTGGTCGTACAAAGGAAAAGATAACCTACTTCCCTAAAATGTATTATCGACTTAAAAATGGCTTGATACAGATACGGGTGGAAATCACGCTGGGAAAATATCAAGACCAACTCTTACACTTGGAAAAGAAATTAGAGAGTGGCTTGTACTGTGAGCTGACGGATAAAGAGTTAAAGGATTCCTATGTGGAATATACTTTGCTCTATGACACCATAGCCAGTCGTATTTCTATTGATGAAGTAGAAGCTAAAGATGGTAAACTTCGCTTAATGAAAAACGTATGGTGGGAATATGATAAGCTCCCTCATATGTTGATTGCTGGTGGTACAGGTGGCGGTAAAACTTACTTTATACTGACACTGATTGAAGCCTTGCTTCATACAGATTCAAAACTGTATATTCTTGACCCGAAAAATGCTGACCTTGCGGACTTAGGTTCTGTGATGGCAAATGTCTACTATAGAAAAGAAGACTTGCTTTCTTGCATTGAAACATTCTATGAAGAAATGATGAAACGTAGTGAGGAAATGAAGCAGATGAAGAACTATAAGACTGGCAAAAATTATGCTTACTTAGGTCTCCCGGCACACTTCTTAATCTTTGATGAATACGTCGCTTTCATGGAAATGCTGGGAACAAAAGAAAACACCGCAGTTATGAATAAGCTGAAACAGATTGTCATGTTAGGTCGTCAAGCTGGCTTCTTTCTAATACTGGCTTGTCAACGTCCAGACGCAAAATATTTAGGC
Source organism: Veillonella sp. T11011-6 (assembly GCF_002959755.1). Taxonomy (GTDB): domain Bacteria; phylum Bacillota; class Negativicutes; order Veillonellales; family Veillonellaceae; genus Veillonella. The sequence goes on along the minus strand of NZ_PPCW01000001.1, from coordinate 430,973 downwards.
GACGGAATCCGTGATCAGTTTAATTTCAGAGTGGCTTTAGGTCGTATGTCTGAAATGGGCTATGGCATGATGTTTGGCAGTGACGTACAAAAGGATTTCTTCTTAAAGCGAATCAAAGGTCGTGGCTATGTTGATGTAGGAACAAGTGTCATATCAGAGTTTTATACTCCCCTTGTACCAAAAGGATATGATTTCTTGGAGGAAATTAAAAAGTTATCCAACAGCAGACAGTCCACGCAGGCGACGTGCGAAGCGGAAGTCGCAGGTGTGGACTGATCTTGCTGGCTGGTGTGGCAATAGCCACGCCAGCACTTAACCCCCCGTATCTAACAGGGGGGTACAAATCGACAGGAAACAGTCAAAAAAACATTAGAAAATCCTTTGGTTACAAGGGATTTACAAAATTTCAGCGTATGTCAAATGGGCTTTAAAAGTTGACATACGCCTTTTTGATTGGAGGGATTTTTACTGAATGAACAAACTTGGTTACAGCATTTAAAAGAAAAACGCTTGGCTTATGGACTATCTCAAAACCGTTTAGCTGTTGCGACTGGTATTACAAGGCAGTATCTAAGCGATATTGAAACAGGAAAAGTCAAGCCATCAGAGGATTTACAGCAGTCCCTTTGGGAAGCTCTGGAACGCTTCAATCCCGACGCTCCCCTTGAAATGCTGTTTGATTATGTAAGGATTCGCTTTCCGACAACAGACGTACAGCAGGTGGTCGAAAACATCTTACAACTGAAACTGTCCTATTTTCTTCATGAGGACTATGGTTTCTATTCTTATTCAGAGCATTATGCTTTAGGCGACATATTCGTCCTTTGCTCCCATGAACTGGACAAAGGAGTTCTGGTGGAATTGAAAGGTCGTGGGTGCAGACAATTTGAAAGCTATCTTCTGGCACAACAAAGAAGCTGGTATGAGTTCTTTATGGACGTTTTGGTGGCTGGCGGTGTGATGAAACGCCTTGACCTTGCCATTAACGATAAGACAGGGATTTTGAATATCCCTGTACTCACTGAAAAGTGCCAACAGGAAGAATGTATCTCCGTCTTCCGCAGTTTTAAAAGCTATCGCAGTGGCGAACTGGTACGCAAAGAGGAAAAGGAATGTATGGGAAACACCCTCTATATCGGTTCATTACAAAGTGAAGTTTATTTCTGTATCTATGAAAAGGACTACGAGCAGTACAAGAAAAATGATATTCCCATTGAAGACGCAGAAGTAAAAAACCGTTTTGAGATTCGATTGAAAAATGAGCGTGCCTATTATGCAGTCCGTGATTTACTCGTCTATGACAATCCAGAGCATACCGCCTTTAAAATTATCAATCGGTATATCCGTTTTGTAGATAAAGACGATTCCAAACCTCGTTCTGATTGGAAACTGAATGAAGAATGGGCTTGGTTTATTGGGAACAATCGTGAACGATTAAAACTAACCACAAAACCAGAGCCTTACTCCTTCCAAAGGACGCTGAACTGGCTATCTCATCAAGTTGCCCCGACCTTAAAGGTTGCGATTAAACTTGATGAAATCAACCAGACGCAGGTTGTAAAAGACATTCTCGACCATGCGAAACTGACAGACCGACACAAGCAGATTTTGAAGCAACAGTCAGTAAAAGAACAGGACGTGATAACAACAAAAAAATAACTCAAATACAAATTCATTGAATATAGAGAGGAGAACATTTTTATGAATTTTGGACAAAACCTTTATAACTGGTTTCTATCAAACGCTCAATCACTGGTGCTTTTAGCAATCGTTGTGATTGGCTTGTATCTTGGCTTCAAGCGTGAGTTTAGCAAACTGATTGGCTTTTTAATTATTGCGATTATTGCGGTTGGCTTAGTCTTCAACGCTGCTGGAGTAAAAGACATTTTACTAGAGCTATTCAATCGCATTATTGGTGCTTAAATAAAACCGTTCTTTTGTGGAATATAAGTGGTTTTCTTATGTTCCGCAAAGGAATGGTACACCAAACGAAGTGCGGTAGGGATTTTTGAATCTCTACAAAGAAAGGACGTGAATATATGGACGATATGCAAGTCTATATTGCGAATTTAGGCAAATACAATGAGGGCGAATTGGTCGGTGCGTGGTTTACCTTTCCCATTGACTTTGAGGAAGTCAAAGAGAAAATCGGCTTGAATGATGAATATGAGGAATACGCCATTCATGACTACGAGTTACCCTTTACGGTTGACGAATACACTTCCATTGGCGAACTCAATCGACTATGGGAAATGGTATCGGAATTACCCGAAGAATTACAATCGGAGCTATCTGCTCTGCTCACTCATTTTTCAAGCATTGAAGAACTAAGCGAACATCAAGAGGATATTATCATTCATTCCGATTGTGATGATATGTATGACGTGGCACGCTACTACATTGAAGAAACGGGTGCTTTAGGCGAAGTACCAGCTAGTCTTCAAAACTATATTGATTATCAAGCCTATGGTCGGGATTTAGACCTTTCAGGAACGTTTATCTCAACCAATCATGGGATTTTTGAAATCGTCTATTAAATCTGTCGGTACATTACTACTGGCAGATTTTCTATTTTACGGGGTGGCTCAATCAGCTACCCCTATTTTTTATGAAAGGATTGATTACATGAAGAAAATACGAAGCTATACCAGTATCTGGTCTGTGGAAAAGGTACTGTATTCTATCAATGATTTTAGACTTCCGTTTCCCATAACCTTTACGCAAATGACATGGTTTGTCGTGTCACTCTTTGCAGTGATGATACTTGGCAACTTGCCCCCTCTTTCCATGATAGAGGGAGCATTTCTCAAATACTTTGGGATTCCTGTGGCTTTCACATGGTTTATGTCTACAAAAACTTTTGATGGTAAAAAGCCTTATGGATTTTTGAAGTCTGTCATTGCTTATGCACTGCGACCAAAGCTGACCTATGCAGGAAAAAAAGTAACGCTTGGCAGAAACCAGCCACAAGAAGCCATTACAGCAGTTAGGAGTGAATTTTATGGCATATCCAATTAAATACATTGAAAACAATCTCGTCTGGAATAAAGACGGGGAATGTTATGCTTACTATGAGCTTGTTCCTTACAATTACTCATTTCTAAGTCCAGAACAGAAAATACAAGTGCATGATTCTTTCAGACAGCTTATCGCACAAAATCGTGATGGCAAAATTCATGCTTTACAAATCAGTACAGAATCCAGCATACGTTCTGCACAAGAGCGTTCCAAAAATGAAGTCACTGGCAAGCTCAAAGCGGTTGCCTATGACAAAATCGACCAACAGACAGACGCTTTAATATCCATGATTGGCGAAAATCAAGTGAACTACCGTTTCTTTATCGGCTTTAAGTTGCTTCTCAACGATCAGGAGTTTTCTATGAAAAGTCTTACCGTTGAAGCAAAAAATGCTTTGTCTGATTTTGTCTATGATGTGAACCATAAGCTGATGGGCGATTTTGTTAGTATGAGTAATGATGAAATCCTGCGTTTTCAGAAGATGGAAAAGCTCTTAGAAAATAAAATCTCTCGTCGTTTCAAAATCCGCAGGTTAGATAAGGACGACTTCGGCTATCTGATTGAACACCTTTACGGACAGACAGGCACTGCCTATGAAGAGTATGAGTACCATCTATCAAAGAAAAAGCTGGATAATGAAACGCTGATTAAATACTATGACTTGATTAAGCCTACTCGCTGTTTGGTGGAAGAAAAACAGCGATATTTGAAAATCCAGCAGGAAGATGAAACCGTCTATGTAGCTTACTTTACCATTAACAGCATTGTCGGAGAACAGGACTTCCCGTCCTCTGAAATCTTCTACTACCAGCAACAGCAATTTACATTCCCGATTGATACGTCAATGAATGTGGAAATTGTAGCGAATCGTAAAGCCCTATCTACTGTCCGCAATAAAAAGAAAGAACTGAAAGACTTGGATAACCACGCTTGGCAAAGTGATAATGAAACCAGCTCCAATGTGGCGGAAGCTCTGGAAAGTGTGAATGAGCTGGAAACCAATTTAGACCAAAGCAAGGAATCTATGTACAAGCTGTCTTATGTGGTAAGGGTATCAGCAAATGATCTTGACGAACTCAAACGTCGTTGTAATGAAGTGAAAGATTTTTATGACGATTTAAGCGTAAAACTGGTACGACCATTTGGGGATATGCTCGGCTTACATGAAGAATTTTTACCTGCCAGCAAGCGTTATATGAATGATTATATTCAATACGTGACCTCTGATTTCCTCGCTGGTTTAGGTTTTGGTGCTACTCAAATGCTGGGGGAAAATGAGGGGATTTATGTTGGCTACAGCTTAGATACTGGACGCAATGTCTATCTGAAACCTGCTCTTGCCAGTCAAGGGGTTAAGGGTTCAGTAACCAATGCGTTAGCGTCGGCTTTTGTTGGTTCGCTGGGTGGTGGTAAATCCTTTGCGAATAACCTTATCGTCTATTATGCGGTGCTTTATGGGGCACAAGCAGTGATTGTAGACCCAAAAGCAGAACGTGGCAGATGGAAAGAAACCTTGCCAGAGATTTCCCATGAAATCAATATCGTCACTCTGACTTTTGATGAGAAAAACAAAGGCTTACTTGACCCTTATGTGATTATGAAAAATCCCAAAGATTCTGAATCACTGGCTATTGATATTCTGACATTCCTTACGGGGATTTCCTCTCGTGATGGGGAACGCTTCCCAATCCTTAGAAAAGCCATTCGTGCAGTAACCAATAGTGAAGTACGAGGGTTGATGAAAGTGATTGAGGAATTACGGGTTGAGAATACGCCACTAAGTACCAGTATAGCCGACCATATCGAAAGTTTTACAGACTATGACTTTGCACATTTATTATTCAGTAATGGTTATGTGGAGCAGTCTATCAGCTTAGAAAAACAACTGAACATTATACAGGTTGCGGACTTGGTACTTCCCGACAAGGAAACTTCCTTTGAGGAATATACCACTATGGAGCTTTTATCCGTTGCTATGCTGATTGTCATTAGTACCTTTGCTTTAGACTTTATCCATACAGACCGAAGCATTTTCAAGATTGTAGATTTAGACGAAGCATGGAGCTTTTTACAGGTAGCACAAGGAAAAAAACTATCTATGAAGCTGGTTCGGGCTGGTCGTGCTATGAACGCTGGGGTATATTTCGTGACCCAAAATACAGACGACCTCTTAGATGAAAAACTGAAAAATAACCTCGGCTTAAAATTTGCATTTCGTTCCACTGACCTTAACGAGATTAAAAAGACCTTAGCCTTTTTTGGTGTAGACCCAGAGGACGAAAACAATCAGAAGCGATTGCGTGATTTGGAAAACGGGCAATGCCTTATCAGTGATTTATATGGTCGTGTCGGTGTGATACAGTTCCACCCTGTATTTGAAGAACTGCTCCATGCCTTTGATACCAGACCACCTGTGCGAAAAGAGGTGTAAATGTGAAACCATCAATAGTAAACAGAATAAAATCAAACTGGACGCTGAAACGTCTAGGTAAAGTGGCAATGACAGTGGCTTTCACACTTGTGATTGCCATTTTTCTTTTAGCCATGCTGGGAACGGTGGTTCAAGCTGCGGGCTTGGTAGATGATACGGTCAATGTGGCAAATGAATACAGCCGATACCCACTTGAAAACTATCAACTGGATTTTTATGTGGATAATAGCTGGGGCTGGCTTCCGTGGAACTGGTCGGACGGGATTGGAAAACAGGTCATGTATGGACTATATGCCATTACCAATTTTATTTGGACAATCAGTTTGTATGTTTCCAATGCGACAGGTTACTTAGTACAGGAAGCCTATTCCTTAGACTTCATTTCCGCTACAGCAGATTCCATTGGTAAGAATATGCAGACCTTAGCTGGTGTGAGTGCAAACGGATTTTCAACAGAGGGTTTCTATGTTGGATTCCTCTTACTCTTGATTTTGGTTCTTGGGGTTTATGTTGCCTATACGGGACTGATAAAGAGAGAAACCACAAAGGCAATTCATGCCATTATGAATTTTGTGCTGGTGTTTATCCTATCGGCTTCCTTTATTGCCTACGCTCCCGACTACATTAAAAAAATCAATGACTTTTCATCAGACATCAGTAATGCCAGTTTATCACTTGGCACGAAGATTGTCATGCCCCATTCCGATAGTCAAGGCAAGGACAGCGTGGACTTAATCAGAGATAGCCTGTTTTCCATACAGGTTCAGCAACCGTGGCTACTGCTTCAATACAACAGTTCAGACATTGAAAGTATCGGTATTGACCGTGTGGAAAGCCTGCTCTCCACCAGCCCAGATTCCAACAATGGCGAAGACAGAGAAAAAATTGTTGCGGAAGAAATTGAAGACAGAAGCAATACCAATCTAACCATTACAAAGACCATTAACCGTTTAGGTACAGTCTTCTTCCTATTTGTCTTCAATATTGGGATTTCCATATTTGTATTCCTATTAACAGGAATCATGATTTTCTCGCAGGTACTTTTTATCATCTATGCTATGTTTCTGCCTGTGAGCTTTATTTTAAGCATGATTCCATCATTTGATGGTATGTCAAAACGAGCCATAACAAAGCTCTTTAATACCATTTTGACACGAGCTGGAATCACATTGATTATTACGACAGCATTTAGTATTTCAACCATGCTCTATACCTTATCGGCTGGTTATCCGTTCTTTTTGATTGCTTTTCTACAGATTGTGACCTTTGCAGGAATCTACTTCAAGCTGGGCGATTTAATGAGTATGTTTTCTCTACAGAGTAACGATTCTCAAAGTGTGGGAAGTCGTGTGATGAGAAAACCTCGTATGCTTATGCACGCTCACATGCACCGTCTACAGCGGAAACTTGGACGTTCCATGACTACTCTAGGGGCTGGGTCTGCCATTGTTACAGGTAAAAAAGGACAGTCGGGTTCGGGGAGTTCTGCAAGGACACAAGCAGATCACTCCCGACCAGACGGAAAGGAAAAATCAACACTTGGAAAACGTATCGGTCAAACCATCGGTACAGTAGCTGATACCAAAGACAGAATGGTAGACACTGCTAGTGGTTTGAAAGAACAGGTTAAAGATTTGCCGACCAATGCAAGATATGCAGTATATCAAGGAAAATCCAAAGTAAAAGAGAATGTCCGTGATTTAACCAGTAGTATTTCTCAAACCAAAGCGGACAGAGCCAGTGGACGCAAGGAACAGCAGGAACAAAGGCGAAAAACCATTGCGAAGCGTCGCTCTGAAATGGAACAGGTCAAACAGAAAAAACAGCCTGCTTCTTCTGTTCATGAAAGACCGACTACAAGACAAGAACAATATCATGATGAACAGACCTCAAAACAGTCTAATATTCAGACTTCATATAAGGAATCTCAACAAGCCAAACAAGAGCGTCCAGCAGTTAAGTCCGATTTTTCAAGTCCAAAAGTGGAACGCCAAGGCAATACCGTTCAAGAAAAAACCGTTCAAAAGCCAGCAACTTCAACCACTACAGCAGATAGAACTTCACAACGTCCAATCACAAAAGAACGTCCGTCTACTGTTCAAAGAGTACCACTACAAAATACAAGAAGTAGACCACCAATCAAAACCGCCACCATTAAGAAAGTCGGTAAGAAACCATGAAGTTGAAAACTTTAGTGATTGGTGGTTCTGGATTATTCTTGATGGTCTTCTCACTGCTTCTGTTTGTTGCCATTTTATTTTCAGATGAACAGGACAGCGGAATTTCCAATATTCATTATGGAGGTGTGAATGTTTCCGCAGAAGTGCTGGCTCATAAGCCTATGGTAGAAAAATATGCCAAAGAATATGGCGTTGAAGAATATGTCAACATACTTCTTGCGATTATACAGGTGGAATCGGGCGGTACTGCGGAAGATGTTATGCAGTCCTCGGAATCCCTCGGTCTTCCACCTAATTCATTGAGTACAGAAGAATCCATTAAGCAAGGTGTGAAGTATTTCAGTGAATTATTAGCCAGTAGCGAAAGGCTCAGTGTAGATTTAGAATCGGTTATCCAGTCCTACAATTATGGTGGTGGTTTCTTAGGGTATGTGGCTAATCGTGGAAATAAATATACCTTTGAACTGGCTCAAAGTTTCTCAAAAGAGTATTCAGGTGGCGAAAAAGTGTCTTACCCCAATCCCATAGCCATACCTATCAATGGGGGCTGGCGATACAACTATGGCAATATGTTTTATGTGCAACTGGTAACGCAGTATCTTGTCACAACAGAGTTTGATGATGATACGGTACAAGCCATCATGGACGAAGCACTGAAATATGAGGGCTGGCGATACGTTTACGGTGGAGCTTCCCCGACTACTTCTTTTGATTGTAGCGGACTGACACAATGGACGTATGGAAAAGCTGGAATTAACTTACCACGAACCGCACAACAGCAATATGATGTGACCCAGCATATCCCACTATCGGAAGCACAAGCTGGCGATTTGGTTTTCTTTCATTCTACCTATAACGCTGGCTCTTATATTACTCATGTTGGGATATACCTTGGCAATAACCGTATGTTTCATGCAGGCGACCCAATCGGTTATGCCGACTTAACAAGCCCCTACTGGCAACAGCATTTAGTGGGAGCAGGACGAATCAAACAATGAGAAAGGAAGATTTAATGATGAAATTTAGAAAAAATCAGAATAAAGAAAAACAGATACCAAAGGAAAAGAAACCTCGTGTCTACTATAAGGTCAATCCTCATAAAAAGGTTGTGATTGCCTTGTGGGTACTTTTAGGGCTTAGTTTCAGCTTTGCGATATTCAAGCACTTAACAGCTATAGATACTCATACTATTCACGAAACAACTATCATAGAAAAGGAATACGTTGATACTCATCATGTAGAAAATTTTGTAGAGAACTTTGCGAAAGTCTACTATTCATGGGAGCAATCCGATAAGTCCATTGATAATCGAATGGAAAGTCTAAAAGGCTATCTGACAGATGAACTTCAAGCTCTCAATGTTGATACAGTACGCAAAGATATTCCTGTATCGTCTTCTGTAAGAGGATTTCAGATATGGACGGTAGAGCCAACTGGCGACAATGAGTTTAATGTAACCTACAGTGTAGACCAGCTCATTACAGAGGGAGAAAATACAAAGACCGTCCACTCTGCTTATATAGTGAGTGTCTATGTAGATGGTTCTGGAAATATGGTACTGGTTAAGAATCCGACCATTACCAACATACCTAAGAAATCAAGTTATAAACCAAAAGCCATTGAAAGTGAGGGGACGGTTGATTCCATTACAACCAATGAAATCAATGAGTTTTTAACGACGTTCTTCAAGCTCTATCCTACAGCGACAGCCAGTGAACTTTCCTACTATGTGAATGACGGGATATTAAAACCAATCGGAAAAGAGTACATCTTTCAAGAACTGGTAAATCCTATTCACAATCGTAAGGATAATCAAGTCACGGTATCGCTGACAGTGGAGTATATCGACCAGCAGACCAAAGCAACGCAGGTATCTCAATTTGATTTGGTACTTGAAAAGAACGGGAGTAATTGGAAGATTATAGAATAACAAATATTGGTACATTATTACAGCTATTTTGTAATCACGTACTCTCTTTGATAAAAAATTGGAGATTCCTTTACAAATATGCTCTTACGTGCTATTATTTAAGTATCTATTTAAAAGGAGTTAATAAATATGCGGCAAGGTATTCTTAAATAAACTGTCAATTTGATAGTGGGAACAAATAATTGGATGTCCTTTTTTAGGAGGGCTTAGTTTTTTGTACCCAGTTTAAGAATACCTTTATCATGTGATTCTAAAGTATCCGGAGAATATCTGTATGCTTTGTATGCCTATGGTTATGCATAAAAATCCCAGTGATAAGAGTATTTATCACTGGGATTTTTATGCCCTTTTGGGCTTTTGAATGGAGGAAAATCACATGAAAATTATTAATATTGGAGTTTTAGCTCATGTTGATGCGGGAAAAACTACCTTAACAGAAAGCTTATTATATAACAGTGGAGCGATTACAGAATTAGGAAGCGTGGACAGAGGTACAACGAAAACGGATAATACGCTTTTAGAACGTCAGAGAGGAATTACAATTCAGACGGCGATAACCTCTTTTCAGTGGAAAAATACTAAGATAAACATCATAGACACGCCAGGACATATGGATTTTTTAGCAGAAGTATATCGTTCATTATCAGTATTAGATGGGGCAATTCTACTGATTTCTGCAAAAGATGGCGTACAAGCACAAACTCGTATATTGTTTCATGCACTTAGGAAAATAGGTATTCCCACAATCTTTTTTATCAATAAGATTGACCAAAATGGAATTGATTTATCAACGGTTTATCAGGATATTAAAGAGAAACTTTCTGCGGAAATTGTAATCAAACAGAAGGTAGAACTGCATCCTAATATGCGTGTAATGAACTTTACCGAATCTGAACAATGGGATATGGTAATAGAAGGAAATGATTACCTTTTGGAGAAATATACGTCTGGGAAATTATTGGAAGCATTAGAACTCGAACAAGAGGAAAGCATAAGATTTCATAATTGTTCCCTGTTCCCTGTTTATCACGGAAGTGCAAAAAACAATATAGGGATTGATAACCTTATAGAAGTGATTACGAATAAATTTTATTCATCAACACATCGAGGTCAGTCTGAACTTTGCGGAAAAGTTTTCAAAATTGAGTATTCGGAAAAAAGACAGCGTCTTGCATATATACGTCTTTATAGTGGCGTACTGCATTTGCGAGATTCGGTTAGAATATCGGAAAAGGAAAAAATAAAAATTACAGAAATGTATACTTCAATAAATGGTGAATTATGTAAAATCGATAAGGCTTATTCCGGGGAAATTGTTATTTTGCAGAATGAGTTTTTGAAGTTAAATAGTGTTCTTGGAGATACAAAGCTATTGCCACAGAGAGAGAGAATTGAAAATCCCCTCCCTCTGCTGCAAACGACTGTTGAACCGAGCAAACCTCAACAAAGGGAAATGTTACTTGATGCACTTTTAGAAATCTCCGACAGTGACCCGCTTCTGCGATATTATGTGGATTCTGCGACACATGAAATCATACTTTCTTTCTTAGGGAAAGTACAAATGGAAGTGACTTGTGCTCTGCTGCAAGAAAAGTATCATGTGGAGATAGAAATAAAAGAGCCTACAGTCATTTATATGGAAAGACCGTTAAAAAAAGCAGAGTATACCATTCACATCGAAGTTCCACCGAATCCTTTCTGGGCTTCCATTGGTCTATCTGTAGCACCGCTTCCATTAGGGAGCGGAGTACAGTATGAGAGCTCGGTTTCTCTTGGATACTTAAATCAATCGTTTCAAAATGCAGTTATGGAGGGGATACGCTATGGCTGTGAACAAGGATTGTATGGTTGGAATGTGACGGACTGTAAAATCTGTTTTAAGTATGGCTTATACTATAGCCCTGTTAGTACCCCAGCAGATTTTCGGATGCTTGCTCCTATTGTATTGGAACAAGTCTTAAAAAAAGCTGGAACAGAATTGTTAGAGCCATATCTTAGTTTTAAAATTTATGCGCCACAGGAATATCTTTCACGAGCATACAACGATGCTCCTAAATATTGTGCGAACATCGTAGACACTCAATTGAAAAATAATGAGGTCATTCTTAGTGGTGAAATCCCTGCTCGGTGTATTCAAGAATATCGTAGTGATTTAACTTTCTTTACAAATGGACGTAGTGTTTGTTTAACAGAGTTAAAAGGGTACCATGTTACTACCGGTGAACCTGTTTGCCAGCCCCGTCGTCCAAATAGTCGGATAGATAAAGTACGATATATGTTCAATAAAATAACTTAGTGTATTTTATGTTGTTATATAAATTTACTACTTATTTACCACTTCTGACAGCTAAGACATGAGGAAATATGCAAAGAAACGTGAAGTATCTTCCTACAGTAAAAATACTCGAAAGCACATAGAATAAGGCTTTACGAGCATTTAAGAAAATATAAAAAGATAATTAGAAATTTATACTTTGTTTTCAAAAAAATATGATATAATAGGTTGTATAAAATTAATTATTATTTTGGTCATATAGAGGAATTAACTATGTCTGATCAACAGAATATACATAACAATCAAAATACATATAGAAATAATGAACGTAGCGATAGCTTTGGTAGTAATGCTCACTTCGGAGAGCCAAATACACGAGTATTATCTGATGATGAACGCCGTGATTTTGATGGTGTAACCATTGAAGAGGTAGGAGACTCTGTTCATGTGGACTCTACACCTAGTAATATGAACGAAGAATATCAACGCGGTGAAGAGTACAATCAATATGGCCCTCATGTTAAGGTGTATAGCTTTAATAGTACCAGCTGGCTAAGTCGTATTGTTTTAATTATCCTTCTAGCAATTGTTTTAGCAGCTGTAGTATTCTTTGGTGGCATTATCCTATCCGTAGTAGGTGTTGTCATATTAGTGGGTGCTATTGTTTCCTTTATCTTTGGCCTCTTTTAATGGTATAATATATATATTATGACTAGACGGTGGCTGAGCCATTCGATGATATAAAGGGGACCTATGAACGTAGTTTTATCCACATTAAACTCAAAATTTATACATTCCTCCCTGGCTTTGCGTTATCTCAAAGCCTATGGGCAGGCTCACGGACAGGCATACGATATAGTAGAATATACTATTAATATGCCTGTTTTACATATTCTTAGCGATATTACAGAGCGCAATATAGACGTATTGGGCTTTGCTTGTTATATCTGGAATATTGAAATGACCTTACATGTGGTGGACATGGTGAAAGCAGTTCGACCAGATATTAAAATTATCTTAGGCGGTCCGGAGGTATCTTTCACTGCCGATGAAATTCTAAATCGTTGCCATGCTGTAGATTATGTTATACAAGGCGAAGGGGAAGAAGCCTTTTATCAACTTATTAGGGCCTTAACAAATGGCAAGGATGGCCTTACAGAGGAAATTGCTGGCATTCGTGGCCGTCATATATCTGGCCAACTTATGGGCTCTACTGAAACCGTAGAGGTAAAGGATCTAAGTACTATACCATTCCCATACGTGGAAGAGGATATGGTCGATTTAGAACATAAAATCATCTACTATGAATCCTCTCGAGGATGTCCATTCTCCTGTCAGTATTGTTTATCTGGCAACAAGAATACGGTTCGATTCTTTCCACAAGAAAGAACATTAAAAGAGTTACAATGGTTTATGGACCGTAAAGTAAAGCAAGTTAAATTTGTAGATAGAACATTTAACTGTGCACCACATCATCATCGTCCGTTGATGGAGTTTATGCGTGATGCTGATACAGAGACGAACTTCCATTTAGAAATGGAGCCTGAGCTCATGACGGAATGGGAAACAAATATTCTCTGTGAAACACCACCAGGGCGCATTCAAATCGAAGTGGGTGTACAAAGTACACATAAGAAAACTTTAGATGCCATCAATCGATATAATGATTGGCCGTACATTCAAAAGGCAATTCGTCCAATTATTGAGGCGGGACGCACACATGTTCATATGGACTTAATTGTAGGCTTACCTTACGAAAATAAAGCGAGATTTGGATTATCCTTCAACGATTTATTTAGCTTACAACCTCATGCACTGCAAATAGGTTTCTTAAAACTATTAAAAGGCTCTGGTGTACGCCGCATGGAGGAATACCAATATATTAGTGATCCTTTAGCGCCTTACGAGGTTTTGAGTACTCATGTATTACCATATAATGATGTACGCTTCTTAAAGCACTTTGAAGATGTATTTGAACGCTTCTATAATAGTGAGCGTTTTAGAACTGTCTTTGGCTATATTGGCAGCAAGCTCATAAAGAAACATACTGATACATCCATAACTGGTGAAGATACAGTAACAAATCATGTACCACCTATGAAAAAGTATGATCCTTCTAAAGTGGAGCCTAAAAAAGATGCCTTTTCTTATTTCTGTGAAATGACACAGGCTTGGCTCGATGCTGGAAATCACAAGGTTAACTTAAAAGATATCGACCAAATCGAGTTCTTATATAATTTCTTCTTGTCTAAGGGCGATACTGTGGCAGCTGAATTATTACAGTATGATACACTTGTTAGCTATCGAGGTAAGGTTCGCAGCGAAGCCGTTGGCTTACCGAAGCAGACAAAAGAGCTTTTACAAGAAGGGGAAGCATTCTGGCGCAACGAAGAGATTGCATCTCAGTATATTCCAAACTATACATTTAAAGAATGGCGTAAGATTCGCCAACAATATGTGGAGATGCCAATGTCTGAGGACACGGCACATGTATTAGGCATAGAAAATGTACCTAATACACCATTTACAGTAGTTATCGACGTTAATAAAGAGGTAAAACCATTTATACGTCCTGAAATAGAGGCTTCTTAAATATTACAAGCGATGATTGGTTAGTTAAATAGGAGTGTTATGACCGATACAACGAGACCAAAACGATACCGTATGGTATCTAAATATTATAAAGAGACCTATGGTGAAAAGGTTTATAAACTGCCTGTTGCGTTGCCGCTGACTTGTCCTAATCGGGACGGTTCGGCTGGCGTAGGGGGCTGTACCTTCTGCGGAGAAATCGGTGCGGGCTATGAAAATCGTCCTGCTTGGATGACAGTGCGCATGCAATTAGAGGAAAATATTGCCCACATAGGTCCCAAATACAAGGCGAAAAAATTCATACCTTATTATCAAAACTTCAGTAATACTTACTTGAGTCTTAATGATTTTAAAAGCTATATGGAGCAAGGTTGCATCGACGAAGCTGTAGGCATCGCCATTGCAACGAGACCAGATTGTATTGCCGATGAATACCTAGAAATCTTGGCGGATATTCGTGATCGTTTTCAAAAGGATATTTATATTGAATTAGGCCTACAAACGGTTAATTATGATACGTTAGAGAAAATTAATCGCGGTCATGATTTAGCTCAGTTTATTGATGCTGTATTGCGCATTAAGAGATACGGATTTAATGTGACAACCCATATGATTGTTAATTTGCCTTGGGATACAATGCAGGATACCATCGAAGGGGCCCGTATTTTGTCAGCCCTTGGCGTAGATCAAGTTAAACTGCATGCTTTATATATTGTGAAAAATACATTGATGGCTAAGTGGTATCAAGAGGGGCAATTTACCTTAATTAGTGCTGAAGAATATGCTGATCGGGTTGTGAATTTTGTTCGTCACTTGCATCCAGACATTGTATTGCAACGTCTTGTGGGGCGGGCGCCTGAAGATAATACACTCTTTACAAATTGGTCTATGGGTTGGTGGCGCGTACAAGATTTAATTGATGATAAATTAGACGAACTGGATGCCCATCAAGGTGATTTATGTGATTATTTAAACGGCAAAGCCGTTCGTAAGTTTATAGATTAGGAGGTTGTATGAGCGAACAAGTATTTACATTTCCTACATATGACCTAGCACAATCCATACTAGGTCAACATAATCGGTATTTGCATATGATGCTTGAAGTCATCTCTGTAGATGTAGTGGCACGCGGAGATACCGTGGTTATCAAGGGCGATGAAAAGCAAGTAGAGGCCCTTTATCGCACCTTAGAAGAACTAGTATTCCTATACAGAGAAGGTAGTACCATCACTGAGTCCCAAGTTCGTATTGCGGCCAAACTTGTAGCGAACGGTAAAGCTGATGCTGTACATACTATGTTTGAAGATACCTTATCTGTTAATATGCGCGGTAAAAATATTACGCCTAAAACGGAAGGTCAAAAATACTATGTAGATAGCATTCGCAAAAACACCATTACCTTTGGTATAGGTCCTGCTGGTACAGGTAAAACATTCCTAGCCGTAGCGTTAGCTGCATTCTATTTAAAAAACCGCAATGTTGATAAAATCATTTTGACTCGTCCTGCTGTAGAGGCTGGTGAACGATTAGGTTTCCTACCTGGTGAATTACAAGACAAGGTAGATCCTTATTTGCGACCTCTTTATGATGCATTACATGAAATGTTTGGCATCGAACAAGTACAACGCTTTATGGAACGTGGTACTATTGAGGTAGCACCATTGGCATATATGCGTGGTCGTACCTTAGAAAACGCTTTTGTTATTCTAGACGAAGCTCAAAATACGACAGCTGAGCAGATGAAGATGTTCTTAACCCGTTTAGGTAACAACTCTAAAATGGTAGTCAACGGCGATAAGACACAAATTGACTTGCCTCCACGTGTTGTGTCTGGTCTTGGCGAGGCTGAAAAGGTATTGCGTCATGTACCTGGTATTAATATGGTTTACTTTAGCGATCAAGACGTTGTTCGTCACGATTTAGTAGGCCGTATTGTAAAAGCTTATGATCAGTATCATGAACGTAAATTAGCTGGTGAGACTGCGGAAACTAACGCAGCATCTAAAGAGCATGTAGCGAAAGGATAAGCATGTATATACATATTAGCTATGATGAAGGAATTCAAGAGGATTCCAATATTGAGACTGTTATACGCAAGGTCTGCGATGAAGTGAGTCGCGTATATGGTCTTGAAGAAGATGAAATGAGTATTTTACTTTGCAATAATGCTAAGATTCACGAGCTTAACAAAGAATATCGCGGCATCGATAGACCTACCGATGTATTGTCCTTTGCCCTTAATGAAGGGGATGATTATGAAGGCAGTGAAGAGGAACATCACTTACTTGGTGATATGATTATTTCATTAGAGCGCACTCGTGAACAGGCTATTGAATATGGACATAGCTTTGAACGCGAATTAGCGTACTTAACGACTCATAGTTGTTTACATATTTTAGGCTATGACCATATGAACGATGAAGATAAAAAAGAGATGCGTACTGAAGAAGAATTTATCTTAGGTAATCTCGGTTATGTGCGGGAGGATGCACCATATAATGAATAAGAACGAACATTTTAAATCTGGCTTTGTTGCCGTTGTAGGACGACCTAATGTCGGTAAATCTACATTAATTAATGCCCTTATTGGCGACAAAATCGCTATCGTATCCGATAAGGCTCAAACAACGCGCAACCGTATTATCTGTGTATATACAGATGAAGCAAAACAAATCGTTTTCATGGATACACCAGGTGTACATAAGCCAAAACATAAATTAGGTGAATTCATGGTAGATGCTGCCATTGAGTCCTTGAAAGAAACGGAAGCTGTTTTATTTGTAGTAGCAGGCAATGAAAAACGCGGCCCTGGGGATAACTTTATTATTGAGCAATTAAAACGTGTAAAAGTGCCTGTTTTCTTAGTCGTTAACAAGATTGACACTCTAAAAAAAGAGGAGCTTTTAGAAGCCATCGTGTCTTATCAAGATGCATATCCATTTGCAGGGGTTATTCCTATTTCTGCAAAGGATAAAGAGAACCTAAATGAAGTTCTAAATGTATTAGAAGAAACATTACCGGAAGGTCCACAATACTTCCCAGAGGATATGATTACGGACCAACCAGAACGTCTTATCATTTCCGATATTGTTCGTGAAAAAATCCTATTGGCTACACGTGATGAAATCCCTCATGCTATCGCTGTAGACGTAGATGAAATGAAAACACGTGATGATGGTACAACCTATATCCGTGCTACTATTTACTGTGAACGAGACTCTCAAAAGGGAATTATCATCGGTAAGAAAGGTGCCTTGTTGAAACAACTGGGTGCTGAAGCCCGTGTAGATATTCAAAAACTATTGGCTACAAAGGTGTACTTAGACCTTTGGGTTAAGGTTAAAAAGGATTGGCGCAATAAATCCGGCATGTTATCTGAACTTGGTTATAGAAAATAAATTCTGATATAATAATTACTAACTTGTTTTCCCTATTGTATGAAAGGAATTAAGATGGATAGTGTAGATGGCCTGTTACCCATAGGGTTTGGCCTTGTATGTATATTTTTAATTAACTTTTTTGTGGTCGCAAAGTTCTCCTTTGCCCGCCTTCGTAAAGAGCATGTTGAGGATATGGATATCCTTTTAGAGAAGGATCGAGAGTTTTTATTAAAACTCTATCAAAACCCTGAGTATTTTTTAAATACTACGCAGTTTTTGATTTTATTCTTTATTTTGGCTCTTGCTGGTACAGGCACCTATGTATTTGATAACATCGTAGATCAACTTGTAGCGGTATTTAATGTGCATAGTACATGGATGCACCTCGTACTAGATATACTTTTATTGCTATTAATTAGCTTAATCGTTTTAATCTTTGGTGAAATCGTACCTAAAGCATTGGGCTTATCGTTCCCAACAAAGTATGTAAATACCTATAGCCGCATCGTAGTAGCTGCTGGTCGTTTGGTATATCCGTTCATTTGGATTGCTAGCAAAATTTCCACTGTTATTTTGGGCTTTTACAAAACAAAATATTTAACAGAGCTAGACCTTGTGTACTCTGAAGAAGAAATCCGTATGATGATTTCTCGAAGTCATGAAGAAGGTCAACTAGACCAAGTAGAATCAGAGTTGATTGACAATGTTTTTAACTTTGTAGACCGTAGAGCTAAAGAGGTTATGGTACCGCGTCAAGATGTGGACTGTATTTTCGTTGAAGACGGTTACGATGAAGCAATGAAATTTATTCGTTCTAAGGCTCATACGCGTTACCCTCTATGTGTGGAGGATAAGGATCATATCATTGGTCTAGTTCATATTAAGGACCTCATGGAACGTCCTAACCAAGCGCGTAAGGATTTGCGTAATGTAAAACGAGATATCTTAACTGTGCCAGAGGTAATGAAGTTATCCACACTGCTACAATACATGAGAACTCGTCGTATCTATCAAGCTATTGTTGTAGATGAGTACGGTGGTATGGTTGGTCTCGTAGGCCTTGAAGATATTATCGAAGAGCTCGTTGGGGATATTCAAGACGAACATGAACCACACTTACCAGCTAAAATTGCTTATGCAGATGGATCCTTTGAGTTTGATGGTAAGGTCCTCGTAGACGAAGTAGAGGAAATGATGGACGTTGAAATCGACGATTCCGATTCTGATACAATTGGGGGCTATGTATTTGGTCTCTTAGAACGGACACCAATCGTTGGTGATACTGTGGATGCATTGGGATATACCTTTGAAGTAACACAAATGCAAGGCTATCGCGTATCCCGTATTAAAGTAACACCTTTACCTGAAGAGGAAATAACGGAAGAAGAACATGAAGAAGCTTAATGGTGGTTTTAACACGCCTGCCATCGTCATTAGTCGAAAAAAACATAAGCTAAACTCTGTATTTACTTTTATCACACCTAGCTTAGGGATTATACGTGCATCCATACCACATAAGCGCATGATGACCATGCGTAACAGTTCCTATTTACGTCCCTTTAGTGCCATGTATATAACGGTCGTATCTGATGGTGAATATGTAAATGTTACACAAATTGATGGTTCCTATGTGGTGGAATCGTTAGACGTAAATCTCGATAACATCGCTTATGCTGCCGTAGCGAGCGAGCTTATTCAAGAGCTATTTGCTATGTATGATGTAGACCGTAAGGTCTTTGATACCGTTGTTAATTACTCCAAGCAAATTCGCCGTCGCAATGTACAATTGGGAACGATCATGCTTGGGTGGCAATTACTATCTCTCGCAGGGGTTGTGCCAAGTGCTAATGCTTTTACTCATCAAGATGGTATCGATCCCTTCTGGTTACAGATACGAGAAACAACAAATCTTAGCATTTCGCGTTCTGTAAAAGCTGGATTACCTCAAATTCTCGCTTACCAGTGGGGCGAAGACACGCCTATAGAACTTCCCAAAACAATATGGAAGGAACTAGAAAAACTACTATTTGCATACTGCGAGCAAGAAATAGGTAAACCATTACAAAGCGTAAAGTTTTTGAACTCTATCATTTAAATATAAAGGCACCAAGCATAGTCTTGGTGCTTTTTCTGTATCTATGGTCACATATGAAAAAATATAATAGTAATAGACAAATGTACATTCGTAGTTGACTATATAAATAAATATTATTTATAATGAAATAATATTTATACTATATATTTTATGGGAGGTCATTATGCAGCTTTTGGGTAATCTCAAAATCCACTTTTTAGCGCTCGTATTAACCGTAGCCGCTGAATATGTGGGCATCAAGAAACTAGGTCCTGTTGTACTATTACCATTATTGTACACATTGATTCTAGGTTTATTAATTTCTATTCCTAAGTTCAAGATTCTTACAATTGAACAAATGGAAAAATCTGCTGATTATATCGGTATTGCCGTTATGATCTTGATGGTAAAAGTAGGTCTTGGTATCGGTCCAAATCTCGGTATTCTAACAAGTGCTGGTTGGGCATTATTATTACAAGAACTTGGTCACTTCTTCGGTACTATCATCTTCGGTTTACCAGTAGCTTTGTTAGTTGGCATGCGCCGTGAAGCAGTAGGTGCTTGTTACTCTGTAGACCGTGAGCCAAACGTAGCGATCATCATCGATAAATTCGGCTTTAGCTCTCCAGAGGGCCGTGGCGTTATGGGCATGTACATCTGTGGCGTTCTAATCGGTGCTATGTGGTCCTCCGTATTAGCAGGTATGTTAGCCCAATCTGGTTGGTTCCATCCTTTAGCACTTGCCATGGGCGCTGGCGTAGGTAGTGCTAGTATGATGGCCGCTGCTACCGCGCCTATCGTTGCAGTATACCCTGAGTTTGAACAACAAATTATGGCTCTCGCTGGGGCAGCAAACTTGTTGACTACAGTATTAGGCGTATACTTTGGTCTATTTATTTCCTTACCAGTAATGGAAAAATCTTACAACTTCTTTACTGGTCGTACACGTGAACAAGATTTAGCAGAGGAGGCAGCACGTCATGAGTAAAAGCGAAAAAATTACACAATTTGTTATCGTTATCTGTATTGCTGCTATCATTACTGCAGTAGGTAACGTAATGGACGGTAAACACCTATTTGGGGATAGCTTAATCGGCGTTGCCGTATTAGCAGGTCTTGCTACTATTGGTGCAATGATTTCTTATTTGCCATATGCGAATAAATTCCCTATGGTATTCTGGGTGTCTCTAGTTGGCGTTCTTGCGTCCTTACCTGGTATGCCTGGTCAAGAATGGATCATCGCTAAAACTAGCCAAGTAACATTCCTTGCTACGACAACACCTGTACTTGCTTATGCAGGTCTATCCTTAGGTAAAGACCTCGGTGCTTTCCGTCGCTTGTCTTGGCGTATTATTCCAGTTGCATTAGCAGTAACAGCAGGTACTTTCATCTGTGCAACAGCATTAGCACAATTCGTACTTCATTTAGAAGGTTTAATTTAGGAGCTGATTAGCCGTATGACAAAGGAAGAAGTAAAACAACGTGTTTGTGAAGCCATTGTAGCGGCACAACCACGGTTACGTGAAATAGCTGAGTCCATTATGGCTGAGCCTGAACTCGGTTACAAAGAGGTAAAGACCTCTAAGAAAGTACGAGATATGTTTGATGAGCTCGGCATTCCCTATACTACTGAACACGCTCTTACTGGTGTAAAAGGTCGTATGAAAGGCCGTGATAGCAAATATACAGTTGCTATGATCGGTGAACTAGATGCCATTCTTTGTCCGCGCCATCCTCGTGCTGATGATTTAACGGGTGCAGCACATTGCTGTGGTCACAATATTCAAATTACCAATATGTTTGCCGTAGCTATGGGCTTGCAATCTGTTATGAATGAACTCGCTGGCGATGTAGTTTTATTTGCTGTTCCAGCCGAAGAAATGATCGAAGTTGATTACCGCAATAAATTGCGTGAACAAGGCAAGATTAAATACATGGGCGGTAAACAACAGCTTATTTACGAAGGTGCATTTGACGATATCGACATGGCTATGCAAATGCACGTGGAAACGGCTAAAACACCGGCAGGGGAAATGGGCCTAGGTAGTTCATCTAATGGTTTTGTTGCTAAATTAATCGAATACCATGGTAAAGTAGCACATGCAGCAGCGGCACCTCACGAAGGGATTAATGCTCTTAATGCTGCCTTGATGGGCGTTATGGGGGTGAACTCTATTCGTGAAACTTTCAAAGAAAGCGACTATTTCAGATTCCATCCGATCATCAACCAAGGCGGTACATTGGTTAACTGTGTACCTGACTATGTTCAAGTTGAAAGTTACGTTCGTGCCTCTAATATTGAGGCCATCGTAAATGGCAACCATCGTGTAAACCGCGCGTTAAAGGCTGGTGGCGACGCAGTAGGGGCCACTTGCGTTATTAACGATTTGCCAGGTTACTTACCGATGAGAAACGATGCTCGTATGAACGAAATGTTACGCCAAAACTCTAATCCATTATTTGGTGAAGAAAATGTATTCCAAGGCGATCACATGACAGCAAGTACAGATATGGGCGACGTATCTCACTTGATGCCTGTTATCCATCCTTGGGTCGGCTGTATCAATGGTGTGCTGCACAGCGCAGAATATGAAATTTCTGTACCTGATGTAGCATACATCAAAACAGCACAAGCATTAGCTATGACAATCGTAGATTTACTATACGATGACGCCGCAGGTGCTAAAGATGTGTTAAACAACTTTACACCAGCATTAAATAAACAAAGCTATATTGAACTCTTAGACCGTATTGCTAAGGGTGAATAAAATAAACCACCTATCGAAGATACATTGATTATCTTTGGTAGGTGGTTTACAATTTATTTATATAACTATAATGATTTGTTTAAGTCTATTTTTTATATACTAATGTATATATTAGTTTTTTTTAGAGGAGCTTATGAACGAGAATCTTGCTTTACTACTAGCTATCTTATATCTAATCTATAGATTTAAGACATATAAAAAAACTAATAAAATAATAGAAGACAGAATAGAAAATGTTCACAAGCCATACTTTAAACGTGTACGAGATGTTTTAGGTTGTTCTGAAGAAGAAGCAGAGAAGGTCGGATTAGCATTAGATAAATATTTGGTACCCTTAGAAAGTAAATTCTATAAAATTGATGATAGTACTTACTCATTTGTTGATGCAGGCGGCCTTAAAGGAACATTTTCAATAGATCAAAACTATAATTTATTGACATTAGTTTATAACGATGTTGATTTATTAGCTTTACATCAAGTATAAAAATCAATAATTAGAGAAAATGTATTTATGTATGTTAATTTACTATATTCTGATATAACACTGTATGGCGTCAAGATAGTATTTTTAAATTTGCATTTTGTTTGTTAGGTAAAATTAAAATGACTACTATAAAAAAATTATTTTTCTATGC
Organism: Veillonella sp. T11011-6; assembly: GCF_002959755.1. GTDB lineage: Bacteria > Bacillota > Negativicutes > Veillonellales > Veillonellaceae > Veillonella. The sequence continues at coordinate 407,690 of NZ_PPCW01000001.1, read as the reverse complement.
ATTTGCATTATTTTCATTGACTTCAATTATATATGGCATAGCTTATGATTATATGATCGGTGCTGAAATTCACTATGATTTTTATGGTGCGGGATTCGTTAGTTGGTTAATTTTCTTTGGTATATTGAAAGCAATTTTAGGCATATAAATAGTGTTAATTTAAATTATGAAAACCTTACAATAATAAAGTTACTAATATACCTTTCGTATTTACATCTAATGAATTAAGGAGTTATTATGCTCTCTAGAAAGATCTTAAAAATAACCTTTATATCTTTTTTAGGATTAGTGTTGATTATTTTACTTTTTCTTGGCCTTAGAATTAATTCATATAAAATCTTTATAACATCTCTTGAGATGGAGAAAAACAAATAGGGCTAAACAAAAATATGACTGGTTTTGCTACAGATTTTCCTAATATATACTCTAGTGGTGATTTCGGTATAGTTGTTGTTAACGTATTACCCTATGGAACAGTACGTATTATTCCAAACTATGATGGGTTTAGTACTACATTTGTATCACCTCAAGATGCAAATTTAGAATCTCTACAAAGAGCTTATGGTGAAAAGTTAATAATTTTAGAGAGTATTGATCAATTTACAGAAGCTGAAAGAAAGATTATATCTGAGATAACTAATAAGGACTCCAAACCAAGATATGACCGTGATACTTGGGTTACTAGATCATACTAATTTATGGTAAGTATATTTTTAAATCAATTTGGAGAATAAATTATGTTCGAGATAGTAACAATTTTAGGGCTCATATATTTGTTATATCGTATTAGATTCTTTTATAAAGAGAGGAATTATAATCAGGTAAAAGGTTTTGTTTCTATATTAGTTTTCATAATAACAGTTTTGGTTTTGAAACAATTATATGATTATAAATATATTACTTTTGAAGTGTATTATAATATTTCACTTGTAGTTGGACTACTTTTTTATCTATTAGTTATTGGGGTTATTATATATAAATATAGATATGCAGATAATAAGGAACAAAAAAAAGATCTAATTAAAACTTTTATATTAGCTAACTTGCCTATTCTAATCTTGGGATTCTTATATTTTTTAATTTTTTGATAAAGTAGAGAAAAATTAAGTATATAATCCTTGTAAAAATATTCCGGTAGATGAAGAAGTAAAAATGAGGAGTAATAGAATCAATGAAATTAATATATTATTTTGCTACTATATCCTTGTTTTTAGCATTTGCCTATAGTGTAATTCAATATATCCGAAGATCTAACGAGGACATAAATGAAAAATATAGATTGATTAGTTTTGGCATATTTTTGCTTGTATTTTTTACGGATTTAAAGTTCCTCGATACTATAAATAAGGAGTTTAAATACCTAATTGAGTTTTTATTGCTATCTTTTAGTACATACCTGTTTTCACTAATTTTTAAAAATAGTGATAATAAATGGATTTATTACCTATTTTCTCTCTTTACTATATTGTTATTTTTAATGGCTATCTTATTTTCTATGTAATTGAAAGCTGTAAATACATAATTGGAATTGTATTAATCTTATGGATTATATTACATTCGCATTAATAATGTTAATACAATTTGTCTTTTTATGGATGGAATATTTATTTAGGGAGAAAATATGTGGAAAAACCAATAGTTAATATATTTTTCCTTTTAGGTTTTAATTATTTTATGATTAAGTCTTGGGGGACTTGGAAGGTTACACTTTTAACAGTAATTGGCAACTATTTCTTAATAAGTATTTTAATAGAATCATATTATGGTTTACCTAAATTTATTGAGATATTTAATGCTATTTTTACGTTTAGTATAAGTGTTGCAGGTACTTATGTTTTATGGCGTAAAAATAAAGCAGGGACATTAACTGATTATGAAAAAAGGTGTTGGCGCTTAATACGCACTCTGGATCTTTTGATTTTTATATCCGTATTATTACTCTTATCGTTTTTCTTATTTATAAAGTACTTTTAAGTAATATATTTGGTATGTGATATTACCTTGCGTGCTAATAATGTGTCACATAATTTTGATCAAATATATAAATTTATATTTTACTCTTAGATCACATTAATAAGCGTGAATAAAATAAACCACCTATTAAAGATGAATTGAAAATCTTTTGGACGTGCTAATGTAGTTGAATTAGATTTGAAAAAATCTTTTGATATTGATCGTTTTAAAGTAAATCTTGATGGGCGTATTGGTCATGGTGCTGGTGCTGGAGTGGAAGGTGGAATCCAATATTCTGATGGTAAGCTAGGTGCTAATTCAAGTTTGCAAAGACCAAAGCTGGGATTGAGTGGATCAGTCGGTGTTGATATTGAAAGTAATGGTATCAATACTAAATTATTAGAAATAGATAAAAATTTAAATCATGATGATAAAAATAAAACAAAAAAGTAAGAGGTATGAGAATTGACTGTCAAAAATAAATTATTAGATTTTTTAAATGATCAGCGGTTTCGTTGGATATCTTCGTTAATTTTATTGCTTGGTTTTTTTATTGGAGGCTTACAAGATAAAAATTATGAGTTCTCATTTTCTGTTTTAGAAGGAATATTTCCTGCTTTTTTATATTCCTGCGTTATGTTGGGACCTATATATAGAAGAAGAAAACTATATCGATTTATATATAGGCGAGCGTTAAATATATGCGGTTCAAAAACAAAAGTATTTCTTTATATTTTTTTTGGCCTGCATGGTAAATTACTTGGAATTAATGTCACACATAAAAGTAAATTTAAATGGGCGATTATAATTATTAGTTATATAGTTTTTGTAGGCTGGACAATACAAAGTGAGATGCCATTTGTTTTAAAGTTAGTTATTGTAGTTATAGCGACATATAGATTATTAGTTTCTATAAACTCCTAATGAAATAGATGATATTCAGTGGATTGTAATATTTCTAGATAGTGTCAATAATTTTGTGTAAACGTCTTTTTATTCTCAATTACCAAACCTATTTTGTGACTGGCTAAATGTTACATCAAATCCATGATATATTTTACCAAAGAATTTAGTATTATACTCAGTAGTAAATGAATATATAAAAGTATCTAATAATTCAATTGACAATATGTAGCCAACATTGTTGGAACCGTGCTCTTGGATATATTTCCTAACAAGCTTGTTGCAATCTTTTAAATTCATTACCGACAAAAAGGAGAATGTTCTCTAGACCTTTTTGTTTTGCATGATCTAATAGCCCTTTGTAGACTAATATTCTTTCATTAGGATGTATACCATAATCAACGACATGGTTATCTCTTTATGGTGTAATACGAATTAAAACATGAAGAGCCTCTCTTTGATATGTACCCCCTTTACTGGATAATCAGTAAAGGGGGTACTTTCATGAGATATAGTTATAAATTTAAAAAGAAAGCTATTGAGTTATCTGCCTAAATTATTACTAGATTCAAATAAATCTTTCAAAAGTACTACGAAGTCTGATATTGCTAATGGTACAATAAAAACACAGACTTCGAATATTGATATTGATAAAATTTCACGTGATACGGAGTATAGTCTAAATAAACTAGATACGATTTCTGATAAGAAAAAGGTAGTATAGAGACTGATAATAGTGAAGTAACATTGTATGAATATAATTCAAATAAAAAAATAAATCAGATAAAATCAAATAATTATAATTATTAGTGATATCGGAGCTAATAAATGAAAAGTAAAATTATAAAATTATTAAATTTAATAAGATTTAGAATAATTGGTACAATTCTTTTATCAATTACAATAACAGTCAATGCTATTGAAGCAACTGCCCCAAATATAGACTATATATTTATTATTCCAATATTAGTAATGGGGACAATATTATTATGGCCTTTAATTCGAGGAAGACGTATTGTTAGTCGTATTTATAGAAAAAGCATGAGTAAATATAAATCGAGATTAAAAGTATATTTATATTTTATTTTAGGATTTCATAATAAACTTGTTGGAATACCGATTAAACAAAAGAGTATGTTTGGCTGGGTAAATTTATGTATTTCCATTATAGGATCGGTCAGTATTCTTAGTTGGATGTATATAAATAATATCTCCATTTGGATATTTATATTCACTCTTGTTTTATCTATATATAGAGTATTAAAAGTAATATATAGTTAAATTAAGCTTAATATTGACATCTCTCTCTTTGTATTGCTACAATATTGTGTATAATATATGCGATGAAGCAGAGTAGTAAACCTCTCTAGCGAGTGAGGATGGTGTAAGCTCACATTTGGTTGAAGGCGCTGTAGAGCATTGGCAGGAACGCAGGCATCTGTTAGTAAAGGTCAACATAGAAAAAAGAGGGCGCAAGCCAAATAGGGTGGAACCGCGGGTATACTCGTCCCTGTAACGTTTTTTCGTTACAGGGACTTTTTTGTTTGTAACGAAATGGTTGATTTTATGTCGGTTGTGTAAAGTGGAGGCAGCAATGACATTTCAAGAGATTATTTTAAATCTACAAAAATTCTGGAGCGATCAAGGTTGTATCGTTCAAAATCCATATGACATCGAAAAGGGTGCAGGTACAATGAACCCTGCTACATTTTTGCATGCTATTGGTCCTGAACCATGGGCTGTATGTTATGTAGAACCTTCTCGTCGTCCAGCAGACGGTCGTTATGGTGATAACCCTAACCGTTTGTTCCAACATCATCAATTCCAAGTTATCGTGAAACCATCTCCAGATAATATTCAAGAATTGTACTTACAATCCTTGGCAACTCTTGGTATTCATGCTGAAGATCACGATATCCGTTTCGTAGAGGATAACTGGGAATCTCCAACATTGGGTGCTTGGGGCCTTGGCTGGGAAGTATGGCTCGATGGTATGGAAGTAACTCAATTCACATATTTCCAACAAGTTGGTTCCATCGACTGTAAACCAGTTTCCGTAGAAATTACATACGGTTTAGAACGTTTGGCTATGTACATTCAAGGCGTAGAAAACGTATATGACCTTAAATGGAATGAAAATGTTACATACGGTGATGTTTGGCATGCTAACGAAGTTGAACAATCCGTATATAACTTTGAATTAGCAGATACAGATATGCTTTTCAAATTGTTTGATATGTACGAAGCAGAAGCAAAACGCGTTTGTGCAGCCGGTTATGTATTACCAGCTTACGACTATGTATTGAAATGTTCCCACACATTCAACTTGCTTGATTCCCGTGGTGCTATTTCTATCAGCGAACGTACTGCTTTCATCGGCCGCGTACGTGCATTAGCTCGTATTTGTGCACAACAATACCTTGCTAAACGCGAAGAATTAGGATTCCCACTTTTGAAAGGAGATAAATAAGATGGCAAAGGATTTATTATTTGAAATCGGTGCAGAAGAAATTCCTGCCGGCTTTATGCCAAATATCTTAGGTCAATTGAAACAATTGGCTGAAACAAAATTAAATGATGCCCATCTTCCTTTTGAAAGCATCGCAACATACGGCACACCACGTCGTTTGGCTCTTATCGTGAAAGGTCTTGCTGACACATCTGCTGAAATCAGCGAACGTCATAAAGGTCCTTCTGCATCTATCGCATATGATGCTGACGGTAATGCAACAAAAGCAGCTATCGGTTTTGCTCGTGGTAAAGGTCTTGATGTAGCTGATCTCGTTGTAGAAGACGGCTATATCTATGCTGAAACTAAAACAGCAGGCGTACCTGCAAAAGATATTGTAACTGACATGTTGCCACAATTGATTACAGGTCTTAACTTCCCTAAATCCATGCATTGGGGCAATTTAGATGCTAAATTCGTACGTCCTGTACGTTGGCTTGTAGCATTACTTGATGAAGAGGTAATTCCTGTAGAATTTGCTACTGTTAAATCCGGTAATGTAACACGTGGTCATCGCTTCTTAGGTGCTGATGAAATCACTATTAAAAATGCAGCATCCTATGTAGACACATTAAAAGAAAACTTTGTTATGGTTGATCAAAACGCACGTCGTGAATTGATCTCCAAACAATTACATGATATTGCAGCTTCTAAAAATGCATCCATCGTTTGGGATGATGATTTATTAGAAGAAATTAACTATCTTGTTGAATGGCCTACAGCATTATGTGGTGGCTTTGAAGAGTCCTACTTGGCACTTCCAGATGCAGCTATCATTACACCAATGAAAGACCATCAACGTTACTTCCCATTGGTTGACCAAGACGGCAAATTGTTGCCAATGTTCTTAACAGTTCGTAATGGCTCCGATCATTCTATCGAAGTAGTTCAAGCTGGTAATGAACGTGTATTGCGCGCTCGTCTTGATGATGCTAAATTCTTCTTCAATGAAGACCGCAAGAAACCTCTTATCGACCGTCAAGATGGTTTGACTAAAATCGTATTCCAAGAAGGTCTTGGTAACTTAGCAGATAAAACTGAACGTTTGCTTAAATTAGGTCGTGTATTCGGTGAAGAATGTGGCTTGCACGAAGATGCAGCTGTTGTATTAGAACGCGCTACAGAACTTGCTAAAACTGACCTTACAACAGGTATGGTTACAGAGTTCACTGAATTACAAGGTGTAATGGGTAAAGAGTACGCTTTACTTGATGGTGAGTCCGAAGAGGTAGCAGAAGCTATTTTCGAACAATATTTACCACGTTTTGCAGGCGATGTATTGCCTCAAACTGAAGCAGGTAAAGTGTTGTCCATCATCGATAAAGTAGATAACATCGTTGCTACTTTCAGTCGTGGTTTAATCCCTACAGGTTCTCAAGATCCATATGCATTGCGTCGTCAAACAATTGGTATCTTGAATATCTTGCTTGGTAGCGAATGGAACATCAGCTTGCGTCCAATTTTCAAAGCATCTATGGAATTGCTTAATGTACCAGCTGAAAAACAAGACGAATTGCTTGGCCAAGTAGAAGAGTTCTTCACACTTCGTTTGAAAAATATCTTCCTTGATCGCGAAGTTCCTCATCATGTAATCGATTTGTTGTTGTCTAATAATGAATTGTCCGTTGCTGATGCTGAAGGTCTTGTAAATGCATTGTTAGCAAACCGCATTGATGAAAATGTTGAGCTTGTTCAAGCTTATACTCGTATGTACAATCTTGTAAAAGATGTGGAATATACAGGTGTTAATAGCGACTTGTTGAAAGAAGATGCTGAAAAAGCATTGTTCGAAGCTGCTTCTAAAGCATCTGAAGCAAGTCTTGCTGCATGGGAAGCTAATGATTATGCTGCAGTTGTAGCTGTTCCAGCTACTTTAGTTCCAGCCATCAACAAATTCTTTGAAGATGTAATGGTTATGGATAAAGACGAAGCTATTAAAGCTAACCGTCTACAACTTGTTCGCTTGGCGTACAACGTAATGGCTATTATCGGCGATATTAGCGCATTAAAATAATATATTTTGTATTAGATACATTAAACTCTTACAGAAATATATGAAAGAAGAGGTACCATTTGGTACCTCTTTTTGCTTTTACGAAGAATATACATATTTTATGCAGGAATTTTTGAGACTATGGCGAATATCTTATAATATACAAAGTTGTATGAGGAGATAACTGTCATGAATCATGATGAATTATATAAAGCCTTATGTAAGGTGCCAAACGGTAAAGAAAAGTCTCGTGATAAAATAATTATAGAATTATATATGCGATCTCAAGGAGCATCTCAAAAACAATTAGTAGATGCTCTTAATATGCGTCCCGCTACAGTATCGGAGCAGACCGATATACTCATTGAATTAGGGTATGTAACAAAGCATATTGATTTCATGGATAAACGAATTTCTGTAGTAGGCCTCACGGAAGAGGGCAAGCGATTAGGTAAATCATTATTACATTCGTATGACCAATTTCTTAATGTATTATTTTCTGATTTTTCTGATGATGAAAAAGATGATTTATATCGCTTGTTAGGTAAGTTAAAGCGCCCAATCTTAAGTAAATAATTAGTTTCTCAAAATTATATAGAAAATACTTGCGAACAGTACGTGATTTATGATACTATATTGCTGTTAATTTGAGACAGTCCGCTGCCTATAAGGTGTAGGTATTGAATGTCTGCAAACAGGAGGAAACAATGAACATTATTAACGTACTTGAACAAGAACAACTTCGTACAGACATCCCTACTTTCCGCGCTGGTGACACAGTTCGCGTACACGTAAAAGTAGTGGAAGGTTCTCGTGAACGTATCCAAGTATTCGAAGGTTTGGTAATTAAACGTCAAAACGGTGGCGTACGTGAAACTTTCACAGTTCGTCGTATTGCATCCGGTGTAGGTGTAGAACGTACATTCCCACTTCACAGCCCACGCTTAGCTAAAATCGAAGTTATGCGCCGTGGTGTTGTTCGTCGTGCTAAATTGTACTACTTACGTAACCTTACTGGTAAAGCTGCTCGTATTCGCGAAAAACGCTAATGTTCATAAAAGGCTGCCGTCGGCAGCCTTTTATTTTTGCTAAAATTTAGATGTAGAAAGGAAATACTATGGCAGATTCACCTATCGTACATTGGTTCCCTGGGCATATGGCGAAAGCCACACGTATGATTACGGAGTATATCAAAAAGGTAGACGTAGTTATCGAGTTACTCGATGCGCGTATTCCTCGTTCTAGTGCCAATCCTGTAATCACTGAACTCGTTGGTCAGAAACCTCATATCGTATTGTTAAATAAAGTTGATTTAGCAGATCCTAAAGCCACAAAGGAATGGACTGAATTCTTTACTAAACAAGGCATCACGGTATTGGCTATCGATTCTAAGTCTGGCAAGGGTAATAAGAAATTGATATCTACTGTAGAGCGTTTGAGCAAGCCTATTATTGACCGTTGGGTCGCAAAAGGCATTCGTAGTCGTTCTGTACGTACTATCATCTTAGGTATTCCTAACGTGGGTAAATCTACGTTGATTAACTCCTTAGCTGGTTCTGCAGCAACACGTACAGCTAATAAGGCTGGTCATACCCGTGGTCAACAATGGGTTAAAATTGGTAAAAACCTTGAATTGCTCGATACACCAGGTGTATTATGGCCTAAATTAGAAGATCAACGCGCAGCAGCTCGCCTTGCTATGACAGGTGCTGTTTCTGATGATGTGTATGATTTAGAACATGTCATTAAACAATTAATTAATCACTTATTAACGAATACACCTAATATTTTGGTGGAGCGATATAAATTAAAAGAAGAAGAGATGACGGATGTAGATACGATTCTTGAAAGTATTGGCCGTCGTCGTGGTTGTCTCGTAAGTGGTGGTGTAGTAGACTTTGATAAAGCACGCCGCATCATCTTGCAAGATTATCGTAATACTAAACTTGGTACCATTACACTCGACAAAGTGGATGAAGAACCATACTATCCTGAAGATGGTGAGGAAACATAAAATGGATAAGGATGTTTTTTCTAAATTAAAGGTTGCAGACATTAAGGCTCTCTTTGAAACTGAACAAGCTTTAGAAATTTTGCCATTGGCTCAAGAGGACAATCGTAGCTCTGTACAAAAATTAGCTGTTTCTTATATTAAACGTCAGGAAAAAGAGTTAAAAGAGCAGCAACGTCTCATGGGTATGTATGACTATGAAGGCATGTTCTATGATCAAGGTATCTATCATGTGGCTGGTGTCGATGAGGTAGGTCGTGGTCCTATTGCGGGGCCTGTGACGGTAGCTGCCGTTATTTTGCCGCCTATGACTTTAATTCCAGGCCTTAATGACTCTAAAAAGCTAACAGAAGAAAAGCGTGAGGCCCTCTACGATATTATCATGGACGAAGCCATAGCTGTGAGCTGCATTTCCTACGGCCCAGAAAAGATTGATGAGCTCAATATCTATGAAGCAACACGACAAGCGATGTATGAGGCTATTCGTACGCTCAGCGTACCAGCTGAAGCAGTAGTGGCTGATGCTATGAAATTGCATGATTTAACGATTCCTGTTGAATCCATCATTAAAGGCGATAGTAAAAGCGCTAATATTGCTGCTGCATCAATCATCGCTAAGGTTACGCGAGATCGATATATGAAGAGTTTAGATGAAGAATACCCAGGCTATGGCTTCGGTATCCATAAAGGCTATTATACGGAGTTACATAAAGAAGCTGTGGAGCAACAAGGTGTGACACCACTACATCGCAAGAGTTTTGAGCCTATTAAATCTATCGTCCGTTGGGTTAAACCTGATTGATTATATTAACGTAAATTTATCATATAAATTGTATATAGTTTATAACCGTAAAGAGGTTCCTATTGGTCACCGATGTGACTATTAGGAACCTCTTTTCTATTTACTTTCAGAGCCTCCATATTTTACGCTACAAGTAAGTATTACCTGTTGAATGTTTAGAGATGATTTGGCTAAACATGTGAGTCATTGTAACTAGCAATGTGACATAGGAGGTATATATGAAAACGATTAGTACAGGTAAAGCATTTAATGAATTAGATTCAAAGGAGCTTGGAAAATGGGGCGAACGGGTGGCCATTAAATATATTGAAAAGATCGGCCTTACAGTAGTAGATACGAATTATAGAACCCGGTTAGGAGAAATTGATATTATTGCAAAACGCGATTTAATCTATCATTTTATTGAAATTAAAGCTCGTCGTGGAATGCAGCATGGATTGGCTCGTGAAGCGGTGACAAAGAAGAAACAAAAGCATATTAAACGGGCAGCTATGTTATTTTTGTATGATCTACATCAAAAAAAACGGCGGTGGAAAGAATTATCCTTTGATGTAATTGAAGTGTACTTGCATGAAGACTTTCAAAGTTCCATTCATTATTTACCGCAATGTTTTTAGAGAGGTTACTTATGTATGCAAAACTATATGGTGCTACCTTACATGGCATAGATGGATGCATTATTACAGTGGAAGTTGATATATCTCAAGGTTTACCTGTCTTTGACATTGTAGGGCTACCTAATCAATCGGTTAAGGAAGCTCGTGAACGTGTGCGGGCTGCCATCAAAAATAGTGGCTATGAATTCCCTATGAGACGCATTGTGGTGAATCTAGCACCTGCTACGATTCGTAAAAGTAGTGCAGGACTCGATTTAGCCATTGCTTTAGGGGTTCTGTTTGCATCGGGACAGATAAAGGGGCGCAAAGCTAATATATCTGCTTTATTAAGTAACAGTCTGTTTATGGGAGAGCTAGCTTTAGATGGTTCACTATTACCAACATTTGGAACCTTGGCTATGTCTCTTGCAGGCTTAGATTCTAATTATTCTACTATATTTACAAGTGTTGAAAATGGTCATAACTTAAAGGCCATACCAAAGCTTACCATTTATGGGGAATCTTCATTACTACATATTATTTCTATTTTAGAGAAACTAGCTAAATCAAAGATCGGTAAAGGAAATAAAGGGACTATTAGCCAATCTACAAGTTCGGGAAATCAAAATTATAATCAATCAGTGGAATTGTTAGAGTCATATGAACCTGTAGATTATATGAATGAACATAATTGTGTAGATACAGGCTCCAATCAAATATATACAGTCGATTTTAGTGATGTACAGGGGCAAGAGCTTGGAAAAAGGGCTATGCTCATCAGTGCAGCAGGTCATCATCATTGTATTATGATAGGTCCACCAGGTGGTGGTAAAACGATGATGGCTGAGAGATTGCCGACCATATTACCACCTATGACATGGAATGAAATCATTGAAGTGAGTCGTATACAAGATGTAATAGGATTATTAGGAGATACAGGATTAGTTACAACTCGTCCTTTTAGACATCCCCATCACACGGCGACTTTAGCGAGTATGGTTGGTGGCGGTATTCAAGGTCGACCAGGTGAGGTAACCCTTGCTCACGGAGGTGTTCTATTTATGGATGAAGCCCCTGAATTTCAACGTCAAGTTATCGATGCGCTTAGGCAACCTTTAGAATCACGGACAATTACCATCAATCGTTCTCAAGGTAATTACATATATCCTGCCGATTTTATTTGTATCTTAGCGGCTAATCCATGTCCTTGTGGCTATTATCATGATCCTTATAAAGAGTGTGTATGTACGGAAACAATGGTTAAAAATTATCAGCAACGATTATCTGGGCCTATTATGGATCGCATCGATTTGCACATACCTGTTGAAAGGCCCACATTAGAGCAATTATTAGATACTTCGTCGTCAACGATGACTAGTGAAAGTATGAGAGAACAAGTTGTTATGGCGACCTCTATGCAACAGAAACGGTATGAAGGCCTAGATTTTAGCTCTAATGGTGCCGTACCGCATAAGGCCATAAGTGAGCTTTGCCATATTACCGATAAGGCTTGGAGTGTACTCGGTAATATATTTGACCATTTCCATTTAAGTGGACGTGCTTTTGATCGCATATTAAAGGTCAGTCGTACCATAGCAGACCTTGAGGGAAACCCAAAAGTGGAACCACATCATATTTCCGAAGCAATGTTATTTAGAACTGGTAAATAGGTAATGATATGACAAGATATGACGACAATATTTATATTGCAGGCCTACAGAGTCTATATAATGTAGGAGCTACGTATGTAAGACGATTTATAGAAGACTTTGGTTCTCCTTACGAAGCGTGGAAAGCTGTTAAAAATGTAGAGAATTTAAAAGGGTATACATATATTTCTGTAGCTGATAAACGCGCTATTGCAGCATCGGCTAAGGATGAAAAACTAGATTATATAATTCAAAAATTAGATGAATATCAGATGGATGTTACCACCTTTCTAGATAAAGATTTTCCATCTATGTTAAACCAAATCTATAATCCACCAGCCATATTATTTATGCGAGGCAACCGAGCTTTATTAGATAAAAGATTGAACCGTATTGCTATTGTAGGGGCTCGACGATGTTCCTTATATGGGCGGAATGTGGCGAGAATGTTAGGGAAAGAATTGGGTAAATACAGTACTATAATTGTGAGTGGCGGAGCTCGCGGTATCGATTCACATGGTCATGAAGGACTACTAGCAAGTCAGGGGTACGGCATTGTTGTTATGGGATGTGGTTTAGACATTGTATATCCTAGAGAAAATTCAAAATTATTTGACCGGATACTGGCAAGTAATGGCTTACTCCTATCCGAATATCCTCCAGGCACACCGCCATCAGCTAAACATTTTCCTGCGCGAAATCGTATTATTAGTGGACTTAGTCGAGGTGTAATCGTAGTGGAGGCTAAGGCTAGTAGTGGTTCTTTAATTACTGCAGATATGGCGGTCAGTGAAGGGCGCGATGTATTTGTAGTACCATGTAACCTATTAGACCATATAGCGGATGGTAATAAGTTTCTTATGCGCAATGGGGCTTATGTACTGACTGGATATGAGGATATAGTGGAACAATATCATTTAACTTTACGAGATTTTTTTGCTACAGAAGAGAAACTTTCACCGGCAAAAAAGAAACTTTCAACGTCAAAGAAAGAGGAACATAGTCATGTAAAAGAGGGGGATTTATCGAGTAATACATGTAAGGGTGTTGATAGTCATGGGCCGTCTATGTTAAGCTTTAGTTTGGATAAGAGTTTAATCTTGAGTGAAATACCTCATGATCGATGTATTACTGTTAGTGATATTTTGAAAGTAACTCACATTCCATTGCAACAATTGCAGCCCTTATTACTAGAGTTAGAGCTAGAAGGGGCTATAGAGCATCAACCGCCGAGAGGCTATATTAATATGACTAGGAGTGATATACTTGTCCATTAAACGATCTATCGTTATTGGCGAGCCAAAAGCAGCTAGTACTAGTAAAGAAACAAAAAAGAAAAGTACTACAAAAGAGAGTACTACGATAAAACGTAAGGTTGCCAAAGAGGCTCTTACTCCTATGGGAATTGTACGGGACAAGTCTGTGTTACAAACCTCTGTGCCACCTGAACAACGAGAACCTCGCGTATATAATCCGGATGGCAAAGTATTGGTTATCGTAGAATCTCCTGCTAAATCTAAAACAATTGAAAAATTCTTAGGTCCAAACTATGTGGTAAAAGCAAGTATGGGCCACTTACGAGATTTGCCTAAATCTCAGATGGGTATCGATATAGAGCATGGCTTTACACCGCGCTATAGCAATCTAGTAAGTCGTAAAAAGGTTATTGATGAACTCGTTTCCTATGCCAATGAAAGTAGTGCCGTATTGCTCGCAACTGACCCTGACCGCGAAGGGGAAGCCATTTCATGGCATTTGGCGTACATTCTTAACGTAGATCCTACGTCCACATGCCGTATTACATTCAACGAGATTACTAAAAATGCAGTAGCGGAAGCTTTAGAATCTCCACGTACCATCGATATGAACATGGTAGATGCTCAACAAGCACGCCGTGTGTTAGACCGTATCGTAGGTTATAAATTGAGTCCACTATTATGGAAAAAGGTTTGTAAGGGCCTTAGTGCAGGTCGTGTACAGTCCGTTGCTGTTCGTCTCATCTGTGAACGCGAACGAGAAATACAAGCCTTTGTGCCACAAGAGTACTGGACTATTGAAGGTAATTTTGAAACGCCTAAAAAAGAGGCTTTCACAGCAGAATTAACTCATATTAAAGGCGAGAAAATCGATATTACTACTGAAAAAGATGCACAAGCCGTTGTCGATGCCATAGGCGGTGCCGATGCAGTAGTAACGAATGTAGAAAAACGTAAGCGCTCTCGTAAAGCGGCACCACCATTTACAACCTCTACGTTGCAACAGGATGGTGTTCGTAAGTTGAACTTTGGTGCAAAGCGTACCATGATGATTGCTCAACATTTGTATGAAGGTTTAGAAATCGGTTCCTATGGTCATGTAGGTTTGATTACTTATATGCGTACAGACTCTACGCGTATTTCTAAAGAAATGCAAGCTATGGCTAAGGACTATATTATTCGTAACTATGGTGAAGATTATTATCCATCTAAACCTAACATGTATGGTGCAAAAGGTTCCGCTCAAGACGCCCATGAAGCGATTCGTCCTACATCATTAGAGTTAACACCAAAAATGGTAGAACCATTCTTGAGTCGTGATGAGCTAAAATTATATACGTTGATTTGGAATCGTTTTATGGCGAGCCAAATGGCACCACAACAAAATGAATCCACTACCATTGAATTGACTGTTTATGACGACTACACATTTAAAGCGACAGGTTCTCGTGTAATCTTCCCAGGTTTTAGTGCTGTTTATGAAGATGCTAAAAAAGAGGATGTTCCTCAATTGCCAGCGCTTAAAAAGAATGATGCTGCTCATACGGTAGAGGTATTGCCTGAACAACATTTCACGCAACCACCTCCACGTTATTCTGAGGCGAGCCTCATCAAAACATTGGAAGAGCTCGGTATTGGTCGTCCAAGTACATATGCTCCAATTCTTGATACAATCGTAAGCCGTAACTATGTAGAAAATACGAATAAACAATTCGTTCCTACAGAGTTAGGCTTTGTAGTGGTAGATTTCTTGATCGCGTACTTTGAAAAAATCATCAATACAGGTTTTACTCGTGATCTAGAAGAAGAACTCGATGCTATTGCATCAGGTAAGGATACGTACCTAAAGGTATTGTCTGATTTCTATGAAGTATTCGCTAAAGAGCTAGAAGATGCGAGCGATGTGGATCGCATCGAAATTGCATCTATGGAAAGTGATGAAACGTGCGAACTCTGTCATAGCCCAATGGTATATAAATTTGGTCGCTATGGTAAGTTCCTTGCATGTTCTAACTTCCCAGAATGTAAAAATACTAAACCTATTACGGTAGGGACAGGTGTAACTTGCCCTAAATGTAAAGAAGGGGAAATCGTAGAACGTAAGTCTCGTCGAGGACGTTTGTTCTATGGTTGTAACCGTTATCCACAATGTGATTTCACATTATGGGATAAACCAACCCATGAGTTCTGTGATACTTGTGGTTCTATTATGGTTGAAAAGACATATAAAAATGGGACGACTAAGAAATTCTGTTCCAATGAAGCGTGTCCAACTCGACCTCCAAAGAAAACTAGAAAGAAAAAGAGCGAAGCTAGTGAAGAAACTGTAAAAGAATCTAAAGAAACTAAAGAGTCTAAGAATTCTAAAAAATCTAGCAAAGCTAAAAAAGAGGAAACAACAGTTGAATAATAAAAATGTTATTGTTATTGGCGCAGGTCTAGCTGGCTCTGAGGCGGCTTGGCAACTCGCTAACCGTGGTATTCATGTAGACTTATATGAAATGCGCCCCGTTAAGAGTTCCCCTGCGCATCAAACAGATCAGTTTGCAGAGCTTGTATGTAGTAACTCCTTACGCGCTGGCAATATTGAAAATGCAGTAGGTCTTTTAAAAGAAGAGATGCGTCGTTTAGGCTCCATTATTATGGAATGTGCTGATGCGACTGCTGTACCTGCCGGTGGTGCATTAGCCGTTGATCGTCATCTATTTAGTGAAATGGTGACTGAAAAGGTAAAAGGTCACCCTAATATTACAGTGCATCACGAAGAGGTAACCGAGATTCCTGCTGAAGGTACTGTTATCTTCGCTTCTGGTCCCCTTACATCTGAAGCATTAGGGGATAAGATTAAAGAATTAACTGGTGAAACAGGCTTTTACTTCTACGATGCAGCAGCACCTATTGTAACGGCAGAATCTTTGAATTATGATAAAGTATTTGCCGCTTCTCGTTATGATAAGGGCGATGCAGATTATCTTAACTGTCCTATGACAGAGGAAGAATACAAAGCATTCTGGCATGAGCTTACAACGGCTGAAGCAGTACAACCAAAGGATTTTGAAAAAGAAATCTATTTCGAAGGTTGTATGCCTGTAGAAATTATGGCTAGCCGTGGTGAAGATACATTGCGCTATGGACCATTAAAACCTGTAGGTTTGGTGGATAAGCGTACCAATGAGGAGTCTTATGCAGTTGTTCAATTGCGTAAGGAAAATAAAGAAGGCACTATGTTTAATTTGGTAGGCTTCCAAACTCACTTAAAGTGGGGCGAACAAAAACGTGTATTTGGTATGATCCCAGGCCTTGAAAACGCAGAATTCGTTCGTTATGGCGTTATGCATCGTAATACGTATATCAATTCCCCTGAGTTGTTGAACCATGCATTCCAACTAAAAAAAGAACCGCGTTTATTCTTTGCGGGCCAAATGACAGGCGTAGAAGGTTATTTAGAATCTGCTGCTAGTGGTCTTATGGTTGGTTTACAAGTGGACCGTTATTTAGGAGAACGTTCATTTATAGACTTCCCTAAAACTACAGCTATTGGATCCCTTAGTCACTATATTTCTAACTATGAAGGGTCTAACTTCCAACCTATGAATGTCAACTTTGGTATCATGGATCCATGGCCGCAAAAAATCCGTAAGAAAAAAGAGAAAAATGCACTCATTGCTAATCGTGCATTAGAAGAGCTAGATGCTTTAAAGGCTAAAGAAAAACTATAAATTTTGGACATATAAAATAAATTGCTCCATACTATATGAGTTTTTAAGACTTATAAAGAAAAATCCTTCATTCAATGGGACGCCCATGAATGAAGGATTTTTTATTCTCAATATATGTTGCTTATTATATGAAGTTATTTACGTTTTTTTGTTTTAGGCGCTGTTTCTGTAGTTTCAAGTACAGGTTGGTTTTTCTTTTCTAAGTAGCCTAAATAAATGAATAAGCAAATACCTACAATGATGACAATAAGACTAGTCATTTGAGCAGATTTTAAGCCTAGTGTTAAGTCTACATAGTCGCCGCGCAAGAATTCAAGGAAGAATCTAGCTGTAGAGTAGAGAATAGCATATAGTACGAATACTTGACCTTTAGCATGTTTAAAGGAGCTAAACAATAGAAGGGCCACAAAAATAAGAATGTCGATTTGACCTTCCCAGATTTCGGCAGGCCATAATGGTTGATTGCCGTAAGTGCGATGTGCTAACGTGCTTTCAGGATAGAGAATACCAAAGTTACCACCCGTAGGATGACCAAAGGCATCGCCATTTAAGAGGTTTGCCATACGCCCTACAGATTGAGCCAAAATTAAGGCAGGGGCAAATAAATCAGCAAAGGCCCAGAAGTCGATATTGTTTTTACGTAAGTACCAGTAGCCTGCAATGGTGCCTAATACAACGCCACCTTGAATGGCCATACCACCTTGCCATACAAAGGGAATTTCTAATAAATGATTGCCATAATAGTGCCAATCAAAGAAGAATACATCCCATAGTCGGGCCCCGATGAGACCAGCTACGGCAACCGTAATGGAAAAGTCGATAATATGTTCATGCCATCCTCGACCATCTTTTTTTAATAAAACATAGGCAACAGAGGCACCACAGATGATAGCTAAGGCTAACATGGCACCATAAGCCCTGATAGGGAAGTCACCTATAAAAAATAGATATTGATGCATATAAAACTCCTTATATAATAACTTGTATTGTATAAGATAAATTATAAATTACATGTACCCTTCATGCAACAACTGAGAGGAATTCTATATAATATGGTATAATATAGAGATTGAAATTATATCCCCTTTAGGGGACTAGAGTTAGGAGAGTTCATGATTCGTAAATCTACTATTTTAAAATCTTTAACAGCTTTGGTGATGTCTGCATTGTCTAGTACAGCTGTACAAGCAGAAGTATTAGTGCCGCTCGATCAATTCTTGGCGAATACTACGCGTCATTACGAAGCTAATCAGTATAAAACATCCTATACGGTATATGTACCTCAAACAGTATTACAAGGGAATACTATTATTTTAGACCCTGCTGCCGTTGGAGAACCTGTAAAATTGCCAACCACTAGCAAAAATGGCACGACCTATGTCGATATTGAGTCTGATCCAGCTATGCTCGGCGTGAGCTATACAAAGACGAATGGACAATTAACATTAGGTCCTGCACCACAAGCTTCTACGGTAAAAGCTCCGTATACAATGCAAACACCATTGTCTTGGGCTTTTGATCCATGGCCAACACAGGGAACTCCATATCAAGCAAAACTTAATGCTAGCGGCGATAATATCATTTCTCCAAGCTGGTTTAAATTGCATAGCCTGGGCCTCGAAGCAAGTCCTAATGTAAGTATTGATTATGTTAACGATTATAAGAGTAAAGGTTACCACGTATGGCCTTTAATTACGAATCGATTTGACCCTGGTTTTACTAGCGGCATCCTAGCAGACCAATCTGTATGGAAGAAATATGCTCATAACCTCGTTCAATATGCTTATATTTATGGATTTGATGGTTATAACTTTGACTTTGAAAACATTGATTATGCCGACCGTGATCGTTTAACAGCCTTTGTAGCATATCTATCAAATCATTTACATCAATACAATATTAAAACATCCATTGATGTAACCGGTTATTCCGATAGCCCTGAATGGTCCTTAGTATATAATCGTAGTGCCTTTGCTAATTCCGTAGATTATGTAGTTCTCATGGCTTATGATGAAACATGGGCTAAGAGTACTACAGCAGGTCCTGTAGCAAGTTATCCATGGGTTCGCAATCATGCAGAAAAAATGCTTTCTGAAGTGCCATCCCAAAAACTAGTACTTGGTGTGCCATTCTATATGCGCTTATGGCATGATACAAATGGCTATGCTAAAGGCGAAACATTGGCTATGAAAAATATAGGTAGTTACTTTGCAAACTACAAGGATAAAATGACATGGGATGATAGATTAAAATTATATTATTTATCTATCCCAACTGGCTCTGGTTCCGATCGTATTTGGTTTGAAGATAATACGTCTTTAGGTTTGAAGCTAGATCTTGTAAAAGAGTTACAGCTTGGTGGTTTTGCTGCATGGCGTAAAGGCTTTGAAGATGAATCTACTATTGCTATGATTCAAGGCAAAGACTTAGGCCGCGGTATTCCTAAATCTCCTACAGATGTTGTTCCTGAACCTATAGTAGAAGAAACTAAGCCTTTAACTAAGCTTGAACAATATAAATTGCGTTTAGAGGAAAAAGAAAAGGCCAAAGCTGCTAAAGCGGAAGCAAAACGTAAGGCTAAAGAAGAAAAAGAATTAGCTAAACGCAAAGCTAAAGAAGAAGCGGAGCAAGCTAAAGCTGAGAAAAAACGTCAAGCTGAGGAAGCTAAGGCAGAGAAAAAACGTTTAGAAGAAGAGGCTAAGGCTCAAAAGGAACGGGATGCACAAGAGGCAAAGGATAAAATTGCATCGTATAAGAGCCATGGATCTGTTCAAAATACAACTACTAAAAACGAATTAACTAAATCTATACAAGTAGTAAAACGCTAGAGTTTGACTGCTTTCACAGTACGTAGTAAAATAAAAATATTGATTATAAAACGGCAACTTATGAGGTTGACTATATGAGGAGGCCCCTACATGAATGAAAAATATGTAGCCCAAGATATTGAGAAAAAGTGGCAAAAGTACTGGGAAGATAACCATACTTTTAAAACAGAATATGATGAATCTAAAGAAAAATACTATGTATTAGAAATGTTCCCATACCCATCTGGTAACTTACACATGGGTCACGTACGTAACTATTCCATCGGTGACGTAGTAGCTCGTTTCAAAAAAATGAAGGGCTTCAACGTGTTACATCCAATGGGCTGGGACTCCTTTGGTATGCCTGCAGAAAACGCAGCTATCAAACATGGCATTGCCCCTAAAACATGGACACTCGATAATATCGAGAACATGAAATTGCAACAAAAAGCACTTGGTTTATCCTACGACTGGGACCGTGAAGTTGCAACATGTAAAGAAGATTACTATAAGTGGACACAATGGTTCTTCGAACAGTTCTACAAAAAAGGCTTAGCTTATAAAAAAGAAGCTAAAGTAAACTGGTGCGAAACTTGCCATACTGTATTGGCTAACGAACAAGTAATCGATGGTGCTTGTTGGCGCTGTGACAACCCAGTTGAGAAAAAAGACTTGTCTCAATGGTTCTTGCGCATTACAGAATATGCGGATCGCTTGTTAACTGATTTGGACACTCTTGATCACTGGCCACAACGCGTTAAATTGATGCAAAAGAACTGGATTGGCCGTTCTGAAGGTACAGAATTCTCCTTTGAAGTGCCATCCATCAATGAACGCGTATCTGTGTATACTACACGGGTTGATACTATTTATGGCGTAAGCTATGTAGTATTGGCTCCTGAACATCCATATGTGGAACGCCTTATTGAAAATGCGCCTAATAAAGCTGAATTAGAAGCTTTCATTACGCGTATGCGCAATATGAGCGATATTGATCGTACATCTACAGAGGCACCTAAAGAAGGTATGTTCACTGGTTCCTATGCAGTAAACCCAATGTCTGGCGAACAAGTTCCTGTATGGATTGCAAACTATGTATTGGTAGACTATGGTACTGGTGCCGTAATGGGTTCCCCTGCGCATGATGAACGTGACTGGGAATTTGCTCATAAATACGATTTGCCTATTAAACAAGTCGTAGCTCGTGAAGGTGAAGAGTATAGCCTTGATAAATGGCAAGAATGGTACCAT
The DNA here is from genome assembly GCF_002959755.1 of Veillonella sp. T11011-6. Taxonomy (GTDB): domain Bacteria; phylum Bacillota; class Negativicutes; order Veillonellales; family Veillonellaceae; genus Veillonella. The sequence continues at coordinate 386,241 of NZ_PPCW01000001.1, read as the reverse complement.
GAAGATGGTGTCCTCGTTAATTCTGGTGAATATAACGGCCAAACATCTGAAGAGGCTCGTAAAACTATTACAGCTGCTCTTAATGAACGCGGTATTGGTGAAGGTAAAGTAAACTTCCGCCTTCGTGACTGGTTGATTTCTCGTCAACGTTACTGGGGCGTGCCAATTCCTGTAGTATATTGTGAAAAATGTGGTGAACAACTCGTTCCTGAAGAACAGTTGCCAGTACGCTTGCCAGAGGATGTTAAATTTGAATCTGGTGCTGTATCTCCATTGGCTACATCTGAAAGCTTCTTAAATACTACATGTCCTAAATGTGGTGGTCCTGCACGTCGTGAAACAGACACAATGGACACATTTATCGATTCCTCTTGGTACTTCTTGCGCTATACAGACGCTAAAAACGACCAAGTTCCATTCGATAAAAAAATTGCTAACTACTGGATGAACGTTGACCAATATATCGGCGGTATTGAACATGCTATCTTGCACTTGTTGTACTCCCGATTCTTTGTGAAAGTTATTCATGATTTAGGCCTTATCGAAGCTAACGAACCATTCCGTGGTTTGTTGACACAAGGTATGGTTCTTAAAGAAGGCAGCAAAATGTCTAAATCCAAAGGGAATGTAGTTTCTCCTGAAGAAATTATCAATACTTATGGCGCAGACACTGCACGTTTATTCATTCTATTTGCAGCTCCTGTAGATCGTGACCTTGATTGGTCTGACCAAGGCGTTGAAGGTTCTTACCGTTTCTTAGGTCGTGTATGGCGTATTGTTGATGCATACAACGAAGAAGCTAAGAAAAATGTAACTGGTGAACTTACAAAAGACGAATTTGCATTGCGTCGTGAATTACACCGTGTTATCAAAAAGGTTACAGAAGACCTCGATAATAACTTCAACTTTAACACTGCTATTTCTGCTATCATGGAACTAGTAAATGCTATGTACGCTCATAAGGACAAAGCTGAAACAATCAATAGCGCTTTAGCTAATGAATTGACTCATTCCTTATTACTTCTTTTAGCACCATTTGTTCCTCATATGACAGAAGAGTTGTGGCATGAATTGGGTGAAACTACATCCATCCACACAGAAAAATGGCCTGTATACGAAGAGGCAGCTCTCGTTGTAGATGAAGTAGAAGTAGTATTACAAGTAAATGGTAAAGTTCGTGATAAACTTACTGTTTCCGTAAATATTACAAAAGAAGAATTAGAAACATTGGCTAAAGAGTCTAGTCGTGTTCAAGAGTTTACAGAAGGTAAAAATATTGTAAAAGTTATTTATGTACCTGGTAAACTTGTAAATATCGTAGTTAAATAACGATATTCTATTCATTTAATAATGTAAGCCCCCAACTACATAGGTAGAAGGGGGCTTATTTTACAGTGAGGTAATTATGGCAAAACGTAGCGATTATATTTCCTGGGATGAATACTTCATGGGCGTTGCCATCTTAGCAGCACAACGCTCTAAAGATCCTAATACACAAGTTGGTGCATGTATCGTTAGCAATGATAATAAGATTTTATCCATTGGTTATAATGGCATGCCTTTGAATTGTAGTGATGATGACTTTACTTGGGAACGCGATACAGCAGACGATAATAAATATTTCTATACTGTACATAGTGAACTCAATGCTATTCTGAATTATCGCGGTGGCTCTCTAGAGGGTTCCAAGATTTATGTTACATTATTCCCTTGTAATGAATGTGCTAAGGCAATCATTCAAAGTGGTATTAAGGCCGTTATCTACCGTGATGACCTCTACAAGGATACAAAAGAGGTGAAGGCATCTAAACGTATGCTTAAAACTGCTGGCGTAGAAATCATTCAGTACCAACCAACAGGCCGTACTTTAAATATTACATTGTAATAGAATAAATTTTTACTATTATCAAAAGACCCTATATACAAGCGTATATAGGGTCTGTTTCATATGTAGTTTTCCAATATAAATTGATATCTACTAGAGACGTTAGACTAGACATACAGTTCTTTGCTGTCATCCAATTTATGATTGTTTTGTAGTTATGTTTTGTAGTTATGTTTATACTTGTAAGCGGCCATCAATCATAATATCAACTTCTTGGCCATCACGAGTGTAGCCTTTGATGTTCATACGTTCATGACCAATCATAAAGTCTACATGTGTTAAGGAGTGGTTAAGGCCGCGTTCTTTTAATTCTTCGTCAGATAAACCATCACTATTTTTAAGGCATGTTGGATAAGAGGCACCAATTGCTAGATGGCAGGATGCATTTTCATCAAATAATGTTTCGAAGAAGATTTGATTAGATTGACTAATTGGACTGAAGTGATCAACTAAGGCAACCTCGCCGAGGTAGTGGGAACCTTCATCAGTTTCTACTAATTCTTTCAATACTTCATAACCTTCTTTGGCTGTATATTCAACGATTTTACCTTCTTTAAACGTAAAGGAGAAATCAGAAATAGTATTACCGTGGTAAATTAAAGGTTTTGTACTGTACACAATACCATTAACGCCATTGTATTGTGGAGCAGAGAAAACTTCTTCTGTAGGTATATTAGCATTGAAAATAGTACCATCTTTGGAGGATTCTTCACCACCTAGCCAAATATGACCTTCTGGCAATTCTAATAGGAGGTCAGTACCATTTTCACAAGTATAACGCAATGCCTTTAAGTCTAATTTATTCAATGCTTCACAGCGGTGACGCAATTTTGCCATATGATGACGATACGTATCTTTTGGTTCTACACCTTCAATGCGGCAAAGTTTCAATAATGTATCCCATAATTGGTTAATTTTTTCTTCGTCTGTACCTTTATAGCCTAATAAATCTGCCCAAAGAACTGTTGGTACAGAAGCAACACACCATGTAACAGAAGAGTTCATGATGGCTGTATGATAGAAGGATAACGCTTTATTTAAGTTACGAGATTGTAAGGAAATACGATCTGTTGGAATGCCTTCTAAGGCTTTTGGATTAGCACTGATTAAAGATAAGAAGGCTGCCTTATCATCGATATATTGTTTGTAGAATTCCGGTATCCAGTTAGCAGGTTTTTCTAAAACAGATTCTTTCGCATGTAATAAACGTTGACGGGCAATTGGGGAGCATCTCCAGTTCAGAACAACCTCCTTAGCACCAAGTTCATAAGCTTCTTCAGTAACAATCACTGCAAAGTCTTTGTTTTCTACATCTACAGAAATAACTAATGTTTGGTCTTGCTGCAAGTTTACACCGTATTGTAATAATGTACGGGCATATTTTCTTAATGTATCTTGATTCATAATTTTTCCTTTAATTCGTCATCAATTGTTAAACTCCTGCTAGTGTGACCAATAGAGTCATCGGTAGGAGTTTTGTTTTTCATAGGGAAATCCTTCAGTAGGAGGTGCACTATGAAAGTTAAATTGAAGCCCTATATGATAATTGTATTAATCCTATGTATTTTAGTAGGAATTTATTTCCTATGGCCTATTATAACAGATGAAAGCGATTCTGTCCTAGCTGAAGGGGGTATAGATGGAAATTCTTCTATATCTACTGTAGAACAACAGCCTAATAAACCAATCGCTTATATAACAGGTGCAGTCGCTTCACCTGGTTTATATGAGCTTGAAAGCTCAGCTACTGTAGGTGATATTGTTAAGCTAGCAGGAGGACTATTACCGTATGCAGATGTAGAGTCGGTAAATATGGCTAAGCCAGTTACTGCAGGTGATCATATCCATGTAGTATTTAACTTTCACGGTAATCCTGAAGTGTTATTGCGTGGTAATAAGATAAACATAAACTCTGCCACTGCAAAAGAATTAGACTCTCTGCCAGGTATAGGCCCTGCCATGGCTAAAAGAATTGAGGAATATCGTTCACAAAAAGGCCCCTTTACTTCCGTTGAAGGTATCAAGGGGGTGAAGGGCATTGGTGACGGCGTATTTAAGAAAATTAAAGACAAAATTACAATTTAACAATCAAAATTGTAATGACGAAGGTATGCCACTACATACAAATATTATTGATCGTACAAAAGTGGTGTTAACTCATAGTCAATGGGCACATGTTATATTAGGATCTATCATTATAGGAACAATACTAGGGTATGGAAATTATTTTCCTGTACTCAATCAAATGTACTACATTTTTGCGATAGGGATAGCCATTATAGGTGTCGGTGTTTTTAAAGTCTTACAATCGTCTAATTGGTGGCGATCACTTGGTAAGTTAATAGTTTTAGTGTCCGTTTTTGTAGGACTGTCGTATTATCAAACAGATTTACGGATTATACATTTTAATAGCTATACTTCATATTATTTGCAGCAAGAAGGAGAATATCTTGGTACGGTTGTAACTGCTCCTGAAGGAGTAAATTTGAACGGACAGGAGTATTACAAATATACTATTGATATCCATGGCTTACATCCTTATAAAGATACTGCCAAAAATGATTATATTAATGCACAGGGAAGGTTACAGGTATATTCAAAGGTATCTACTACCAAATATCCCATACGACTGGGGGAATACTCAGTTGTAGAAGGTACACCAAAGTCCTTATTTCTTATCGAAGAGGAAGGTCGTATTAATCTTCGGGGTCGATATATAAGTTCCAATACTCGAGGGCGAATCCATGATGGTGTATATAGAGTTGCCAGTCATAAAGACTTACAAGCATTCCACTATAAAGAAAACTTTTCTGAAAAAATATATTGGAAACTCTTATTTATTTGTGGATCAATACGTGAGTCTATAGATAAAACTATTTCTAATTATCTAGAGGGTCCACAACATGTATTAGCACAATCATTAGCTTTAGGTGGCCATTATAGTGAGCTAGGGGAAGATACAATGAAGGATTTTTCCTATACAGGGCTTATTCATATTCTATCTATATCAGGTTCACATATTGCTCTCTTGTTAGCATTGGTATATGGACTGGGACGACTTATTAAATTAAGAAAACGAACCAGTTTGATTATGGGAATTTTAGTGGCCTGTATGTATTGTGGTGTCGTTGGTGGTGATGCTCCTGTTGTACGGGCAACGATAATGAGCATACTCATGTGTATGGCTTACATAAAAGGTCGATTATATCAAGCTAAGCAAGCATTATGCATATGTGCCATACTATGTTTAGTATATGATCCTTTTTCTATATTTGATGTAAGCTTTCAGCTATCGTTTGGTGCAACCTATGGTTTGCTCATATGGGGAAAAGTATTATATGAACGTATTCAATGGTTACCTAAATGGATTAAAACACCTCTTGTATTATGTGTATCAGCACAGTTGCTCATCTTGCCTCTACAGCTATATTACTTTCATTATATTAGTATTGCTAGTTTGTTAGCAGCTTGTATAGTGGCACCTTTATTAGATTTATCTATCGTTTTAATTTTTATAAGTACTGTTATTAGCTATGTATTGCCGATATCATTTCTATGGTCATTGATAGATGCACTATTACGTATATCCTTATATTTAAATCATGTGTTAGGTCGTAGTGGCAGTTTACTTTGGTTCGGCATGATGAATCCTTATTGTGCTTATATGTATTTGGTTCTATTAGGTTTATTTACGTATTTTTTAACCCATAGAAAAAGGTATACTGTTTATATAGTGTTATGTTTAGTTTTTATGGTCACAACCTTTGGTGCTTCATATTATGTGACACAGTATCATAAGAATGCATTGGTTCACTATATTCCTATGAAGCAGTGTAATGTATTACTTTGTATAGAACCTAATCACGAAGGGGCCTATGTATTAATTGATGCACCGGACCATATTAAAACAACACCTAATGAAAGGCTTATCAATCAAGCTATACGAGCATATGGTGTCAATCCAAAGGTTGTAAAAGTAGACTACTTTCATAGTAACGGATCTGCAAAAACAATATATAAAAATAGTATGAAAGAAATCGATGTATATAATGGACAAAGAGGCGAAAAAAATCTAAAATTAAATGATAAGACTAATACATTATTTATTACGAGTCGTTCTAGTTCAATGAATGAAATTGGCCGAGTATTACCAAATAATATGGTTTTACTTAGCAGCCCTCATGGTGCGCTACGTGATGTGGATCCATCATCAGAACACATGTATATAATGGGATACAGTTATATTAAAGATATGTATCTGTGAAAGGAGGAACTATGGCACATATTCAACTCATTTATGGCGATGAGCCACAATTAATTGAAGAAGAAAAACGTAAATTTTTAAGTGTCTATCCTGACCTTCCAGTAACCGTATTAGATGATGAAGCTGGGCCACAGAAAATAAGTGAAAAGCTATGTGAAGATTCGCTCTTTGGCGATCAAAAGGTATTTTGTTTAGTGAATTTACCTATTATTCGTAAAAGCGGTAAAAATAGCGATGCTTGGGTTCCATTATATGAACTCATTATGGAATATAATGGAGATAATCCCATCCTTTTGATTTATCATGATATGATTGACAAACGCATCAAGCAGAATAAAGAGATTTTAGATAAAATCCCCAATCATCAATGTAAACGCCTTGAAGGGGCAGACCTTGTGATGTGGATACGTCAGTATTGCACTTCTAATGGTTTTAAAATGACACCTGATGCACAGGAATATGTAGCTCATCTCATCGATTTGTGGCAAGATGTACCGGTTTCATTTATGAGAACCGAATTTGACCGTTATTTTTTACAAATAACAGGTGATAAAGTCATTACTAAAGAGTTCCTCGAAGAAAACGGCAGTGACTATGGAGCTAAAAATATTTTCACCTTTAAAGAGGCTCTGTTAAAACGAGATATTGATACATTGCTCGAACTATTTCCGTTTATGTTCGGCTATAAAGAATTAGACCGTGCTATGAGCTATATTGAGGGGCAATTACGTTTACAGTTACTGGTTAGCGAATGCCGTCAAGCGGGTATGTCTGTTCAAGCTATACAAAATTTATGTAAGGATTATGATTCGTCATTTAAACCGTATCCAATTAAGTTGGCTTACGAGGCGAGTCCGAGAATTTCAATTAAGGCGCTACGAGCTTTATTAAAAGGGCTCTATGAGATTATCTTGGATAGCCGTAGCAGCAAGGGCGATATTTGGCGATTTAGAGATTTATGTATTACCTATTGTGGGTATAAAGGATAAAAATGAAAGTACGTTATCGTGTTGTACCAAAACAGAATAAGAAATCATCCTTCTATGTAAACTGTCATAGCCAACATGTGACGATTCAAGCAGCGGATTCAGCCTTTTCCACATTACTTAGTTTGCGTGAAAGATTGTCTGCTTGGTATAAGGAAAAAAATATCTCTTTTGACGATATTCCAACTAATACGGATACTTCCTGTTGCTTTGCTTGGAAGGTAGATACTGAAACTGGGGAAGGTTTAGATACCTATTATTATGGTGGTGGCTGCGGTGCTGGTGAATGGATAGAAGCTGCAGATGCGCAACGTGAGGCTGAAGAGGCTAAAAATCAAGCACCTAGAGGCAAGTCCTTTGCAGGTTATGATCAACAAGATGAATATGATGATGTTGACGAAGATGATTTTGCTCCATTTGTAGAGGCTGTTGAGTTAGGCTATTTCAATAATAGTCCAGTTGTTGTGCCTCGTTCTAATCAAACGGCTGCCGCATCTAGCAGTAGTGATACTGTCGCATCTGTAAGCAGTACACCTAAAGCAAGCAAAGGTTTTGCACCTAAAAGTTCGACAAAATCTACTGGAAAAGGTAGTGAAGGGGATAGCAAATATCCTCGTCGTGCGCCGAAGGATGTTCCTACTGATGAAGGTATGATTTTAGGACCTAAAATTGAAGGAGTTACCTCTAAGATCATGGGCACCTTAGATACACCAAGCGTTATCTTTGAAGGTGTATTTGTAGGCTTAGATAAACGAGATACTAAGACTGGTAAAAGTATCGTTAATGGCAGCATCGTAGATGATACAAATAGCATTAAATTTATTAAGTTTACGAATAGTCCTGAAGAAGGGGATGCATTACTTAAACAGCTAAAAGGCTTACAGCGTGTTAGAGTACAAGGTAGTGTCAGCTTTGATGATCGATTTGATAAGGACTATATCTTATCTATTCGAAGCATCGAGGCTATGGAAACTACGAGTGTAGAGCGTACAGAAAACCGACCAGACTCCCGCGTAGAGCTTCACTTACATACAAAAATGAGTGATAAGGATGCCCTTGTATCTGTTAAAGACCTATTTAAAACAGTAAAAAAATGGGGCCATCCTGCGGTGGCTATTACAGACCATGGCGTAGTACAAGCCTTTCCAGAAGCTCAAGCTCTTGGTAAAGAGTTAGGCGTTAAGGTTATCTACGGTGTAGAGGGTTATCTTATTGAAGATGAGACAGTAACTCGCGATGAAGAGCCTGCAGTAGATAAAAAGAAGAAAAAAGAAAAAGACAAACGTTACCATATTATCTTGTTAGCAAAAAATATGGTAGGTTTACGAAATCTGTACAAGATGATTTCTATATCTCACTTAGAACATTATAAGGTTCGTCCTCGTTTACCTCGTTCTGTTATTGAAGAACATCGTGAAGGTATCATCATTGGTTCTGCTTGTGAAGCTGGTGAGCTTATGCAATCCATTGTTCGCGGCGCTACAAAGGAAGAGTTACTAGAGGTAGCCTCCTTCTACGACTATCTTGAAATTCAACCACATACGAACAATATGTTCTTGGTTCGTAAAGGACTCATGCCTGATGAGCAAGCTCTTATCGATATGAATAAAACCGTTATCGAATTAGGGGAAGCTTTAAATAAACCTGTATGTGCTACTTGTGACGTTCATTATTTAACACCAGAAGAAAAGATATATCGTGAAATCATGTTAACTGCATGTGGCTATCCAGATGCAGATGAACAACCAGATTTGCACTTGCGTACTACAGATGAAATGTTGGCATCCTTCCCTTATTTAAGTGAAGAAAAGGCCTATGAAGTAGTAGTTACTAATACTCGTGCTATTAATGATAGTATCGAAGATATCAAACCAGTTCCAGACGGCACATATTCTCCAAAAATTGAAGGCGCCGATGAAGCTTTCACAGAAATGTGCTATAGAAATGCGAAGGCTATTTATGGTGATCCATTGCCACGTGTTGTACAAGAACGTTTAGACTATGAATTGGACTGTATTATTTCCAATGGTTATGGCGTATTGTATTACATAGCTCATAAACTAGTAAAAAAATCTCTTGATGATGGCTATCTTGTAGGTTCTCGTGGCTCTGTAGGTTCTTCCTTTGCAGCAACCATGTCTGAAATTACAGAGGTAAATCCATTACCGCCACATTATGTTTGCCCTAATTGTAAGCATTCTGAATTCTTTGAAAAGGGCGAATACGCAGGTGGCTTTGACTTACCACGTAAAGATTGTCCAGAGTGTGGTCATGCGTTACAAACTAATGGCCATGATATTCCGTTTGCCATCTTCCTTGGTTTCGAAGGTGATAAGGTTCCAGATATTGACCTTAACTTCTCCGGTGATTACCAAGCAAAGGCACACAAGTATACGGAAGAACTATTTGGACGTGATAATGTATTTAAAGCCGGTACCATCGGTACTATTGCGGATAAAACAGCCTTTGGTTATGTTAAAAAATACGCCGAAATTCGAGATATTCAAGCTCGTAGTGGTTTCTTTGAACATTTGGCAAAAGGCTTTACCAATGTTAAGAATACTACTGGCCAACATCCTGGCGGTATCATGGTATGTCCTCGCGATATGGATGTGCATCACTTTACACCGATACAACATCCTGCAAATAAGAAGGAAAGTGGCGTATTAACAACACACTTTGACTACCACTCTATCGAAGGTCGTATGACTAAGCTTGATATTCTGGGCCATGATGATCCGACTATCATTCGTATGCTAGAGGATTTGACTGGTATAGATGCAAAAACTATACCATTTGATGATCCAAAAACATTGAGTTTATTCTCTTCTACAGAGGGGATTGGTTTAACACCTGAACAATTACAAGGTGACCAAGTAGCCAGCTTGGCTGTGCCAGAATGTGGTACAAAGTTCGTACGGGGCATGCTTGAAGACTCTCGTCCTCAAACATTCTCAGACTTAGTTCGTATTTCTGGTTTCTCTCATGGTACAAACGTATGGCTCGACAATGCACAAGACCTTATTAAAAATGGTACTTGTAAGTTGAATGAAGCCATCTCTACCCGTGACGACGTAATGAACTTCTTAATCCATCGTGGTATGGATAGAAAGCATAGCTTCTTCGTAATGGAAAACGTACGTAAAGGGAAGGGCATTGAAAAGCGAAATAAACAAGGTCAAGCAACGACAGAATTTGAAGCAGAAATGCGTGAAAATAATATTCCTGAATGGTTCATTGAATCTTGTAAAAAGATTTCTTACCTATTCCCACGTGCCCATGCGGTAGCCTATGTAATGATGGCATTCCGCATTGCATGGTTTAAGGTATACCATCCATTGGCATTCTATGCGGCATACTTCTCCATTCGTGCAAAGGCTTTTGACTTACGCATCATGACAGGGGACCTTAAAACTCAAATGACTGAGTTTAATCGTATTAAGGCTCTCGATCGCGCTGCAAGTCCAAAAGATAAAGACCTTATGAGCGCCTTAGAAGTATCTATGGAAATGTATCAACGTGGCTACCGTTTTATTAATGTAGATATTCAACACTCCGAAGCTAGACGCTTTAGCATTAAAGATGGTGCATTATTGCCGCCATTCTTAGCTATTGATTCCTTAGGTGAAACTGTAGCTGATGCTATCGTTGCTGAACGAGAAGAACGTCCGTTTACATCTCTAAAAGACTTACAACGTCGTTGTAAGGTATCTAACACTATCATTGATCTTATGAAAGAACTCAAATGCTGTGGTGAACTACCTGAAGACGAACAAATGTCACTCTTTGGGGCATAATATAATATAAAATATGTATCGCATATAAAGTAAGCACTATACCTGAAAGAGGATATAGTGCTTATTTTTATATATTTTGCTACAATACAATTAATATATCATTGGTGCAAGGGAGTGTTGTGTAATGATGGATAAAAACAAAAATCAAACTGTAGAGATTGAATTTTGGGATATTGAGCATGAGGATATGCCTGAGTTAGAAGAATCAGATATTCCAGGTGTATACTTTAATGAATTCCGTGAATATGTTGATGAAGAAGGGAATGTATTATCTCCATCAGATCTAGATGCAATACGGTATAAAGACGATTACGAGGACGATTATTATAGATAGAAATAATTAGAGTACGATTTTTAAATTGTTATCATATTAAAGTAAGTTGGTGAGGTATGAGAGTTCCAATATATGAAGCTATAGCACACTATAAAAGAAATAAGGAGTTACCTTATACAGAGTATTTTTGCTTAGGCTTTTTTTCTAAATTATCATTAGCCGAAAAGGCTCTAACTGATTCAAAAAATTTAATAGGGTTTTCTGATTTGAATGATGATTCTTTTTCGATAATAACTCATTATTTAAATGATTGTGCTCATATAGGTGAAGATATTAACTATGAAATAGTAAATAACAAAATTTATGGTGTTTGGTATGATTATGATTTAGATACTAATTATACTTCTTCTGGATATATGGGTGTATTTAGCTCTTTAGAATATGCAGAGAAAGCATTAGATTGGTATAAGACTTGGGATATATTTAAGATACATGGATTAGAGTATTTAGGTATAGACCCAATTACACTTAATCTTAGAGGTTGGACTGAAGGTTTTATAACAGTATATGATTAAATTAAGAAAAAAAGAGGTGTCATCATTTGATGACACCTCTTTTTGAAAGTTTTGCAGTTTATTTATTTTGACAGAGTTTGAATATTTGGCAGATTTTAGTATAGAGATTTATATTTCATCCAGTTTGTTTTGGCCATTTCTTTAAGTTCTGTACCACGGCCATCAAGGATTGCATTGATCAAGTATTTACTGAAGCCTTTTGCTTGTTGGTAAGCAATTTTTGGAGGCATAGCAAGTTCTTGTTTATCTACATGAACATTGACGATAACAGGACCATTATGGTTAAGAGCCTCCATAATTTTTTCGTCTACTTCACTAGAATTTTGAATACTTACACCTTTAATACCAGCCGCTTCTGCAAGTTTACCGAAATCTGGATTTACAAAGTCTGTAGCATAGTCTAGGTAACCAGAAGCTTTCATTTCCATAGCGATGAAGCTAAGTTCCTCGTTGTTGAATACAAAGATTTTAACTGGCAAGTTAAGTTGTTTTAATGTTAACATTTCGCCCATCATCATTGTGAAACCACCATCACCGGAGAGGGAAATGACTTGACGGTTTGGACATGCATTTTGAGCTCCAATAGCATGCATCATAGCATTAGCCATGGAGCCATGGTTATAGGAACCTAAGATACGTCGTTTACCATTTGTTTTTAAGTGACGAGCAGTCCAAATAACTGGAGTACCTACGTCAAAGGTAAAGATAGCATCTTCACTTGCTAGCTTATTCAAACGATTAACAAAATATTGTGGATGAATTGCAACACCATCTGGTTCAGCTACTGCATAGCTATCTAAGTCACCTCTAAATTTAGTATATGCTTTACGTACAGTGTCGATAAATTCAGTATCACCGCGTTGGCCTACGAGAGGTAATAATTCTTTCAATGTATCTTTTACAGTACCAATAATACCTTGTGTAAGAGGAACACGACGACCTAATGCACTAGGATCTCTATCAACTTGGATTACTTTTGCATTTTCCGGATAGAATGGACGGTAAGGGAAGTCTGTACCAAGCATAACGAGTGTGTCGCATTGTTCAATAGCACGATAACCAGAGGTATAGCCTAATAGGCCTGTCATACCTACATCATATGGATTATCCCATTCAACCCATTCTTTACCTCTGAACGCATGTACTACAGGAGCTTGTAAGCGTTTTGCTAATTCTACGACCTCATCATGTGCACCTTCACAGCCTGCACCACAGAAGAGGGTAATTCGTTTGCCTGTTTCTAAATGAGCAGCCATTTCTTCGATGTCATCGTGTTGTGGAACGATATGAGGTAAACGAGGTTGGTTCCATACAGGTAACTCGTCGATTTCCATTTCCATAACTGCCACGTCCCCAGGAAGGACGATAACAGCAACATCTTGGTTGCCAATAGCAGCATTCATAGCACGGAATAGAATTTCAGGCATTTGTTTTGGATTAGAAACAAGTTCACAGAAACAAGAACATTCTTTGAATAAGTTTTCTGGATGTGTTTCTTGGAAGTAATTTAAGCCTACTTCAGATTGCGGAATATGAGAGGCAATAGCCAATACTGGAACACGATTGCGATGACAATCAAATAAACCGTTGATCAAGTGTAAATTACCAGGACCAGAACTACCAGCACATACAGTTAATTTATGAGTTAAGGCTGCTTCTGCACCTGCAGCAAAGGCTGCAGTTTCTTCATGTCGAACATGTTCAAAAGCAATCTTACCATTGCGGCGTAGACTATCGTTTACAGAGTTTAAACTATCGCCAGTGATACCATAAATGCGTTTGATGCCCGCATTGGCTAAGACATCTATCAGTACATCAGAAATTCGTTTTTTTGCCATATTATCACCTATATTTAATAAATAATATCAATTAAATATTGTTATAAAACCATATATTATTATATTAGACCTCTTTGTAGTGTAATTATGTGATAAAAGTTACTATTTAATGTATACATAGTTTATATATGTTTATATTGTTATTATAATATATTTTCAATCTAATAAAAATAGAAATATAATAATAGTTATTTTATTCCAGGTTATATATTTAATATCTTTTCTCAATACAAAACTCTTATTGTTGCATAACCCTAATAAAAGTGTTACTATTAATTCATAAAGAAAATAGATGAGTCTTTGGGGACAGGTGAAATTCCTTACCGGCGGTATAGTCCGCGAACCTTATGGGTATGAATCGGTGCAATTCCGATACCGACAGTACAGTCTGGATGAGAAAAGACAAGGCACATTTGTTGTGCGCAATTATGATTACCCAAGGACTATGTATATAGTCCTTTTTTTATTGAGGTGATATGGTGGATGACGTAGCATATATGAAACGCGCCATTGCACTGGCAAAATTGGCCACAGGTCACACTTCTCCAAATCCTTTGGTGGGGGCTGTAGTGGTGAAAGACAATACAATAATCGGTGAAGGTTATCATCACAAAGCTGGTACGGCTCATGCCGAGGTGCATGCACTGAATCAAGCGGGTGAAAATGCTAAAGGTGCCACTCTATATGTGACATTAGAGCCTTGCTCTCATTATGGTAAAACACCACCTTGTGCACTTCGTATCATAGAAGCGGGGATAGCAAAGGTAGTAATTGGCAGTACAGATCCTAATCCACTTGTTGCTGGTAAGGGTATTGAGCATCTTAAAGAAGCGGGGATAGAAGTTGTAGTTCCTGTTTGTAGTGATGAATGTGCTGAGCTAAATGAGCATTTCTTTACGTACATACAGACGGGAAAGCCATTTGTAACTATTAAAAGCGCTATGTCACTTGATGGTAAGATTGCAACGATTACAGGCCAATCCCAATGGATTACTAATGAATCCTCTCGTTGTGATGGACATGTACTACGTGCTACTCATGATGCTATGCTCGTTGGTATTGGTACAATCTTAGCAGATAATCCTCAGTTAAACTGTCGACTCAGTGATGATGAATTAGCAGATGCTATATTGGATAGAAACATTCTTAATGAGCCTATCCCAGTTCATCAACCAGATGTCATTATATTAGACAGTCTTGGTAGAACACCTACCACAAGTCGTGTATTTGAAGTAGATACTCGTAAGGTTCATATATTTGTATCTAAAGGTTGTCCTAAAGAACGGATACAGGCTTTAGAACAAGTAGGTGCTCTTGTAACGGTTGTTGAATCAGTGTCTACTCGTAAAAGTAAAAGTACTGATATCGTCATAGATATTAAGAAATTATCTATTGATGATATTCTTACAAAGTTGGGAGATTTTGGTTATACTTCTGTCTTAGTTGAAGGTGGTTCAGCTATTATCAGCTCTTTTGTAGAGACCATGAACTTTGATAAGGTGGTTACCTATATTGGTAATACTATAATCGGTGGTACAGAGGCTACACCTGCCGTAGGTGGTCGTGGTTTTGAAAGTTTAGACTCTTCGCCACAATTAACCTTTACAAAAACAACTGTATTAGATAATAACATCCGTATTGAAGCGTATCGTCAAGGAAGGAGGGGCGCTTATGTTCACGGGGATCATTGAAGAAATCGGCCGTGTAGAAAGCATTAAAAAAGGCCCTAAATCCTTAGCTATTACAATTCGGGGTAAAAAGATTTTTAGTGATCTGAAAATCGGTGACTCCGTTGCTGTTAATGGTGTGTGCTTGACGGCGACCACAATTGGTAATGGTGTATTTACAGCTGATGTAATGCCTGAATCGATTAAGATGACTACTTTCACTAATTTGAAAGTACATCAACCTGTCAATTTAGAGCGAGCTATGCTTGCTAACGGTAGATTTGGTGGTCACATTGTAGCTGGACATGTAGATGGTACAGGCCGCATCATTAACCGTGAACAAACGGATAATGCCATTATCTTTACCATAGAGGCTCCAAAATCTGTTATGGATTATGTTATCTATAAAGGATCGATTACGATCGATGGTATTAGCCTCACTATTATGCGACGAACGGACAGCAGTTTTTCTGTATCGATCATTCCTCACACCTTGAGCGAAACTATTCTAGGCTCTGCCCATATTGGTACAGAGGTTAATTTAGAAACGGATATCGCTGGTCGATATATTCGTCATTTTATGAATCTTGGTAGTGAACCTACCGAAGAAAAACCTAAGAAATCTATGCAATCCCTCTTAGTAGAGAATGGATTTATATAAAAGTAAGGAGCGTTCCTATGAGCGAACAATTACATTCAATTGAAGAGGTCTTAGAAGACCTTAAAGCTGGTAAACCTGTTATTATCGTTGATGATGAAAGCCGTGAAAACGAAGGCGATCTTATCATCGCTGCAGAGTTTGCTACACAAGAAAATATTAACTTTATGGTTAAATACGCACGTGGTATCGTATGTACACCTATGCGTCGTGAAGCCTTAGAAAAACTTGGCATTCCTGCAATGGTTGCCAAAAATACAGATAACCATGAAACTGCTTTCACCGTTACTGTTGACCATGTAGATACTACAACAGGCGTATCTCCAGCAGAACGTGCTTATACAATTCAAAAATTATTAGATCCTAATGCTAAACCAGAAGACTTCCGTCGTCCTGGTCACGTATTCCCTCTAGTATATAAAGAGGGTGGCGTATTAGTTCGCCAAGGCCATACAGAAGCATCTATCGACCTTTGTCGCTTAGCTGGTTTGCAAGAGGCTGCTGTTATTTGTGAAATCACAAAAGACGATGGCGATATGGCTCGTTTGCCAGATCTATTACAATTTGCTAAAGAACATAATCTTAAAATTGCATCTGTAGCAGAACTTATTGAGTATCGTAAACAACATGAAGATATGGTAGAACTCGGTGCTTGTTCTAAACTACCTACTAAATTTGGTGACTTTAATATTTTTGTATTTAAAAATGATTTAGATCATAAAGAACATTTAGCTATCGTTAAAGGTAATGTACAAAACTGTGACGATGTTCTTGTACGTATTCACTCTGAATGTTTAACAGGCGATGTATTCGGTTCTAAACGTTGTGATTGTGGTGAGCAATTAGATCATGCGTTACGTGCCATCGAAAAAGAAGGCAAAGGCGTTGTAGTATATATGCGCCAAGAAGGCCGTGGCATTGGTTTAACAAATAAAATTAAAGCCTATGCTTTACAAGAGCAAGGTTTAGATACTGTAGAGGCTAATGAACAATTAGGTTTCCCTGCAGATATGCGCGAATATTCCTTAGCAGCTCAAATTATTCGTTTCTTAGGTATTAAGAGTATTCGATTGTTGACAAACAATCCAGAAAAACGTCATGGCTTAGAACATTGGGGGATTGATGTAACTAACCGTGTACCGCTCATTATTGCAGCCAATAAATTTAATGCAGGGTACTTAAAGACAAAAGAAGAAAAAATGGGTCATATGTTAGAAGACTAATCATTTAGTTCTATTTAACAACTTGCTCGACACATAAGAATTTCCTTTATAGGAATATAGGAGGTCAACATAATGAAGGTTCAAGAAGGTAATTTATTAGGTAGTGGTAAAAAATTTGCTATTATCGGTTCTCGTTTTAATGAGTTCATTACGTCCAAATTAATTGGTGGTGCTGAAGATTGCTTATTGCGTCACGATGTAAAAGAAGAGGATATCACTGTTATCTGGGTACCAGGTGCTTATGAAATCCCATTGATTGCTAAAAAAGCTGCTTCATCTGGTCGCTTCGATGCGGTTATCTGTGTTGGTGCTGTTATTCGTGGTGCTACAACTCATTATGACTATGTATGTAATGAAGTAGCTAAAGGTATTGCTCATGTTTCTCTAGAAACAGGTGTTCCTGTTATGTTCGGTGTAGTAACTACAGAAAACATTGAACAAGCTATCGAACGTGCTGGTACTAAAGCTGGCAATAAGGGTTACGACTGTGCTATGGGCGCTATTGAAATGGTTAACCTTATCGATCAATTCTAATAATTACATAGTAAACACTCAGTATCTCATGATACTGGGTGTTTTTATATTATCGAATATATGTTCTTTTAATTTGGAATTAGAGTAGACGAACATATATTCCCTATTATTGAAAAGTAATTCTATGACATGATATACTATATAAGCACTATTAAGTGTGTACGATTTATTAATTAGAAATAAGGAATGATAGAATGGATTATATAAAACGTTTTACGACCCGCGAAGGGGTCCGTATGTCTTTAGCGGTAACAACAGATACTGTTGAAACAGCTCGCGTGCGTCACGATTTGTGGCCTGTAGCAACAGCTGCTTTAGGTCGTGCTATGACTGGGGCTATTTTATTAGCTGGTGATTTTAAAAATCATGAAAATGTAAGTTTGCGTATTAAAGGTGATGGCCCTCTAGGCGTTGTTCATGTAGATGCTTTTGCAGATAATACAGTTCGTGGCTATGTGGATGAGCCACATGTAGATGTACCTTTAAAACGAGCTGGTAAGCTTGATGTAGGTGCTGCTGTTGGACATAATGGTGAAGTACAAGTTACTCGCTTTACTCAACTAGCACAAGATTATACCTCTACAAGTCCAATTCAAAGTGGTGAAGTAGCAGAAGATTTGGCTTATTATTTATATGCTTCTGAACAAGTACCTTCTACTATTAGCTTAGGTGTATTGGTAGACCCAGATTATCATACAGTTGTAGCTGGTGGCTTTATCGTACAAGCTTTACCAGATGCTACAGATGAAGCGTTAGCACAAGTAGAAAAGAATATTAATGAATTAGGCCCAATTACAGAATATTTGAAAGCAAATCCAGATGGTAAAGGCCTTATGGAACGCGTTCTTGATGGCTTAACTGTGAATGAAGTATATAATGAACCGATTCATTTCCAATGTCGTTGCGGTCGCGATCGCTTTGGTGCCGTACTTATGACATTAAGAGAAGAAGATAAAGAGGCTATTCTAGAAGATGAAGTAACAGAGCTTGTTTGTCACTATTGTAATGAAAAATATCATTTCACACGTGAAGAGTTACAAGATATGTTTGCTCCTAAAGGTCCAATTCAATAAAACTTTATAATATGTTGAAAAAATACAGGCTACTAGGTTTTTCCTATAGCCTGTTTTTCTATTCTATGAGAAAATAAAAGATAGAGTGATTAATAATAGGAGGTCACAATGAGTGCAATTGGCGTAATTGGTGGTACTGGCGTTTATGATCCATCCATCTTTGAAAATATTCATGAAGAATCCTTAATGACACCATATGGTGAAATAGATTATGTACAAGGTACATACCATGGGAAAACAGTAATCTTTGTTGCTCGTCACGGCAAAGATCATACAATTCCTCCACACAAAATTAATTATCGTGCTAATATTTGGGGCCTCAAAAAATTAGGCGTTACATTTATTATCTCCACGACAGCTGTAGGTTCCTTAAATGAAAACTTTAAGCCTGGTCATTTTGTGTTGACTGATCAATTCTTAGATTTCACAAAGAACCGCATCACTACATTCTATGAAGGTGGTGACCGTCCAGTAGCACATCTTGATGTTACAAATCCTTACTGCCCTGAATTACGTGACATTCTTCAAAAGGTAGGGACTGAACAAGGTCTCACAATTCATAATGGCGGTACCTATGTTTGTACAGAAGGTCCTCGTTTTGAAACACCAGCGGAAATTAAAATGTTCCACATGCTCGGTGGTGATACAGTAGGTATGACAAATGTACCGGAAGTAAACTTAGCTAATGAAGCAGAAATGGCATATGCTACTATTTCTATGATTACAAACTATGCAGCAGGTATTTCTGAATCTGCGTTGACACATGGTGAAGTGGTAGAAATGATGGGCGACATGGCTGCTCAACTTAAATCTCTTATTTTAGGTGCTATTGATGCAATCGATGTAGATGCTCGTTATGACGCGCATAATCGCATGCAAGAATATGGTGGCTTTAAACTATAATCCATTCATAACGAAACATAATAGTTCATCGAAGGAGAAGGTATGATTAATATTGAATGGCGTAAAGATACGCTAGTACTATTAGATCAAACTAAATTGCCTACTGAAATTACGTATGTTCACTGTACAGATTGGCGACAAGTGGCTGAAGCTATAAAAATGCTTCGCGTTCGTGGCGCACCTGCTATTGGTGTTGCTGCCAGTTATGGCCTCATTTTAGCGGCTATGGAAGCAGGCCGTTTGGAGGTTCCGTTTAGTGAACAACTTACAAGTTTATATGAATTTAGTGAGACCTTAAAGGAAACTCGTCCTACCGCAATTAACTTAGCTTGGGCCGTAGATCGTGTTATTTCTCTTGTAAAAAATCATGTTGAAAGTATGTCTTCTATGAGTGAAGTAGTAGATCTCATTAGAAAAGAGGCTATTACAATTCACGAAGAAGACGTGTCATTGAACCGTCGTATGGCTGAAGCAGGAGCAACTCTATTTGAAGGTCAAAAAAATATTCGCATTCTAACTCATTGTAATGCTGGTGCACTAGCTACAGGTGGTTTAGGAACAGCACTAGGTGTTGTCCGTAAATTACATGAAAATGGACAATTAGAACGCGTGTATGCTGATGAAACACGACCATTATTACAAGGTGCTCGACTTACTGCTTTTGAACTTCATGAGGATGGTATTCCTGTTACTCTTGAGACTGATAATATGGCGGCCTATGCGATGCAACATGGACTCATTGATGCCGTTATCGTCGGTGCTGACCGCATTACTACAAAAGGGGATGTAGCCAATAAAATTGGTACCTATGGTGTAGCAGTACTAGCTAAATTCCATAACATTCCATTCTATGTAGCAGCGCCATATAGCACATTTGATTTTACCCTTGAAAATGGTGCTGATATTCCTATTGAGATGCGCGACGATTATGAAGTTACATCATTGCATGGGGTTCAAACAGCACCTAATGGTATTGATGTGCTTAATCCAGCCTTCGATGTGACACCACATGAATTGGTGACTGCCATCATTACTGAAGAAGGTGTATTAAAACCGAACTATGAAGAGTCTATTGATAAGCTACGTCAGATCGTAGAATCTAAATAACAAAAAAATCCAAGTGGATTAACCATGCATATTTTTATTTAATCTACTTGTATGAGTAAAAGGAGATATTATGCAATCTTTAATTAAAGATATTAATTTAGCCGCAGAAGGCCGTAAGAAAATTGACTGGGTTTCTAACTTTATGCCTACATTAAATACATTGGGTGACCGCTTTGAAGCAGAACAAACTTTCAAAGGTCAAACAATTGTTGTAAGTGTTCACTTGGAAGCAAAAACAGCATACTTAGCTACTGTTTTAAAACGTGGTGGTGCTGATGTTATCGTAACTGGTTCCAATCCATTATCTACACAAGATGATGTGGCTGCAGGTCTCGTTGATATGGGCCTTACTGTATATGCTTGGTATGATTGTACTGAAGAGGAATACTTCAATTTCCTTAATAAGGCACTTGACCACAAACCACATATTATCATCGATGATGGTGGCGATTTGGTAAACTTGTTGCACACAACTCGCCAAGACGCAAAAGAACGCCTATTAGGTGGTAGTGAAGAAACTACTACAGGTGTACATCGTCTCTATGCATTAGAAAATGCAAAACAATTGACATTCCCTATGATTGCAGTAAACGATTCTTACTGTAAATATCTCTTTGATAATCGTTATGGTACAGGTCAATCTGTTTGGGATGGTATCATGCGTACTACAAACTTAACTGTAACAGGTAAAAACGTAGTTGTTGCTGGTTATGGCTGGTGCGGTAAAGGCGTTGCTATGCGTGCAAAAGGCCTCGGTGCTCATGTATATGTAACAGAAGTAGATCCAATTAAAGCTATTGAAGCTGTATTTGATGGTTTCAAAGTGTTACCTATGATTGAAGCTGCTAAAGTAGGGGATATTTTCTGTACTGTAACAGGTTGTAAAGACGTTATTGTAAAAGAACATTACGAAGTGATGAAAGATAAAGCAATCATGTGTAATGCAGGTCACTTCGACTGCGAAGTAAATGTAGCTGAATTAGCTGACCTTGCTGTAAGCCATGAGCGTGTTCGTCAAAATATCGAAGGCTATACTATGGCTGATGGCCGTAAACTATATGTATTGGCTGAAGGTCGCTTAGTTAACCTTGCAGCTGGTGATGGTCACCCAGCAGAAATCATGGACTTGTCCTTTGCTATGCAAGCCCTTGCTGCAGAGCATATCTTGAAAAACGGCAAAGAAATGGAGCCAAAAGTATATGTATTGCCTCATGAATTAGATGTGGAAATCGCTAAACTTAAATTGAACTCCATGGGCTATGATTTAGATTCTTTGACACAAGAACAAATCGACTACTTAACAAAAGTAAACTAATATTGAATGGAAATGTAATAGTAAATGATAGGCTTAGGTGTATTATTACTACTATATACTTTCAGAATTAATAACTATAACCGAGCTTTTATGGCTCGGTTATACCTATGAGGGAAGACTATGTCCGATTTATTGATTACTAATGTAGACGTCCTCACCGATGAGGGCGTTCTTAAAAATCATGCTATTGAAATTGAAAATGGCTATATTACAGCTATTTTAAAGGATAGTGAAGCTATTAAAGCAAAAGATACTGCTAAGGACGTACTAGATGGTAAAGGCCAATTGGCAGCGCCAGGTCTTGTAAATACGCACACTCATATTGCGATGGGGCTATTTAGAAACTATGCAGATGATCTTGAACTTATGGAATGGCTTGAAACTGCGATTTGGCCGACAGAAGCTAAGCTAAACGATGATTACGTACGTTATGGCACACAACTTGGAATTGCGGAAATGCTGCGTACTGGCACTACAACCTTTAGCGACATGTATTTCTTTATGAATACTACGGCTGAGGTAGTAAAAGAAACGGGCATTCGCTCTGTATTATCTCGTGGCTTAGCAGGTGTTTCTCCAACAGCAGATCAAGCATTAGTTGAGAATGCTGATTTATTCCGCACATGGAATGGCTTTGATAATGACCGCATCAAGGTATTATTAGGACCACATGCGCCATATACTTGTCCAGATGCTTATATGGAGAAGGTTATCTCCTTATCTCATGAATTAAACTGTGGCATTCACATGCACTTGTCCGAAACTAAAGGGGAAGTGGAGAATGTAATGAAAGCTACAGGTAAAACTCCAATCGCTCATATGCATGACCTAGGTTTATTCTGGAATACTACATTAGCTGCACACTGTGTTCATGTTACAGATGAAGATATGTCAATTATGGCTGAAAATAATGTAGCAGTAGCACATAATCCGCAATCTAACCTAAAATTAGCAAGTGGTATTGCACCTGTGCCTGAAATGATCGGTAAAGGTATAACCGTTGGTCTTGGTACGGATGGTTCCGCATCTAATAATAACGCGGATATGCTCGAAGAAGTACGCCTTGCTGCTACTCTACATAAAGCACGTCTCTACGATCCTAAAGCCATTCCTGCACAAGCAGCTTGGCATATGGGCACTGTAGAAGGCGCAAAAGCCCTTGGTTATACTGATCTTGGTGTATTAGCGAAAGGCTATCGTGCAGATATCGTGCTATATGACGTATCTGGTATGCACTGGATGCCTCGTTACAACGATTTAGCGGCACTTGTATACTCTGCTAACAGTTCTGATGTAAATACTACAATTGTAGGTGGCAAAGTTCTTATGAAAGACAAAGAATTGCTTACTATTGATGAAGAAAAACTTCGTGCAGAAATCACTAAGGCTCAAGAGTATTTCAGTAACTAATATATTAAAAAAACTATAGCTGTAATTGATTAGCTTTTTCTTGTCTAGTTTAGTACTAGTTAGGTTTGTATTTATATAATATAAGTTTGTATGCGAGGTACTGCTATGCTAAAAAGAATACTTCAATACCTTTCACTTTGTATCGCCTTAGTTAGTTTGTTGATATTAGCTGGTTGTAGTAGTAATAGTGCGTCTTCTCAGCCTAAAGGACCTGAAGGGGAATGGATTGCTTACTCAGGCTATACCGTTCAAAATGTAGTGAGTGCTGTTGACACGCCTATTTTTACGATGAATCTTACAGCTCGAAATGATAGTAAGACGATTTATACAGCAGATATGAAAGCTTATAACTATCAATATACGACGCCTGAAAAGAGACCTGTTATTGAATCTACTCAAATGGTAGGGGATATAAAGGAAACTCGTCTAAATTATATTACGGCACTTACACTTGTAATGAGTGCTAACGATATAGTAGGTAATGCAGATAGCTCAAATTCTAATACAATTAAGATGGATATTACTGGCATACCAAATACTGCTCTTATTTATGATTCAAAAACAGATACTATTAAATTTATGGATCAAACCTTTAAACGAGTAAACGAAACGAACAATTTACAAACATTAGCCGATGCGTATAAGAAAGATCTTCAAGTAGCTTCTAATAAATATTTAGAAGAGATTGGCAATGCAGCAAATCCTAAAACAAAGTTTATAACAACCTATAACTTTGATGACTCTATCATTAAAGACAATAAGAAATAATAAATAAAATAAAACCCACTCATAGTATGATATATTCCTTTATTAGATACCTAATAAAAGGGGTACATATCACATGGAGTGGGTTTATTTTGTAATGTTTTACTTTGAATGCTATTTTATTACTTTCACCAAGAACATTGGTACAGGAATATAAAATTCATCTTCTTCGTTGTAAATACGAGGACCTACTGTGGAGTCAATAGTGACGGAGCTAGCACCTAATTTTGTGAGCACTTCTTTATCCCATTGAGGGCGTGTAAAGGATGAAATTTCAAGCATATGATAAATCGTATGGCACCGCTCTTTTAAGTCATTGCTTACATGCTCATGGGCATGATGAACAGATTGTGGTAAGTCATGGTGATTGCGAGCATGTTCCGCATCATAATTGAGGATTAAACCGCCTGGACGAATGATGCGTAACCATTCAGCATAGGCTTTATCTGGATGTGGTAAGTTCCATGTTACATTGCGGGCTACAACGATATCAAAGGTATTGGAGTCAAAGCTGAGATTTTCAGCATCCATGACGGAGAAGGTAGCATCACAATCAAGGGATTCTGCCAGTTGATTTGCTTCGTCTATCATATTAGGCGTAATATCGATGCCGTGTACTGTATGTCCTAGTTGAGAGAGGATAATACTAAAGAAGCCTGCACCACAACCAATGTCTAAAATACGTAAAGAGCGATCAGAATCAAAGATATGACTCGTTAGTTCATCTCTCCATAATTTAAGTTTAGGGCTTTCTAATTCTTTAGCTCGCAATGACCCAAAATCACGTGCTCGATCGCTCCAATAAGCGGTAATAAACTCTTTGTCATCCTTCATAGGATGATTCTTTTCAAATATATCGTTCATCTTTTTGTTCTCCTCATTTTTAATACACTTAATAGTACCATAAAATGAGAATGTACCATACTATAAATATCACACTTACTACATAAATAATTAATATTGAATATGATATAATACATCTATATTTTTGTTTTATGAAAGGGCAGGACAATGATTTTGCAGACGGGACAACGTACGGATATTCCTGCCTTTTATGGGCAATGGTTGATTAATCGTGTTCATCAAGGATTTGTAGATGTACGAAATCCCTATAACCCAATGCAGATAACACGGTATCCTATTAATCATGAAGTAGTAGATGGTATTGCGTTTTGTACAAAGAATCCTTTGCCATTTATTCCGCTCTTACATGAAATAAATGATTATAGACAGTTTTGGCACATGACTATAACCCCTTATGGTCCAGATATCGAGCCCTATGTACCAAAAGCAGATTCTGTAATAGACGGATTTAAACAAATATCAACAAGACTGAATCCTCAATCCATGGTGTGGCGTTATGATCCTATTATTTTAACCCATATCTACACAATAGATTTCCATTTTGAAAGCTTTTATAACATGGCTAAGGCGCTAGAAGGATATACGGATACGGTAGTTGTAAGTTTCTTAGATATATTTGATAAGGTGGCTCAGAACTTCCCTGAAGGTTTTAGACCAAGTGTTGATGTACAACATAACATTATTAAGGAGCTTGTTTCTATTGCTCATTCTTGCAATATGGACCTTAAAACCTGTGGAGAAGGGGACGCATTTAAAGAATTAGGGGCTAATACGGAAGGTTGTTTGACCTTAGATTGTTATGAACGGGCTTGGAATGTTACGTTAAAAGCACCTAAACGGACACCAGCGAGACCAGAATGTAATTGTTATTTACATGGTGATATAGGTGCCTATGATAGTTGTAGTCATTTCTGTCGCTATTGTTATGCTAATACAAATCAGGCGGCGGTCCGGCATAATCGTTTGTTACATGATCCAAATTCTAGTTTACTTATTGACCAGCTTTCAAAAACAGCAATTATTAAAGAAAGCATGGAAAAAAGCTGGATTGTTGATACAAATTACAGGCAAGAAACTCTATTTTAGATGGAATTACGATGCTATATAACGCTGTTTCGTTGACGTATCGTGTAAAATAGATAACAAAGGGGGTTGTCAAAGGGACACCTCAGGAATATAAGAGAGTGAATAGACTTATTAATTGTTTAGTTGTTTTATTATCACAAGGAGGTGTCGTATGATAACATACAAAAGTGATACTAAAGATTCATCCTTAGTATCACGTGAAGATTCTATGCCAGTTCTTGCCATGTGCTATGATTTTGATAAGACTTTAACCCCTGATGATATGCAGGCACAAGGCTTTATTCAATCTGTTGGCTATGATGAGGAGCAAATCAAGCAGTTCTGGCAAGAATCTAATCAATTGGCTAAGAAAAATGATATGGATAATAACTTAGCCTATATGTACAAGATGATTCAAGAAGCAGTAGGTCGCTTTTATGTAACTAAAGAAAAGCTCATGGAATATGGGAATCAAGTAGAATTGTATGACGGTGTTCGCACTTGGTTTGAACGTATTCGAGAATATGGATTAGAACATGGGGTACGCATTGAGCATTATATTATCTCTTCTGGATTGAAAGAGATGATAGAAGGCACTGAAATGGCGAAAGAGGGAGCTTTCACAAAAATCTATGCCAGCGCATTCATGTTTGATGATAAGGGCGTAGCTGTGTGGCCTGCGCAAGCAATTAACTATACGAATAAAACTCAGTTTTTGTTCCGTATTCAAAAGGGGATTCTAGATATTAATGATACAGGCGTTAACGATTATATTAAGCCTGAGGACCAACGTGTCCCATTCCGCAATATGATTTATATTGGGGATAGTGATACAGATATTCCTTGCATGAGCCTTGTTAACGCAAATGGAGGCCATTCCATAGGTGTGTATGATCCTATTAAAAAGGATAAAGATAAGGTGTATAAGATGATGCGTCATCACCGTATACGCTATTATGCACCTGCAGACTATACAAATGGTTCCCAGTTAGATACATTAGTTAAACAAATTATACGTAAAACAGCAGCATATGAAGTGTTAGAGGGTGAGTATATTCATTGTAAACACGAAGCAGAGGAGTAATATGGAACAATCTAAATTGACAAGTGAATGGATTCAAACGTTTAATCGTTTAGGTTCTGAAGGTAAATTAAAACCTACCGTACCATATCATGATTTATTCAACCGTAAAGAGCTAAAAGGATTTCCCTTACATACATTGCCTATGTGGACTGTAACATTCCCAACAGGCCATATTACGTGCTGTGATCCTTTGGTAACATTACCTAATAAACCAGATACGTATATTAGAACGATAGAACCAGGTACGTATTTATTAGAAACAAAAATTATTGAAATGGAACCAAATGAGTATCGCTATGTGGCAAGTCGTGTTGTTTTTAGTGGCAATGAGCCTGTGAACTATGAATTGGCTTTAAAAGGTACGGAAGACTTAACAGATCTTGATGATGGTGAAAGCTACATCGGGTTCCCTGTAGATTCTGGACTGGCTACTGTGGTTGATGCAGAAACTATCGAAACCTATAGAAAGTTCTATGATCAATGGCATACAAACTATCCTGATAAAAATATCTATGATGATTACTACAGTGATTTGTTCCAGTTAAATGCATTGGCATATCCACAATTCCAACGGTCTAAAGGGGATTGGATTAACTTTACAATTCCTGATACTGAACTTACAGTACCTATGATTCAATCCGGCTTTGGTGATGGTTTATATCCTGTATACTGGGCCTTTGATAAAGATGGTCAAATTTGCCAATTGATTATGGAGTATATCGATTGCAGCGAAGCATATCAATAATATGATCTAGTGTAGTATGTAAAGATATAAACCTAATAAACTTAATATATACAAAAAAGACGCTTAGCATACTAAGCGTCTTTTATATATTATATTTAATTGTAAGGTCTAAACTCCGAAAATCCAGTTAACGAATACACGAAGGATACTAAGACCTACAATAATTTCAGCTAAGAATCTTAAGGAACCTTCCATACCATTACCTAAATGTTTTAAACTGCCAATTTTGGCTTTACTTACGATGTCACACCAGCACATATAATACCTCCGTGAGAGTTAATATGAGTAAATTACATAACTTATATGCTTATTTTACAACCTTATATCAAAAATTTCAATATGTATTTAAAATTAAATAATAATAATTCTACACATACATCTATAATAATAAAATTATAGTTACCATAAACCTACATAAAATAAGGAATCATAAGCATCTAGTTAGTTTGGTATATATTAAGGTTATGTAAGACTTATATAAATATATATAGCTAAATGATGTTATATAAAAAGATAGTTGTATTAGATACTAAACATTATTTAAGAGCTTATATGTATATACACCTTAGGTTAATGATTAATAAGCTTAGAAAACATAATTTAAATATTTACATATATTAAGTTTTATATAGTGAGATTAACTAGGTTACATAAATTAAATTAGAATTATAAGGTTAGATAAATTGAGTTAAATATTGTGTAATAGACTGGATTACATAATATGAAACGATAGGATCTGTTGATTGAGTAATTTAAAGGCTTATATGGGTTGAAATGTATTTAAACTAGCTTATATATATAGGCTAGTTTTTTATTTGTTTTTAAATTACTTCTGATAACGATATATTATCGGAAGTAATTATATTAAGAAAATTGGGCCTAATTGGCCCAATCCCTTATGTTATATGATTTTTTAGTTTTTTAAGCTTATTTACGTTTAAATGTATATGGTTCGTATTCTACATCTTTATTACGGTTAGTCCACCAGTTCCAACCAACTCTTGCTAACTTCCAAGCAATGAACCCTACGATAATTCCCAATACTAAACCTGTTAATACATCTGTTGGATAATGTACAAATAGATATACTCTAGAAAATGCTACTACTAATGACCCAAGTAATGCTATAATTCCCAAATATCGCTTCTGAGGCGCTATTTGGCTCAAGCCTAGGTAAATGGTCATGGCTGATGCAAATGAACCAAAACTATGGCCTGACGGGAATGAATAACTATTTGCTTTAGGTAATGCAGATTCTAATGGTACTGTTATATTAGGAAAATCTACAAATGGCCTTAATCTAGCTACATGTGGTTTTAAACCTTGGTCACCGATGATAAATACAAATCCTAAGGCAATAATTATAGCTACGCCTAATACACGATATTTTTTCTGTAACATTAATAACAAGGCAATTACAATCCATAAGGCACCGCTGCCAGTAATTTTTGAAATAAATGCCATAATAGGCGTTAAAAAACTATATACAAGGTGATCATGTACATAGAAGATTAAAGAGTGATCAAATTGTAAGATTGTGTCCATAGTGTCCTCTTCTATTTTTATTAAATGATAATCGTTGAGAATGAATTGATAATGTTCTCTGTTATTGAGTAATTTATTCTAACATACTGGATTATGTATCAAATGATTTCTCAATTATAGTTCAAATAATAGCCTAAACTATTTGTTTCATATGGTCAATAGTTTAGGCTATATTTAATAAAATCTTTAATTATGATTTCTTTTTATCCGTTTTGTTAGGTGGATTTGGTGGCGCTGCTGCAGGCATTGTAATAATCGTATCTACTGGATCATATACAGACTCAAAGGAATCTGTTTGTGTAACCCAATTACCATAGGTAATGGTTCTATACGTATTCATTGTTAAACCTACATGCCCCTCCTGCACTTCTTTTTCTTTTAATGCTGGATCTACCCTAGTGATAGTCTTATTAGGAATTTCGCCATAATCACCTACAGAAATAGAAACATTTTTAGGCTTATCTTGAGCTGTACCTATAATGTAGATCGTTAACGTTCCATTATTCATAACACTAAGGATATAAATGGATTGTTGGTAAGGATTTCTAAACTTAAAGTCTAAATAGCCCCAAGCTACTGTAGCATCCCGACCAGCTTGAATATATCCTACTGGCTCAAAGTGTGGTGTACGCTCGATAATATTCATACCGGATAATAACGCTGTATTAAATATAGTTGAACTTACTTGGCAAATGCCACCACCAATACCTGGAACCAATTTACCATCAATCATAACAGGTGCATCATCATAGCCGGCCTCTGCAGTACGTTCACCGACAACATCGTTAAAGGAGAACTGTGCGCCCGGTTTAATTAGGGTACCGTTTATTTTATCAGATGCTAATTGGATATTATGGGTTCTACTTTCATTACTAGGATCATACTCTGTAGTGTAAGACGCTAATACCGTATTCAATGGTTTTAAATCGGCATCACTTACTTTTACAGTATTCTGTGTAGTAAATACCATAGACAAGGAATTAATACTATCACCGGCCTGTAAATCATCTTTTAATTTCTTAAGGGTAGCATCAATATCGATACGCTTACCTTCCTTTGCAGGATGGAATACCACTTGTCCATTCTCAAGACTTAAATATGCATCATGACCAGGGGTATCAATTGTTTTTGCCAACTCTGTTAGATATGTTTTACCCTTAACTTCATCAAGCTTATATTGTGGTGTAAAGTGTTGTCCATAATAGAATGCATGGAATCTATGTGAAAGCAGTGTCCACAAATCCTCTTCATAGCCATAGGTAGAAATAGCTTTTACCATTGCATCAGTATCGATTTGAATCCCTAAATCATGATAGGAAGCTTGTTGTTTTTTATTATTGCCCATATCAATAGATATGGTTTGTGGAATTTTACTATTTAAATCTTGTAAGCGAGCTTGTAATTCATTCTTAGGTGTATTAGATAGATCTGTATCATTGTAATATACACCATAAGAAATATTTTCTGTTGGAATGTATGAACAGCCGCTCGTCCCTAAGAGAACAAGCATTGTTCCTACTAAAATATATTTCTTTGTCATTATTTATAAACTCTCCCGAATTAGTTATCATATTCTCTAATTATAGCATATTACCGTCCAATCTATGGTACAATTATATTGATAATTTTAGGGTAAGGGTGAACTATGTCAAAGTCTAAAGAGCAACAGAAACATTTCTATTTGCGCAATAATGATGCGCTTATGAATAGCACTAAGTTGTCTATGAAAGCAAAACAAAGCATATTGTTATCTAAGGCTGAGAATACTGTTGATGCGTACGAATCGGATTGGGATGATTTCGTTGATTGGTGTACCTATCAAAAGGTATCTTATTTTCCAGCCACACCAGAAACAATTGTGAACTATATAAATGATCTAGCTGATTATGCTAAGGCTAATACAATATCTCGTCGCATTAGCGCCATATCGGAGAATTATAATGCTTCTGGTCATAGGGAGAATCCTTGTATGGCACCTATAGTAAAACAAGCGTTACGAGGGATTAGACGTTTAAAAGGTACGTTCCAACAAGGTAAAACACCAGTTCTATTAGAAGATATTGAAGATATTCTGGAGTGTATGGATAAACTAGATGTGTCTGAGTTGCAATTATTGCGTGATAAAGCCATACTTTTAATTGGATTTATGGGGGCTTTTCGTCGTAGTGAAATTGCGGCCATTACAGTAGAACATCTTCAGTTTTCTCCACAAGGTGTTGAAATCTTTGTACCATCATCAAAAGCTGACCAAGAAGGTCAAGGTGCTGTTGTAGCGATTCCGCACCTATCTGGTTCTCCACTTGACGCAGTACGTGCCTTACAGCAATGGTTACGTGCCTCTGGTATTACGGAAGGTCCTGTATTTAGAGGTTTTACTAAAAATATGTCACTTCGTAAAACAGCTATATCCGATAAAATGATTGCAGAAATTGTAAAGAAATATGTTTCTCTCATTGGTCTTGATCCATCTATGTATGGTGCCCACAGTTTACGTCATGGATTTGCCACAACTGCAGCAGCTTATGGTGTGGAAGAACGTAATATTATGAGACAAACACGTCATCATAGTGTTAATATGGTTCGTCGCTACATTAATGAAGCCAATAAGTTTGTAGATAATCCTATTTCAACAATCTTTGAAAAACGATTTAGATAAAAACAAAATTTAAATAACAAAAAGCAGCTATCTCTATCAGAGTAGCTGCTTTTTTGCGTGGGTTATACCCATATATATTTAGTTTTGAGCCACATAGTCCAAAGCTCTAACTGGACTATCATTTTTCTTAACTGGTACTTTTAAAACTGTACCAGGAACTAATGCACCAGAGTCATCAATTTTGTTAAGTTCCTTCATAGCATATACCATTTCACGAACATCCATATCTTTATGAGCTGTGCGAGCTGCAATATCCCACATAGTATCTCCTGCTTGAACCTTTACTTCACGGACAGCATGTGTATTTGCTTCTGTTACAGGGGTTGTCATATTATAGCCGAACAAGATTGTTAAGCACATTCCTACCATCATTAATATATTTTTCATCTCATACCTCACATTTACATCGAACATAATATCTGAGAACATTTGTTTGTTTACATGCTTATATTAGCACACGAACGAATGTTCGGTCAAGTGTTTTAGAACAAATGTTTGCAAAAACTTTTAAAATTGCCTATAATAGGTATATAAGATTAGTAATTATCTTATGTTTTTATTATATAGTACGAAATGAGTAAATTTTTCCTCATATACATATTGATATTATTTTGACATTACATTGATTATGGAGGTTCATCGTGAGACGCCCTGCTACAGATATTAATACAAAACAGCGCCGTATATTAGATTTTATTAAGGACTCTTTACATAATGAATATCGTTGTCCTACTGTTCGAGAAATCTGTACACATGTAGGCCTTAGTTCTACTTCTACTGTGCAATCTCATTTGAATGCTCTTGAAAAGTTTGGTTATATTAAACGCGATCCTAATAAAAATCGGGCTATTACAGTATTAGAGGATACAAAACCTTCTATTTCTGTAGACGGTAATGAAACATCAAGTTCTGATAATTTTGAGTTCTTAGGGGCTGGGTTGAAACAAGTGCCTCTTATTGGTACTGTACAAGCAGGTATGCCTATTACAGCGGTAGAAAATTTAGAGTCTACTCTTACATTACCTGTTCAATTAACTGGTGATTCTGACTGCTTTTTACTACGCGTTCAAGGCGAATCCATGATGAATATTGGTATGTATGAAGGTGATATGCTCATCGTACGCCATCAAAATACTGCTAATAATGGTGATGTTGTTGTAGCACGTATCGATGATGAAGCTACAGTAAAACGTTTTTATAAAGAAAATGGTCATATTCGTTTACAACCTGAAAATGACGACTTTGATCCAATCATCGTAGATGATTGTCATATTGAAGGTCTTGTTATTGGTCTTGTACGAGATAGAATATAAAAAAATCGGCAACTTACGGTTGCCGATTTTTTATTATTAGGCTATAACTGTTAGTAACTAATAGAAGAATTATAAAACAAAACCAGTAACTACAATGTAGCTACTGGTTTTATAGTTATAATATATTATTGTAAATATTCCGCTAATGCTTTATCAATATATGCTGATTCATCAGCAGTTGGATCACACATTGGTAAATTAAATACACCAGCAGGTAAACCTATTTTACGGACTGCATATTTAACAGGAATAGGATTTGTAGTAATAAACATAGCTTTTATGATATCCGCTAAGCTTTGATGAATACGAAGTGCTTCGTGATTATGACCAGATTCATAAGCTTGAATCATCGCATTCATATCTTTGCCCGCTACATGAGAAACTACGGATACAACACCGCATGCTCCCACAGATAGCATTGGTAATGTAAGACCATCATCCCCACTATATACCATGAAGTCGTCCTCAGGCATTAAGCGTTTGATTTCAGATGCAATCATAAGATTGCCACTAGCCTCTTTAATGGCGCATACATGTGGATACTCACTATGTAATTGTGCTAGTGTTGTTGGGAAAATGCCTGTTCCTACACGGCTTGGTACATTATATACCATGATTGGCAGTGTAGTAGCCTCTGCAATAGCTTTAAAGTGTAAGTATTGACCTTGTTGATTTGGCTTATTGTAGTAAGGTACTACAACTAATAAACCATCGATTCCATCAATTTTAGATACTTCTTTTACAAAGTCTACAGAAGCTTTTGTGTCATTTGAACCTACATTAGCAATAATAGAACCTTTATGACCACATTCTTTAGCAATAGCTGTAAATAATGCTAATTTATCCTCTTTTGACATGGATGGATTTTCCCCTGTTGTACCACATACAACGAGTCCATCGGATCCATTATCTAATAAATGATGAGCAATAGCTACACTATTTTCTATGTTAAGGGATCCATCATTATTAAATGATGTAATCATAGCCGTTAATACTCGACCAAAGGTTTTCATATCTGTCCTCCCCTTGATAGATTAAAATGCTTGTTTTTCTACCAAGTACTCAGCAATTTGCAACGCATTAAGTGCTGCACCTTTACGAATTTGGTCCCCTACAATCCAGAAATTCATACCTTTGTCGTTATATAAATCTTTACGAATACGACCAATTTCACAGTCATTTTGATTAGACGTATATAATGGCATTGGATAAATTTGTTCTGCAGGATTATCTTTTACTTGTAAACCTGGGAATTTTTCACATGCTGCTTTGAAAGCTTCTACAGAAACTGGTTCAGCTGTTTCTACTAAAACAGATTCAGAGTGGGAACGATACACTGGAACACGTACAGTAGTTGGTACTACTTGAATTGTGTCGTCATGAAGAATTTTTTGTGTTTCATTGACCATTTTCATTTCTTCTTTTGTGTAATCATTGTCCAAGAACACATCGATTTGTGGCAATAAGTTAAATGCTACAGGATAATGTTTAGGGGCAGAACCTGTTGGCAATAAGTTTGCAGTCATTTCTTCACCAGCAGCATATTGTTTTACTTGGTTTTCAAGTTCTTCAATACCCTCTTTACCAGCACCGGATACTGCTTGATATGTACTTACAACGATGCGTTTAATTGGAGAAATATCATGTAGTGGTTTTAGACCTAAGCTCATAATAATAGTAGAGCAATTTGGGTTAGCAATAATACCTTTATGTTTTAAGATATCTTCTGGATTTACTTCTGGTACAACAAGAGGTACTTCAGGATCCATACGGAATGCACTAGAGTTATCGATAACAATTGCACCACGTTTAGCTGCTTCTGGTGCTAATGTTTTAGAAATAGAACCACCTGCAAATAATGCGATATCAATATTTTCAAAGGATTCTGGCTTTGCTTCCTCTACTACATATGTTTTTCCATTCACTATAAGTTCAGTACCTGCAGAACGAGCAGATGCCAACAATTTTAAATTTTCATATGGGAAATTACGCTCTTCAATCAGTGTAATAAATTCAGCACCTACTGCACCAGTAGCACCAAGAATTGCAACATTAGGTTTTTTCATTACTATATCTCCTTGCTCTAATATTATAAATAATGCTCTAAGCCGTAAGTTAAACCAGTTTTAGCACTAATTTTTTTACATGCTAATACTACACCTGGCATGAAGGAAAGTCGGCTTAAACTATCGTGACGAATTGTTAACGTTTCATCATAGCCACCAAATAGTACTTCTTGGTGAGCTACGTAACCAGGTAAACGAACGCTGTGGATTGTTACGTCATCAACCTTAGCGCCACGAGCACCTGGTAAACTTTCACGAGTCAAATCCTCATCAGGCGTTGCATTCGCAGCTTGTTTAGCTTCGTTAATTAATTTAGCTGTTAAAATAGATGTACCAGATGGAGCATCGTATTTATGGTTATGATGTAGTTCAATAATCTCTACATTAGGGAAATATGGTGCTAATTCTGCAGAAACCTTCATCATCATAACTGCACCAAGAGAGAAATTAGGAGCTACAAGGCAATTGGCATTATTTTGGCGACCAATAGCATCTAATTCGTCACGTTGTTCCGCAGTTAAACCTGTAGTACCAATAACTACATGAATACCTGCAGATAACATTTTTTTAGCATTTTCATAAATAACAGCAGGATTTGTAAAATCTACAATTACATCAGGTTTATTAGTATTTAGAACCTCATCAATGGAGGCATTCATTGTAATTCCTAATTGTTCGATGCCTGCTACGGAGCCTACATCTTGACCTGCCTTAGTAGGATCGATACCGCCTACCAATGTTAACTCAGGATCATTATGTACTGCTTTGACTACTTCGCGGCCCATTTTACCGCCAGCGCCATTTACCATTACTCGAATCATATATACCTCCAAAAAAGCCAGTGGATGCATCCACTGGCCTTATAGTTTATATAGCTTATAACTGTTACTAAAAGCTCAATGATAGCACTCCACCAATTCAAATTGATGACAGTCGTCCATTTATTAAATAGACAACCAGAACGATGAGTCGCAATCACCGAACTTCGGCAAGCATCCCTTTTATCATGGATCAATGCATGCCTACTCCTCATGATTACTATTTATACTCGCACCTCTATCAACATATTCACTTAATACTATTAGTATAAGTAATTATGCGATTTTAGTCAATTAAAATGGGCAATTAGTTCTTTTGCCGCTGCTAATGCTGTTGAGGACATACCTCGACCAGACATCATGGAAGCGATTTGCGTAACACGTTCATCCTCATTAAGTACAGATAATGTTGAAACTGTACGGTCATCTTGCTCTATTTTAGACAAGTGATAATGCTGCTTAGCAATACTTGCAGTTTGAGGTAAATGAGTGATACAGAATACTTGATTAGTTTTAGATAGATGTAGAATCTTTTCAGCTACTTTTAACGCTATATCTCCACTGATACCAACATCGATTTCATCAAATACCATTGTTTTGAAAGTGTCAGTACGGAATACAGATTTGAAGGCTAGCGCAATACGAGCTAATTCACCACCAGAGGCTACCTTGTGAAGCGGTAATAATTGCTCCCCTTTATTGGCAGAAAATAGTAGTTCAATTGATTTAGCACCTAAAGGAGATAATCCTTCGCCGTCCTCTATATGGAACTGAATATCACCTTTTGGCATTCCTAAATCTACTAATTCTTGATGTAATGCACTAGCTATAGCTTTTGCATTTTTTTGACGAATGTCATGTAAAACCGTTAAAGCCTCTTCTGCTACTTTTTGCACTTTATGAAGACGAGCCTCTAATTCATCTTGTGCAAATACAAGGCTTTCAAGTTCTTCTAAACGGGCTTGTGCTTTTTCTTCGTATCCTAGAATTTCTTCTATGGTTTCACCATATTTTTTCTTTAACCCATAAAGTAATGTGTCACGATCTTGACAATACTTATAGCGCTCTTCATCATAGCTGATAGTATCTCTGTAGCGATCTAATGATTGGGCTGCTTCCTCTAATTGAAAATAAGCAGAGTCAACCATTTCAGATACTTCCTTTAATTCACTATCATACTTTACAAGATCATTAACCTCTACCTTGATAGAGTTAATAGTGTCTAGTAATGGTTGACGTCCATTATAGAAGGCGTCATAACAAGAACCTAATACCTTATCAATATGCTCAAAGCTATCAAGACGTTTTAATTCTTCTGCAATAGAGATATCTTCACCCATAGTGAGACCAGCTTCTTCAATTTCATCAATTTGGTATCGTAGCATATCGAGCTCACGTGCTCGTTCAGACATATTTTCTTGTAAGTGATCCACATCTTGTTTAGCTTGCTTATATACTTTATAGGCATCTAAATAGGCCTTATAAGCTACTTGGCCTTCTTTATTATACGTATCCAAATATTCATGATGAGTATCTGCATCTAACAATCGTTGATTGCTATATTGACCATGAATATCTGCTAAATATTGACCAATTTCTTTTAATGCTTTTAATGGTATAGGTTGATCATTAGCTAAGATAGTAGATTTACCATTGCGATTAAATGAACGGGAGAGAATTAATTCCCCATCTTCAACCATAATATTTTTAGATTCTAATAGCTCTTGTATACTTTGGTGATCGGCAATATCAAATATTCCATCTATAACAAAACTATCTTTACCGTGACGAATGAACTCGCTGCTTGCGCGTTCTCCCAAAAGGATACTAAAGGCATCCATTAATATGGATTTCCCTGCCCCAGTTTCGCCGGTAAAGATAGTTATGCCATCATTAAATGAAATATTCATTTGCTCAATCAACGCAAAGTTGCGAATGCTCATTT
The DNA here is from genome assembly GCF_002959755.1 of Veillonella sp. T11011-6. Lineage (GTDB taxonomy): Bacteria > Bacillota > Negativicutes > Veillonellales > Veillonellaceae > Veillonella. Next base: position 347,866 of record NZ_PPCW01000001.1, on the reverse strand, counting down.
GCGTTAACATCTATTTAGTCCTTCATTAAATCTTGAATTTTAGCTAAAATCGCTGGAACTTCAGCTTCAGATTTTGCAATTAACAAAATTGTATCATCACCAGCTAATGTACCAATAATTTCAGACCATTTTGCATGGTCAATGGAAAATGCTACGGATTGAGCTGAACCAGGAATTGTATGTAATACTACTTGATTTAAGCTGTGATCTACCTTAATTAGAGAATCTTGGAATAATCGATTGATTCGACTACGAGATAGAACTACATTTTCTTCTGGAGATAATGCATATCGATAGTGTCCATCGCCTGTAGGAATTTTGATTAACATCAATTCCTTAATATCACGAGAAACTGTAGCTTGCGTTACTTCAATACCTTCTTCTAATAAGGCCGCTGCTAATTCCTCCTGAGTTTCAATCGCCTTGGACTGCACGATTTCTTTGATTTTGTTATAGCGATAGCGTTTCATTTTGAACTCCCTTTTTTAAACCTTGCACATAAAAGAGAATAGTATCTTTCTGCTATTATTATACCATATATTCATAATTAATATATGGTATAAATTGAATGTCTCATACTAGTTATGCATATTATATTAATATTTAAAATATTGTTAATTTTCTATATACTGATAGCGTATAAACACATATCCTATAGGCTTCATCTATTTATATGAAATTAATAATTTAAAATTAGAAGATTATACATGTATAAATAAAAGCCCCTATAAAGGGGCTTTTACATATTTCTTATGACTTTTATTCATAATGAATAAAGATATATTTCGTTTTATCGTTTTTGCAATATAAATAACTCAGGTGGATTATTGATTTGATTCATTGGATGCCAATGACATACATTATACAATTTTTGTTCTAAATCTGATAAATACGATTTAAGCATCTGCATTTCTTCAAACCCTTCTGTTGTTCCAGGGTAAGCAACAATTGTGATAACTCCAGACTTCGATAATTTTTCTAAGCCTTCATTTATGGCATCAATAGTTTGATGCGGTTTAGTTATAACTTGATGATCACCACCTGGTAAATAGCCTAGGTTAAAGATCATTAAATCAATAACTTCATCTTTTAATTGATTAGCTAATGCACGATCATGGGAATCATGAATAAATGTTAGACTTACATCTTGTGCTATATCATTTGACTGCAATAACTCTTGGCTGTTATTAATCGCTTTCATTTGAATATCGATACCATATAAATGACAGCCTTTTTCTGCTCGTTTTGCTAAATATAGTAAATCATGCCCATTACCACATGTTGCATCTACTACAACATTAGCGTGTTTCATTACTCGATCCCAGATTAAATGTTGAAACTGAACAGCATTGTTAATGTTAATCACAAAATCACCCCACTTGAGATTTTAGTATTACAACAACTCGTCACGACGAGATGCTAGTTTTTTAAATAATGTACCAAAGAAACATTGATCTTTAAAACGTACGAATAAACAATATACAGGATTAGAGTTTATATGTAGTGTTTCTTTATTGGTAAACGTATAGTCAAATGTACCGTCTATACAGATATGTAATTGTGGTTCACGTTCTGGCATCGTGATTTGGATTGTATCATGCTCTTCTAATACAAGTGAAACACCTTGAATCAGATGTGGTGCTACAGGTGTAACAATAATAGATCTATTATCAGGCTTCATAATAGGGCCACCTGCGGATAGATTATATCCCGTAGACCCGGTTGCAGAGGAAATAATCAATCCATCTGAAGGATACATTTGTGTATGTTGATTATTGATGGACATGTTAATACGTGCCATTTTTGCTGGTTCAGCACGGGTAATAACGATTTCATTAATGATAGGTACTAATTCTTCTTCATTACCATTATTTCGGTCAATATATGCATATAAATGTCCACGTTTTTCTATATTATAATCACCATTTGCAATACGTTTAATGTGACTTTGCATTTGATGAACTTCAATTTGGTTTAAAAAGCCTAGCTCACCAAGGTTAATACCACAAACAGGTACATTATATGGGTAAATTTGTCTTGCCAAATGGATGATGGTACCATCACCACCAAAACTAAAGGCAATATCAATTTGTTTAAAGATTTCTGGACGACTTAAAATATGAGTTTCAGGAATCTTAAGTACTCGTGCAGGTGCATCTGATTCGAGATCATCTGGCAAAAATACTTCGATACCTTCATCTTTACAAATATGTGCAGCCATTTTTAGAACTGCCATAATATTGCTTTTCCCCATGTTTGGGAAGAATCCGATACGCATTGTAATCTCCTATAATGAATGGGCTTCTGCAACCACTGAATCAATTAAAGCATTATCAATGGCTAAAGCCCCTTCTTCGTACTTTTTAAAATAACCTAAAAACTCAATATTACCTTCCATGCCTTTAATTGGTGAGAACGTTAAGCCGTGAATATATAATCCACAATCATGAGCAACGTGTAAAATACGATGTAAAACTTCTTTATGGATTTCAGAATCCCGTACAATACCGCCTTTACCTACATTCTCTTTACCCGCCTCAAATTGAGGCTTAATCAAAGCTACAAGAGCTCCTGTATCCTTTAATAAGGTAGTCGCAACTGGCAGAACTTTGTCCAAAGAAATAAATGCTACATCAATAGAAATAAAGTCCACAAGTTCACCAAGTTGCTCAGGTGTAACAGTACGGATATTTTGCTTTTCCATATTAATCACACGCGGATCTTGACGCAATTTCCAAGCCAATTGATTATAGCCTACGTCAATGGCAAAGACTTTAGATGCACCATTTTGTAGGGCACAATCTGTAAAACCACCTGTGCTAGCACCTATATCAACCATAATAGCATCCTGTAAGTTGATAGGATACGTTTGAATGGCTTTTTCTAACTTTAATCCACCGCGACTAACATAAGGCAAAGTATTGCCCTTTACTACAATATTGGCATCTATAGGAATTTTGGTACCTGCCTTATCAATACGCGTAGTATCCATGAAGATTTGGCCAGCCATTATGGCCGCTTTTGCCTTTTCTCTACTTTCAAAAAGTCCTCGGTTAACGAGGAGTATGTCTAAACGTTCTTTACTGCTCATATAACACCATTATAAATATAATAAAATTGAATACATGCAACAAGAATACCGAGGATTAATCCCCCAAATACCTCTATTGGTGTATGTCCTAATAATTCTTTTAAGGCCTCTTTACGAGTAATGACAACAGGTATGTTTTTCTTTGTAAAATAATCTACAATTTGATTTAGAATTTGAGCTTGACGCCCAGCTTCTAATCGCACCCCAGATGCATCATACATAACTACAATAGAAAATACTAAGGATAGAATAAATAGATCCGAAGCTCCACTTTTTAGATATATAGCCGTAGTTGTAGCGATTACAAAGGATGTATGGGAACTGGGAAATCCCCCAGAACCCACAAGGCGTTCTGGACTAAATTTACCATGCCGAACTAGTTGCCATACAAATTTGATAGCCTGCGCAGTAAACCATCCCCAAAATGCAGCTTGTGCTATGTAGTTGTGTGCTATTTGTGGTAATATATCAATCATTATTTATACCTTCTTCAGGTAATACCAATTAATTAGTTCGTTCTAAAAGATAATCAATTAGAGCAGATAATATAGATGTATCATAAGAAACAGAATCTAATGCATCGTGAGCTTGTTGGCCAACTAATGCGGCTTGCTCTTTTGCTCCTTCTAAACCAAGGAAAGATACATACGTCGATTTATGTTGTCGAATATCACTACCAGGAGTCTTTCCTAGTTCTTCAATTGTTCCAGTTACATCTAGAATATCATCAGTAATTTGGAATAACAATCCTAAACAATTAGCATACTCCATAAGCGCTTTTCGAGTAGCCGTATCTGCATTGCCTAAAATAAGGCCTAATTCTACTGACGCATTAAATAATGCACCCGTTTTTCCACTGTGCAAAACCTTTAACTCTTCTAGTGGGATATGCTTATCTTCACTGAGCATATCGAAGGCTTGACCACCGACCATACCTTCCGGGCCTGCTGCAGTAGCTACACATTTAATAGCATCTATTTTTTGCTGAGGCGTAGCAGTTTTATTCTCAGTCATTAGTTGAAAAGCATAAGTTAATAAACCATCACCAGCTAGAATAGCCATACCTTCACCATAAACTTTATGATTTGTTAAATTACCTCTGCGATAATCATCATTATCCATAGCTGGTAGATCATCATGTACTAAGGAATATGTATGGATACACTCCATGGCACATAGAAATTCCTTATACTCAGCTGGATCTTTATGAAGCATTTCTAACACAGCTTTAGATAAGATTGGTCGGATCCGCTTACCGCCTTGCATTAAGCTATAACTCATGGATTCATAAAGAGGTTTAAATTCTTGATTTGGGCTACTTAATACCTCACCTAACCATTGTTCAATATGTTGTTTGCTAGACCCTAAATAATCTTTGAACATAGAATCTCCTTATTCGCTGATGCGAACTTCTTCGATAATTTGTTGAACTTCATTTTCAACTGAATCGAGCATTTCTGCACATTCTTTTACTAATGTTAAGCCTTTTTTATATTGAGTTAAGAGTTCAGAGATGGTCATATCACCATCGTCCAATTGTTTCACAATATCCTCTAAGGCTTTATATTTTTTTTCATAACTTTTTAGTGATGCGGCCATCTTTATGCGCCTCCTTTACCGTAGCATTCACATAACCATCAGCAAGTGTAACTCGTATATCATCCTTTGGATGTAATTGAGTAACAGACGTTATAGGTTTATCATTATGTTCAACCTTTGCAAACCCTTTTACCATCATTTGTAATGGATTTAGAGATTCTAATTGTTGAGCTAATAATGCTAAACTATGTTTCTCTGTATTGCATCGTTCTTTTGTAGCATTAGTTAATGATTGTGAAAGCTCTTGTAAATGCGTTTTCTGTTTATGCAAAAATTGTAGAGCTGGAATACCTAATCTACGATTAAAGAGCAATGTCAAATCTGTACGTTTCTGCTGTAATGTATAACGTATAAACTCGTGTAGGTATTCTTCTTTTTCTGTTAATTGATCTTGTAGTGTAATGATAGGAAGTACAGCCATTTCTGCAGCGTGACTTGGCGTTGCTCCACGAGCATCTGCTACATAATCACATAAGGTATAATCTGTTTCATGACCTACTGCTGAGATAACTGGTGTATTAGCAGTATATATAGCCTCTACAACTGCTCTATCATTGAAGCACCATAAATCCTCCATAGATCCACCACCACGACCAACGATGATAAGGTCTATCTCTGGATCAGCATCAGCCGCTGCTATTCCTTTAGCTATAACAGGTCCTGCTGTATTACCTTGGACAGGAACAGAGAACAATTTAAATTGAACTAATGGGTTTCGTCTTTCGCTGACATGTAAAATATCATGTAATACAGCGCCTGATTGAGATGTAACAATCCCGATACAACTTGCCATGTATGGTAAATTTTGTTTATGGCTATCATCAAAGTATCCTAAGGCAGTTAGTTCCCGTTTCAATGCATCAAATTCGATCTGTAACGGACTTTTAGAACCTATTTGCATATCTGATGCAATGAGATTTAAACGGCCCATTTTATTGTAAAAATTAACAGATGCTTTCACAGTGACTAATAATCCATTTTGAATGGCATTGGCCAGTCCTTTTTGCATAACTGTACTAGACCACATGGTAACATCAATAGCGGATTCTTCATCTTTTAACGAGAAATACATATGACCACTACTATGACGCTTAGCGTTAATAATAGTACCGCTAACATAAAGATTCTTAAGTAGATATTCACGGTCTAAGGTGCGCTTTATAAGATTGTTTAATTGTGTAATGGTTAATACATTCACGATTATCCTCTAATTTCCTCTAAAAAAGCAGCGCCAAAAGCATTGCCAGTGGCATTATCAACAGAAAATTGTGGTTGTGCCACGTGTAATGTAATGTGATTACGCATACAATAATGCTCCATACGATGACGAAGTATACTATTGCTCATTACACCACCTACGGCAATTAATGTTTTAACAGGTTTATTTTTTAAATGATAGGTAATCATTTTTTCTAGTGCATTTCCAATAGAGGTGAATACAGCTCGCGATAGATTAGATTTTTCCATATCATTCATGGAATCACTAATGCGTCGCATAGCCGCACTACATGGCCCAGCAAAGCTTATCCAACCTTCTTTTACAGAAGATGGTAATGGTTCATATTCTGTAGTTTGTAATGCTAATGTCTCTAGATGTTTGCCTGCAGGAAATGGCAAACCCATTGCAACACCAATACGATCTACATATTGACCGCCTTGTAAATCCTTAGAGCCGCCAATAATGTGAGACTCAAATATGCCTTCTCCTTTATAATGACAATACACGAGTTCTGTAGTACCACCTGATAAATGAAGTGCTAAAAATGGATCTTTAGGAATTGTTTTTAGTTCTCGAAGGGCAGCTAAAATATGATTTTCTTGATGTGCAAAAACTTGTAAAGGTACATTCAACATATGACTTAGAGATTGACCATACCCTAGCCCTACCATAAAGGCTGGCATATAGGAATTTTCCTCACGTCTAGGAAAACCACTAACACCGATACCGCTAATTGGTAGTTGTGGCAATTCAGATATCAACTTAGGCAATGCCTTTGTATGTTGAAAGACCATATTTGATTGTTGTAGTCCTCGCTCACCCTGTTTGACCTCTAATATTTTGCGAGCTTCCCCAACTATTTGAAAGTCGCTATCTATAATGGCACAACTTGTAGTGTAGCAACTAGTATCAATGCCTAAGTAATATCGTTTCATTATTTACTCTTATTATATGCATCTAGAATTGCATTAATTAATTTATAGGAAGAATCAGAACCAAAATCTTTAGCTAATTGAATAGCTTCATTAATAGCTATAGATGGTTCTAAAGGTTCATCTTCATTTGTCATTTCCCATAGAGCAATACGTAAAATAGCACGATCAACCTTGTCTAAGTTTTCAACTTTACGTGATTTACAAAATGGCTGTAATGTTGCATCTATAATTTCAGAAGTGGATAATACACCATTTATAATATTATTCGCATAGGCCTTATCCATAGATTTATGCATATGTCCTTCTGGAAATTGAACATCACTTTGGTCTGAATGAAATTCATTAGCATATAACATTTGAAATGCGTATTGACGTGCTTCACGTCGATTTCGCTTAATTACCATGTGGAGTTGACTCCTTTTCTTTAACAATACCTTCAATATGAACATCAACCTTAACATGATTAAGATCAAGCATATTCTTTAAGGTTTGTTTGATTTCTAACTGCAATTGTTTGGATAATTCAATAAGATTGTATCCATACAAGGCTTTAATATAAATATTAATTTCAATAAAACCTTTACGATGTTTAACATTAATACCTGGTAAACTACGTTGACCAAAGGCATGTGTAATACCCTCTACTAGTTCATCGTAAAAGCGAGGGCTTAAAGAATGAATACCTGGAATCGTAGCTAATGTTTTAGTAGCTACATCGATGATGACAGAGTCTGCAATATCAATGGTATCCATATCTAATCCATAGTTTAATTGATTGTCTGAACTCATATAGATACCCTCCTAAGGCTGTGATGGTGTTACTAAATCATCAAAAATAATGTCTTGTACCACTACATCAATGGTTTGTACCTCAATTTCGGTATAAGAAACTAAAGCTGTTTTGATACGTTCTTGTAAACGTAAGGCCACATCAGGGATACGGTATCCATATTGAATGCAAACATATAATGTTACAGAAAGAGCTCCTTCATCGTTAAATGATATCTTTACACCTTCATAATCAGATTTACGTCTAAAGAAGGCATTTACATCATCATTAAAGGTGGAGCTCATATGATGTATACCCTTTGTTTCAAGCGCTGCTATAGTAACAATCGTAGCATATACATCTTCACTAATCTTAATTTTACCAGACTCTAGTTCAGTATTTTTCTTGGTCATACTGGCCTCTTTCAAAAAAAGCACTTGTCCCTATATATAATTACATAGACGACAAGTGCTTACAGTGCAAATGTTAGATATATGGGGAATCAGATTCCATGAAAAGATCTAGCCCCAATACATATCAATACGTATTAGGCACGTTCGATGTATTGACCTGTACGAGTATCAATACGAAGTACATCATCTACTTCAATGAAGAGAGGTACTTTTACAGTGTAGCCTGTTTCCAATACAGCTGGTTTGTTACCACCAGTAGCAGTATCACCACGGATACCAGGGTCTGTTTCAACTACTCGAAGTTCAACAGCTACAGGTAAATCGATACCGATTACGATACCTTGGAAGAACATGATGGATACTTCCATATTTTCAAGAAGGAAGTTTTTAGCATCACCTAGTTGTTCAAGGTTAAGTTCAACTTGATCATAAGTTTCGTTATCCATGAATGTGTAAGCGCCATCAGATTCGTATAAGTATTGCATACGACGACGGTCAACATGTGCTTTAGGCACTTTTTCACCAGCATTGAACGTACGTTCTACTACAGAACCAGTTTGCAAATTTTTCATTTTAGTACGTACGAATGCAGCACCTTTACCTGGTTTAACGTGTTGGAAATCAACTACTTGCCATACATTACCGTCGATTTCAACGGTTACACCTGGACGAAAATCATTACTGGAAATCATCTAACTCTTCTCCTTCTAAATACCTATTTCAATTAACTCTTTTGGACTATGTGTCAACACCTCATAGCCGTCAGATTTGACGATGACACTATCCTCTATTCTCAATCCGATAGTACCTGTAATATAAATACCAGGCTCTACCGTAATGATCATATTTTCTGTAAATACCGTATCGGATTTTGTATTAGCCACTGGTTCTTCGTGAATCTCAAGACCTATGCCATGACCAGTGCCGTGATTAAATTCCTTGGTATATCCATGTTCTTTAATATAATCACGACATACTGCATCGAGTTCTTTACCAGTAATACCAGCCCGAACAGCAGCTACACCGCGTTTTTGTGCTTCTAAAACTATACTATACAGCTTTTTTTGTAATTCAGAGGCAGGACCCATTACAATAGTTCTAGTCATATCTGAATGGTAACCCTTATATACGGAGCCAAAGTCGAAGGTAACAAAATCACCTGCTTCAATGACCTTATCACTGGCTACACCATGAGGCATACTAGAACGGTTACCAGAAGCAACGATGGTTGCAAAGGAAGGTTCCTCTGACCCACGTTTTAACATTTCTGTTTCTAATATGATGCGCGCTTCGTTTTCTGTCATCCCTACCTTTAATTGTGGCAGTAATGCAGCAAAGGCGTCGTCACCAATTTTAGCGGCTTTTCGCAATAATTCTAATTCATCCTCTCGCTTAACTGCTCGTAGTTTAGCAAAATTGATAGATGTAAAATTAAAGCGTTCATCTAATGTATCACATAAGGTTTCATACGTATCTACCGGCATTTGCTTGCCTTCAATACCGAATAAACCTTCGTGAATATGATGCTCATTGAATATATCTACAAGAGTATCCATAACAGAGGATTCATATTGAATGACTGTATATCCTTCACATTGTTTTGTAGCTTGCTCAGTATATCTGAAATCAGTAATCATAAAGGCTTTATCTTGTGTAATGATAGCAAAGCCTGTAGTACCAGTAAAACCAGCAAAATAATGTAGATTAATAGGGCTCATCAAAATGACACCTGTTAATTCTTGCTCTTTAATATACTGTTGTAGCAGATTTAAACCATTCATAATCATGCTCCTAGTCAATAAAGTACAATTAATCTTACCATAAAATACCTATATTGAATAGAATTTTATGCTATTTTTTGAAAGCCTCTATATCACCAATGGTTAAGTCCTGTATAGAACCAACCTCTTCAATCCCTGTTAAATCTATATGGCTTATAGTTAACCGTTTTAAATATGTAACAGTACCGCCTGCAGCACCAATCATACGTTTTACCTGATGATATTTGCCTTCTTCAATGGTAATATGCAGAGATTGAGAAGATACAACATCAATTAAAGCAGGCTTGCAATGGGTTCCGTCACCTAGTACAATCCCCTCTTTTATACGTTGAATTCCTTCTTCTGTTAACTCACCATCATATTCTACGTAATAAACCTTGGATACATGTTTATTACCATTAATGATTGAATGTCCCCAAACACCATCATTGGTAAGCAACAGTAATCCTTCTGTATCCTTGTCTAACCTTCCGACTGGAACTACTCCCATTTTAATATATTCAGGTGGCAATAAATCCATTACAACAGGATGATTTGCATCCTCCACAGCGGTAACATAGCCTTTGGGTTTATGAAATTTTACATAATACTGCTGCTTAGTATTAACTACTTGTCCATCAACCGTTATTACATCAGACTCAATATCAACGTGGATATCTTTTTTTGTTGTTATTTCACCATTAATAGTAACTCTTTGATCCTTTAAGAGTTGATGAACTTCTTTTCGACTGCCATAAGCTTTATTAGCTAATAATTTATCGAGTCGCATCATACATGTCCTTGGAGTAATTCAACATGAGCTGTATCATTGAGCAAATTCAAAATATTATGATCATATTCGCCCATACCATTATAGAAAATACGGTTAATAGCTGTATTACCTTGGCTGAAATTCCAACAATGACTAATAGAAATATCTAATAATTTACATAATAAGGTTCTAATTGTTCCGCCATGACATGCTATTAAAAGAGTCTCTTCCTTATCATTAACATTGAGGAATTCTTCCAGACCAGCCCAGGCACGATCTTGCAAATCTTTAAAGCTTTCGCCATTTGGTACTTTTACAAGATGAGGCCGCAAATACATCTCATCAATAAGGCCGGGCCAACGTGCTTCAATGTCTGAAAATAGCATAGCTTCCCAGTCACCAAAATTAAGCTCTCGCAATCGTTTATCTACTGTGATAGGTGTTGTGCGGTCACCTCGAATCGTTTCGGCTGTAACTAAGGCACGACTTAAATCACTAGATAAGATACGGTCAAAGGTAACATCTTTAAGGGCATTACCACATGCTTTAGCTTGATTCAAACCGTTTTCATTGAGGGGAATATCTGTAATACCTTGATATTTCCCCATTTTATTCCAATCAGTTTCACCATGACGCACAATATATAATGTCTTCATAATCTTCCTATACTTTCAAAATATTTGTCAGTTTATCCACTAGTTTGATATTAGTCTCATGATCTTTAATAGCAATGCGTACCCAGTGATTAGTTAAACCTACATAGGAGTCACAATTGCGCACAATCATATTATATTTTTTCAGCTCTTCATTAATATAGTTTGCTGTAATTCCTTTTTGATTAACTTGGAACAACATAAAATTAGCTGAAGGTGGATATACAGTAATTCCTTCTATATCATCTAATGCATTGTACATGAATGCTCTTTCTTCATTTAATTCTTGTTTAGTTTGCTTAATGTAATCCACATCATTCAAGGCAGCCTTTGTATATGCTTGCGCTAATGTGTTTACAGACCAACTAGGAATATATTGCTGTAATTGAGTAATTAATGTTTCGTTAGCAAAAGCGGCACCAATGCGTAAACCAGGTACAGCATAGAATTTTGTGAAGGAATGAACTACGATGATATTATCGAATTCATTTACTAAAGAGCGCATAGAATGCTCATTATCTTGTAATGGATCATTTCCAACAAAATCGATAAATGATTCATCTATAACAAGTAAGCTATTTGCATCTTTCAACATGCTCGCTACAGTGCGAATATGATCTTTATCAAGTAATGTACCATCTGGATTATTAGGATTACCTAAAAATACAATGATGCGACCATCTTGCCCTTTTAGTTCAGCTGCAAAGGTTTCTAATGCCAAATATGGTACCTCAAAATAAGGTTTTTCATTATCATCTTCCCGAGGTCGATAAAAAATATCACGTACAGGAATCTTACTTGCTTCAAGAGCCTCTTTATACTCAGAAAATCCTGGTGCTGGTACAAAAGCACCTGTATATCCAGGTAAACGGCAAATAGCATATAATAGCTCGGCTGCACCATTACCAACTATAATTTGATGTTTATCCATTCCATATGTATCAGCAATAGCATTTAATACATCATCATTGGTAGCATCAGGGTAATGAGAAATATAGCGCAATTGTGCATTTAATGCGTCTAATCCACGTTGACTAGGTCCAAGGGGATTAATATTAGCGCTAAAGTCGACCACCTCATATGGTTCAATTCGTTGTTCATGGGCAAACTGAAATATATTGCCCCCATGTATCTTAGACATTTAATTCTCTTTCTATTAAATATATTATCGTTTAATATAGGTTAATCCTTCATTTGTAGTTTCTACTGTATCCACATAGGATAAGTGAGGTAACTTACGTATGATTTCTTGCTTACAATCATCAATGCGACTGTAATCTACTGGAAATAGCAGTCCCATAATAGTACCACTATGAGCTATGATTGTACCAACACTGTTATAGTAATTTCCTATATCGTGAAAATCATATAAGTTTGCTTTATATAGTATGCGTTGATTACCAAAAGCACTCAATGTAGCTGCTTGACCAATTAAATTGATATCATGTGTTTTTAAGCCTTGTTTAAATAAATCTAGTGACTCACGTATAATAGGCTCTTTTTCTAAAATTTTAGTTTGTAAATCTACTTGTTGATTAAAGGTAATGGTATCTATACTACCACCTTCATCAAATACAAGAATTTTCAATGGCGGACACATTCCTAGTGGTTGAGAAATGGTACCTTTAATATAATCAAACTGCGTAACACCTTGATAAAATGAAGCATCTGTAGGTTCTACGGATAAACAGATTTGCTCTAGTTCTTTTAGTGATAAATTATAATCCATAGCTAAAGCAGTAGCCATAGCCGTTACAGAAATATCCGCAGAACTTGAAGCCATCCCTTTACCTTGTATAATGTCAGAACGTACATATACAGGTGGACAAGTTTGATCTATATTTTTTTTCTCTAATAATCGTTGTACTAATTGTCTTGCCAGAGCTGACTTAGGTTGTAATGCACAATAATGTTGTGAAAATGGATGTTTTACATTACTTAATGCGTAGGAGTAACGATTAATAGGACAAGTCACTAAAAATGACTGGCCATTAATAGAACCTTGTAGAAATTCCCCACATGTACCTGGGGCTCTTACATAATAGGTCACATTAAACTCCTTTCGCATTAAACAAAAACAGTAATTGTTTTTATAAAACAATGGATAAATAATTATTAAAACATCGTAGTATTAGAAGCTACAGAAGCAGATAATACAGATAATATAATAATATAAATTAAAAGTAGTAAAACCTCTGTAACTTCAACAACAAATCCGTAAGTATCACCTGTAGTACCACCAAGTTGCTTAACAATATAATGGTTGAGTATACGATTGATAATATAGGTAATAATCATACTTACAATATTGATTTGAAAAATACCTAATGTAGCGTAAACCAATACACCTAATCCAACAACATAGCCTACATCAGCTATGGAAAAAATAGAATATACGCCATATAAAAGGGTATATAAAATTACACCAATTAGTAATATTACAATAGGCATAAAGAAGGTTGAAAGTGTATTGTACGTAATAACATGTTTTGGTGCTAAATTAGCGAATGCAGCCCCCATCCCCTGCTCTCGTGCATAAGGATAGGATCGAATACTCAAAACAAGGGACCAACGGCTCATTAATGGCATCATAATTAGTGCCATTGGAATAAATTCCGCTGTTGGAATCGCTGTTAATAATTGCCATTTTAAAAGTGTAACAAATACAAAAGCAACAACACCAAAAGAGCCTATACGGCTATCTTTCATAATTTCTAACTTACGGTCCCTTTCACGTCCAGAAAATAAACCGTCACTGGTGTCCATTAGGCCATCAGCATGGAGACCACCTGTAATTAAGAATTCCGCTATCACAAGGATTAACATCAATGGTACTAACGGTATAAATGGTGATAATATACCATACAATAATGCTAAAATAAGGCCAATAATTAAGCCTACATAGGGAAAGGCTACAACGGATTTACCAAAATCTTCTACAGACCATTCTGTTTGATTAACGATTTTTAAACGTGTTAGAAACTGTAATGCTATGAAAAAAGGTGTCATTATACATTCATCCCATAAGTAATGGCTGTACTAATTATAATCATTAGTATAGTCGTAAAATACATCATATAAATTGTACGTGTAATGTGGTTACGATTTAATTTTTCAATGGGATCTCCCATGTATTCACGGAAGGTCATTTTTTTGAAATATTGGTTGTAACCACCTAATCGAATATGTAAGGCTCCTGCAACTGGTGCTTCTGCATAACCGCCATTAGGACTTGGATGCTTATGGGCATCACGCAAGCCAATTTGTAAGGCTTTTTTAGCATCAAAGCGTAAAAAGAATGCAGAAATTATTAATAATATAAAGGTAATGCGTGCAGGAATCCAGTTGAGCACGTCATCAAAGCGAGCTGCTACTCGACCAAAGTATAAATATTTTTGGTTCTTATACCCAAGCATAGAGTCCATAGTATTGGCAGTTCTATATAGAATTGCACCCATTGGACCGCCAAGGATAAAGAAGAATAACGGAGCAATAATCCCATCCACTGTGTTTTCTGCAATGGTTTCTACCGTAGCTCGTGTAATTTCGCTTTCATCTAATTCTTCTGTATCGCGCCCTACAATCCAAGATAATCGCTTGCGAGCTTCTTCAATATTATCTTGCTTAATTAATTGGCTAATAGTAAAACCAGCACCAGCTAGTGAGCGTGGAGATATAGCAATGTAAAGAATAATTACTTCAAGAGCGTATTCTACCCATTCATCAACTACGCCACCAAGCCAAAGAATCAAAGACACTATAATATATACAGAAACAAGGATTAAACCTACTGCAATACCGCCGTACCATAGTTTTTTTGTATCATTATCAGTATCTTTATATAGAACTGCCTCGAAAAAGGATATAATACGGCCAATTATAGCCACAGGATGGTATTTACTATTGGGATCTCCAATAAGCAAATCCAATATAAATGCTAAGATTGGAATACATACAAAGCTATACTTTGTAAACCAATGTAAAATTGTTAAATGTTCCATACATCTCCCCTACTAACCCAAGGTAGACATAATATAATCCATATCTAAGTGTTCTTCTACAATATCAGCTAATCGATTGTAAGCTGCATTTTTGTGATCAAAATAATGGAATACTACATCTAATGGTTCTAACCCCTTACGTTCGCGTAACTGATTGATAATAAAGCGTCTAAATTCATCATTATCAAATACACCGTGAATATATGTCCCCATTACTTGATGATTGCCATCGATAAAGCCATCAATTACATTGACCGCCTCTTCACTGCGGCTCGTAATAGTGAAACAACGGCTCACGGTATCTACTAATGGCGTAGTATCCCCCATATGAATCTCATAGCCTACTAACTTTTCACCTGTAAATGTACCATTTAAAAACTGAAGATTAGATACATTAAATTCTACTTGGTGTGTCGTTTTTTGATCCTTCATTGTGGTGGAGGAATCTACTAAACCAAGGCCTTCAACTTCTTCAATATCACCTTCCATATGATGCGGATCATATATTGTTTTACCTAACATTTGATTACCACCACATACACCGATAACAGGTGTGCCTTGTTCAGCAAGCTGCTTAATTTCATCAGCAAAACCAGAATTACGAAGATATGTAAGGTCTGCTAGTGTATTTTTGGAACCAGGTAAAATGATTAAGTCCGGTTTACCAATAACATCGCCAGGGCCCACAAAACGAACAGATACATCTGGTTCATAATTTAATGCATCAAAGTCGGTAAAATTAGAAATTTTAGGTGTTTGCATAACTACTACTTGAATCTCTTTAGCACCGCTATTGCGTTTATTTTCCAGTGCCACAGAGTCCTCTTCATCGATATCTAGGTTTTCAATAGCAGGGATAACACCTACTACCTTTTTACCTGTTTTTTCTTCGATGAATGTAAGGGCAGGTTCTAATAATTTAATATCACCACGGAATTTATTGATAACAATACCTTTAATAAAATCTCGCTCTTCCGGTTCTAATAATTCTAAGGTACCAACGATAGATGCAATAGCACCACCACGGTCGATATCAGCAATGAGATATACAGGAGCTTGCGTCATCTTTGCAATGCGCATATTTACGATATCATTTGCTTTGAGATTAACTTCTGCTGGGCTACCTGCACCTTCTATAACCATCATATCAAAGTTGGAATCCAAGAAGTCGATAGATTCTTTTACTTTATCAAGGGCTGTTAAAGAATATTTTGTATGGTATTCCTTAGCACTATAAACGCCCACAGGTTTACCCATTAATACAACTTGAGAAGATTGATTACCTGTAGGTTTTAATAACACAGGGTTCATTTGTACAATTGGATCTATGCCAGCAGCCTCAGCTTGCGCTACTTGAGCACGACCAATTTCATCACCCCATTTTGTCACATAAGAATTGAGGGCCATGTTTTGAGCTTTAAAGGGAACAGTTTTAAAACCTCTTCTATAAAAGATACGGCATAATGCAGTACATAAAATACTTTTGCCTACATTGGAACTTGTTCCTTGGAACATAATTTTCTTAGCCATTTATATGAACCTCCTGGGATTTTAATTCAATGGTAACGCCACTAATCGTTAAGTATAATTTGTCAGCTTCAGTTGCTACTGTTTGATTGACGCGGCCTGCAATATCTCTAAAATATCTTGCTAGCTTATTATCTGGTACAATACCAAGACCAATTTCATTAGTTACAAATATAACTATTTTATCATCACTTACTTTGATTAGATTTAATAATGCTTCTAATTCTGAAAGTACCATATCTTCTAACCGATTTGCATCTTCTTGGCCTTGAATTGACCCATGAGCCATCATATGATTTGTTGTAAACATGGTTAAACAGTCTATGAGTATTACATCCGCTACACTGCTAATATGTTGCCACTCTTCGGCCAAATATAATGGTATTTCAAAATTCGTCCATATATTACCACGTCGCTCTTGATGTTTCTTTATACGATCAACCATTTCATCATCAAAAGCTTGTCCTGTTGCTACATAAGCTTTTCGACCTTCTGTAGCGAGGGCTAAACGTTCTGCAAATTCACTTTTTCCACTTCGTGCCCCACCGGAACACAATATAATTTGTGATTTCATAATGCACCTATACAAGAATTTATAATTTCAGTATCATTATAAGTATAACAAAGGAGCGATACTATGGAAATTATGAATATGAAACTAAAAATGATGGCTACTTTATGGGATAATACCTATCGTGTTGCCATTGACGATGGACAAGGTAAATATATTGGCACCGCACGTGTAGTAGTAAATGTTCCACTACCACCAGAAATGTTACCAGAAAATGCACCTCAAGTAGAACCACAGTTATTGGTTCTAGTAGAAGATTTTGATTTCGGAGCTGATAAAATTATAAACTTCGAAACAACACTTTCTGATCTATTGAGAGAAAAATTCCGTTATGAAATTCCTCATATTTTCTTCTACTATCCAAGTCCTCACGATGTTTTAAATCAAACAATTTCACAATAAGGTCTATAACGAGCAAAAAGCTATGTAAAATACATAGCTTTTTTTGTTTATTCAGCTCCAATTTCCTCTTCTACGCGACACATAATAAAGCAAAGGTCGGATAGACGGTTTAAATATTTTAAATTAGATTCGTGAACGCTTTCACCAGCATCTAATACACGCCATAAAGCACGTTCAGCACGTCGAGTAATCGTTCTCGCTACATGTAAATAAGCTGAAGATTGTTTTTCACCAGGAATCACAAAATTAGATAATGGTTCAAGTTTTTCGTCAAAGCGATCAATAACCTTTTCTAAATGTTTAACATGTTGCTCTGTAATGACTGGCGCCGCATTTAAACTAGCAATATCTGCCATTAAAGTCCATAAGTTGCGCTCAATATCATATAATTCAGTAGCAACACGTGAATTTTCCGCATAGGAACGAGCCAAGCCTAAAAAGGCTTGTAATTCATCGATTGTACCATAAGCTTCTACGCGTAATGAGGATTTAGGTACTCGTTCACCAGTATATAAACCAGTTGTACCAGCATCGCCTGTTTTTGTGTAAACACTACTTGCCATATGTATTACCTCCTATAGAAATACATAAATGTAGAATGAAAAGCTATATGTTCTCAACCTTGAGATTATTTATATTCTGGGAACCAAAGATGAATTTCACGAGCAGCAGCCTCCGGAGAATCAGACGCATGTACTACGTTTGCATCCATTGTTAGGGCATAGTCACCACGAATACTACCAGGGGCAGCATCTACAGGATTTGTGGCACCGTTTAAAGCACGTACGGATACGATGGCATTATCTCCGGCCAATACGAAAGCAAGAACTGGACCAGATGTGATGAAATCAACTAATTCACCGAAGAATGGTTTTTCTTTGTGCTCAGCATAATGCTCTTCCGCTAGTTCACGAGGTACTTGTAAAAGTTTTAACGCTTTAATGACAAGACCTTTACGTTCATAACGGCTAATAATTTCACCACTTAATTGACGCTTAACTGCATCTGGTTTTATTAAAACTAATGTTTCTTGCATGATATCCTCCTGTAGATATTAATTAAAATAATGCTTTCTCTTTATATTTAGGATTCATTGCTTGTTGTTTCAATTTTGCAATACGTTCCTCTGTACGAGGATGTGTACTAAAAAGATTGCTCAAGCTTTCACCAATACCAACCATAGGGTTGATGATAAACATATGGGCTGTTGCATTACTTGCATTTGGCAATGCACCATGTTTTGAATAGTAATCAATTTTTGCAAGGGCAGATGCCAAAGCTAAAGGATTGCGACACATCTCTCCGCCCCCCTCATCAGCTAAGAACTCACGAGCTCGAGAGATACTCATTTGAATGAGTCCTGCTGCGATAGGTGCAATAACTATGGCGCCTATTAACTCTAACGGGTTAGAGCCTTCACGGTCATCTGAACGACCAAAAATCGCTGAGAATTGAAGCACATAAGCAATCATAGAAATTGCGCCTGCCATCATAGCAGCAATAGTACTGATCAATGTATCACGATTCTTAACATGGGTTAATTCATGTCCTAGAACACCTTCTAGCTCGTCATCTGTTAATAGTCGTTGAATACCTTCTGTAACAGCAACTGCTGCATGACTCGGATTTCTGCCTGTTGCAAATGCATTAGGTACATCACTTGGAATGATATACACTTTTGGCATTGGTAACTTACCATTCTTAGCCAAACGTTCTACCATGCCATATAATTTTGGGTTAGATTGTGCAGTAACTTGTTGTGCATCATATTGTGCTAAAACGATTTTGTCGCTATACCAATAGGACATAAAATTCATGCCCATGGATATAACGAACATAATCATCATACCACTTCTACCGCCAATCATATCACCTAAGACCACTAAAATGGCTGTCAAAGTCGCTAATAAAAGCGTTGTTTTTATATTGTTCATAGTTTCCTCCAATTATAGTTATGGACTATGCCTAACACTATAATTATACCACAAACTAAATAATTGATGCTCCTTTACTATCGGCTTCTAAGCAATATGTTCTATTTTCAATTCCATTAGATGTAAATACAGCACCCATAGCATCTGCCACAGCTTGTACGTGGGCTTTATCTACATAGGCAATTAGAGTGGAACCAGATCCACTAATAGTTGCACCATATGCGCCAGCAGCTTTAGCTGCTTCAAAGGCTGCATCACAATGTGGTATTAATGTTTTACGATATGGTACATGCAAATTATCATCTAATGCAACAGATAAATTGTTTAATTGATGTGTAATCAAACTAGTTACAAATAAAGATGCATGGCTCACATTTTGCACAGCCTCTTTAAATGGTACATGATTAGGTAACACAGAACGAGCGTATTCTGTAGAAACCATAACCTCAGGTACGACTACGGCAAAATGCAATTCAGATGGAACAGAGATAACCGTATTTAATACCTTTGTTTTTAAGCCTGTAGCACAGCATAAATTACCGAAAATAGCAGGTGCCACATTATCTGGATGACCTTCCATACGGTTTGCAATGACTAACAATTCCTCTTTTGAAAGTGGATGTTTAACTAACGCGTTAGCCAATAATAAGCCGCCTACAATTGCTGTGCTACTACTACCGAGCCCACGAGATGGAGGAATTAAAGTTTCAGACGTAATATGTCCATATTGAATTGGTTCTTGCACAGTAGCAAAAACTTGATCCATCGCAAAGCCAATAAGATTTTTTTTAGGATCTTCAGCACGTAAAATGTCTGCGCCAAAACCTTCAAAAGTATAGGTGTATTCAGTAGCTTTTACATCAGGTGTAAAGCTAAAAATATTGTATAGATTGAGTGCCAAACCTAAGCAATCAAAACCAGGTCCACAATTAGCACTAGTGGCTGGTACTTGTACGCGAACAGTGTTCATAGTTTAAGCTTCCATAATACGAATTACACTATTAACAGACTTAACGGAACGCAAGCTGTTAAAGGAATCGATAAGATTTAAAATATAAGATCTAGGACATTTAGATGTTACAATCGCTAATACAGCAGTTTCTGGATCCATATTTCTTTGAACGATGGATAAAACAGAAATCTTTTGTTCTGCCAATTTGGCAGAAATTTTAGCTAATACACCTGTTTTATTATCTACTTCCAAACGTAAGTAATAGCTAGATTGAATCTTACCAGGAGCGTAAATATTCTTTTGGTCATAATAGAATGGTTTCAAACGACCTGTTTCGTTATATGAAACATTTTTAGCCACTTCCATAATATCGGATACTACAGAGCTACCTGTAGGTAAGCTACCAGCACCACGACCGTATAGCATTACATCATCAATACCATTACCTTTTACATAAATTGCATTATAAGAACCGCGAACAGATGCTAAAGGATGTGTGGTAGGAATAAATGCTGGGTATACATTTAGAGATAAACCTTGACTAGTTTCTTTTGCAATACCTAATAGCTTGATGTTATAACCAAATTCTTTACCGAATTTAATATCTTCCGTATCAATGCAAGTAATACCTTCTACGGATACATCTTCAAAGAAAATGCGACGATTGAAACTAATAGATGCAAGGATAGCAAGTTTACGAGCTGCATCTAGACCTTCAACGTCTGCTGTAGGATCGGCCTCAGCATAACCAAGATCTTGCGCTTCCTTTAGTACGTCTTGATAGCTTAAACCTTCTTCAGACATTTTAGTTAAAATAAAGTTTGTAGTACCATTCATAATACCGATGAGCTCAGTAATACGGTTACCAGCTAAGGACTCATATAATGTACGGATAATTGGAATCCCACCTAATACAGATGCTTCAAAGCGTAAATCTACGCCGTTTTTGCTAGCTAAGTCTAATAGATATGGGCCAGATTCTGCTAACAAATCTTTATTTGCAGTTACTACATTTTTTTTAGCCTTTAAAGCGCCTTCTACACAATCTTTAGCAAAGGTTGTACCACCCATTAATTCCACAACCATTTGAATGGAATCATCTTTTAGTACTTCATCAATATCTGTTACATATTGAGCTGTTTCAGGCAATGTAATATCGCTATATTTATCAGGATTACGTACAAAGATTTTAGAAATTTCAACATTAACACCTGTGCGATTTCTAATTAACTCAGCATTATCTTGCAATAAATTAAATGTACCTTGTGCAACAGTACCAAAACCTAATAACGCAATTTTTATAGTGGTCATAATTGTCCTACTCTCTTAATTAGCCTATGCTTGGCCTAAAATTTCTACTTTAATAATGCCCTTCATAGAGCGAATATCTAATAATAAATCTTCTAATGAACCTTGTAAGTCTTTAGTTTCAAAGGAAATGCTGCTATTAGCTATACCTTGTAGTGGAATGTCTTGATTGATTGTCAATATGCTACCATTGCGCTCTGCAATTGCTTTTAACACACTAGATAACATACCTGATTCATTAGACATTGAAACATAAATGCTTACAATTTTACCTTGAGCAATTTCAAAAAATGGGAATACATAATCTTTATACTTATAGTATGCAGAACGACTCAAATCCATCTTTTCCACTGCTTCATTAATAGTCTTAACCTCACCTAGTTTCAAAATTTCTTTTACCTTAATCGTCTTTTTTATCGCTTCTGGTAAAATATCTTCTTGCACCAGATAAAACTTATCTTTTTTTGGTTTAGTCATAGAACACACACTCCCTTATTGTTCTGTTGAAGTTTCTTGGGCTACAAATTGACGCCCATATAATGTTAACACCGCATACATGCCGACAAAAAATGGCAAATACTCTGCCATAACACGCCATGCTACAGCAATAATACCAACCGTTCCATTAGGGACAAAGGTACTAAACAATACTACAAATAGTCCTTCTGCAATCCCTGTTCCCCCTGGTGTTGGTGCAAAATATAAAATAAGATTCAATAGAATCATTCGATCTAATATATTAATGATCGGAATATCTGGTGTAAAAGCATACATTAATGCTGGCGCAATACAGTATAAGCATAATAGACTCAACCCAGATTCAATAAATACAATAAACGATTGAATTGGTTGTTTATATAGTAATCCTAAACCTTGATTTAACGTTTCTAATTTAGAAAGCCAATCTTTCGTTTTATGTGCTTTAAACCGTTGCGCTAAGTTATATACAAATTGACGCATATATTTGGTTTGTAAGATATAAGTACCTACCAGTATTGCAATGACCGATAGTACTGCAAAAATTAATAGCATATCTCTTGAAATATATGGAATTTCAATAGCATCTCTTAAGAATACGAAGGGTAACATAATAACAAGGAACATAATAGAAAATACGGTACGTATTAATACAATAGGAGTCCCTTTAGATATTGGCACACCATAACTCCGTAATACTAATACTTGAGCAACAGCCCCTCCACTAGCACCTGGGGTTAACATAGCCATGAAATAATTACTAAAGATTACACGAAGTACAGCCTTTATAGATAACTTATATCCTCCGATTTTTACGAGTCTTTGTAACCGTAAACCATCAAAATACATGCCTGCTATTAAGGCCACTAAAGCCAATAATAAAGAAATACTATTAAATGATGAAATTGTTTTTAATGCATCTAGATCAATAGTGTAGTAAATGATACCAATTGACACAGCCAATAGTAAGAGAAACATAAAAATGCCTCTCTTCATCATTTTACTCATATCAAGTCTCCATAATTAATTAGCTCAATATTATGTTGTCTAATATATAAATGCGTATGGTTTGAACATACAGCTTGTAATTCATCTTCCCAATGATAGCCCCATTTATATTGATTTCCAAGAAGCGTATTATTTAAACCTGGATGAATCATCAATTCATGAGTACCCGATTTTTTAGATATGGATTTTAATATACCCATTAACGTTTTTTGGTTAATGTGTCCTCCATTTACCATACCCCAAAAATATTGTGTGGAATACATGCCATTATCACGTATTGTAGGACGTGCTTTTGCAGCCACAGTAGATAATCCCACCTTACCTAACAATCGCACCGGAGAGTACATATAATTGACAAATAAAGAAGACTCATCTGGAATGCGTATAGCATTAATACCATAATGTTTTGCTTGCTCTATTACGATTGGTAGTACCGTCGGTAATACATGCATATGTTGATGACCATCAATATGTGTTACATGTAAACCAGAATCCATAATACGTTCCATTTGAGCGTGAATTTCTTTGCGCAATTCACTATAATTAATCTTTCCAGTATAAATTCGCTTCATAAAATCGATATATGTTTCTGGAAATACGCCCTCAGAGGTCAGCAGCGATGGAACTTCAGCTGGATTACATACTGGTTTAAGTCCACCTACTAAGGCGATATGAACACCAATGCCCAACTTAGGGTTATTTTTTGCCATACTTACAGCTTCTGTAAAAGCTTCGCCTCCTGCTAATAGAGAGGTACTCGTAATGATACCTGTACGATGACCATCAATGACGGCAGCATTAACTGCACTATGAAGACCAAAGTCATCGGCATTTACTATTAATTTGGACATAGTTTACTTCCTTTTCATAAAAAAAAGGGAGAACTTTGTTCTCCCACAAAGGATATATGTTATTGTACCAAATACAGAGCTATAAAATCAATACAAAAGCCCTCTACTTGTATACTAGTAGAGGACTTTTTATAATGTTATAAATTTTTGTCATAAATAGAAAATTGAATACATTTAACGAAGGTTAAATTAAAGGAGTTATGCTCTATGTAAAATAATACTCTATAAAAAATACAGTATTATTGAGCAATACGAATTTAACTCATCAATTGCTCTTGAACCTTATACATACATAATGCCGCTGCTACACTTACATTTAATGACTCCATATCTCCATACATAGGAATCATGATGCGATTAGTACAGAGATTCATCACCTCTGGTGTCACACCATTACCTTCGTTACCTAACACTAACATAGTTCGTTTAGCATAATCCACAGAATGATAAGGCTCAGAATCTTCTAAGGCAGTAACATAAGTAGTCATATTAGACTCGGCTACAATATCATGTAACATAGACAAAGTAACATCCTCGTATAAAGGTATTTTATGTAAGGCGCTCATTGTACTACGTACCGTTTTATCATTAAAAGGATCTACAGTACCTTTCATCAAAAATATACCTTTTACACCTGCTGCAACAGCAGTTCTAATAATGGTGCCTAGATTACCAGGATCTTGAACACCATCTAATGTAATATATAAACCGTCTTCAATAGAAACAGAATCAATATCATGTTTTGGCTTGGCTACTATGGCAACAACACCTTGACCATTCACAGTATTGTCTACTTTATCAAATACAGGATCTTGAACTATATACGTAGGTAAAGATTGAACAGCATCTAATGCTAATAAATCTAATACGTTTTTATCTTGCGATTTAGATTCACGAATAAAAATTATTTTAACTGCCCCCATAGCTGCAATATCACGAATAGAGCGTATGCCTTCAACAATATATTCCCCACTTTTTTGACGATTCTTACGCTGACCTAATGAGATAATGTGCTTTATAGTTTTATTATCTTTCGATTGGATAAATTCCATACTAACTCCCGCTTTGTTGATTACTCCAGAGATTATAAAAGGCACCTTTTGAATCGATAAGTTCTTCAAAAGATCCACTTTCTATTATTTTACCATATTCCATATACACTATTTTATTAGCATCCTGTACCGTGGATAGTCGATGAGCAATGCTTACAATAGTTTTAGTACCACGAATATTTTCAATACTTGCTTGAATTTGCTTCTCCGTATGACTATCTATATTGGCTGTAGCCTCATCTAGCAATAGAATAGGTGTTTTTCTAATTAGCGTGCGTCCAAATGCCAATAATTGCTTTTGTCCATCAGATAATAGAGAACCTAAATAACCTACAGGTGTATTATAACCCTCTGGCAGTTGTTCAATCATACTGTCTAAATTTACTTGTTTCGCTGCATCTACCATATCATCAAATGAAATAGACGTATCAAATAGTGTTAAGTTATCCTTTATAGAACCTTTAAATAGGTAGGCTTGCTGGAAAACATAGCCCATTAAATGACGAAGTACAGAACTATCATATTTTGAAATATCAATACCATTAATGTAGATAGAACCCTTTGTAGGTTTATAGATACCCATTAGTAAGGACAATAATGTCGACTTACCACTACCGGATGGACCTACAATACCGGTAAAATCGCCAGCTTTAATATGTAAGGTGAAATCTTGTAATGCATAGACATCGTTATTTTCATAGGAAAACCAAACATGATCAAATTCAATTGATTCTACAGGAATCAGTTCCTTTGGAACTTCATCTACCATATTTCGCTCTTTTTCCTCTAATAATGGAACTAACCGTTCTGCACCAGCTAATGCACTTTGCAGGGAATTATATTTGTCTGCAATGTCCTTTAATGGTTGAAAGAATCGATCCATATATTGGATGAAGGCAAAGACAGTCCCAGCATCGGCCACAGAATCTATTACATTTGTAGTAGTAAAAATAACGATTAATGCTACAAAGAATAAACCATCTACGAGAGGTCTAAAAATGGAAAACGTAGTCACTTCAAAAAGGCCTGCCTCTAAGAAACCTTTATTAACCGTCTTGTAACGTTCCTCGATTTCTTTTTCACCGCCATAAGATTTAACAATGACTATGTAGTTTAATAGCTCTTTAATGCTCGCATTAGAGGCCGCAACAGAACGTCGAACTTGACGGAATGCTTTACGAGAAAACTTTTGGAATACCCAAATGATTGTGCCCATTATTGGCAATAAAATGGTCATGATAATTGCTAAAGGTACATTAATAGCATACATGAAGCCTAAAATGCCGATGATCATTAGAGTGCTACTTGCTAAATTTAGTAATACATCTGTATATAAGGTGCGCAATGACTCTACATCATTTGTGATACGAGTTACCCAATTACCAATAGGTAATTTATAAAACTCATCATGGGACTTATGAAGTATCTTTTGAAATATAATGGCACGTATATTATAAATAATCTTTTGTCCAAAGCTTTTCAAAAAATAATTTTCTACAAATATAAATAACACACTACCAATAATAGTAAATCCATATATTACAGCATAATATTCGATAACATTAATATCATTTGTAGCAAAGCCGAGATCAATAACTTGTTTCGTTAAATAAGGCCGTAAAAGCAAAAGTACTAAATTGCTAGCTAGCGCAATGGTAGCTAACAATAAAATACCCAAATAAGGCTTAATATACGCAGTTATATAGGAGAACAAAGCCCAATCATTTTTTAAATTACGCTTTTTCATAATGAGCCTCTCCTTTCTGTGCTTCGTAGAGTGTTTTATATAAACCATTCAGATTTAATAATTCCTCATGTGTCCCCTCTTCAACTATATGACCTTCATCAAAGACAATAATTTTATCAGCTTTTTCAATAACCTCTAATCGTTGTGAAATACATAATATAGTTTGTGTATTTACCATATGTAATGTCTCTAAAATAGTATTTACTGTTACTGCATCTAAAGCTGAGAAACAATCATCTAATAATAAATATGGTGCATTTTTATAAAAACCTCGAGCCATATTAATACGTTGCTTTTGACCACCAGATAAGTCATGTCCTTCTTCTGCAAGAGTATGTAAGTCATTATCTAATAGATTACCTAAATCTCTATATAGGTCGGCTTTTTTAGCAGCCGCCTCTACAGATTCATGCATAGGTAAATCTTTACCAAATTTAATATTATCTTCAATAGTAGTACTCAATAAGTAAGATTGAGTGGGTACATAAGCTATTGAATTTCGAAGCTTAGATAAAGGTATATCTGAAATATCTTGGTTCCCAAAATAAATAGCTTTAGCGGGGCTTTGTTGCAAACCAATGAGTAATTTAAAAAGCGTACTTTTACCAGAACCAGGCTTACCAACAATGCCTATAAAAGAGCCTTTACGAATAGTTGTAGATACTTGAGACAATGCATGACCTTTAGAATTTTCATAATTAAAATCTAAATATCGTATATTAATATCCTCAAGTGGTAATACTTCAGTTGAGTCATTAATTGACTCTATTGGTAGTCGTAAGAAATCGGTAATACGATCTAAAGATGCCAAGCCTTTTTGTACAATCGAAATGAGTCCACCAAAGCCAATTAAAGGTCCTACGATTAGCATAATGAATGAGTTGATAGTTACAAATTCACCTATAGACATTTGACCATCTACAGCTAGGTGACCACATATAAAAATACTGATACTAATACAAATAAAAGGAGCAATTCTCGTTAACGGTGTTAGTACAGAGTCTAGTAAGGCAACCTCCATATTTTTCTTATAGTTCAATTTATTTATTTTTTCAAAAGAGTCAGAAATAATATGTTCTCGATTAAAGGCTCTAATTACATCTATACCTTGGAATAATTCTTGCCCAAATTCTGTCATATCACTATAAGTAGCTTGAGCACTACGCTGTTTAGCACGTAATTTTCTGCCCAACACAAATATTGCAACAATGATGAAGAATACAGGTGTCATGATTTTAAAAGCTAATAGACCATCTATTTTTTGTATTAAAATAATAGATCCTACAATGGAATAAAATATAATATCCACCACGATCATAACACCTAAACCTAACGCTACACGAAGAGATGTAACATCATTTGTCATCAACGCCATAACTTTACCAGGTCCATTTGCCTCATAGTATGTTGTTTTTATTTGTAATGCTTTTCTACACAAAATTTCACGAAAAAGGTACTCCATACGACGGATGGAACCAAGTAAGGTACGTCGCGAAATAACTTTTAGAATCGTTATAATAATAAATAATAAAATAAAGTAAATAATATAATTGACTAAGCCCTCTTTATTTTGACTTAGTGTATCGATGGCATTACCAATGAATTGTGGAACAAATAAAAATGCTATATCAATAGCAATTAGCATAGTTAATCCGATGGCATACACCCAGCCTTCTCGGCGGAAAAACTGCATAAATAGCTCTATAGGTTTCATAGGACCTCTCAGTTAAATTTCTATATTACAGGATTATCATTATTTAAATACACTCCTTATAGTATACACATTTTTTTCATATATCTTAATACACCTATACGTATATAATGTAGTTATAAGATATTTTCTTTATTATGAAGCTAATAATATACTATTTATTCCCTTAAAAACACTATATCGAATTTTTTAGTTTACTTATGGTAATGTAAATGTTATACTATGCATAGATACAAAACGTATCCTTACATAAATTAGAATTAAAACTCTTAGGAGGAATACAACATGGAAAAACGTACTGGTGTAGTAACATTTGCAGGTGGCCCTATCACATTGGTTGGCCCAGAAGTTAAAGTAGGTCAACAAGCTCCTGACTTCACAGTTTTAAGTAACGACTTACAAGCTAAAACATTAAAAGATTTCGAAGGTAAAGTAAAAGTTATCTCCGTTGTTCCTTCCCTTGATACAGGCGTTTGTGACGCTCAAACTCGTTGGTTCAACCAAGATGCTACAGCACTTTCTGATGATGTTGTAGTATTGACAATCTCTATGGACTTACCTTTCGCTCAAAAACGTTGGTGTGGCGCTGCTGGCGTAGATAAAGTTATTACTTTGTCTGACCACAAAGATGCTTCCTTCGGTGAAAATTATGGCTTCTTGATTGAAGAACTTCGTCTTTTAACTCGTGGCGTAGTAGTAATCAACAAAGAAAATAAAGTGACTTATGTTGAATACGTTCCTGAAGTAACTCAAGCAGTTAACTTCGATGCTGCATTAGAAGCAATTAAAGCTGATATCTAATCCTTAGATATTCTCTTGATTATACTGTGGTGTAATCGTAAAAAGACCGTACGGTGTACGGTCTTTTTTATGTGGTATAGTATTTAGATTTTTATTGTAGGTAAATTATAAATGTGGATTCGTATTTCTAAATTATTATTAACTATAAAAAATATAGCTCTTGTTGGCGTAGGCATTGCACTTTGTATTGCTCTTATTAATACATTAATTAGTCTAGGATTTATTACGTGGGCAAATATCCAAGGTTATAGTACTTACTCTTTATTAATTGAAGAATTAATTACCTTCTTCTTATACTTTGAGTTTATTGCACTCATCGTAAAATACTTTAAAAATAACTTCCACTTCCCTCTTGATTTCTTTTTATATATTGGTATTACAGCAATTGTAAGACTTCTAATTATTGATCATGAATCAGCATTTGATAATTTGATTTGGTCTGTTGCAATTCTTGTACTCGTATGTAGCTTAGTTTTAGTAGAAAAGTTCATTGGACATAATGAGTAATATCTTTAATAACTAAATTATAAAAAAGTTAATATGAATAAAAGGGCTCCTACAAATGTAGGAGCCCTTTTTGAGCAATAAAATCAACCAATATTAGAAGATATTTTTTGCATAGTTAGAATATTTACCTTCTAATTCTTCCATTTTATCGTTCATTTCAATTTGCAATTGAGATGCTAAGTCATATTCACCAGCATTAAGTGCATCGATTAAACGAGTGAATAAAGATTTGCGATCATCGCTATCTTTAGCAAGATAGAAACGTAAGTCATTAACTTCTGCAAAACGTTTATCGTCTACACTATTACGGCTATCAGTATGAATAGCTACCATCTTACGAACTGTATCAAGATTATCAGGAATTAAGCGGTGAGCCAATACAAGTTTCCAACGTTTCAAGATAGATGCGATGAAGGAATCCATCAAGTCTTTAGCGAATGCATTGCCTTGAGCTAATGTTTCAACTAATTCAGGATTGTTATGGTAACCTTTAATATTTTCCCATACAGTGGCTGGTGCAACACCAAACATTTGATTACGTTCTTCTTGAGTGAAATCATCGAATACGTCTTTTTCTGTACGATATGCACGATTTGTAGCAAGGTAATCAGCAGATTCACCCACTTCTTTGGAAAGCTCTGCTTCTAATTGTGCTTGTGTTTTACCAGATGTAATAGCATATTTCATTCCATCAAATGCAGAGATGAAGATCAATGCTAATGCAGTATATGTATTTGTGTAAGGGTTTGGAGAACGCAATTCATAACGTGTAGCCATAGGGTTGTCGATATCACGAATCAAACCACAAAGGATTGTACGGTTACGGCTTGGTTCGGAAGGATCAGTACCTAAAGATGTAACGATACATACAGGAGCTTCGAAGCCAGGTTTTAAACGATTTAAGGAGTCTGTTGTAGAACTGATAAATGGATTGATTGCTTCATAGTGTTTCAATAACCCCATGATAGCACCAATACCTAAGGAGCTAGCAGATTCTTTACGCATATCTTCTGGGCTGAACAAGTTTACAAGTTTACCAGATTTCAATTTAGCCATAACACCAAAGTGTGTATGTTCACCAGAACCAGCTACGCCAATAATAGGTTTTGCATTGAATGTTACATCAAGACCATTTTCACGGAACACTTCACGAACGATAATACGAGCTTGTAATTCATTATCTGCTGTTTGTAATGGGTTATTAGAGAATTTCCAGTCAATTTCTAATTGTTCTAAAACAACTGCTTCATGACCATCTTCATCAAGTTTAGCTTTAACGCCACCTACTTCTTTATGGCCCATTTCTGCAACCATACCGTATTGGTCTAAGCGTTCAACTGCTTGTTCTAAGGCAGTACGAACTGTACCATGAGTACGTTGCCAGTATTGTTCTTGTAATTTTTGAGATACGGACAATTCTTTTTTAGTAACAGTTCTAGATGGAGTTTTTACCCAGAATTCCAATTCTGTAGCAGATGTAAAGATAATATCTACAACGTCATCAGCTTTCACATGAGGCATACCAGGTAGACCATGTTCTTTAATCAAGGATAATAGTTCTGCACGAACATAATCACAGCTATTTTTTAAGATAGAACGAGAGTCAACATAACGGTAGTTATGCATCAAGAATGCAGGAATACGAAGTGTACCAGTTGGTAAACCTGTTGCTTCATCGATATTTTCATAGTTATAATCAACAAACCAGTTTACACTTGGATCGCCCCACATATCTACACGTGCATTATTCAATGTTGCAATATTTGTAAGTACTACAGAAGAACCATCTGTTTGAACAGCACGACCTTCGAAGAATGCTTCATAATCATCAAAGAATGCTGCCATAGGAATTTTTTCATCTGTATCATTACCAGCTAAATCAATACCTACAAGAGATACAAATTTAATTTCTGGATGTTGTTCTAATAGTGCAAGAACACCTTCTTTACCATATTGACCTGCTGGAATGTAATACAATAAATCTTTAGTATTTGTCATAATGGTTCCTCCTAAAAATAAAAAGACTCCAACAAATAGATATATATTCCATATATCTAAAGTGGAGTCTTCGTTGACCAATTATTTTGTTGCACTCATAATATCATACAGTAAAAATATATGTCAATAACTTTCTATAGAATTTCATTATTTTCTTAACTATGGGGTTAAGAGTTCTATTTTGATGTATCGAAAATACTGACTATATGAAATGTTTACTTCTATATTTATAATTGATTATCCAAGTAATTCTTTAACGATATTATTAACTACTTTACCATCTGCACGGCCTTTAGTTTTTGGCATTACATGTTTCATAACATTACCCATGTTTACAGCATCGCCACAGGCTGCAATAGCTTCTTTTACAACAGTGCGAATTTCATCTTCACTCATTTGAGCTGGTAAATATTTTTGAAGAACTGCCATTTCCTCTTTTACATGAGAGATCAAATCTTCACGGCCAGCTTTTTCAAACTCAGTTAACGAGTCTTGACGAGTTTTCATTTCTTTTGCCAAAATACCAAGAATACCATTATCATCAAGTTCTACTTTATCATTGATTTCTGTATTTTTAATAGCACTATTAACCATGCGAATTACAGAAAGAGCAGTTTTACCTTCTTCACGCGCTTTCATAGCCGCTTTCATATCTTCTTTTAATTGATCTTTTAAGCTCATAGTTCCTCCTATTTTATATATAAAGAAACCCTAATTCTGGATTTCATGAAGCCATGAAAAGGCAGAATTAGGGTAATCATCTTATGCTCTGAATTTGCGTTTTCTTGCTGCTTCAGATTTTTTCTTTCTTTTTACGCTTGGTTTTTCGTAGTGTTCGCGTTTTCTTACTTCAGACAAAACACCCGCTTTTTGGCAGGAGCGTTTGAATCGACGAAGAGCACTTTCAAGCGTTTCGTTTTTACCGACTTTGATTTCAGACATCTATATCCCTCCCTCCAAAAATAATCTCGGGAAGTGCTGATAATTTACATACGCACATATAATATTATATGTATAGGTATAGATGTTGTCAATATTTTCCGGTATATTTTATAGGAATTTTAATAAGTATTATAAAAAGAATACATTATACTCAATTTTAAGCTTCTGGCCAGCCCATTTCTTCGCCACCTAAAAGATGTGCATGCATATGGAATACAGTTTGACCTGCTTTTGCGCCAGTATTAAAAATCAAACGATAGCCATCTTTGGAAATACCAAGTTCTTTTGCAACATCACG
Organism: Veillonella sp. T11011-6; assembly: GCF_002959755.1. Taxonomy (GTDB): domain Bacteria; phylum Bacillota; class Negativicutes; order Veillonellales; family Veillonellaceae; genus Veillonella. Next base: position 314,568 of record NZ_PPCW01000001.1, on the reverse strand, counting down.
CACGAATGGCAATAAACCTTCTACATAGTCTTCATTTTTATCAGTAAGATGAGCAATGTTAGCTACGTGATTTTTTGGCACAATAAGAACATGTACTTTTTTCACTGGTTCAATATCATGGAATGCATAAAATTTATCGTTTTCTAATACTTTTTTAGATGGAATTTCACCATTGATAATTTTACAGAAAATGCAGTCACTCATACGATAACTCCTTATTCAATAATTAAATAATTATTTTCTAAACCTACAACAGTACCTCCGATTAGATCACCAATCTTATGTAATCCATCAGACTTTACTTTACCATTTACATACTCATTTGTTAAGCCCATATAATATCCATTCTCTTCCTTTTCGATGAGAATCTCACCAGGCTTACCAATGCGAGATTTTGCGTATGCTTCATAACCAGATTGGCTAAGACCATTCAAAAGTGCTACACGGGTCTTTTTAACGGCTTCAGGTACTTGATCAGACATAATAGCTGCAGGTGTGCCCTCACGAATAGAGTATGGGAAGGCATGAATATGGGTAAATCCAATTTCACGTACTGTATTCAATGTTTCTTCAAAATCTTCATCTGTTTCTTGTGGGAATCCTGCAATGATATCAGTCGTAATAGATAAATCTTTAATACGAGAACGTAAATTTGCAATCAAGTCTTTATATTCTTGTAATGTATAGTGGCGTTTCATCAATTGTAATACATGATCAGAACCAGCTTGTAGTGGTAAATGTAAATGTGGACAAACACGTTTATTAGTAGCCATTAATTCTACTAACTCATCAGAAACCTCTACAGACTCAATAGACCCGAAACGAATACGATATAAATTAGGAATCTCTAATAAAGCTTTTACTACATCGGCTAATGTAGGGCGACCTGGCAATTCTACACCATAATTCCCCAAATGTATACCTGTTAATACGATTTCATGAAATCCATGTTCTACTAAACGTTTTGCTTCTTGTACAATATCATCCACTTTACGAGATTTCAATTTTCCTCGAGTATAAGGAATGATACAAAAGGCGCAATAGTTATTACAACCTTCTTGAATTTTCATGAAAGCACGAGCCTTATCAGATTCATTACCATATAATGGCATTTCCTCAAAATTGGATTCGTTCATGATATCGCGCACAGCATTAATTTGACGTTCTGTAGATTCTAATTGTTCTACTAATTCCACAATTTTAGAGCGATTATTTGTACCTATAACAAGGTTAACACCATCAATAGCAGCAATCGCATCTGGATCAAGCTGAGCATAACAACCAGTAACGATTACATAAGCATCTTCATTTTGGCGTTTTGCTTTCCGAATCAATTGACGGGATTTCTTTTCCCCCATATTCGTTACAGAACATGTATTAATTACATATATATCAGCTTTTTCATCAAAGTCTACTGCTTCGTAATTATTTTGTAAAAATAAACCTTTCATAGCATCTGTGTCATACTGATTGACACGACAGCCCAAGGTTGTAAAAGCAACGGTTTTCATTGCACCTCTCTATTCTTATTTAATTTATAGTTCTAATTCATATTGAATCATTGCTAATGATCCAATGGCAGCAGTTTCTGCTCGTAAAATAGTATTACCAAGAGAAACTGATTTTCCACCACTCTCTATAATAGCATTGATTTCCTTCTCTTGATAGCCCCCTTCAGGACCAATACAGATTAGAATATCAGTTATAGTTTGATTAGTGTGTATTGATTGAAGTGCAGTCTTAATAGTATGTCCATCTTCATTTTCATAGGCCACTAATTTTAATGCATCAGACTCGATTTTAAGGACTTGTGAAAGCGTTTCACCTACCACAAGTGTGGGCAGTTGATTGCGGCCACATTGTTGGGCTGCTTCTAGCATAATTTTTTCCCAACGACTGACTTTTGATTGTAATTTTTTTTCATCATATTTAGCTACACAGTTAGCAGTAGATACAAGATAAATGGTATCTACATTTAACTCCGTCGCCTTTTGTAATACCCATTCTAACTTTTCACCTTTCAATAAGGATTGAACTAGAATAGTTCGATACGACGATACATCAGTCGCTACATATTCTATAAGTTTAGCTTGTGCTATACCATCAACTTCATCGGTAATCTGATAGATACCACAACGATTATCACTGCCCGTTACAGTAATGGGTTTTTCCATATTATGACGAAATACATGTAACACATGATGTGTCACATCTTTCGGTAATTCTATTCTTTCATCTAATGGTGTAGGGATAAATATTTTCTTCATAGCTTTTCTAACGCAAAGGTATGCCAAGGGCCCGCCACGCGTTCCTCTATAATATGCCAATATTCAGTGATATACGGCAAGATTTCATCATACCGATCATCAATAATACCACTAATAATTAAGATACCATTATCATCAAGTTTATTACCAATTTGAGGTAATAGTATTTTAAGTGGATCCACTGTTAAGTTAGCTAAAATTAATTGGGCCGTACCATTGAAATCACTATCCAAATTACCACAAATAATCTCTGCAGATACATGATTATTCTCACAGTTAATACGAGCTTGACTCGCTGCATACTCTTCTATATCAATACCAACCAAATGTTTAATACCTAAATGAGCTGCTACCAATAAAAGAATACCAGTGCCAGTACCGATATCTAAACATGTAACCGTATCAAGATTCATAGATTCACTATAAACTTTTAAAAGCTCTGCACAAGTTCTAGTCGTTTCATGGGAACCAGTACCAAAGGAAATATCGGAATCGATTTCTATAATTGTTTTATTGTCGACGTTATCATATTCTTGCCAAGCAGGTTTAATAATTAAATTAGGTAGAATTTCTGTAGGTTCAATATATTGCTGCCAAGAATTAAGCCATGTAGATTCATCTAATATATTTGTATCAACAGATGTGACACTAATATTTGCTTCTGTAAGACGTTTTTCTAAGTCTGACTTAATTGTATTAGAGTCCAATGATGGATCTGCATACATAGTTAATTTAATTAAATTTGGTTGATTTTCTACATCTTCTTCTATAATTCCATTGTCTGCATAATCGTCAAAAAGAGTAGTCACCTCATCGGTGGCTACTCTTTCACAGACAATGGATACTTCTATCCACTGCATATATGCTCCTTTATAGGGAATGTGACGGAACAAACCATTCCTTCACATGAGCTGTTCATTTAGTCAAAACGTCCTTAATTTTTTCAAAGAGACTTTTGCTCACTTGTAAGTTATTTACATCTTCGTTACTTTCGTTTGCAAAGCGTAATAATAACTCACGTTGAGTATCTGTCAACTTCTTAGGCGTTTGAACAGTTACCACAATATGTTGGTCCCCACGTTGCTTAGGGTTACGCAAATATGGAATACCTTTGCCCTTTACGCGGAATGCCGTTCCCGTTTGAGTACCTTCCGGAATCTTTAACTCTACTTTACCATCTAAGGTGTTAACTTGTATAGTCGCACCTAATGCAGCTTGAGCAAAGCTAATATTCACACGGCTAATAACGTCATTACCATTTCGTTCAAATTCCTTATGAGGACGAACAAAGATATATACGTAAAGGTCACCCTTAGGACCGCCCAAAATACCTGGTTCACCTTCATTAGCAACGCGTAAGCGAGAACCACTATCTACACCTGCTGGAATTTTAATAGAAATCTTGCGTTTTGCAAGCATTTCACCTGTACCACGGCATTTAGAACAAGGTTTTTCAATGCTTTTACCAGTACCATGACAGCGAGAACAAGTGCGAACGGATTGCATACGTCCAAATGGAGTATTTTGAATAACCGCTTCTTGACCAGAACCATGACAGTTTGGACAAGTATCGACACGAGATCCTGGTTCACCACCAGTACCATGACAGTGATCACATTCTTCATGACGATGCACTTCTATTTCCATAGATTTACCAAAGGCTGCATCTTCAAAGGAAATATCGATATCTTCGCGCAAGTCATTACCTTTTTGAGGACCTTGTTGTTGGCGACCACCGCCAAACATGCCACCAAAAATATCGCCAAAGATATCACCAAAGCCCCCAGCTTGACCACCAAAACCGCCAAAGCCACCTTGGAAACCACCAGCGCCAGCGCCGCCTCCTTGTTTGAAGGCGTCGTGGCCGAATTGGTCATATTGAGCTTTTTTAGTTTCATCAGACAATACTTCGTAAGCTTCGTTTGCTTCTTTAAATTTTGCTTCCGCTTCCTTTGGATTATCTTTATTTACATCTGGATGGTATTGGCGTGCCTTTTTACGGAAGGCCTTTTTGATTTCATCTTGAGAGGCATTTTTACTGACCCCTAAGATGTCATAATAATCACGTGCCATTAGTTACCAACCCTTCTTATTTCTTATCGTCATCCACTACTGTGTAATCAGCATCAACTACATTGTCATCAGATTTTGTTTGTTGTTGACCTTGCTCTGCACCACCAGCTGCTTGTTGAGCTTGTTGTGCTGCTGCATACATTTGCTCAGCTAATTTATGTAATGGTTGTTCCAAAGCTTCACTGTCTTTTTTGATATCTTCGATGTTGCCTGCTTCGATAGATTTTTTCAATTTATCTTTTGCTTCTTCAACTTCTTTCAACAAAGCTGTGTCGCCTTTACCATCAAGTTCTTTCAAAGCTTTTTCAGCTTGGTATACCAAGGAGTCTGCATTGTTTTTAACATCTAATTCTTCTTTTCTAGCTTTATCTTCTGCTGCATGTGCTTCAGCTTCTTTAACCATGCGATCGATTTCGTCTTCTTTTAATCCGCTAGAAGAAGTGATTGTAATTTTTTGTTCTTTTTGAGTACCCAAGTCTTTTGCTTTTACATGTACGATACCGTTAGCATCGATGTCGAATGTTACTTCGATTTGAGGAACCCCACGAGGAGCTGCTGGGATACCATCTAAGTTGAATCGACCCAAAGTTTTGTTATCTGCTGCGAATTCACGTTCACCTTGCAATACATGGATATCTACAGATGGTTGATTATCTGCAGCAGTGGAGAATACTTGAGATTTAGATGTAGGAATTGTAGTGTTACGATCGATAATACGTGTGAATACACCACCCATTGTTTCAATACCAAGAGACAATGGAGTTACATCAAGTAACAATACGTCTTTTACTTCACCTACTAATACACCACCTTGAATAGCAGCACCAATAGCTACACATTCATCAGGGTTAACGTTTTTAGTTGGTTCTTTACCCAATACTTTTTTAATAGCTTCTTGTACAGCTGGAATACGGCTAGAACCACCAACTAACAATACTTTATCGATATCGGATGCAGATAAACCAGCATCGTTCATAGCTTTACGAGTAGGTTCGATAGTAGCTTGTACCAAATCAGCAGTTAATTCTTCGAATTTAGCACGAGTCAATGTTACATCCAAGTGTTTAGGACCAGTAGCATCAGCTGTGATGAATGGCAAATTGATATTTGTACTTGCTACGCCAGACAATTCAATTTTTGCTTTTTCAGCAGCTTCTTTTAATCGTTGATCAGCTAATTTATCATTGGATAAATCGATACCTGTTTCTTTTTTGAACTCTTCGATAAGGTAGTTCATAATGCGTTGGTCGAAGTCATCACCACCAAGATGGTTGTTACCAGATGTTGCTAATACTTCAAAAACGCCATCGCCAAGTTCAAGAATGGATACGTCGAATGTACCACCACCAAGGTCAAATACAAGAACTTTACCATCTTCATCTTTATCTACGCCATATGCAAGAGCTGCTGCTGTAGGTTCGTTGATGATACGAAGTACTTCAAGGCCTGCAATAGCACCAGCGTCTTTAGTAGCTTGACGTTGAGCATCTGTAAAGTAAGCAGGAACTGTGATAACTGCTTGTTTAACAGGTTCGCCCAAATATGCTTCTGCATCAGCTTTGATTTTTTGAAGAATCATTGCAGAAATTTCTTGAGGAGTATAAGATTTACCTTCTACAGTTACTTTATAGTCTGTACCCATGTGACGTTTAATAGAAATGATTGTGTTTTCTGGGTTAGATACAGCTTGACGTTTAGCCAATTGACCTACTAAACGTTCGCCATTTTTGGCAAAACCAACAACGGAAGGAGTAGTACGAGCGCCTTCTTGGTTAGTAATAACCGTAGGTTCGCCGCCTTCCATAACCGCAACACAAGAGTTTGTAGTACCTAAATCAATACCAATTACCTTTGCCATAATATATGCCTCCTAAAACCTTTATAATCTATTCAACAACTTTTACCATTGCTGGACGAATACAACGACCATCAACAGTATAGCCAGTTTGCAATACTTCACATACCGTATCAGATTCATATTCATCTGACGGCACTCGCATAATCGCTTGATGGAAATTTGGATCAAATGGTTTACCTACCGCATCGATAACGGCTAAACCATGTTTAGATAACATAGCCATCAAGTTTTGATGGATCATGATAAATCCATCAAGGAATACCTTTGCATCACCTTCCACTGGGCTTTGAACAGCTCGTTCAAAGTTATCTAATACCGGAAGTAGATCTGTAAGTACATCCCCTTTAACATATCCTGCAAGTTGCTCTTTTTCTTGATTAGTACGACGTTTGAAGTTGTCGAAGTCCGCTTGTAAACGCTTATAGCGATTATCAAAGTCTGCTTTGAGCTCCTCTAATACTTGAGCTGCGTCCGCCACAACTTCTTCGGCTTCCTCAACAGCTGGCGTCTCTACATTTGTAGTTTCCACTGTTTCGTCAACTGTTTCTTGTTTAATGTCTTGTTCTTCAGCCATTATATGCCCTTTCTATTTTTGTTCTTTTACCATAGATTCCATTATATGTTTCATATGAGACAACATGCCAATGATACGACCATATTCCATTCGTGTCGGTCCTAGAATAGCAAGAGTACCGATAGGTTGATCTTGATTTGTAAAATCAGCTTGTACTACACTCATCGATTGAAGTGCTTCGGTATCATTTTCATTGCCAATCTTTACCTTTACAGGTGTAGGTGAATCATCCTTTAATAGTTGCCCCAATTGATTTTGTTCTTCCACTAATGAAAGTAAGGGTTGTACCTTTTCAACAGACTTAAACTCTGGTTGATTTAACAACTCTGTGGTACCTACAGAATAGAACAACTTACGTTTATTAATTGCTCGTAATAATGTTTCTGAAAGGATCATCAAAATCCCTTGTGGACCTTCCATATGAATCAATAGTGTTCCTAACGCTTCAGCCGTTACATGACCAATACCTATATTCTGTAAAGCATTGCTAAATTGCATAGCTAAACTTTGTAATACATCAGGCGAAACCCCTTCAGTAAAGTACATTAATTCATTATCAAGAGCACCAGTCTCAGTAATAACAACCATGACAGCTTGATGTGAATCTAGCGGTAATACATGAATGTATTTAATTAATGCTCTATCATGGGCTGGAGCTAAGAACAGACTCATACTATGGCTCACTTGTGATAATAATTTAGCCATATTTAAGAAGAGCTCACTGGTAGATCCATTAGAATGTTTCCATAACATTTCAATTTTCTCAGCATCCTGTAATGGAACAGGTTGTTGACTCAACATAGAATCAACATATAAGCGATAGCCTTTAGCTGAAGGAATACGTCCAGCCGATGTATGAGGTTGCTCCAAATAGCCTAACTCCTCTAAATCGGACATTTCATTTCTTACTGTTGCAGGACTAATACCAAGATTATAATTCTTTGCAATCGTCCTGGAACCTACTGGTTCAGCAGATTTAACGTAGTCTTCAATTATGGCTCGCAAGATGCGCTGTTTTCTTTCATCCATAATGACACCTCTTGTTAGCACTCATAAACTTTGAGTGCTAATCGCATGTATAATATTATCACATTGGAAAAAATTGTCAAGCAAAAAAATCCTTAAAAAGTCAAATAATATCTATTTAGTCAAAAAGACAATTGAATATTTTAAATTAATTAGTCAAAAAATCAAAGTTTAATAATAAGAAAACACTTATACTATCTACATTTATGTCATATCCTAAAATCTAAATAGTAGAATATGATGGTCTAATAAAATTTTTATTATTAAAACCATAAAATAGTATAAGTGTTTATATATGTCATAATTTAATTGTTACTAAAATTTGGAGAAAAACTAATCACTCTCTAGATAAATGTACAGATTAAGAACTATAAAACCATTAGTACTTAAAATATAGCAACTTATAGTTCTACACCTTCTAAGGGATTACCTAGGCGTTCTAATAATTTTCCCATACGCTCACGGGGCTCGCCATGTTCTGCATACCAATCTACTAAGATATCTACAGCTTTTTTGGATTGCTCAACAGTAAGCTTTCTAGCCAATATTTTACCAGCCTCTGGTCGCATTCCTGTATTGCCACCAACAGCCAACATGAAACCTTGGGATGTACCAATAAAAGCAATATCTTTTACCATTGCATCCGGGCAGTTACGACCACAGCCACTAATTCCAATTTTGCACTTGTGAGATGTTTTACGGCCGTAATGTTTTCTCTCTACATAATCAGCCAATTCTTTAGTTTCCATTTGGCCATTTTTACAGTATCCTTTACCTACGCAAGCAATTAAGGAATTAACACCTCTATGAACAACTGTAGTTACGCCTTCTGGTAATTCAGAGATAAGTTGTTCCTTATCGTCTTTTTCAATACCTGTAATTTGTATACCTGTTACAACATGGCGGAAAGATCCACCATATTTTTCAGCTAATTCTATGCATGCCTTCATTTGATCTAAAGTAAATTCGTTATGTAAACCATGTAAAATAACAGATGTCTTCATCGTTCCTCCTCAAATCTAGCATGCTTATTCATCATCATCCTATTTATACTAACATATTAGATTTTGAGAAACTGTGAGAAATTACTCTCGAATAAATTGACTAAATACATAGTTACCATGCTTAGCCCCTTCAGAACTTAAATGATAACTACCATTTTGATACTCTAATAAGCCTTTAGTAACCAAATCTTCTAATATATTACCAAATAAATTATGAACAGATACATCAAATCTATCCTCAAATTTTTGCTCATCAAGGCCCCACTTAGTGCGAAGCGCTAAGAAGCAAAAGTCCTCTTGCGCTCGCCCTACAGTAATCGTCTCCGTATCGATAGTAGGCATAGTGTATCGATCAACCGCTTGTATATAAGGCATCACATTTCGGTTGTTGCTACGGCGTATACCATCATAGAAGGAATGAGCTCCAGCACCAAAGCCTAAATAGTCTACATAGTGCCAATATTTTAAATTATGACGACTATAAGAACCATCTTTAGCAAAATTAGAAATTTCATATCGTTCAAAACCTAACTCTTTTAAGCCTTCCATCATTGTGTCATACATCGCTTCATCAATGCTTTCACTAGGAATAGAAATAAGATTCTTTTGAACTAAATGATATAAATATGTACCTACCTCGACTTGTAAGCCATACGTAGAAATATGATTAATTGGTAAGTCTTTCAGGATATGTAAATTATGTTGAATATCCTCTAATGTTTGTCGTGGCAAACCATAAATCAAATCAATATTGATATCGGTAAAGCCTGCCTCTTTAGCCTCATGAACAGCTTGTTTGGCCTTTTCCCCATTATGACTGCGATGCAGCATGGTAAGCGTCTTATCATCAAAGGTTTGAACACCAAAACTAATGCGATTAAAACCTAGTTTAACTAACTTAGTGAGATACTGTAGATCTACTTCACCAGGATTAGACTCTATAGTCATATGACAATCGTCAGTAATAGTAAAAGTTCTTTTTATTTTATCTACAATCATCTGTAACTGTTGAATTGATAATTCAGTAGGTGTACCACCACCAAAGTAAATAGTATCAATAGGTTTAGATTTAGACTCCGGGTGTTCTGACACCCACAAATCTATTTCTTGTACTAATGCATAGACATAGGTTTCGTAATAATCTTGTAAATTTTGATAGGCTGGAAAATCACAATACATACATTTCTGTTTACAAAAAGGGATATGGACATACAAGCCCATATCCCCAAGTGTAGACAGATTCAAAGTATTAGAATCTGTTTTCATTATATTAGTCCTCAACCTTGAGAATAGCCATAAATGCTTCTTGTGGAATCTCTACAGAGCCCACAGACTTCATACGTTTCTTACCGGCTTTTTGTTTTTCTAAGAGTTTACGCTTACGAGAAATGTCACCGCCGTAACACTTAGCCAAAACGTCTTTTCGCCACGCTTTTACAGTCTCACGAGCCACAATTTTTGTGCCCACCGCTGCTTGAATAGGAATTTCAAACATTTGACGAGGAATCAATTCTTTTAATTTTTCAGCTAACGCACGACCACGTGTTGCAGCACGGTCCTTATGTACGATAATAGACAATGCATCCACAGGATCACCATTTAGCAGAATATCCATCTTAACCATTGGAGATTGTTTATACCCAATTAACTCATAGTCAAGAGATGCATAACCCTTGGTAGCAGATTTCAATTTATCAAAGTAGTCGTAAATAATTTCACTCAAAGGCAAGTGATACACAACAGATACACGTGATTCATCCAAATATTCCATGGATTGATATTCACCACGTTTATCTTGAGATAATTCCATAATAGTACCTACGAAATCTTTAGGAACAATTGTAGTAGCTTTTACATAAGGCTCTTCAATGTAGTCGATTTCTGTAGGAGGTGGCAATTTAGCCGGATTATCTACTTCTAGCATTTCTCCATTTGTTTTATATACCTTGTAGTTTACAGATGGAGCGGTCGTAATGAGCGTTAAATTATATTCTCGCTCTAACCGTTCTTGAATAACGTCCATATGTAACAAACCGAGGAAGCCACAACGGAAACCAAAACCCAATGCCAAGGATGTTTCAGCTTCATATTCCAAGGCAGCATCATTAAGCTGTAATTTTTCTAATGCATCACGAAGGTTTTCATAATCTTTAGACTCTGTCGGATAGAGACCACAATATACCATAGATACAGCCTTGCGATAACCTGGCAATGGTTCTGGTGCAGGATTATTAGCTAATGTTACCGTATCACCTACGTGACAATCTTTTACATTTTTGATGCTCGCTGCAATACAACCTACCGAACCACAAGGTAATTCTTGTACTGGTACGAGATTTGGTGTAAAGATACCAAGTTCTGTAACATCAAAATCCTTTTTATCATGCATCATACGAATTGTATCTTTTGCCTTGATAGTGCCTTCTTTTACACGAACATACGCAATAGCACCTTTATAGGAGTCAAAGCGGCTATCAAAAATCAAAGCTCTCGTAGGTTGATCAGATTTATCTGGTGGCGCAGGTACTTTATTTACAATAGCTTCCAAAATATCAGGGATACCGATGCCTGATTTAGCGGAACATAACACTGCTTCTGATGCATCTAAGCCAATGATATCTTCAATTTCATGTTTAACTCGATCAGGATCTGCAGAAGGCAAATCAATTTTGTTAATAACAGGAATGATTTCAAGATCATGTTCTAAAGCGAGATACACATTTGCCAACGTTTGCGCTTCTACACCTTGTGCAGCATCTACTACAAGTAATGCACCTTCACAAGCCGCAAGAGAACGAGATACTTCATAGCTGAAATCCACATGGCCCGGAGTATCGATGAGATTCAAGATATACTCTTCACCATCTTGTGCTTTATACAAAATACGAACAGATTGAGCTTTAATGGTAATACCACGTTCTCGTTCAAGATCCATGGAGTCCAAAACTTGAGCTTCCATTTCACGCTTTTGTAATGTGCCAGTATATTCAATTAATCTATCGGCGATGGTAGATTTACCATGGTCAATATGAGCTATAATACAGAAGTTTCTAATCTTTTTCGTTGACATACTATGTAAACAAGTTCAAGGAACTTGTATTCTCCTTTCTAACATACGCGATCGATAACAGCACCTCCTAATAGTTGAGTGCCATTATAAAAGGCTACGGACTGACCTGGTGTAATAGCCCGTTGTGGTTCTTCGAAGATAACTTCCATCGTATCATCATCTAAGATACGTGCAGTACAAGGTGAAGGATTTGCTGCATAGCGAATTTTACCTTCCGCCTTTAATTCTTTATGAATTGTATCATCCAAGAAATTATAGAACTTGCAAATCATACGATTCGTAAAAAGTCGATCATTAGGACCTACGATGACCTCATTGCGTTCACCATTAAAACCGATAACGTATAATGGGTGCTTATATGCAATGCCAAGGCCTTTACGTTGACCAATGGTGTAGTTAAATAAGCCATTATGCTTACCTAATACCTCACCATCTTCAGTAACGATATTACCAGACTTTGGTTTATCTTTCATTTCTTCTACTACAAGCTTCTGATAATTCCCATGAGGCAAGAAACAAATATCTACACTATCTGGTTTTTTAGCTACTGGCAAATCATATTCAGCAGCTAATTTACGTGTTTCAGTCTTACATTGGCCACCTAGTGGGAACATGAGGTGACTCAAAATGCGTTGGTTCATATTGTACATAACATAACTTTGGTCTTTGGTAGGATCAACGCCTTTATGTAATTCATATAAACCTGTTTCTTCATTATAATTAACCTGTGCATAATGGCCAGTAACCATATGTGTGGCACCAAGTTCAAGAGCACGGTTAAGCATCAAATCAAATTTGATATTTTTATTACAGAATACACAAGGATTTGGTGTACGACCATAGGCATATTCTTTTACGAAGTAATCTACTACGTTTTCGTAGAATACATCACGAGCATCGATAACATGATGCTCAATACCAAGAAAATCACACATCTTCTTAGCATCTGTAACAGCGAGAGGCACTGAATCATAAGGCGTACCACTCACCCATAGCCATAGGGTAATACCAAATACTTTATAGCCTTGTTTTAGTAGCATTGCAGCAGTTAAAGAACTATCTACGCCGCCACTCATAGCTACAGCGATAACTTTTTCCATACTTTCTCCTTTTAATGATCGCTTGATCATAAAACTAATCAGGGTGAAAGCCTGACGTGTAAAACACTAGTTCGGTGTAAAAGTCCGAGTAGTATTGCTATGAAATTATAGCAACTTATATTATAGCCTAGAATTAGGTATATTGAAAAGATTTGAAATAAAAAGAATCCCTTTCTTATAACAAAAGGGATTCAAATAATTATCTATGTTTTAAAAGCTCTTCAGCGGCTCCTAGAATACCGAGCATAGAATGCTCAAATACTAGGCCACCTTGCATAAAAATCGTATATGGAGGACGAACAGGACCATCTGCACTTAATTCAATAGATGAACCTTGTACAAAGGTACCACCTGCCATGATAATTTTATCTTCGTACCCAGGCATATCGCCAGGGATTGGATGTACGTGAGCATCTACAGGAGAATATGCTTGCATACCTACGCAGAAGTGCTCCATTTCTTCCCCATTCTTTAGATTGATAGCTTGGATTAAATCGTAGCGATCAGCATTTACTTTTGGGAATACATCATATCCTAACAGTTCACCTACTGCAGCTGTATATACAGCCCCTTTAAGAGCTTGTAATACTACGTGAGGAGCCATAAATAAGCCTTGGAAGAATAAGCGGTAACCAGGCGCATAAGAACCCATATGATCACCAAGTCCTGGAGCAGTGAGTTGGTACGCTGCATCTTCAACTAAGTCTTCACGACCTACGATATAGCCACCTGTTGGCGCTAAACCGCCCCCTGCATTCTTAATGAGAGAGCCCGCCATAATATCGGCACCAGCTTCTAATGGTTCTTGTAACTCTGTAAATTCGCCATAGCAATTATCTACAAAACAAATGGTGTTAGGATTTTTAGCTTTTACGGCATCTACAATGATCTTAATATCGGCAATAGATAATGGTTCACGCGTACTATAGCCGCGAGAACGTTGAATGACTACTACTCGCGTATTATCATTCACAGCGTTAGCAATGGCCTCCACATCATAGGTATTATCTTTTAAAGGCACCTCAGTATAGGTAAACCCTTTTTCTACTAAAGAACTACGTACTTCACGAGCAGCACCAATAACGGATTGCATTGTATCGTAAGGAGCCCCTACTGCATAGATAAATTCTTTACCTTTAGCCCCATTTCCCATTAAAGAAATTAATGTAGTTGCTAATGCATGTGTACCAGATACGAAGTGAGGTCGAACGATAGCCTTTTCACCTTTAAATACATAGGCAAATACTTCGTCTAATTTTTCACGCCCTACATCGTTATAACCATAACCAGTTGTACCAGTAAAATGATAATCAGATACTTGGCATTCTTTAAAGGCTTCCAATACCTTTTTAGTATTGGCCAATGCAATAGGTTCAAATTTTTTAAATTCTGATTCAGCCATCTCAAGGGCTTTACTACGTATTTCTTCTAATGTCATACTAATCCTTCTCTACGGATTAAATCCATAGCTTTATTAAATATAAAATCTTTAGATGTATTGCTATCAATATGTATCCATTCAATATATGGCATGCGCTTATACCAAGTGATTTGTCGCTTTGCGAAGTGACGAGTATTTTTCTTGATCAAATCTCTACATTCATCAAGGTTAATAGTGCCATTTATATAGTCTACAACCTCTTTATAACCAATCCCCTTAAAAGCTTGGCAATCTGGATTTACTCCAGATTTAAGAAGTTGCTCTACTTCTTCAATCAAACCTATATCAAACATCATATCAACGCGTAAATTAATGCGTTCATATAACTTATCACGGTCTCTCATAAGACCTATAACAGGTCCTTTATAAGATACACCATCTTTTGTTTGATTACGTAATGAATCTACATCACCATGATGCAATACCTCAATAGCCCGATACAAACGATGTTTGTCATTATATTGTATCTCTATATTATGTTCTTTGCCTAATGTGAAAGCATAGTCTCGTAAACCTTCAATACCTTTTGTATTATAAAGCTCATCAAGTTCTGCTCGTAATTTTTCATCAGGCTTAACATCATTAAAGTTATAGTTTTCTAGTAATGATTGAACATACAGTCCTGTGCCACCAGATAAAATAGGAAGAGTATTTCGATCTTTTAATTTAGCGATAATCTCTTTTGCCTGGTCTTGGAATATAGATACCGAATATGAATCATTTGGTTCTAGTATATCGATGAGATGATGTTTCACCCGATTAAGTTCATCCATCGATGGTTTAGCGGTACCAATATTGAGTTGTTTATATACTTGGTAAGCATCACCAGAAATAACCTCAGCATTAAGTTGTTCAGCTAATTCCAAGGTAAGATCAGTTTTGCCTACCGCCGTAGGTCCAACGATGGTAATTAAGGGATTCACAATAACTCCTTCATATATACACCATAGCCTATGCGGCTATACTTTCCCCCCACCCATTGATGAGGTGGATACTTTTGAAAGACCGAACTAAAGGGTCGTTCTTTTATAATAACACCATATCTAGCAATGCGCATAGCTTGCGACATAATTATATCATCAATATGACTTTCTACAGTATGACCACGAAGCGGCTTAAATTGTGGACTTCCCTCTACAGGCACTTCAAACATGGGATCAAAATAAATAATATCTACACTATTATCTGATAGGTTAGGTAAATAGTTTTCATAGGTCGCATGTTGTACCTGAATACGTCGTAACGCATTTGTTACACTATCCTCACTATGAATATAATGAGCCAATCCATAGGAAGTAGCAAGCCATATAGGAAACGAACCTTCTAATCCTTGTATCTCTACATTAGGAAAAGCATAACTAACAATAATGCTATCACTAGCTAGGCCTATAGTAGAGTCGAGAAATGTAAACTGCTGTCCATCAAGTATGCCTTTTTTATCCAGAATAGTTTGAACAGCATTAACTAGATGATCTCCTTCACCACGTTCTATACGTAATATACGTAGTTGTGCCATGGAAAGATGAAAGCTATGTTTTTTGTTTTCAGGAAAGTGGATAGTTAATCCAGAGCCTGAAAGAACCGCAATATATTCACATTGATATTCTCTAAATAATGCCGGTATAGATGATTTTCCTCGTTTTATATAGGTCATATGCATAGAGGAAGCCAATGCTTTGGCTTCCTCCTGAATGACCTCATTAGATTTTTGAGATGTGGTTAGTATATTCATATTAAGACCGTAAGAATAATTTACCTAATTCATCAGGTGTAAACTTGATTATCGTTGGACGGCCATGAGGACATACGTACGGTTTCTCAGTACTAAAGAGATCCTCAATTAAGGTAGTCATTTGATACATATTTAAATTATGACCTGCCTTAATGGCCCCTCTACAAGATGCATACGCTAGCATTTCATGACGTGACTGAGCCTTAGTAGGCTGTTGATGTTCATGTAAGTAAGAAAATACATATTGGAGAATTTCAAAAGCCTTTGACTCTACTAAATCTACAGGCGCCCCTACTAATTTTATTTTCGTAGGACCACCTAACTCTACATCAAAGCCAAGATCAAGTAATGTTTCTCGTTCTTCCTCTACCAAATTCATTTCATCATCAGTGGCCTCACTATATTGAGGAACTAGTATAGATTGCATAGGAATTGCTTCAGAGGACTTACAAAGCTTATCATAACGCACACGTTCATGGGCCGCATGTTGATCTATAATGTAGAGATCATCACCCTTTTTAGCCAAAATATAACAAGACGCAACTTGTCCCATTGGTAAGAATCCAGAGTTTTGAATCGTACGTTCTTCTGTATTATCTTTCCGAATATCTTGAGATAAGGACTTAAATCTCTCGACGTCCTCTTTTGTATAACTAGTATATTCTGTAGGTACAGCATCAAAACTTTCATCTGTAAAGGAAGACTGTTCATACGTCGCCTTAGGCGCAGGTGGTGTGTACCCTTTAGTTTTAAGGTTCTCTACAAACTGCGTAGTTTCACTACGCATGACTTCGTACCCTTTTGTACGTCGTCCACCAAAGACCTTATCAAAATCAACCGCTGTTGCTATATGTTCAGCAGACTGCATCTCATCTTGTACCACAGAAGGTGCTCTATACGAATCATACGTACTATTGCCAGCGGAAGATGAATTACTATTACTATCCCTATTGTTACTATTGAAGTCAACTCCATTAGTGACTGTACCATTTATATAAGAAGATGATTCGCGTTCATATCGCTCATGGAGAGGATTATTTAAAGCATTTAAAATACCATGATAAACGGCTTTAAATATAATCTTATCATCAGAGAATTTTACTTCACTCTTGCGAGGATGCACATTAATATCAACCATCTCAGCAGGAACAGTAATATTTAGAACTACTAAAGGATGACCATTTTTAGGCAATAGTGCATGGTATGCATTATCGATAGCCTTCATTATAGTTTTATCAGAAATAACGCGGTTATTAACGATAATAGTCTGCCATATTCTCGTACTTTTAAGAAGTGTAGGTTTACTCACTACACCATCGATATAGATAGAGTCACTTTCATAAGCAACAGAAAAAATATCATCCTTAGTTTTATAGCCATATAGTGCAGCTACCGTATCTCCGATGTTACCATTACCAGGTGTAATGATAGCTACCCGATCATCTACGATGAGCTTAAAGGAAATGTGTGGATTACTAAGGGCTAATTTCCCCACAATATCTTGAATCTTAGACGATTCTGTACGTTCTGTTTTCAAGAATTTACGACGAGCTGGCGTATTATAGAACAGATCTCTAATTTCAATTGTCGTACCAGGTGCAGCACCGTAAGGAATACAATCGGTAAAAGTACCACCGTCTACGGTAATACGAGTCCCTAAATCAGAATCTGCTTTGCGTGTAGTCAAGGAAAAATGAGATACAGAGGCAATACTAGCTAATGCTTCACCACGGAAGCCGAGGGATGCAATATCAAATAAATCCTCTACATGTTGAATTTTAGATGTTGCATGTCGTAGGATTGCTAACCGCGCATCCTCTTCAGTCATACCAATGCCATTATCGGTAATGCGCATATACGCCACACCACCATCTCCAATTTCTACCTCTATATTAGTAGCAGAAGCATCGATAGAGTTTTCAATGAGCTCTTTAATGACTGATGCAGGGCGCTCAACGACTTCACCAGCAGCTATCTTATTGATTGTGGTTTCATCCAATACATGAATGGTAGCCATTATTTCCCGCCTCCTTTACGAGCCTCCTCTTGTAGTTCATATAATTTATTTAATGCTTCAATAGGTGTCATGCTCATTACATCCACTTCCAGTAAGCTATCAACTACTGAATGAGTAAATAAGTTACCTAGTGGAGAATCACTCACTTGTTTAGTGGTTGGTTTAACCACATTAGTAGGTTGACCGCCAATCACACGATTATTTAAATCACTAGCATCATGACTTTGATCTTCCAAGGATTCCAAAATTACTTCTGCTCTTTTTAATACAGAATTCGGTAAGCCTGCCAATCTAGCTACATGAATACCATAGCTACGGTCTGCACCACCTCTAATAATACGGCGCAAGAAGGCCACATCCTTACCTTTTTCTTTTACTGCTACAGTATAATTTTTTAATTTACTATAGCTTTCTTCTAAACAGATTAACTCATGGTAATGTGTAGCAAATAATGTTTTGCCATGAATATGCTTGCAAATATGCTCTACTACAGCTTGGGCGATACTCAATCCATCAAAGGTACTCGTACCACGACCAATTTCGTCGAGAATAATCAAGCTATTGTGTGTGGCATTTTCTAATATATATGCTACCTCTTTCATTTCTACCATGAACGTACTTTGACCAGTAGAAATATCATCACTTGCACCTACGCGCGTAAAGATACGATCTACAGGTGAAATAGATGCCTCCCGAGCAGGAATGAAAGAGCCGATTTGAGCCATAATCATTAAAATTGCCGCTTGACGCATATACGTTGATTTACCCGCCATGTTAGGTCCTGTAATGAGCAAGAACTCCTCATCATCATGATTTAAAACGATATCATTCGGTACAAAGACCTCACGTTTTAAGAATTTTTCAATAACAGGATGACGACCATCGCGAATATTAATTTGTCCATTCATTACAATGGTAGGACAAATATAATTCTCTTCATAGCCTACAAGTGCTAAGGAAGCTAATACATCAAGCTCAGCAAGAGCACGAGCTGTCTCTTGTACATCTTTTATAACGAGTTTAATATCATTTCGTAATTGTTGATATAGTTCATGTTCTAAGGCGATTATCTTGTCTTTAGCGCTGAGAATTTTGATTTCAAACTCTTTTAATTCCGGTGTAATATAACGCTCTGCATTGGCTAATGTTTGTTTTCGAATAAAATAATCCGGTACTTGTTCAGATTTACTATGAGATACTTCGAAATAGTAACCAAACACCTTATTATAGCCAGTTTTAATTTTAGATAAACCGGTAGCCTCTTTAATATCAGCTTCCATCTTGGCTAGCCATTGTTCGCTATTCGTAGCCAATGAACGTAGTTCATCTAAATCCGGATTAAAACCATCTTTAATA
Organism: Veillonella sp. T11011-6; assembly: GCF_002959755.1. Lineage (GTDB taxonomy): Bacteria > Bacillota > Negativicutes > Veillonellales > Veillonellaceae > Veillonella. Next base: position 295,050 of record NZ_PPCW01000001.1, on the reverse strand, counting down.
ACTCGACCTTCTTTTAATGTCAGTGCAGGCTGTTCAGCAATAGCACGACATAATAGGTCATATATATCTTTATGATCTTGAATACGATCATTGATAGAAGTTAATGATAAGCTCGCACATGTGCTTAATACATTTTTAATATCTGGCAAAACAGCTAATGATTCACGAAGTGCTGTTAAGTCCCTTGGGGACACAGATCCAGTTTCTACACGTCCTACAATACGCTCAAAATCATAAATGCAGTCCAGTAAGCTACGGATATGGGAACGTTCTGCACCACGTGTAATCAGTTCTGCTACAGCTGCTTGTCTACGCTGAATTTGATTAACATCCGTCAATGGACTTTCGAGCCATTGTTTTAATAAACGTGCGCCCATTGGTGTCAATGTACGATCAAGTACATCAAGTAATGTACCTTTTTGACCACCATCACGTAAGTTATGAGTAATCTCTAAATGACGCAAAGAAGATGTATCTAAAATCAAACGATTTCCGACACTCAATTGATGAACATAGTTAATGTGAGAAATTTCAGACTTAATGATATCCTCTAAATATAAGAGCATATAGCCCAAAGCTTCCCATACATCCTCTTCCATGAGACCTAGATCACCAAAGTGAGTAACAGCCTTTTCCGCTACTTCGCGCTGTGTATGATATGTACTAAATGGAGATAATACAATATTACTGAATTGATTATCCATAAAGTCTTTTATATCTTGCGGTAATACTGTTCCCTCAGGCAATATAATTTCACTTGGACGATACATGCTGAGAGCATCAAACATATCGCTTCGTTTTTCACAATCAGTAATGCGATGCCAAATAACTTCCCCTGTAGATACATCAGAAAATACAAGTATCCATGCATCTTTTACCATATAAAATAACGATAAAAAGTTATTTGACCGTGCATCATTACCATTTTCAGTCATTACAGTCCCTGGTGTAATGACCTTAATAACGTCACGCTTAACGATGCCCTTAACGGCTTTAGGGTCTTCTAATTGTTCACATATAGCAACCTTATAGCCTTTTTTTACCAAAGTTTCTATATAGCTTTCAGCAGCATGAAAAGGAACGCCACACATCGGTGTGCGTTCCTCATCTCCTGTTGGGCGACCGGTTAAGGTTATATTAAGTTCACGAGATGCAATTAATGCATCATCATTAAATAATTCATAAAAGTCACCTAAACGAAAGAACAGTAATTCTTCAGAATATCTAGACTTAATATCTAAATACTGCTCCATCATAGGTGTTTGCTTTTTTGCCATACTTACCCCTTTTGTATTGTACCGTAGCAAACCCAAGTTTGTGCTTTATCAATATAGACTGGTACGATTTCGCCAATTGATAAAGAGTCGTCTTTCGGGAATAATACCATTTTATTGCCCGATGTGCGACCAAACCACATATCTTCATCACGAGGACTTGGCCCCTCTACAATAATATCAAACACTTGCCCTTCCATAGGTTTATTTAGTTTATAAGAGATTTCATTTTGCACATCCATCAATGTTTGTAAACGTACACGTTTAACCTCTTCTGGAACTTGATCATCCATAGTCGCTGCTGGCGTTCCAGAACGTTTAGAATAAATGAATGTATAAGCCATATCATAGCGTACATCTTTTAACAATTGTAATGTAGCTTGGAAATCTTCCTCTGTTTCCCCTGGAAAACCTACGATAATATCTGTAGTAACTACTACATCTTTAATCTTCTCACGACAGTAAGAAAGTAATTCTTTGTAATGTTCTACCGTATAATGACGGTTCATTTTCTTCAAAATACGGTCTGAACCTGATTGAATTGGTAAATGTAAATGGGTAACGATATTAGAGGAACGCCCAAGTGCATCTATCATAGATTTAGTCATATCTTGAGGATGACTTGTCATATAGCGAATACGTTCAATTCCTGGAATACCATCGAGGGCATCAACTAATGTACCAAAATCAGTACCATCTTTGAAATCTAAACCGTAAGAGTTTACATTTTGTCCCAATAACGTGATTTCTTTAAACCCTTTTGCACCTAGTTCAGTAACCTCTTTTACAATGGCTTCTACAGGACGACTTATCTCTCTACCACGAACGTGAGGAACAATACAATAGGTACAGAACTTATTGCAACCATTCATAATAGGTACCCATGCATAAAAGGTGCCATTAGGTTTCGCTTCCAATTCAGGTAGTACAGAATTATCCATATCCACATTGATTTGATGTGTATGACCGCGTTGAACCTCTTCAATCATTTCATTAATATGTTGAATATTATGAGTACCTAAGACAATATCAATATGTGGAGCCCGTTTAAACATTTCCGCTTGATTCTTCTGAGCCATACAACCTGTAACAGCAAGAATCAAGTTTTTGTTTATTCTCTTCAGTCTCATTAGCTCACCTATGCGGCCATAGACTTTAGTTTCTGCATTCTCACGCACTGCACAAGTATTTAATAAAATTAAATCTGCAGTTTCTACGTCCTCTGTAGGTGTATAGCCTACAGATTCTAACTGATGCGATAAGCGCTCAGAATCAGCAGTATTCATTTGACAACCATAGGTGTAAATATAATAAGACTTCATTCTAACTCCTATACTTTAACAATCTTACGTTTTGTTTCTATAATATTCTTAACTTTTATAGACATACGTTCAATAGACATGCCTGTAATATACTCAATTTCATTTCGAACGGACTTTTGTACCTGTTGCATCAATGGTTTAACAGGATAACCATGTTCAATAACAACAGCCATATCTACAACTAAACCATTTTGGCCTTTGTCACTCTTTTTGAAAGAAATAACACTTGATTCATCAACACCAACAACTTTTTTTAAGCCATTGCGAATCAATTTGATAATTACATCATCATCGAAGGTAAGTCGTCCATAATAACTGAAAGCAGGACGAACCACAGAACGTTCAAATCCTTCTGAACCAATTTGCCCCAATGTATCTTGATCTTGTTTTTTCAATGTACGTCGACGCCACATGGTTTTAATTGGATCAATCAAATACCCTCTAAAGTGAGGTTTCAATTCCATTGTTGGAACTGGAATAATATGTTTACCTTCTTTAAGACGAGCATGTTGTGCTTTTTCAATTTCTTTAGGTGTAGCTACATCTTCAATGCGAATATATCGATCTGGATCTTGCAAGCCTAATGCTTTCGTAATTTTCTTTACCATATTATCGGATGTACCAATAATCATAAGCTTATTAGGATTAATTTTATCTAATTGTTCACGCACTGATTTTACTTGTACTTCATCTTGGAAAATAGCACGACGAACAGCTTTTAATCGGCTAGATTCTTTCTTTGCAGAAAAGCCAGCTACAATCTTATTATCATGAATTAAAATGCCATCATCGATGATACATTCAATATTATTTTCATGAGCAACTACGAGCGCACGATGGCTTTTACCAGTGCCACTACTACCTACAAATGCAACGACTTCCATAGTCAACCTCATTATTTATAACAAACTAATAAATTCTGATACATTTTCAGCGGATACCAAGTAATCGCCAAATTGATCTGGTGCTTTACCTGGAATACCATGATAATCAGAACCACCTGTAATAAACAAGTTATGTTCTTTAGCTAATGCTTTATATCGTTTCACATCATCATCGTTATGTTTAGTATGGTAAACCTCCATACCATCAAAATCATAGGCTAACATTTCTACTACATATTCATCACTAGTTACTAGTTTAGGATGGGCCATAACGGCAAGGCCACCAGCTTTATGAATAATATCAATAATATGCGGAACCTCAACCTTTACCTTAGGTACATAGCATGGGCTATCTTTTCGAAGAATACCTTTGAATACCTCATTAATATCCTTAGCATAACCACCATCAATTAATAACTGTCCAATATGTGGACGCCCATAAGCTTGCGTCTTAGGAAATTTTTTAAGTAAGTCATCTTTCGATATAACATATCCAGCATTATTACAACGTTTGATAATCTCATCAATCCGTTCTTCTCGTTTTGCTTTAAAATATTGAATAAAGTCTTTTAATTCTTGATTTGTTTCATCAAAACGATATCCCAGAATATGAATAGATTTATCTTTATAGTCAGCACTAAATTCACAACCATTAATAATTTTAATAGTTTTTTCCGGATCTAATTGCTTTTGAGCGGCACGCAATGCTTTTATGCCATCAATTTCGTCATGATCAGTTAAAGCCATCATAGATAGATTACAATCTAAAGCATGACGTAATAATTCTTCTGGACTTTTAACTCCATCAGAATAGATAGAATGCATGTGAAAATCAACAAGCATAGAGCACCTCCCATTACAATTATCCTATCTTTTAATTATGACTGATTTAGCTAATTTATTCAAGATGAGATAGAAAAATTGCGACCCTAATGAGTATTCACTAGAATCGCAATTTAATTATAAATCTTGAAGTAATTCAGTAACCTTAGTCGCTACAGAATCGATTGCACATGTAATCGCTTCACCAGACTTACGGATTTGAATTTCTACTTCATTATTTTCAAGTGTATTTTTACTTACTGTAATACGAAGTGGATAGCCAATTAAATCAGCATCTTTGAATTTTACACCAGCTCGATCCTTACGATCATCAAGTAACACATCTACACCTGCATCTTGTAATGCAGTATAAATTGTTTGACTTGTAGACATCAAAGCTTCGTCTTTTGCATTAATAGGAACGATAACGGCTTCAAATGGAGCAATAGAACGTGGCCAAATAATACCATTTTCATCGTGATACTGCTCAATAGCAGCAGCTAATGTACGAGATATACCAATACCATAACAACCCATAATCATTGGATTAGGACGACCATTTTGATCTAAGAATGTAGCTTGTAATGCCTCTGAGTATTTTGTACCCAATTTAAATACTTGGCCTACTTCAATACCTTTAGCATGTTCTAGAGCACCACCGCAAGTTGGGCAAACATCGTCAGCTGTAATCAAACGAATCGGTGCGACAATAATATCTTCTACATTAAAGTCACGTTTTGGATTGATGTTAATATAGTGTGCATCTTTCTTATTGGCACCACCACAAACATTGTACGTTTCCATAACAGATTCATCTACTACTATGGCAAACTCTTCTGTTTGTTTTAACCCAACTGGACTTATAAAGCCAGCTGTTAAACCTACTTTTTCCAATTCTTCTGGTGTAGCCATTTCAGGCTCTACGGAACCAAGTACAGCATGTTGCACTGCTACTTCATTTACTTCATGGTCACCGCGAACAATAGCTAACACAACTTTACCATCAATAGAAAATACTACAGCTTTAATCGTTTTATGTAATGGTAAATTAAGCATTTCTGCAACAGCTTCAATAGTACTTGCATTTGGAGTGTCCACAACAGATAACTCTTGAAGTGCTTCTTCTTCCTGTTTCATAATACCAGGTTTACCAATTTCAATATTGGCAGCATAGTCACATTTTGTGCAATACACAATATCAGCTTCACCAGCTTCTGCGATTGCCATAAACTCATGTGTGCCACTACCACCGATAGCACCGCTGTCAGCTTCTACAGGACGGAATGTAAGACCACAACGCGTGAAAATTCGTGTATATGCATCATACATAGATTTATAAGATTCATCTAAACCAGCTTCATCCACATCAAAAGAGTATGCATCTTTCATAATGAATTCGCGACTGCGCATTAAACCATAACGCGGACGACGTTCATCACGGAATTTACTTTGAATTTGATATAAATTTACTGGTAATTGACGATATGAATTGATCTCATTTTTAACAAGTGTAGTAATCATCTCTTCATGAGTTGGTCCTAAACAGAATTCATTATCATGACGATCATTAATACGCATCATTTCAGCGCCATATGCATTCCAACGGCCAGATTCTTTCCAAATTTCAGCAGGTTGTAAGATAGGCATCATGATTTCTTGAGCACTAGCACGATCCATTTCTTCACGTACAATAGCTTCGATTTTTTTGATACTTCTCCAACCTAATGGTAAAAAGCTATATAAACCATTTGCAGTTTTGCGCATAAAACCAGCGCGAAGCATAAGCTGTTGGCTAACTACATCAGCGTCAGATGGAACCTCACGCAATGTAGGTGCATATAATTTAGTGGCTAACATAAAGACTCCTCATCTAAGTTTTCTAAATATTGATCAATTTCTCTAAATAATGTATCTACTAATTCAGCTTCTGGCACAGTCTTGATAACTTCCCCTTTACGGAAGACAATACCTTGTCCATTACCACCAGCAATGCCGAAATCAGCCTCACGAGCCTCACCAGGCCCATTTACGACACAACCCATAACAGCTACTTTAATAGGTGCTTTAATGGATGCTAAACGTTCCTCTACAATCCCTGCCATATCAAATAAGTTCACTTGGCATCGACCGCAAGTAGGACAGGAAATCATTGTAGCTCCAAAGTTTCGTAATCCTAAATTACTCAAAATACTTCGACCTACTTCAATTTCATGTATGGGATCACCTGTTAAGGATACACGTAAAGTATCACCGATACCGTCTAATAATAAAGCACCAATGCCCATAGCAGACTTAATAGTACCTTGTTTTATCGTACCAGCTTCAGTAACACCTAAATGCAATGGATAAGGAATCTTATCGGATAACTTACGATAGGCTTCTACCATTAAAGAAACTTCCGTTGCTTTAATAGATAATTTCATTTGACGGTAGTCGAGCTTTTCGAGAATTCGGACATGTTCTAATGCAGTTTCTACCATGCCATCAGCTGTAGGATGACCTCCATGTGCATCGAGGATATGCTTTGGTAAAGACCCTGCATTAACGCCAATACGAATCGGAATTTGTTTAGGTTTAGCTTTTTCAATAACAGCCAATACCTTATCCTCACCGCCGATGTTTCCTGGATTAATACGCAATCCATCAACATTATTCTCGATAGCTTCTAACGCTAATTTATAGTCGAAATGAATATCAGCAATTAAAGGAATATCAATACCAGCACGAACTGCTTTTAAAGCTTTAGCAGAAGCCATAGTAGGAACTGCAACACGTACTAGTTCACAACCAGCCTCAGCTAAACGATTTATTTCAGCTATAGCCTTTTCCGTATGAACCGGATCTGTAGTAATCATAGATTGAATGCTTACCGGTGCATAATCACCAATTTTAACTGTACCTACATAGATACCATTTGTTGGTTTACGTACAATCATTGTAATCTCCCATCTATCTTATAGTAATCGGAATATATCCTGAGTCGTTACATATAAGAATAATGCTACCATTAAAGCAACACCAACCATTTGAATATACATTAGTGCCTTAGCAGGTAATTTACGACCTGTAATGGCTTCAGCCAAAATAATAATTAAATGACCACCATCTAATACAGGTAATGGTAAAAGATTGATAACCCCTAAGTTAATACTTAAGAATGCAGCAAAGCTCAAAAGTGGTGCAAAGCCAGATTGTGCAATAGTGCCAGCCATTTGTGAAATACCTACTGGGCCGGATAATTCTGCAGCTTGTGTGCCGCGAATCATATCATACAAACCACTTAACATAGCAACAATTGTTTGACCAGTACGAGTAACAGCTAGACTCAAAGACTCGCCTATGCTATAACTTTCTCGTGTAAAACTAGGATAAATACCAATTTTAGGACTATCTTGTTCCATTTTTGGAATCACTGTAGTTTCTACAGTTTCTCCGTCTCGATCTACCACAACAGTAACACCATGATTAGCAGTACCCTGTAAGCTAGGACGGATTTCATCCCACGTTGAAATCTTTTTACCATCAATAGTAAGTATTCTATCATTTAATTGTAAATGAGCTTGTTCAGCGGCACTACCAGGGATGATATTACCAATAACAGGATCATTTGTATAGGTAAGATTACCTACTGTTGCATTGAGGCCAAAGAATAAAACAATGGCCAATAAAAAATTAAATACAGCCCCTGCAGAAATAACAATAAATTTCTTCCATGCAGGTTTAGTATAAAATGACCGTTCATTTAACGGCTCGTCAGGACTCATGCCAGCAATACGATTAAAGCCACCAAGAGGAATGATACGAATAGAATATAAGGTTTCCCCTTTTTGAACTTTAAAAATCGCAGGTCCAAAACCTATGGCGAATTCGTCTACTTGCATACCCGACATTTTTGCTGTAATAAAATGGCCTAACTCATGAATAAACACGATTAAACCAAATACAAATATTGTGGCTAATGCCGTTGTCATATATACTCCTATACCATCAATGATGTTGCCTTTTCACGAGCCCATCTATCGATAGCTAATAAATTGTCTAACGTAAAGTCATCTTCAGGTCCCATAGCTTCTAGAACTGATGTAACGACTTTGTAAATATCACCAAAGGCGATTTTATCATCTAAAAATGCATAAACTGCTGTTTCGTTTGCAGCATTAAATACGGCTGGTTTAAAGCCACTTGCTCGTCCTACTTCATAAGCAAGACGAAGGGCAGGAAAATCATCATATCGTGGTGGCAAAAACTCCAATTGTAAGGCTTTAGTAAAATCAAGATGATTCATACTTAAAACTTCACGTTTTGGATATGTCAAAGCATATTGAATAGGCTCGCGCATATCTGGATTACCCATTTGCGCTAATATAGCCCCATCTTTCATACGTATCATAGAATGAACAATACTTTGTGGATGTACCACAACATCAATATGATCAAAATCAAAACCAAAAAGCCAATGCGCTTCAATTACTTCTAATCCCTTATTAAATAAAGATGCAGAGTCGATAGTAATCTTATTGCCCATGTTCCAAGTTGGATGTCGTAAGCAATCTGCAGCGGTGGCAGTTTTAATTTTATCAGAATCCCAAGTACGTAAAGGACCACCTGAAGCTGTGACAATTAAGGAATCAACATTATCGCGTTCTTGACCTTCTAAACATTGGAAGATAGCACTATGTTCACTATCAATAGGTAAAATTTGTACGCCATACTCTTTAGCTAAAGATGTAATTAACGGACCACCAGCAACAAGGGTTTCCTTATTAGCTAGACCAATTGTTTTACCTTTTTTAATGGCCTCTACTGTTGGTTCAATGCCTGCGGCACCAACAATTGCAGTGACAACCATAGTAGCTTCTTGAATCGTAGCAGCCGCAATGAGCGCTTCCTTACCACCTACAAGTTTTGTAGGACCTGTATAGCGGCCTTGCAGCTCTTTAAAAGCATTTTCATCAACTAGTCCGGCTACTAATGGCTGATATTCTTTAATTTGTTGTTCTAAGAGGTCAATATTATGATGTGCCACTAAGGCAACCACCTTGAATTGATCTGGATGTTGAGACACTACATCTAGTGTCTGTGTACCGATTGAGCCAGTACTGCCAATAATACTTAGGTATTTCATAAGCTTACCTCTATTAGATTAGTACGAAAAGAGTAATATATATATCAATGTAATAGGAGCCGCAAATAATAAGCTATCAAAACGATCCAATACACCACCATGACCTGGTAGTAAAGTACCAGAATCTTTCACATTACATAATCGTTTAATCTTTGATTCAAATAAATCACCTAATGGTGCAAGTATACCGCTAATCATACCAACATGAATGCCCATCCACCATGGAATGCCTACGATATACGAAAATACTGCGCCTGTAATAATACAGCCGATAAAGCCACCAATAAAACCTTCTAGTGTTTTATTAGGACTAATAGATGGAACAATTTTACGTTTACCAAAGGCACGACCAGCAAAATAAGCAAAAGTATCACTAGCCCATGTTGTAAATAATACTAGCCAAAGAGTAATTGTTCCCCAATTATATAATTCAAATGGCATTGATAGAGACATGTATATAGAGTCATGACGAATCATGAGCAAAGAAATCATGCCAATACCAACATATAATAAGCCAAATACACTAAATGAAACACTAGCTAAAGAGTATTTGTTTTCACCAAATGTACATAACATATAATTGGCTGATAAACTCAATACTAATATAGCTATTGCTAGAATATACTGATGACATGCAAAGGCAATCATCAAAAATAAAATACTAATATAGCCCCATAAAATGGACATACGCACATGTTTAGCTTTACCTAGTAAAACAAACTCACGCCAACCCAATAGAGCTAATAATGTAATAAGAATATCATATACAGGTCCGCCTAATGTAATGGCCCCTAAGGCAATAATAAAACCTATAACAGCGGTTATAACACGTGTTTTTAACATTTTTTATTCCTCATCACGTAAGCCACCAAACCGGCGTTCTCGTTTTTGATATGCTGCAACAGCCTCTAATAATGTTTCCTTAGTGAAATCTGGCCAATGTAAATCAGTAAACCAGAATTCAGCGTAAGCTAGCTGCCACAATAAAAAGTTACTAATTCTAAAATCACTACTTGGACGAATTAACAAGTCTACATCGCTAAACTCTTTAGTGAAAAGTTGGGAACTAACATAGTCTTCTGTAATCTCGTCTGTAGTAATAGTTCCATCCACAACAGAATTTGTAATATCGCGGATAGTTCTTACTATTTCATCACGCCCACCATAGTTTATTGCTAACTGTAAGGTAAGGCCTGTATTATTCTGAGTTAATAATTCGGCATCGTGAATAATCTTTTGAAGCTCATCTGAAAGAGCACCGATATATCCAATAAAGCGAATACGCACATTATGTTCATGCATATACTTAACATTATTATTTAAGTATTCTTTTATGAGAGCCATAAGTAAAGAAACTTCCTGTTCAGGACGCTTCCAGTTCTCTGTGGAGAAGCCATATACCGTAAGAGCTCTAATTCCAATCTCATCTGCAGCAATAACAATCTGCTTTAATACGTCGGCCCCTGCGCGGTGTCCCATTGATCGTGGCATGCCTCTTCGTTTTGCCCAACGACCATTGCCATCCATAATAATAGCAACATGTTTTGGTATCACATTACTATCAATAACAGGCGTATCAGATGGTTTACGGTTAAATAATTTCTTTAGCATAGTCTACCTCGATAGAATTTCCGAAGTCGCTGGCAATCATTGGTCTATACACTAGTATATGTAAACACTCATCAACCTTGGTAATACGTGCTACATAAAATCCTTTATCAGCAATATCAAAAAAGCGATTAAAGGATCCCCCAATCATTACCTTAAAAGGAATATGGGCAGCCTGCAAACGAGACTTTGCAAGCTGCCATGGCATTCCAATAAGGCTATTAGAATCTAACATTATACTTCTAATACATCCTTTTCTTTTACTGCTTTTAACTCATCAATCTGCTTAATTTTAGCATCTGTAAGTTTTTGAATTTGATCTAAACCGTCTTTAGCATCATCTTCAGTAATTGTTTTAGCTTTCTCTTCTTTTTTCAATGCATCATTTACATCACGACGAATATTTCGTACTGCAACTTTAGCATCTTCAGCTTTTTTATGAACAACTTTAACGATTTCTTTACGACGTTCCTCAGTCAATTGAGGAATAGTCAATCGGATTTGAGCACCATCATTACCTGGATTTAAACCAAGATCAGATTGTAAGATTGCTTTTTCAATAGCACCAATCATAGTTTTATCCCAAGGTGCAATAACAATCATACGCGGCTCAGGCACGGAGATATTTGCAACTTGGTTAATTGGAGATGGGCTACCATAATAGTCAACCATTACTTTGTCAAGCAATGCTACACTAGCACGGCCTGTACGAATAGATGCAAATTCATGTTTTAAAGCCTCAATAGACTTATTCATGCGTTCTTCTGCTTGTTGCAACAATTCTTTAATTTCCATTTGAATTATTCTCCTCGAACTATGGTACCAATCTCTTCACCTTTAGCGGCTTTTGTAATGTTACCAGGAATGTCCATGCTAAATACAATAATAGGGATATTATTATCTTTACATAAAGTTGTGGATGTTGCATCCATAACCTTTAATTCTTTTGTGATGATATCATTATATGTTAATTCATCAAATTTAACGGCATTAGGATTCGTTTTAGGATCAGAATCATATACACCGTCAGCAAACTTCTTCGCCATCAAAATTGCATCTGCTTCAATTTCAGCAGCGCGCAATGCAGCTGTTGTGTCTGTAGAGAAGTATGGTTTACCAAGACCTGCACCGAAGATAACGATACGTTTTTTCTCTAAGTGACGAATTGCACGACGACGAATATAAGGTTCTGCAATTTCTTGCATTTCGATAGCAGTTTGAACACGAGTGTCTACGCCTGCTTGTTCTAATGCATCTTGCAATGCTAAGGAGTTCATTACTGTTGCTAGCATACCCATATAGTCAGCTGTAGCACGATCCATACCTTGGTTACTACCAGCTAACCCTCTCCACAAGTTACCGCCACCAACAACAATTGCGATTTCTAAATCAGTGGATTTTGCTAAAGCAGCAATTTCTTTTGCAAATTCTTCAACAACATCAGGGTTAATACCAAAACCTTGTTCACCCGCTAATGCTTCACCACTCAACTTCAAAACAATACGTCTAAAGTTTCTCTTTGCCATGTGTTTACTCCTCTATTGCAAAATAAGAGAACACTGTACGGTGTTCTCTTATTATTTCTTAATTATTTACCAACAGATGCCATTACTTCAGCTACGAAGTCATCTTGCCGTTTTTCAATGCCTTCGCCCAAACCGTAGCGAACAAAACGACGTACGTTGATGTTTTCACCGATTTTTGCAATATTTTCATTAATGATGTCTGTAACAGTTTTGTCGCCATCTTTAATGAATACTTGTTCTAATAGGCAGTTTTCTTTATAGAATTTTTCAATACGACCAGCAACCATTTTTTCCAAAACAGCTTCAGGTTTTGGTTTACGGCCAGCTTTAACGTCTTCTTCAGCTTCTACTTTAGCTTGTTCCAACAATACTTGTTTTTCGTGTTCGATTACTTCAGCAGGAACTTCTTCACGGTTCAAGTATGTAGGGTTTACAGCTGCGATTTGCATAGCGATATCGCGTGCCAAGTTTTGGAAATCATCAGTTTTAGCAACGAAGTCAGTTTCGCAGTTAACTTCTACCAATACACCGATACGGCCACCAGCGTGGATGTAAGATTGTACTACACCTTCAGCTGCGATACGACCAGCTTTTTTAGCTGCAGCAGCCAAACCTTTTTCACGAAGAAGGTCAACCGCTTTTTCGATATTACCGTCAGTCTCAACCAATGCTTTTTTAGCGTCCATCATACCTGCGCCAGTCATGTCGCGCAATTCTTTTACCAAAGCAGCAGTAATTGCCATTATTTTGTTCCTCCTAGTACTAATTAAGGTAAGGATATAGTCCTTACCCTAATTATATATGTTATAGATTTATCTTTCAAATGCTAATCAAAAATGATTAAGTAGCTTAACAGAATTATTCTGCAGCTTCAGCACCGTCTAAAGATTCGCCTTGACGACCTTCAAGAACAGCGTCTGCCATTTTACCAGCCAACAATTTTACAGCGCGGATAGCGTCATCATTTGCTGGGATTGGGAATTCTACTTCATCAGGATCGCAGTTAGTGTCAACTGTTGCAACAACTGGAATACCCAATTTTTTAGCTTCTGCAATAGCGATTTTTTCTTTTTTAGGATCAACTACGAAAAGAGCACCTGGCATTTTAGGCATATCTTTGATACCACCAAGGTATTTTTCCAATTTTTCCATTTCATGACGAAGACCGATAACTTCTTTTTTAGGCAATACTTCGAAAGTACCATCTTCTGCCATAGCTTCCAATTGTTTTAAACGTTTAATACGAGTTTCAATTGTTTTGAAGTTAGTCAACATACCGCCCAACCAACGTTCGTTAACGAAGAACATGTTAGCACGGATAGCTTCTTCTTTAATAGCTTCTTGAGCTTGTTTTTTAGTACCTACGAACAAGATTACTTCGCCTTGGGAAGCAACTTCACGCAAGAAATTGTAAGCTTCTTCTACTTTTTTAACTGTTTTGGACAAGTCAATGATATAAATACCATTGCGTTCAGTGAAGATGAATTTCGCCATTTTAGGGTTCCATCTTCTAGTCTGATGACCAAAGTGTACACCAGCCTCTAATAATTGTTTCATTGATACTACTGCCATTGTGGCACCTCCTGTTAATTAACCTCCGCCGCTTCATCCTTCGGGTCACCCAAAATTAGGCACAGTACCGAAGTCCACCGACGTGCATATTTTTCATACCCAGTAATTTTACCAAAAAATTATTCTAAAAGCAAGCAAGGAGTGAGGATTTATTTAAGAAAACCTCAATCCTTCTGTTTGTTTATGAAATTACTTTTCTAGTAGCTATTATTTCCAAACATAATACTGTTTAGATACTACACATAATATTAAGATAGTAACCTCAAAATAACAATTATTATAATAACTAGTTATTTCGAATAGCCTCAATCATTTGTGCCCGATCATCGGCGCCAAATACAGCAGATCCAGCTACTAAAACAGTAGCACCTGCTCGTTTAATCGGTACACAAGTAATATCATTAATACCACCATCTACCTCAATAACTGCAGTTGTATTGTCTACTTCTTCTAATAGCATTTTAGCTTGTTTAACCTTTTTAATAGCGTTTGGAATAAAGGATTGACCACCAAAGCCAGGATTTACGGACATAATTAAAATCATATCAAGATCAGCTGCTACATCCTCCAATAAAGATACTGGTGTACCTGGATTAAGCGATACCCCTGCTTTCATACCACATTGTTTGATATGTTGAATCAATCGATGCATATGAGGCACTGTTTCTTGATGGAATGTAAAATACTCTACACCAATCTTTGCAAACTCTTCTACGTAATCACCAGGATTTGTAACCATTAAATGAACATCAAATGGTAGTTGTGTATAAGGACGAATTGCTTTTACTATAGGTGCACCAAAGGTTAGGTTTGGTACAAAATGACCATCCATAATATCAATATGCAATAAGTCCGCTCCCGCTAATTCAATGGATTTGATTTCTTCGCTTAATGTTGCAAAATTTGCAGAGAGCATAGATGGTGCAATTTTAATCATTTTAAAACCTCTTTCGTTGACTTTCTATGTCATTACGTATAGACATATATGCATCATATCGTCCTTGATGAATATGGCCAGCCTCTAAAGCATCTTTTATGCCACAAATAGGTTCATGTTCATGATAACAAGGATTAAATTTACATGTATCAACATAATCACTAAATTCAGGGAATAACGTAGGTAACCGTTCTAATGAAACATCATTGAACTCGATGGCACTAAAGCCTGGTGTATCCATAATAAAGGAATCTGAATCCAAACTATATAAGGAAGCATGACGAGTAGTATGTTTACCACGCTTAATTTTGTCACTAACCTCGCCCGTTTGGAATGCAAACTTAGGATCCACTGCGTTTAACAAACTACTTTTACCAACACCAGAGGGACCTGCAAAAGCAGTTACCTTATGTTCCAAGACATGACGTAAGTCATCAATACCAGTCATATTATATGTAGATGTCATCAATACTTCATAGCCTATAGATTGATAAAGTTTTACCATCGCTTCTGTATCTGAATCCATCAAATCACATTTGTTGATACATAATACAATCGGGATATCTGCATGCTCAATCATAACTAGCATTTTATTGAGCAATAACTCATTAACATCTGGCTCATGGGCAGCTACAACCAATACAACTTGATCTATATTAGCTACCGCAGGTCTTACCATAGCATTATGACGATCATGGATGGACTCAACGAATCCATCCTCTGAAATCGTAACACGGTCACCAACAAGTAAACTGTAGCGACCTTTCTTCAATCTGCCTCGAACTTTACATTCATGAACAGTACCGCTATCGTCTTGTACATAAAAGTAACCATTCATATTTTTGACAACAATGCCTGTAATCATAATTCCCCTTATAATGCTGTTTCTTGTACTAATGCACCATTGAGATAAACCTCAATACGTACATTACCTACACCAGACACTTTTTTAACGATACGATCACCAGGTTTATTTGTATCATCATAAATAACAGCAGAACCTTCATCATCCTTTACGACAATTTTAAGTTCTTGATTTTTAGACCCCGCTGGAACTGTAATATCTACAGTACCAGTTGTTTTATTACTGCTACTATCCGACTTTTTATCAGATTTCTTTTTATCATCTTTGTATTCAGTCGTTAAGTTTACTGTAGATCCTTCATCAATTTCATCGCCAGCCTTAATGCTTTGCTCTGTAACGATAGATTTTTCTTCTACTGAACCAGCTACTTGATTAACGCCAAGATGAGCATTGCTCAATTTATCTCGCGCATCTTTTAAGGTCATACCAATAACATTTGGCATTTGAATCTTTTTAGCTTTTGCTTTATTTACAACGAGATCAATTGTAGTGCCTTTAGAAACTTTAGAATCACCAGATGGACTTTGAGCAATAATAACGCCATCAGGTTTATTATCAACAGATTGTTGAGTTACTTTACCAACAACTAAACCTACATCTTTGAGACGTTGTCGTGCTTGTTCTACAGTTAAACCGGATAAGTCTGGTACTGTAATATCACCAACACCTTTAGAAACGACAAGGTGTATTGTTCGCTGTTCTTTAACCTTTTCCCCAGCCCCTGGAGTCTGAGAAATAACTTGACCTGCTGGTACATCAGGGTTTGTAACTTCACTTGTAGATACGCGCAAATGTTTATCTTCTAAAATATTTTTAGCTACAGATACTTGCTTACCTACAACATTAGGTACATCTACTGTTGTATTGCTCCAGAAGTTACCATAACTCAAGAAGGCACCTAAGAATGCTACTAAGAAAATAACAGCAGCACCTAGAACAATATATTTTTGTGGAATCGATGCTATTTTGCTTAACATACTCTTCTTTTTACCCTCATCTTTTTGCTCTTCTTCAATGGTGCTGAAATCCTCCATAGCTTCAGGATCGACAGCTGGAATCATTTGTGTAGCAAAGTCATATGGTTCATGACGTTGTGTTTTTCCCATTGTAAATCCTTGGGACAATCGTAAATCGCTAATCATATCAGAAATAGAATCAAAACGATCCGCAGGATTTTTAGATAGAGCCTTCATTACTACTGCTTCTAAAAGCGGTGGAATAGACGGATTATATCGGGTTGGAGGAGCTACTTTTTCACGCACATGTTTTAATGCTACTGCGATTGGTGTTTCCCCTTCAAAAGGAACCCTTCCAGTAAGCATTTCATATAAAACTACCCCTAAAGAGTAAATATCAGTATTTCCATCTACAGGTTTACCACTAGCTTGTTCTGGTGATAAATAATGGGCTGACCCTAAAATAGAGTTCGTATACATCACGGTATTGGTAGCATTCATAGCTCGAGCGATGCCAAAGTCAGTAACTTTTACACGACCAGTACGAGTGATAATAACATTATGTGGTTTAATATCACAATGTACTATTCCCATTGTATGCGCGTGCTCTAAACCCTCAGCAATAGCAATTGTGAATTTAACAGCCTCATCTATGGATAGTCTGCCATGACGAGTAATGTATTCTTTTAATGTTTCACCATCTACATATTCCATAATGATATAGTGTAAGTCTTGATCAAACCCTACATCATACATGTTTACAATATTAGGATGATTTAGTTTGCCTGCAGCTTGTGCTTCTCGTTTAAAACGCGTAACAAACTCATCATCATTGGCAAAGTTAGCATGCAATACTTTAATTGCTACTTGTCTACCTAGTAAGGTATCTTCTCCAAGGTATACGTCAGCCATTCCACCAACGCCAATTTTATCAACTATTCGGTAGCGGTTATCTAGAAGTATACCTTTTATATTCATAGTACTCATTATTTCTCCATTTCTAGATTAGATTGTTCCCACCACAATGGTCACATTATCTCCTGCGCCGACATCATATACGGTTTCCATTAATGATTCTATAACTTTCATATCATCATCAGTAGATTGTAAAGCACTAGCTATTACATCATCTGATACATAACCGCATAGTCCATCAGTGCAAAGTAAAATACGATCACCTGGAAGAATGGATTCTACACCACTATCTACCTCTAAAGTATCATCAACACCGACTGCACGGGTTAATAAGTTTCTTTGAGGATGATTTAGCATTTCATCCTTTGTAATCTCTCCAGCAGCTAATAATTCTTGTACCATAGAATGATCTGTAGTAATTTGTCGTAAAAGACCATCTCTATATACATACAAACGACTATCGCCAACACTTGCCCAGTATAATTGGTTACCATTAATAGCTGTAACAACAGCAGTAGTACCCATACCAGCAAGACGTTCTTCATGAGCTACGCGATTGGCTATACGTTCATTTGCATGAATAATAGCATCACATAAGTCTTGTTGACCAACCGTTTGAAGGGAGGCCAAATATTCTTTTATTTCATCAACAGCATAGGTACTAGCAATTTCACCACCACTATAGCCACCCATGCCATCAGTGACAGCACAAATAGGACCGTCTATAAAAAATCGATCTTCATTGCGCTGACGCACAAGTCCAATTTTACTTAAACCAACAAAATTATTCATGATTCTCCTTTTTCCGACCGTGAGCTGCTTTTAGCTGTCCACATGCGGCTTGGATCGCATCGCCCATCTCTTTACGTACCGTTACAGATACACCATAGGAAGCAACGATGTCTTTAAATGTATTCATATTCGTAATAGATGGTTTATATAATTCAATATGTTCATTGCCATTAACAGGAATTAAATTTACATGGCAATTAGGGAAATTCTTACAGATTTCTCCCAAAGCATGAGCCTCCTCCATAGATGCGTTTACAGAATCTATAAGGATATACTCAAAGGTAATACGACGTTGAGTCGTATCATAATAATATTTTACCGCATCTAAGACTTCCGTCAATTCATAACGAGCCCCAACAGGCATAATACTACGACGCACTTCATTATTTGTAGCATGTAATGAGAGTGCTAATGTTATAGGCAATCCTTCATCAGCTAGCTTATAGATGTTAGGAACCCATCCACAGGTAGAAATCGTCATCTTACGATAACTAATATTACAAATTACAGGATCGTGTAACAGTTGTAAAGCTTGTAACACATTATCATAGTTTTGTAACGGCTCACCTGCGCCCATAACGACAACAGAATGAATTTGCTCTTTAGTAAGAGCCCCGAAGATAACAACTTGACCTATGATTTCAGCCACTGTCAAATCACGGTATAAACCGCCTTGTGTTGAAGCACAGAATACACATCCCATAGCACAGCCCACTTGAGAAGAAACACATACAGAATATCCATAATGTTGTTCCATCAAAACGGCTTCTACTCGGCTTTGATCTGTCATTTCAACGAGTATTTTACGAGTCTTCCCATCTGGAGAAACAGACTCTGTAATTAATGTAGGTAAAGAAATAATACAGTTATCACTTAACCATTGACGCAATTCTTTTGGAAATTGTGTCATGTCTTGAAAATCAAACACATATCTATGATAGATATAGTCGATTAACTGTTTCGCTCGAAACTTTTGTATATTATGGGTCTTAAAGATAGATTGTAATTCTTCTAAAGACTTACCCAATAATTCTATCATGGTACTCCATTTCTATTATTATGATATGCGCTTCATACGAGCCATGAAGAATCCATCCATATGATCTCGCGGTGGATATGTTGTAATCATACCATCGGTAGATGGTGGTAATCCTTCATAGGATACAGGGTCAATAACAAAGTTCTTATGAGTTGCTAAGAATTTTTCCAATACATCCTCATTTTCACCGCTATTGATCGTACATGTAGAATATACTAAATATCCGTTAACTTTGACCATTTCAGCGGCTTTTTCTAATATTTCAAGCTGTAATGGAGGCAATTCAGTAAGTAAGGATTCTGTTTTTCTCCAACGCATATCTAATTTTTTTTGTAAAATGCCAAGTCCAGAACATGGTGCATCAACTAAGACACGATCGAATTGTTCCTTCCAATTATCAGGTAAATAACGACCATCTTGGAGCTTAGTAGAAACAATAGATACGCCCAATCGCTGAGCATTGTGATTCATAAGGTCTAATTTATGATCGTATATATCACAACTCATAATAGCGCCTGTATTATTCATGAGGCTTGCCATATGCATAGACTTACCACCTGGCGCAGCACAACAATCTAATATGCGCTCTCCTGGCTGCGGATTTACTACATGGGCCACTAACATAGATGCTTTATCCATAAAGGTAATGTGCCCATCGATAACAGGTTTTGCTTTTTCTAAATGGCCTTGATGCGCATTAATATAAACTACTTCTGGAATATATGTATCCTGCTCAACGGTCCAACCTAAATCTTGTAATTCTTTTAGGCAATCCTCAATAGATATTTTTATCGTATTGATACGTGCCGTCAATCTAGGTTGTTCATTAAACCAAGCGCAAAGATCTATAGTCTTATCCTTACCCATTTCATTCATCCATAAATTAACCAGCCATAATGGTTGATTATAAATGAAAGAAATTTCTTCAGCCTCAGATTTAGCAAGTTCACCAATAGAAATACTATCACTTTCACGCAAAACGGAACGTAACACTGCATTTACAAAACCAGATAAACCTCTAGTTAACTTTTTAGCCAATTTAACAGATTCATTGACAGCTGCACTTTCAGGTACCTTATCCATATAGATAATTTGGTAAATACCTAGTCTAAGAATTTCTACAACCATTGAAGATAATTTCTTGAGAGGTCGTTTTGCAAAGTGAATAATAATGGCATCAAGATAATTTTTTCTACGAATAACACCATATACCAACTCAGTAAAAAATCGTCTGTCTAAATCGGATAGATGATATTTCTGTAAATACTCCTGTAACTTAATATTCGCATAAGCACCATTACGATTAATATCACTCAAAGCTTTCACTGCGAGCAATCGAATATTTTGTTGTTCATAACTTTTTACTTCAGTCATCGTTTTTCCTACCAATTAATTGTTCAACTGCTGCACGAACTCGTTCAGGATCCACTGTAGTATTGCAACATGGTCCATTAGGTCTTTCATTTAAAACACCAATGACAGGTATAGGAAATACATCGGCCATACCACTTGCTAAATCACGTTCACAAGCAATGGCTACAATAGCCTTAGGCCTTGCTTCTTTTACCTTCATTCGCGCTAATGTACCACCTGTTACAACTATAAATTGACAGCCATAATCTTTGGCAACTTGTAATAAACCTCCAACCTGGCATCTACCACACTGCTTACAATTATATACATCATGTGTAACCTTATGAACACAAGAGCTTTCCTGTAAACAATGCGGTGTTAATAACAATATGCGTTTTGGATCAACCGTATACATATCTAGCATCACGAGATGATTAATCAAATCAATCATAGATTGACGCAATTGATCCTTAGTAACCCCTCTCACTTTACCAATCAATAAGGATAATGGAAATAATCCATATATAAACTGATTGGCTAGCCTTAAAACAATAGGATGTAACCGTATTATACCGAAACTAGCAATAATTAAGGATAAGCACAATAACCATATGACACAAATACATACAGAAAAAACGACTGTACTTATTATGGGTGCAATAGGATGTAATTGTGAAAGCCCCGGTTCTAACACATACATTAAAAATCCGATTATGGCTGTAATTAAAGTACATGTAATTGATGATAATATCAGGTATAACGGATACGTTTCGTACTGCTTACATTGAGTCTCCAAAAACGATACCTTCCTTTATCTGATGTCCATTAATAAAATCGGTAGCAGAAATACGCTTTTTATTTTCTGGTTGTACTTCTGTTAATAGAATTATATTTCCATCACCACAAAATACACCTAACCCGGCTATTTTAGATACGATTGTACCAGGCACAGTTGTGGCTGATATAGCAATTGGTACATGTTTACCATGAACATCTATCAAACAGTGAGTCGTATCACTAGGAACCACCTCTCCAGACCATACTTTTAAACGTTTTCCATCGAGATATGTATAACATCCAGGAGCTGGGTTAAGTCCTCTAATGAGATTTGCAATTTCATTAGCAGGCTTAGACCAGTCGATCTGCCCCATTTCTTTTGTAATTTTGGCAGTATGTGTAGCCATTGTATCGTCTTGTGGAGTTGCCACAATTTCTCCATTAACCCAACGATTTAATACGGGAACAATAGTTTCTCCACCAAGCACCGCCATACGTTCAAATAATTGACCTGTCGTTTCACCAGGTAAAATATCGGTCTCTACGACATCGATGATATCACCAGTATCAAGACCATCATCCATATGCATAATGGTAACACCTGTTTTAGTATCCCCATTTAAAATAGCATAATGAATCGGTGCAGCCCCTCTATACTTAGGCAAGATAGATGCATGGACGTTAATACATCCATATTGAGGTAAGCGAATAAGCCATGACGGTAAAATTTTACCGTATGCAATAACCACTACTACATCTGGATTTAACGCTTCAAGTTCTGCTTGTACTTGTTCATCACGTAATGTGACAGGTTGGAACACAGGTAAATTATGTTCAAGCGCTGCCACTTTTACAGGTGGCATTTGAACTTGTTTACCGCGACCTTTTTGTTTATCAGGCTGACAGTATACACCAACTATAGAGTGCCCAGCCTTAATTAATGCTTCTAAAGTAGGAACGGAAAAGTCTGGTGTCCCCATAAATACGACGCGCAATTGTTTTTGATTAGACAATTTCTTTCTCCTCTGGATGATCTGCAATCAATCGTAAGTTTGTCGCTTTTTCTATGAATAAATGACCTTCTAAATGATCGATTTCATGTTGGAAAATACGTGCCAAGAATCCTTCAGCTTTAATTGTTACTTTTTTATTATGAGGGTCAATACCTTTAACAGTGATTTTATCGAATCTTTCAACATCGCCAAAATAACCAGGTACACTCAAACATCCTTCTGGGCCCACTTGAGAACCTTCAGCATGAGTAATTTCAGGATTAATTAAGGCAATGAGACCACTACCAGCATGATCATCTACGACGATAATTCGTTTAGATACAGCTACTTGAGGTGCAGCCAGTCCAACGCCTTCGGTTTCATACATTGTTTCAGCCATATCATCGATAAGGGCTCTAAGTTTTTTATTAACATGTTCTACAGGTTCCGCAATTTGTTTTAAAACGGGATGACCTGCTTTCACAACGTCTAATACTGCCATTTATACTCCTATACTAAACTGGATCTACATCAATCAAAAGTCCTTCTTGTGTGAAGATCCACGAATTATATATATATTCTTTTAAATTTGTTAAATCGGTACCGCGAATCATAATCGCTAAACGATACATATCCCGTACCTTTTTAATACTTGCTTCATAAGGACCATTGATGAGAATATCGCTATTATCTTTATGAGCCTCTAAATCGCTTACAATGCGATTAGCAATGGTCTCCAAGGTGTCCATATTCTGATGACGCACTACCATATGTATCATCTCTCTAAATGGAGGATATCCTAAGGCTTTACGATTTTGAATTTCTTCATTGTAAAAGCCTACATAATCATGAGCCTTACTCTTTATTATAGCATAATTTAAAGGATTATATGTTTGTATAACAACACTGCCCGTTTTATCACCTCGACCAGCCCTACCAGAAGTCTGGGTAAGCAGATCAAAAGTTCGTTCAGATGCAGTATATACAGGAATATTTAAAACGGAATCAGCCGTTAAAATACCAACAGCTGTTACATCTTTAAAGTCATGCCCTTTTGATACCATTTGAGTTCCCAATAAAATATCATATTTATGGGCCCCAAAATCATGTAAAATATCTTCTGCTAATTGCTTATTCTTTGTTACATCTTGATCAAGTCGAGCAATACGTGCAGATTTAAAGTGCCGTCGTAATTCTTCTTCAACCTTTTGTGTGCCTGAGCCAAAGAACTTAATACGTTTGCTATGACATTTTGGGCATACTGTAGGAATTGGTTCATGATGTTCACAATAATGACAACGTAATTCCTCACCAGCCTGGTGATACACCATGGCCACATCACAATGTGGACACATAATGGTTTCCCCACAATCTCTACACATAACAAAGGTATTATAACCACGTCTATTCAAAAGAATAATCATTTGATTATGTTCATTCAATGTTTTTTGAATCAAGCTACTCATAGCATCAGAAAAAACAGAATAGTTACCATGAAGAATTTCTTCCTTCATATCAACAATCGTTACCTTTGGCATGGGTTGTTCAAAAATACGGTGCGGCAACTCTAGCAACTGATACTCCCCTTGCTTAGCTTTATAATAAGAAGTAACAGCTGGTGTAGCAGAGCCTAATATAACAGGACAACCATGTGCTTCTCCACGCCATAAGGCAACGTTGCGGGCATGGTAACGAACCATATCCTCCTGCTTATAAGATGTATCATGCTCTTCATCGACTACGATAAGACCAATATCCTCTGCTGGAGCAAAAACTGCTGATCGGGCACCAATAATAATATGACTATCCTTACGACGTAAACGCTCCCAGTTATTATTGCGTTGTTGGACCGTCAATTTACTATGAAATACTACAACTTCATCACCAAAGGTTTCTACAAAGCGCCGTACTATTTGATCTGTCAAAATAATTTCTGGAACCAGTATAATAGCTGTCTTATCTTGACTTATACAGCGTGCTGTGGCTTTTAAATACAGTTGCGTTTTCCCACTACCTGTTACACCATGCAATAAAAAGGTTTTATGTTGATGTGAATTCATCGCCTCTTGAATAGGCTCATATACCGCTTGTTGTGCATCAGTTAATGGTATATTGACTTCTTCTGTAAACAGTTCATCAAAGGTAGTCTTTGTAGCTTTAAATCTAGATTCAATGGTAATCCCCTGAGCTTCACTCACTTGTTTAATGACCATACGGGAAAATCCTTTGGCCAATAATAAAGCTTTTGATGCACCGCCTACTTCAAGTAAATATTTGGCTAACTCTCGTTGCTTCTTTTTTCGCTCACTAAATTGTTCTACAGAAAAGGCCGGCGTAACAACAAGCCATTCTTCCTTAGGCGCTTCATAGGATTTAAGAGTTTTATTAACTGTAAACAAACGTAATGCATCGCCATAAGAGAATAAATAATATTCATTTAAACGACGTGCAGTATCCATCATTTCAGGCGTAAACCACGGTTCATTGTCTAATACTTGAACAATATTTCGTAATTTAAATTCAGGGGGTTCTAATAATTCTTCATAACCAATTAGAATACCCTCTTCACGACTATTGCCTAAAGGAATAAGTACACGTGTGCCAGGTAAGACATTCCCAAACTTTTCAGGCATTAAGTAGCTTAATGGTTTATGAAGTTGTTTAGCAGGTCTATTAATAATAACTTGTGCGACACGCATACACTATTTCCTTTCATTTATTATAAAAGGTCTCAGTAGAAATTCTACTAAGACCTTTTGTATTATAAGCCAGCTTCAGCTTTTAAAATTGCTGCTTTGTCAGTACGTTCCCAAGGTAAATCTACATCAGTTCTACCGAAGTGACCATATGCTGCAGTTTTGCGATAATGAGGTTTTAACAAATCAAGCATTTCAATAATACCTGCTGGACGAAGGTCGAAATGTTTCTTAACGAGTTCTTGAATTTTAGTTTCCTCAATATGACCTGTACCAAAAGTATCAACTAAGATAGATACAGGATGAGCAACGCCGATTGCGTAAGCAACTTGTACTTCACATTTATCAGCAAGACCTGCTGCAACAACGTTTTTAGCAACATAACGAGCAGCATATGCTGCAGAGCGGTCTACCTTAGATGGATCTTTACCAGAGAACGCACCGCCGCCATGACGAGCCATACCGCCATAAGTATCTACGATGATTTTACGGCCAGTCAAACCAGCATCACCATGAGGACCACCGATTACGAAACGACCAGTTGGGTTGATGAAGTATTTTGTATTATCATCAACAAATTCAGCAGGCAACGCTGCGTCGATAACAAAGCGTTTTAAATCAGCTTTAATTTGTTCTTGAGTTACTTCAGGGCTATGCTGTGTAGAAATAACGATTGTATCAATACGTTTTGGTTTACCATCAACATACTCAACAGTAACTTGCGTTTTACCATCTGGACGAAGGTATGTTAAAGTGCCATCTTTACGAACTTCTGTAAGACGACGGGATAAACGATGAGCTAAAGAAATAGGCATAGGCATAAGTTCAGGTGTTTCATTAGATGCATAACCAAACATCATACCTTGGTCACCAGCACCAATTTTATCTAGTGCTTCACCATTACCATCTTTAGATTCAAGAGCTTCATCAACGCCCATAGCGATATCAGCAGATTGTTCATCGATAGAAACTAGTACACCACAAGTATCGCAGTCAAAACCAAATTTAGCACGTGTATAGCCGATATCTCGAACAGTATCACGTACGATGCGAGGAATATCCACATAAGTATTTGTAGAGATTTCACCTACTACATGAACTAGACCCGTAGTAACTAAAGTTTCACAAGCTACACGAGCAGTTGGATCTTTTTCAATAATCGCATCCAAAACAGCATCAGAAATTTGGTCAGCTATTTTATCTGGATGGCCTTCAGTAACAGATTCAGAAGTAAAAAACATATGTTTTTCAGCCATTTTATCCTCCTAATACGAAAAAAAGCCTCTCATGTACTCATGAGAGACCCTCCCATCTAACGACATTTGTCATAGGAATTAGCACCTTTTCCTCTTGGAATGGTTGCT
Organism: Veillonella sp. T11011-6; assembly: GCF_002959755.1. Lineage (GTDB taxonomy): Bacteria > Bacillota > Negativicutes > Veillonellales > Veillonellaceae > Veillonella. The sequence goes on along the minus strand of NZ_PPCW01000001.1, from coordinate 268,231 downwards.
GTAGCTTCACAGGGCCTATCCCTCCACTACTCTTGATGAGTTACAGAAATATTATAGTGTATTTGCATTGATAAAGCAAGTCATTATTACATATCTTTCTATCAATTACAAACTACAAACATAAGATTCTCTCATGTATGGTGTTATTTATTTTTTACTAATTCCACAACTTCTTTCATAATATTATGGGCCAATTCAGATTTTTTCATATTCGGCATTTCTTTTGGATCTTTATTAGGATATAAGAAGTAGCCTTCATTTGTATCTACATTAAAACCAGCATTAGACTTACTTACGTCATTGGCTACAAGCATATCTAGATTTTTTCTAGCTACCTTATCTTGACCATACTCGATTACATGTTCTGTTTCTGCTGCAAACCCCACAAGAATTTGATGTTTCTTTTTAGCACCTAAACCTTGTAGGATATCTGGATTCTTAACAAGTTCTAATGTCATAGACTCCATTTTTTTTATTTTTTGCTCTGCTTTGTGAAGAACTCTAAAGTCAGATACTGCAGCCGCCATAATGACTACATCTACCGTATCATATCGAGATTCAACAGCTTCTTGCATAGATAAAGCAGAATCAACAGGAACGAAATCTACGCCACTTGGTGCAGCTAAAGATGTAGGAGCACTAACTAAAATAACATTAGCCCCCATGCGTGCTGCTTGTTCAGCAATGGCGTACCCCATCTTGCCGCTAGAACGATTGCCAATATAACGAACAGGATCGATGTTTTCTTGCGTACCACCAGCGGTAACAAGTACTGTGGTACCTTCAAGCTCATTAGATTTGCACATCTGCGATTCAAGCCATTCTACAATGGCTTCAGGCTCTGGTAGGCGTCCTACACCAGTGATACCACAGGCTAGCCAACCTTCAGCCGGTTCCATAATATGGTACCCCAAAGCCTGTAATCCCTCTAAATTTCGTTGCGTAATGGGATTATTATACATTTCTGTATTCATAGCAGGACAAAGATATTTTGGCGCCGTAGTAGCCATTATTGTTGTTGTTAGCATATCATCTGCAATACCAGCATAGATTTTGCCAATCACATTTGCTGTGGCAGGTACAACCACATATGCATCTGCCCATGTTGCTAATGCAATATGCTCCACATCCCATTGGTGTACTTGTTCAAACATGTCGATAGCTACAGGATGTCCACTAATTTCACCAAATGTAAGTGGTGAAGCTATATGAGTGGAGTTTTCAGTCATAACAACCTTTACTTCAGCACCTTTTTTACGAAGTCGGCTTACTACTTCAATTGCCTTATACGCTGCAATACCTGCAGATACAGCGACAATGATATGTTTTCCGCGCATGTTCTTCTCCTTTTAAAAATTCCTTGTATCAAGGATACAAGGAATTGATTCATCTTATTTAATGCCTTCTTTAGTGCGTTTATAAGTCACTTCACCTTCGGCAATTTCATAGAATGCCAAGGATACAGGCTTGTCAGTAGCATGTGTAGATTCAGCTAAGCATGGTTCGCCATCTGTTAATTCACGAGCGCGTTTAGCTGCTAATGTTACCAAAGTATATTTGCTATCAACTTGACTTTCCAATTTTTTCAATGGAGGTTTTACCATCATACTATCACTTCTCCTTAGACTCTTGATACTGTTTATAAATATATTGTATTTGTTCTTTATTACGACTAATCTTGCAAGCTTCTGCACGCAAAATTGACGCTACTCTTTCAGATGCATCTGCTAAATCATCATTTACAACGATATAGTCATATCGATGTGCTAATGCCAATTCAGAACAAGCTAGTGACAATCTTTTATCAATAACCTCTTTTGCATCAGTACCACGATTATGTAATCGTTCAGATAATTCAGTTAAGGATGGCGGTACAATATAAATAAATACAGCATCACTAAAACGTTCCTTAACCTGCATAGCACCTTGAATATCAATTTCTAACAGTACACTTTTACCTTCATCTAATAAATCCATTACATGTTGTTTCGGTGTACCGTAGTAATTATCATATACTTTTGCATATTCTAAAAAAGCATCTTCACTTAATAGAGATTCAAACTCTTCTTTTGAGCGAAAGAAATAATTGACCCCTTCCACTTCACCAACACGTGGTGCCCGTGTTGTCATAGAAACGGAATAAACTAGATTAGGCATTTCTTTTCGAATATTCGCACAAATCGTACCTTTACCTGCGCCAGATGGCCCGGATATAACGATTAATAATCCTCTGTCTGACATATGTACTCCTATGATTCTACTGTATCTTCGTCTACATCATATTGCACAAGTCGATGTGCTACGGTTTCTGGTTGAATTGCAGATAATACAATTTGACCACTATCCATAACTAATACAGCACGAGTCTTACGACCATATGTAGCATCAATGAGTAGGCCCTTATCACGTGCATCTTGAACCATACGTTTAATTGGCGCAGATTCAGGACTAATGATAGCCATAACACGGTTAGCAGATACCATATTACCAAAGCCTATATTCAATAATTGAATACTCATTTATGGACCTCCTATTACTCTACATTCTGTACTTGTTCTCTAATTTTTTCTAACTCACATTTAAGTTGAACCACAAACTCTGTAATACTTGAATCCATAGCTTTGGAACCAATTGTATTCACTTCACGATTCATTTCTTGCAAAATAAAATCCACCTTACGACCGATGGAATTCTCATCTACAAGTGTGTTTTTTAATTGTACCACATGTGAGGTGAATCGGACAATCTCTTCCGTAATATCAGTCTTATCAGCCAGTAAAGCTATTTCCTGCAAAAAACGATCTTCACTTATACTCGCTTCCAAAGAAACTAAGTACTCTTGAATTTTACCTTTTATATGCTCGCGATATGCTTCTACGGCTCCCGCCTTATTCTCATCAATATGTTTGATGACATTTTCTAATGTAGAGATACGTGATAATAAATCTTGTTCAATATGTTTACCTTCTACCGTACGCATTGCTATTAGAGCATCTAATGCTTGAGTTGTAGATTCTTTTACTATTTCTGAAAGAACATCTTCTGCAATCGGTGTATCTTGTTGTTGTATCCATTCGTTAGAAACAGAATTAACGGCTTGTAAAGGTACCTTTTTAGGATCATCATAAAACTCTTCTTGAACAAGTAATTCTTGTATCTGTTTTCTCAATACACTATTTATGGTAAAAGTTTTTGGTCTCTCCCCTGCATCTTGAATAGAAACCGATACTTCAACCTTACCGCGGGTAATTCGATCCTGTACTAATCCGCGAATAATAGTTTCAAAAGGGTTTATTTGCTTTGGACTACGTATAAATAAATCAAGAAATCGCGCATTTACGGACTTTATTTCTACCGTGCAGGTAATGCCATCTTTGGTTGCCGTGCCAGAACCAAAACCGGTCATACTTTTCATGTGATATCCTCCTTAGCAGTTTTTATTATTGTACCACGAATTATACATTCCGTGTTTAAATACTAAGAATTATATGTACATTATGTTATACTAAACTATACTTCTAAATAAAATTGAAAGGAGTACTATGAATTTAGACGGACTTACCATGTCTGTTCTCGCTAAAGAATTAAACGAGCGATTACAAACAGGTCAAATACAAAAATTATATCAAATAGATAAAACTACATTACTATTTAAAATTCGAGCCCTTAACGAAGATCAAAACTTGATTGTTACCGTTGGTGCAACCCCTGCAATGTATCTTAGTAAACCGCTCCAGGATTTACCAAAAGAACCAAGTTCACTATGTATGTTTTTACGTAAACATATTGAAGGTAGCCGCATTGTAAAGGTGGAACAAATTAATGGGGACCGAATCATGTGTATCCAAACGGATAAGCTTGAAATGGATGGATCTATTACAAGTACATTTATCTATGTAGAATTAATGGGCAAATATTCAAACTGTATCTTTGTGCAAGATGGAGTCATTTTAGAATCCTTAATTCACGTATCCCCTTTAATGAATCGTGAACGGTCTATTAGTCCTAAGCTTGACTATGAATTACCACCAAATGCTAATCGTGTAAGTTTGATGGACTTCGATTATGAAGAAATAAGAAATCTACTGACTTCCTTTGGTAATGGTAATGTACAACAATCTATACGAGCTATCTTTAACGGCTTTGGCAAACCCTTATTAGATGAAGTACTATGGTCTTCAAATCTTAGTGGCGATGAATTAATTACTGATCTAAATTCCTCTCAAGTAGATGAATTGGCGAAGGCATTATATGATCTAAAAGAAAAACTAAAAGAAAGTAATGGGTTACTTGCATTACTTAATGAGAATAATAAAAAAGCACACGCCACCTTTACGTTACACAATTACAAAGTACTAAAAGAATATAGTACGATTTCAGAGGCTCTAGAAGAATCGATTCACAATACAAAATCTATTCACACTGCTGATAAGGAACTAGAAAAGATTTTAACAGCAGCCATCAAAAAAGAAGAAATCCGTCATCAAAAGATCAAAGATGAATTAGATGATACTAATAAAATGGATACCTATAAACTGTATGGTGATATCTTAATGATCAATGCTCACTTACAAGTACAGTATGAACCTTCTATTCAATTACCAAATCTTCTTTCTGAAGATGGAGAGTTATTAACAATCCCTTTAAAACCAAATCTTACGATTGTAGAAAACGGACAATGGTATTATAAGCTCTATACAAAATTAAAAAATCGTATGGTCAGCGGTGAATATCAACTTAATGCTAGTACTACAAAACTTGAATATCTCAAATCGATTTTATATAGTATTTCATTAGCCACTACCCGTGAAAGCTTAGAAGAAATTCGAAAAGAATGTATGGATGCGGGCATTATAAAAAAATCCAAAAAGCCCCTATCTTATAAACTAGGTAAATCGAATTACATTCATTTAACCATTGATGAAGGTGAAATATTTATTGGTCGTAACAATCAACAAAACGAATATTTAACCCATCGATTTGCAAAACCAACCGATATTTGGTTCCACACTCAAGATATTCAGGGTTCTCACCTCATATTAAGACTTAATGTAGAACCTGATGATATGATTTTATCTAAGGTTGCTCAATATGCAGCATATTTTAGTAAGGCTCGTGAAACTAGTAAGGTACCTGTAGACTACACATATATTAAAAATATCAAAAAACCACCTGGGTCTCCTCTTGGATTTGTTATTTTTAATACTCATCAAACAATGATTGTAGAGCCTAAAAAACCCGATAATTATACTGAATAAAAAAAGAAGCGAAGGAAATCCTTCGCTTCTTTTTTATTTATATTATTGGTTTTCTTCTGTACGTTGTTCAGTTTGTTTCAAACTTTCACGATTTTGACGTAAGCTTTCCAATGTTTTCTCTAAGTTGTTTTCCACATATTTAAGAACATCACCAGCATATTGAATAGAGCTAGATTTCAATTCTTCAGAGGATTGGTTAGCTGCATTGATAATTTGATTGGCTTGTTCTTGCGCTTGTTTTACAAGTTCGCTTTCAGCAGTTAATTTAGCAATGTAGTCTTTTGCTTGATCAATTAAAGTTTCAGCTTGACGTTGAGCATCAGCTAATACTTTATCTTTATCAGCTACAATACGACGAGACTCTTCAAGTTCCAATGGTAAGGACTCTTGAATAGAATCAATAATACGCATAATTTCGTCTTCCTCAACCATACGTTTTGTAGTCATAGGAATACGGCTGCTAGATTCAATAAGAACCTCTAAATCTTCTAATAATTTTTCTGTTTTCATACAATTCACCCCTATTTATTATGGACCGTATTAAAGCGTTCTTCAAGTTTTTCCTTAACATCATCCGGAACTAACCCATCTAGCTTACCGCCAAATTTTGCAAGTTCACGAATACCTGTGGAGCTGACGAAAGAGTATTTATTATTAGTCATAATAAATACAGTTTCAATATCATCATCCAAATATTTTGCAAACAACGCACGTTGAAATTCATATTCAAAGTCACTTAACGCGCGCAAACCACGAATGATTATAGTAGCATTCTTAGATTTAACATATTCGTTAAGCAAACCGCCTGTACAATCAATCTCAACATTAGGAATATGTTTGACAGAATTTCGAATCATCTCAACCCGTTCTTCCATGGTAAACAAGGAATTTTTATTCGGATTAGAGCTAACAGCAATGATTAATTTATCAACTAATCGACTGCCGCGTTCAAAAATATCAACATGTCCATTTGTAACTGGGTCAAAACTACCCGGACACACACCTATACGCACAGGTTTAGCTCCTTTCAGCTGTGTTTACAAAATAGGAAACCATCGTATAACCAAATTTCTGTTCTTTTATACACTCCCATGATTCAGGCAAGGTAAAGGCCTCATCCTTGTGGTGTTCTAATAGTAAAACACCGTCAGGCTTTAATAAATCATAGGTCACAACCAAATCTATGGTGTCTTGTATAAATCCATTTTCATATGGTGGATCAGAAAAAATATAATCGAACTGTTGTCCCATTATATAGTTTTTTAATTGTGAAAGTTTCCTCGGAATGATTTCTAACCGATCTTCCACATGGCAGTGTTTAGCATTCTCTAAAATCAATTTTCCTGTTTTAAAGTCTACCGCTACTGCATGTGCTGCACCACGACTTAAGGCTTCAATAGCTACTGCACCTGTACCAGAAAATATATCTAATACACGAGTACCAAATATACCTCTATTAGATAATACATTAAACACACTTTCACGAACACGATCAAGTGTAGGTCTTGTATCTACCCCTTTAGGTGCTTTTATAGTATGTCCCTTTGCAGTTCCGCCAATAATTCGCATACAACCCTCACAAGATTATACTCATTAATTATAGTATATAAATAACCAAATTAAAAGTATCTTTTATTTATGATACTTCAATTTTAATATCTCGTCCCATCAATTCAGCTAATGCCAAAGCTGGAGATTTTTCTTCATATAAGACTTCATATAAAGCCTTAGTTATAGGCATTTCAATATGATGTTCACAAGCCATCTTATAAACAATGTCGGTAGCAAAGAAGCCTTCTACAACCATATTCGTATGATTAATGATATAGTCCATTGTTTTTCCATCTGCTAATTGTTGACCAGCGGCTCTATTACGTCCATGAGGACTCATACAAGTGGCAATCAAATCACCCATACCAGCAAGACCAGCATAGGTTTCCTTTTGTGCCCCCAAGGCTACACCAAAGCGAGTCATCTCATGTAAACCACGAGTTAAGAGTAAGGCTTTACAGTTATCACCTAACTTCAATCCATCAACAATCCCTGCGGCAAGAGCAATAATATTCTTCGTTGCCCCAGCTAATTCAACACCGGTAATATCTGTATTTGCATAAATTCTAAAGTTTTGACTACATAATGTTTTCTGTAACCTAGTGGCCACTTCAAGATTTTCTGTACTCAATACAGAGGCAGCGGGCAAATCACGACCGATTTCCTCTGCATGATTTGGACCAGATAAAACTGCAAGATTACAACCTATAGGACCTAGAACCTCTCGCATAACTGTAGTCAATAACTTACCAGTAGTACGTTCTACACCTTTTGAGCAAAGTATATAGGATTGTTCTTTATGCGCATATGGTTTAAGAGCCTCTAAACTAGTGCGTACATGTACAGACGGTGTAACCATTAGAACGATATCAGCCGCTTTGATACAAGTAGCAAGATCTGAGCTATATAGTAATTCCTTTGGTAATGTTACACCTGGTAAGTACTCTTTATTCTCTAAATCTTTTGCTAATTGTTTAGCAAATTCTGGGCGTCGACAATATAAAGTTGTAGTATTTCCAGCTAATACGGATTTAATAGCAAGAGCAGTACCCCAGCTACCAGAGCCGACAACAACAACATTCATAAATTAATCCTTTTTGATACGTTCTACTTTTAACTCATTACCTGCTAGTAAACGTTTAATATTATCCCAATGTCGAACAATGACAAATAAAGCTGCCAAAGCGCCAAAGCCTACGAACCAATAAGATTCACCTGTAAAGTACATTAAAATTGGTACTAAAGCTGCCGCTATAATAGATCCTAGTGATACGAGCTTAGTAAAATAGACTATTACGCCCCATACCAAGAAGGCAATCAAAGCCACTAATGGTGATAAAGCAATTAGAACACCTAGTCCTGTAGCTACCCCACGACCACCTTTAAAGCCTAAGAAAATAGACCAGTTATGACCCATCATAGCAAGGATGCCACCTAAAATCATATACATAGGACCATAAGAGGACAACAATACAACCCCAGCTGCCCCTTTTAAAGCATCACAGAGAAATACTGATAGTGCAGCTTTTAGACCTATAACGCGATACGTATTAGTAGCACCAATATTTTTAGAACCATATTGACGTACATCTGTATTAAAGAAGGTCTTGCCAATAATTAGGCCACTAGGAATTGAACCAATAAGGTATGCCAACACAGCATATACAATAATCATAATATCCATTAGTCTTCATCATCTCGTTTCTTACCACGCAATACTAAACGAATTGGTGTGCCTTCAAAACCGAAGGACTCACGCAATCGATTTTCTAAGAAACGCATATATGAGAAGTGAATTAACTCTGGTTCATTTACAAACAAAATAAATGTAGGTGGTTTAACACTAGCTTGCGTCATATAGTAAATTTTTGGAATTCTGCCATTACGAGAAGGTACAGGATTTACTGTTTGAGCATCTTGTAACAATTGATTTAATGTACCTGTAGACACGCGACGATATTGTTGTTCAGATACAAACTTAAGCATATCTGCTAAACGATGTATACGTTGTTTTGTAAGTGCTGAAGCAAATAGAATTGGAGCAAATTGCAAGAAACCTAATTCATCATAAATATCTTCAGTAAAGCGCAATGTTGTTTTGTCATCTTTTTCAATAAGATCCCATTTATTAACAACAATAATTACACCCTTGCCTGCTTCATAAGCATAGCCAGCAATTTTCTTATCTTGTTCTGTAACGCCATCTTGAGCATCAAGGACAAGAACGACGATATCTGAACGGTCTACAGAACGCAAGGAACGAACAATACTATATCGTTCAACAGCTTCTTCGATTTTAGACTTACGACGCATACCTGCTGTATCAATAAGAACAAATTTTTGATCGCCATGAGTCCAATATGTATCGATAGAGTCACGTGTTGTGCCCGCTACATCAGATACAATTACACGGTCTTGACCCAATAAGGCATTAGTCAAAGAAGATTTGCCTACATTAGGACGACCAATAACGGCTACATGAATAGTATCTTCGTCATCAACATTTGTCCCAACTGGAGGGAAATGTTTAACCGTATCATCTAGTAAGTCACCTAAATTCATTAAGTTCTTAGCGGAGATACCGATAGGATCGCCTAAGCCAAGATTGTAGAATTCATAAATATTAGGTTCCTGATTAACACTGTCAATTTTGTTAACAACTAATACTACAGGTTTACCGCTAGCACGTAAGATATTAGCAACCTCTTCATCAGCAGGTACAATACCTTGTTTACCATCTACAACAAATAAGATTACATCTGCCTCTTCAATAGCCAATTCAGCTTGTAATCGCATCATCTTAGGAATAACATGACTATTATCTGTAATAAATTCGATACCGCCAGTATCGATCATTGTAAATTCACGATTTAACCACTCTGCGTCAAAGTAAATACGATCCCGTGTTACACCAGGGATATCTTCAACGATAGAGATCCGTTTATTAACAATGGCATTAAAAAGTGTAGATTTCCCTACATTTGGACGACCTACAACGGCCACTAATGGTTTTGCCATGGTTTCACCTCATTATCTAATCTAATACATTACTATATTTTATCATATTCTACGTATAGTACGCAAAAAGGCTAACCAAGGAAACCTTGGTTAGCCTTTATATTAGACAATGAATTATTCAGCGTCTTCTGCAGTTTCTTTTGCTTCCATCAATTCAGTTAAAGCCAAGCCCAATTTCTTTTCATCTTTGTTAAGAGAAATGATTTTAACTTCAACTTCTTGACCACGGTTTAAGTAATCTTCAACTTTCGCATTACGTTGTTTTGTAATTTGAGAAATGTGAAGTAAACCTTGGATGTCGTCGTTAACAGCTACGAATGCACCATAAGCTACCAAACGAACAACTTTACCGTTGATAACATCGCCAACGTGCAATGTTTCTTCAGCTACGTCCCATGGGCTCTTAGATAAAGCTTTTAAGGACAAGGATAATTTGTTGCTTTCAGCGTCGAAGGATTGTAATTTAACTTCGATTTCTTGACCAACGGAAAGAACATCTTCCACTTTTTTGATTTTTTGCCAAGAAATGTCGGAAATGTGAAGTAAACCTTCAATACCGCCGATATCTACGAAAGCACCATAAGGCATGATTTTACGAACGATACCTTTATAGTTGTCGCCAACGTTGATGTTTTTCAATGCTTCAGCTAATTTAGCTTGACGTTCTACTTCCAATACTGCACGACGGGAAAGAACCAAACGGTTTTTCTTTTCGTCGATTTCAAGTACTTTAGCTTCGAATTCTGTACCAACCAAGTTGTCCAAGGATTTTACGAAATGAACATCACCTTGGGACAATGGAATGAAACCACGAAGGGATTTAACTGTTACTACCAAACCTGCTGGGATAGCATCAATACCTTTACATACGATAGCTTCATCTTTTTCTTGTGCTTCGATAACATATTGCCAATCTTCATCTTTAGCCAAGCGAGTCATGGAAAGATAAATAGGATTATCTTCTTTGATGTGGTTCATGATAACTGCTTTAATTTCATCACCATTTTTCAACACATCTTTGGCAGATTCTGGTGCTGGATAAGAAATTTCAGTTCTGTTCAAAATGGCTTCAGTTTTGTAGCCAAAAGATACATATGCGCGTTCATCTTCAACTTGAACTACTGTACCTTCTACAACGTTCCCTTTCTTAAATTCTTCTTGACCTTCTGCTGCTAATAATTCTGCAAAATCTTTCATTGTCTCAATGACCTCCTTAATAATCCAGTCGGGAGTCGATGCTCCTGCTGTAACTCCTACCGTCTGTACTCGGTTAAACCATTCCAGTTGTAATTCAGTAGAAGTTTCAATGTGATATGTTGTACATCCAACGTCACGACAAACCTCTGCCAATCGGTTTGTATTGCCGCTGTTCTTACCGCCTATCACTATCATAAGATCTACATTACGTGCTAAGTCAACGGCAGAGTTCTGTCGTTCTTGCGTTGCATTGCATATCGTTTTGAAAATCTTAAGATTCTTAGATTTTTTCTCTAATATCTCTATTATACTGTTAAATTTGAATTGTGAAAAGGTTGTTTGTACAACAACACCCATTTTTTCCACAATTTGTAGTTTTTCGGCGGATTCTTCATCTTCAATGATTATTCCTTTATTATTTGCCCATAAATTGATACTTTTGACCTCAGGATGGTTTTTTTCGCCCAAAATCACCAATGTCATGCCATCTTCAATGACAGACTTAGCATCTTGTTGCGCTTTTTTTACATGAGGACATGTAGCATCTAAAATATGTAAGCCCTTTTCTTCAGCTTCAGCATAAATAGCAGGACCTACACCATGAGATCTGATAATCATAGTTCCTTCATCGATATCAGCAACCTCTTGGATCGGGCTTACACCTTTACTTTCTAAGCGCCCTACAACTTGAGGATTGTGAATGATAGGACCTAATGTATAACTTTTACCATCACTATTGGCGGCTTCATCAGCCATTTCAACAGCTCGTTTTACACCATAGCAAAAGCCGTGGTTTTCAGCCAAAATTATTTCCATAAAGTCTCCTCTATACGATTTTCATGATAAGAATCTATCATGCGTTGGATTTCACCTTTCACACGATCATTAACTTCTTTTATTGCTTCCGGTGTGGGCTTTGCTTTACTTACAGGAACTTGTTTACCAATAATACAAGCGACTTGATTTTTCTTCATATTATGAGATCCAATAATCGCAACTGGTGTAATGCCAATACCCGTACGCAACGCAATGGATGCGGCTCCATCATGGAATCTACCAAGTTTTCCACTCTTTTGTCGATTTCCTTCGGCAAATATACCTAGCACCTTATTATCTTTCAATAAACCTAATGCATGACGTATAGCTACCTTATCGATGGCTCCACGGTTTAGAGGAAACGCACCAAGCCAAGTACAGAAAAATCGAGAAATAGGATTTACAAATAACTCCTGCTTTGCCATAAAGTGCACATGTCTTGGTAATGCATACCCACAAATAGGTGGATCATTATTACTCAAATGATTTGGTACAACAATAACGGGACCTTCCATAGGGAAATTATCACGACCGTATACCTTTAATCCATAGCCGACTTTATAACGCAACCAAAAAGCAGTACGCCAAAGCCATGTAGAAAATTTATTCATCTTAGATTCGCTCCTGTACTAGATGCAATATATGTTTCACTGTTTCATCAAATGTCATATTACTAGAATCCACAACAATGGCATCCTCAACACATACGAGTGGAGATTCATCACGATTTTTATCCATTTCATCGCGACTTTCTACGTTCTTTTTAATGTCTTCTAATGGTTGCTCATTAGAAGTACCTTGAACTTCAAGCCATCTACGTTTAGCTCGTGCATCTACAGAAGCAGTTAAATATATTTTCAATTCTGCATTCGGTAATACAACAGAACCTATATCACGACCATCTAAAATAACACCACCAATAGCTGCCATTGCTTGTTGACGTTCAACTAAGTATTCACGTACTCCTTTATAAGAAGCAATGGTTGATACATTTTCATTGATTTGTTGTTGTCGAATTAAATCAGTTACATCCTGACCTTTTACATACACTTTACAAGCACTTGCCGTAGGCTCTAGTGTTAAATCTAATGAAGGAAGTAATGCCTCTACATCCTTTTGATTGTTAACATCTACGTTACTATCAAGAACCGCCCACGTAACACCGCGATACATAGCGCCTGTATCAATATATAAGTAACCCAACTCATTAGCCACTTCTTTTGAAATACTACTTTTACCAGCCCCTGCAGGACCATCAATAGCAATGGCAATTTTTTTAGTATTCATAATAACCTCTATTCTTCATCACCATGTACAGCATGCATAGCCGCTACATAACCAGTAGAAAAAGCTGCTTGTAAATTATAGCCACCCGTAAAGGCATCAATATCTAATACCTCACCGGCACCATATAAACCTTTCACTAATTTAGATTCCATTGTTTTTGGACTAAATTCTTTTAACGAGATTCCGCCTGCTGTAACAATGGCTTCTGCCACCGGACGCAATTCTTTAACGGTTAATGTCATATGCTGTAATACATGACATAAACGCAAACGTTCTTCTTTTGTGATTTGATTAATTGGTTTACTTGAATCTAATTCAGCAAGCTTTATAATAATAGGAATAAGATTTACCGGCAGTAAATCTTTCATGCCATTAGCCAATTGTTTCTTAGAATATAGATCAAAATCTTTTTGTAAACGCTTATCTAATACTTCTGCCGTTAATGCAGGCTTAAGATTAATTTCAATTGTAATTTGAGGATTTTTCTTACGCAATAATTTGCCTACCGTATGACTTAACGACAAAATGGTAGGACCCGTAAGGCCAAAATGGGTAAACATCATTTCCCCAAATTGCTTAGCCTGTACCTTATTTTTAGAAATAACGGATACCTCAACATTACGAAGGCTAAGACCCATAATATCCTTCACCCATGATTCCTCTGTTACTATTGGCACCAACGATGGTCTAATATCCGTAATGGTATGCCCTATTTTCTTAGCTAAAGTATATCCATCACCAGTAGAACCAGTTAAAGGATATGAAGCACCACCAGTACATATAATAGCAGCATCACAAGCATATTGTTCCTTATCTGTTGTAACCCCCACTACTCGATCATCTTTTACAGTAATAGATGTAACAGGTTCATTCAAATGAACTTGAACATTATACTTTTTAAGGATTTTCATGAACGTATTGCGTACTTCTAAAGCGGAATCAGATTCAGGGAATACACGACCACCACGTTCTACCTTAGTTTTCAACCCCCAACTATGTAATAGCTCAAGCAAGTCCTCATTACTAAAGCGTTCGTAAGCACCATAAAGAAATTTACCATTGCCTGGCGTATTTTTAATAAACTCGGTCATATCTGCATTATTTGTAATATTACAGCGACCTTTACCTGTGATGCCCATCTTCTTACCAACCATATTCATTTTTTCAAGTAATATGACACGAGCACCTTCACGACCTGCTATAACAGCCGCCATAAGACCTGCCGCACCACCACCAATGACTATGATTTGTTTCATTTCTTATCAGTCCCCAACGCTTTAAGTGCTTTTACCTCTCTAATAGTAAGTTGACGAGAAGCACCACGTTTTACACCGCCCAATGTGAGACCTGCATAAGCAATACGTTTTAAATTATGGATGCGGTACCCAAAGTGTTCAAACATACGACGAACTTGGCGATTACGACCTTCATGGATGGTAATCTCTACTTCATGAACACCATTATGATCGTCAAAACCTAAATCTACAATTGTAGCAGGTGCTGTCATTCCATCTTCAAGTTTAACGCCATTAGCAATGACTTGTAAATCTTCATCGCGAACGCGACCTTTGATACGCACTTCATAGGTTTTTTCTACACCTTTAGATGGATGTGTTAAGTTTTGTGCTAATTCACCATCATTGGTAAGTAATAATAAACCTTCAGTATATAAATCAAGACGACCAATAGGATAAATGCGTTTAGATTCGTTTTTGATATAATCTAAAACAGTTTCTCGACCTTGAGGGTCAGATACAGATGTAATGACGCCCTTTGGCTTATTTAATAAATAATATACAGGTTTTTCTTGCGCCAATAATTGACCATTAACCTTAACCTTATCTTTTTGAGGGTCAATTTTAACGCCCAGCTCAGTTACCTTGCGGCCATTAACCTGAACTTTCCCCTCCGTAATTAATTCTTCTGCCTTACGTCGTGATGCAACACCACAACTAGCAATAAATTTTTGTAATCGTTCCATATTATCCTTCTGTTTCCAAAACTTCTTGATGTAAAGCTTCAATAGATTCTACACCAGCACTTCTTAAAAACTCGTCGGTTGTTCCATAAAGAATAGGTCTTCCTACAGTGTCTTTATGACCTAATTCAGCAATAAGAGATCGAGTGAGTAATTGTTTAATAATCTTATCGCTATTTACACCGCGTATTTCTTCAATTTCAGCTTTAGTTATAGGTTGTTTATAGGCTATAACAGCTAATGTTTCCATCGCTGCATTAGATAATTTATCTTCTCGCTTACGTATATGACCTACATAATCAGCGCTTTCCATAGCGCTAACTAACTCAACACCAGCCCCTGATACTCTCAATCGGATACCTCGGTTTTGGTCTTCAAGCTCACGTTGTAATGTTTCTATATAGTCCTGTACTTCCTCTGTTGAAAGTCCAAATACCTCTCCAAGCATATCGATTGATATAGGCTTTGCCGATGAAAACAATACGGCCTCTAAATGCATTGTTGGTAAGCTCATATAGCCCCCTTTCTATACGGTACCTTCTAAGGCTGCAGTGAATACAATATCATCCTCTTCATAGCGCATTTCCATGATTTGTTGTTTCAACAATTCTAAAACAGCCATAAAGATCGTTACCATACCACTTTTTGTTTCAATTGCTACTAATAACTCTCTAAAGTGTAAACTTTCACCACGACGTATACGACTAGATAAAGACAGAATCATATCTTCTAAGCTATAACTGTCTTTTTCAACCTTTACTTCACGAATAGGTTCCTCTTCAGGTAATTCCTTAGCTCGCTTTAAGGTTTGATAAAAAATTTCGTATAATTGGGAAAGTTCTAAATTATATACATTATCTAATCCAAGTACGCTTGTTTCTTCAGGTCTACTAAATATATTGGCAGAAACAGCTGTACGCTCCATTAATAGAGCTGTAAAATCCTTGATTTTCTTAAACTCTACTAATTTTGCTACTAATTCATCACGTGGATCCTCAGCTTCATCTGGCTCAGGTTCAGCTTTAGGCAGTAACATACGCGATTTAATCTGCAATAAGGTAGATGCCATTACAAGAAACTCACTACTATAATGAATATCAAAGTGATTCCAATTATCTAAATATTCCAAGTATTGACTCGTAATTTCAACGATAGGAATATCGGTGATTTCTATTTTATGTTTTTCAATGAGATGTAAAAGCAAGTCTAAAGGACCTTCAAAAACATCTAACTTATAATTATAATCTCCCATAAACCCCAATCCTTAGAAAATATACTTTAACTATATAATTATAAAGCATTTATAGTAGTACTTTCAAATAATTGTTTTTTTTACAGTCATCTGCTATCTTTATTATAGTAATTATTATATATTATGAAAAAAATTTATTGTGTATTCCTACAAGAGGGGATTTATTATGTTATCTAATTTAAAGCAAATTGGGAGAAATCCCATCTTTCGCTTTGGTATCATTGGTATTGTTTTATATATAGCTCTATTTTTCATCTATGAACCTATTACACTAGGACTAGATGTTGAAGATATAACGATTTTAGCAGTACCAACAATTGTAGGTACTTTTTTATTTCAATACTTTATGGGGTGTACCGTTTTTCATAGACCATTTTTAGGATATGGATTAGTTGGTATTCTTTGGGCTCTTACATTCCCACTCCTTTTCCACTGGTCCTATGTTAAGCCTTTATATTTCTATGAATTCGCTAATGACTTCTTATTTGGCCTACTCATTTTTATGGGCTTATCTGGAATTCAATTCTTACTAAATCAAACGAATCGCCTTCATAAAACCACATCATTAATCATGGCAATCATTACCATGATATTAAGTCTTATTCCATTCTTACAAATTGGATACTACTTAACTACATGGCATTGTTTAACGCCAGCTAGTTTACTAGCAGTATATATGACAAACCCTGAGGAAGCCTTTGGATTCTTAAAAAATGCTGCTGGTATTCCTGGTCTTATCGCTGTTGGTATCGGTCTAGTAGCTTGGACGTATCTACTCTACTGGTCTAATCTAGGAATGAAAGCAGTGGTAAACTTAAATACTACACGACCTATGCGCTCCACATTACTCATTGTGTCTATTGTAGCATTCTTAGTTTATGTACCATTCTTCTTATTCCCTAAAACATGTATTGTAGCAAACTGGATTGCCGCTGGCGATTATGTAAAACAGATGCAACAATATAATGATAACCATCATTTAGTTTTCGATTCCTTTAATTTAGATACAAAGGAAACCTCTGCTAACAAAACACCTGGTACGATCATATTGGTAATTGGTGAGTCTAGTTCTCGTGATTATATGAAGGTTTATAATCCAAACTTCCCTTATGACGATACACCATGGCAAGGTAATATGCGCTCTAATAACAAAGATTTTGTGTTCTTTGATAACGCATACTCATCCTATGTACAAACAGTACCAACTCTAGAACGCGCTCTATCCGAACGCAATCAATATGATGATAAACCATTCCTTGATTCAGCAAATATCTTGGACGTAGCTAAAAAAGCTGGGTATACTACTTCTTGGTTTAGTAACCAAGGTGTATTTGGTGAATACGATACAGCCATTTCTCTAATGGCCAAAACGGCAGATACCACAAAATGGTCTCACGAATCATATGCATTCTCTGACCGCTATGATGAATCATTATTGCCTTTATTACAATCTGTAGATCCTACGAAAAATAACTTTATCGTTATTCATATCATGGGGAGCCATATTTATTACAATGACCGTTACCCTCATGAGTTCAGTAAATGGAAACAAGGCCCATATCCAGATGGCCAAGAAGCATATGCTAATAGCCAACTGTATACTGATTGGTTATTACAACAAATCTATACGTATGGCAAGGAAAAATTAAACTTACAAGCTATGGTCTATTTCTCTGACCACGGTGAAAGTTTAGATAAATCTCATAACCCAGATACATTTGACTTTGTTATGACTCACATTCCATTCTGGATTTATTTATCTCCTCAATATCGTGCAGCGTATCCTCAAACTGCAGAGGAACTTACTAAGCATGAACATCAATACTTTACAAATGATTTACTATATGACACATTAATCGGTCTCATGCATGCACCTAACCAACGCTATGATGCAACACGAGACTTCAGTAATGGTAAGTATCGATTTAATTTACATAACCTTACTACCTTACTGGGGGAACAACCATTAACTAACGATCCTGTAAATGCAGGTAAATAATCTAGACTATTTCTTGAACTGAGTTAATCATATTAATCTGTTATCAGTAAAGCATATAATTATGTAATGATAGCCAGTTAAGGTTATAGTAAAGAAAAAACAAAAAAGAGATGAGTTAAAACTCATCTCTTTTTTTGTTCTATTAATAAATCAATATCATCTTCTGTATACACTTCAATATTATTCTTTAATAGAGCCTCTACAGTGCATCCATGACCATCCCGTAGGGTTTTACTAAAGGTACCATCATAAATGCGCTTATAGCCGCAACTAGGGCTTTTTGCTTTCATTAGAGCCCGATTACACTCATTTTGAAAAGCTATATCTAATGTATTCTGAGCGCCTATAAGGAATTCTTTAGTTACATCAGTCCCATTAGCTGTACATATACGTTCTCCTTGTCGTTCTGCAGGATCACGCGGTGTACTAAGTCCACCTAATACTTCTGGACATACAGGTACTAAATCAAACATTTCTTTTAACAATGGTAATTTCGCTATATAATTATCTTTTCCATCATAACGACATGATACGCCGCATAGACATTCACTAATTAGCAATTTAGGTTTCTTATTCATAGTATTATTTAATATGTAGTATTAAAAACTTAATTTACATAAGAAAAAAAGACTAACCGAAGTTAGTCTTAATTGGTGCCGAGGACCGGAATCGAACCGGTACGGTTGTTTCCAACCGACGGATTTTAAGTCCGTTGCGTCTGCCTGTTCCGCCACCCCGGCATGGGTAACGTTTGTGGAGGCGGCACCCAGAATCGAACTGGGGAATAAAGGTTTTGCAGACCTCTGCCTTACCGCTTGGCTATGCCGCCATATAAAGTTGGAGCGGGAAACGAGATTCGAACTCGCGACCCCCGCCTTGGCAAGGCGGTGCTCTACCGCTGAGCTATTCCCGCATGTACATGGTGCCTCAGGACAGAATCGAACTGTCGACACACGGATTTTCAGTCCGTTGCTCTACCAACTGAGCTACCGAGGCATGAATGGCGACCCCGATCAGATTTGAACTGACGATCTTCGCCGTGACAGGGCGACATGTTAACCGCTACACCACGGGGCCGTATCCAAAGTACTTGCTTAGTATATCGGTTATCAGGACTTTTGTCAACACTATCCTACAATATTTTTGATGAATTCTTCTTCATCTTTTAATGTTGTGGATTCTTTATGTCCTGGGTCGATTATTAAATCCTTAGACAAGGTTAATATATACTTCAAACTAGTAATCAAATCTTCTGGATTACTATTATAATTGTCAGTATTCCCTACATTTTGTTTAAATACAGTATCCCCTGAAAATAGATGTCCTTCTATTTCAAAACAAACAGAACCAGCACTATGACCAGGTGTGTGATAGACAATAACTTCAAAGGGTCCTAATTGTAGTTTACCTGTTACTAAATCGTTACAATTAGTATACATTTTCTTCTTGTAAACACTTGGTCTGCGACGAATTAATTGTAACAATTCTTGATCTAAAGGATGTAAATAAGCAGGAATATTATAATGCTCACATACCTCATCTAGAGCTGACACATGGTCACAATGACCATGTGTCAATAGAACTGCTATTGGTTCAGAATCCCCTACCATTTCAATGATATGCTTACTATGAAATCCAGGATCAATTATTAAAGATTTACCCTCTTTAACGAGTACGTAGCAATTCGCTTTATAAAGCCCTAGAGGGCGTTTTATAATATTCATATTATTCGCCCCCTATAGAATACGATACCGCTTGGAAGATTGTTTTTTTATAAAATACCCTTCCCAGAATTGAGGATGAAGCATAACAAGAATGGTAAATAATTCTAAACGCCCCAATATCATATCAACAATAGCTATACATTTTGCTGAGTCAGGCATAGCACCAAAGGAATCAGTGGGACCGAATCCACCAAAACCAAGGCCAACATTACTTAAGAATGCTGTTATCACTTGCATAGAATCATATGTGGATAAACCAGTGCAAGTCATCAAAAAGACAGAAACAACATAAATCATTAAGTATAAAAATAAAAATTGTTGTGTCATTTGAATCCACTTAGTAGGCATTGGTTTACCATTGATGCGTACAACTTGAACCATATCTGGATGAATCGATTTACGCAGATAAATGATACTACTTTTAATTAAAATAATGAGACGTATAATTTTAACGCCCCCTGTGGTAGAACCACTACAACCACCAAAAAATGATGAAATAAAGAGCATCATCTGCGCAGCTGCAGGCCATAAATCATAATCACTTACAGCAAATCCACTACCAGTTTGAATCGATACAAGATTGAAAGACGCATCCCTAATAATTTGTATTGGATCATTTATAGTAGATTGTAAGGCTAATGATAATCCAATAATTATAATGCCTATTAGAATTACAAGCCAATACATGCGTGTTTCAAAATCATCAATTAAAATACGAATCCCTTTATGAAGAGCATTATAGTACACAGAAAAATTTCCGCCTGCTAATATCATAAAGAATATAAATACAAAGCAAATATAGTTATTCTGCTCATAAACAAACGTACCAGCTGATGTAGGTGTAAAACCACCTGTAGATATAATAGAAAATGCATAATTAAGTGCATCAAATGGTTCGATTCCACCCGCCCATAGCATGAGGAAACAAACTCCAGTGAACACAATATATAACCGCCAAAGTTTTGTAGCCATTGATTGAATACGAGGCATAACTACACCTGGTTTTGGTACCGAAGCTTCTGCATTAAACATATGAGCTGCGTCAGCACCAAGATTTTTCAAGAAGGATAAAATAAGGACGATAATCCCCATCCCACCAATCCAGTGCATAAGTCCACGCCATAATACAAATGTATTCGGTAAATCATCTACACTATTAATAATAGTAGCACCAGTTGCAGTAATCCCAGATGTAGCTTCAAACAGCGCATCAAATACATTGACTAAAATACCACTACCAAGAAATGGTAAGGAGCCTAAGATAACGGTTAATATCCATGTAGCTGATACTACTAAAAACCCATCGCGAAGACTAAAACTTTGACTTTCTTTGCCATAATAAGATAAAAGTCCACCTAAGCCGAATGAAATACCGGTGGTAATCAAAAATGACCAATATGCAGTTTCAAATACGACACCATATATAAAGGGTATCAATGTAAAAATCCCAAATATATATAATAGCCGCCCCACTAAGGACATGACAATTTGAATGCGCATAGTCCCTCCAAACTAGGTTAGATATTTAAGTAATTTACTTACCGATTCAGGTAACGCAAAGAGAACAATGTGATCTCCATCTAAAATCTCAGTATTACCACGTGGCACAATGGCTTCATCACCACGCAAAATAACACCTACTAAAGCCTTCCCTGGTAAACGTATATCTTTCAATTGTTTACCGGCTACAGGTGATTCACTTGTAATAGCAACCTCAATAGATTCCGCTTTCCCACCTTCAAAGGTAGAGATTGATAAAACACCTTCTCCGCTTCGAACAAAACGTAAAATTTGACTAGCTGTAAATAAACGTGGAGAGAATACGACATCAATGCCTACTTGTTCCATAAGCATAATGTATTCAGGTCGCCCTACACGTACTACAGTCTTAGGGATCCCCATATGCTTACCTACAAGAGCAACTAATAGATTGAGTTTATCATCATCTGTAAGTGCAATAATAACATCACTATCAGCAATTTCTTCTGCTTCTAAGAGATCGAAATCCGTAGCATCTCCATTAATAACAATTGTCTTATCCACAAGGTTTGCTAGCTGTTCACAACGGTCAAAATTCTTTTCAATAACTTTAACCGAAAATCCAGCTTGCTCCAAAAGGACCGTTAAATTTCTACCTAAAAGGCCAGCTCCAATGATAACAGCTCTTTTATAGAATGTATTATGATTATGGAACCAAAGACTTTCTACCTCTTCAACGGCTTCTTTCAAGCCTAAAAAGAATACACTATCATCAGGCTGTAGAATACTTTCACCATGAGGAATAATCATTTCACCATAGCGTAAAACACCTACTAGTAAAACACCTTCAGGGAATTGGATTTCTTTTAAAGGTTTTCCGATTAATGGAATATCATCTGTAATCTTAAATTCCATGAGGCGCACAGCGCCTTGACCAAAGTCCTCAACATCAATAGCTGAAGGCGTTTCTAAAATTTGTAAAAGCTCTTGAGCCGTAACCATTTCAGGATTAATGAACAAATCTACGCCTAATTTGGCACGCATCTCATCATCCATATGTTCTGCTACCGTATTATCTCGAACACGAGCAATCGTTGTAGGAACACCTGTCATTTTAGCTACAGCACAGGATAGCATATTTACTTCATCAGAATCGGTAACAGCAATAAACATTCCTACATCATCCATACCGATTTCGTTAAGCAATTGTATATCACTGCCGTTACCTTGAACAAGGCTAACATCTAAGGTATTTTCAAGATTTTGTATGCGTTCTGATGACCGATCGATAACGTACACATCATGATCATCTTGTATCAGGCGTTGTGCCAAGGAATAGCCAACCTTACCAGCACCTACAATGACAATTTTCATCGTCTTTATTCCTCTTCTTGTGATTCATTACTAACAGGAGGTGTCCATTGACGTCCTATTTCAGTTAATAATGTCCAACCATCATCTTGAACAATCTTTTTCTCTTTCATCAAATGCCCTAAAGCACGTTTAAACGCGGCTTTGCTGATGTTAAACTTATCTTTAATCAACATAGCAGAAGATTCATCACTATACGGCATCTTACCACCACGGTTAAGAAGATATTCCATAATAATATCTCCATCAGATATGAGGGCCTTTTCCTTGGTAGGGCGCATAGATACATTGATTCGGCCATCATCACGTTTAAAGGTAACGCGACCTTCAACCATCTCCCCAACCTTTAGTTTTCTCGTCATTTCTGAGCGATGTAAAAAGGCTATCCATCGTTCTGGAGTAATAAAGAATGCCCCATCACTAGTTAAGTTATAAATAGCACCCTTAACTAGTTGTCCTACCTTAGCCTCTGTAGCGGCCTTAGAAGCACGACGCATTTCATCATCTACATCCATAGATACTGCAAATCGACCAGATTTATCAGTATATAGGCGAACCCAAACCTTTTCACCAACTTGAGGACGTCCACGCATCTCAGCATGTGGCATAAAGATACCACGCTCAGTGCCAACCTCAACGAAGCAGCCAAAGTTTGTAGTATTGATTACCTCAACATAGCCAATTTGACCTACCTTCATCGCAGGTAAACGCATAGAAGCAGTTAAACGTCCTTTTGGATCGCGATATAAAAATACCTCTACCTCATCACCAATGGCAACCGGAGATGTTTGTTGATCCTTATGAAGCAAAATATCATCATTTGTATTGCCTGTTTGACCATCTAGAAAGGCCCCTTGGTCACTAGTACGCAATACTTTTAATGTGGCAATTGTATTTTCCAACAATTCAGTAGCCATATTATACTCCTTCAAATGGAACTCGAACTGCATCATTCCACAACTCTTCTAAACCGTAGAATTCGCGCAATTCATCACCACCAAAGACATGACAAATAACATCGCCAAAATCAAGTAAAATCCATTCACCTTCACGGTAACCTTCTCTGTGGTTGACTGTCATGCCCAATTCTGCTGCTTTATCTTCCATTTCATCAGCAATACTTTGAGATTGCTTGATATTGTTTGCACTAGCAATTAGGAAGTAATCACCTAACATGGATACACCTTCTAAGTCGAGAATTTCAATATCTCTACCTTTTTTATCAAACGCAGCCTGTGCTAATTGTAATACGATTTGTTTAATCTCTTCTTTATTTTTCATACTATTCCCCTTTTACCGTTTTTTACTACTCTCATCACCAGGTTCTGTTGGCTTTGTAATTGTCCCACCGTTATGTTCTGATTCCGGTGCAACTTTAACTTTGGCTGTACTATTAGTTGGAGCTGTTACAAATTGTGTCATTTCATTAGCTGGTAAATTTCCCATCGTAATGCCTACTAATCGTTGTGCTTCCGTAGGATTTACCTTCCAATATGTCATATCTCCTACTAGCTCTTTTTCTCCAGGAAGAATATAGAAATGGATTTCTTCCTTATTGATTTTGCTAGCATTATACACAAGCTTAATAGCATCTAATGTAGAAATATTGCTATCATAATGATCCCAAATACGCCAAATATGCCATGCATTTGTTAAGAAGAATGCATTATGCTCTTCTTCTACCCATAGTTTTAAAAAGCGTTCTTGTCGTTGTACACGTGTAAATGTATCATGTTTTGGATCAGAATATCGTAAATAAGCCAATGCTTTATCACTATCTAATGTTTGATAGCCTCGTTGCAAATCGATATCTTTATTTCCGTCTGCATCTACGTGTTCCATAGTTTGTTCTACATAGATTTGTTGATTTCCTAATACATCATTCGTTTTTTTGAAAGCATTTTTGTTAACAACAACATAATATGGTATTGAAATATGGAACATATCTTCAATAACAGCTTTTGTTAAATCAATACCACCTTTTTCATAGATGCTATTGAGCATTGTTGCGTCAGTCTGATCCCTGTTATCAATTTTACTATTACTAGGGATGCCAATAACATCCATTGTCTTTTGATCTAAATTAATAGATAACAAGAATAAGCTATCACTTTGACTTGGATTATTGTCATCAGTACCGACAACAAGAATATATAATGGTTTATCTAAGCCTTTTTGCTCTACAGACACAGTATTACCATCTTGTTTATTTCCATTATCTGCAGATGCATCAGTTGATTCGGTAGTACCTACAATAGCTCTATATGCATAAGATACGCCAGTATATAGACCGTATCCTATACCGCCAAGTAATGCTACTACAACAATAATAGCTAATATAATTCTAGGCCATTTAACAGATGACTTTTGTTGACGTCTTCTTCTTCGACGGCGAGCTCTTGCTCGTTCACGTTCTTCCATATATAAACTCCATTATTTACAAGATTGTAACACATCATTACGACCAAGAATGGTCAAAGGATAAATAGATTGTTTTTGCTCAATAAGATGAATAATAGTGTTATCAAAACCAAGCAATACAGCTTTATCTAAATTTTGTTCTGCCACTTTACGCAATTCATCAACACCTGGGAAATCTCGATTAGGTTCTATATAGTCTGCTAAGAATATAACTTTATCTAATTTAGACATATGTATCTTACCAGTCGTATGAACTCTAATGGCTTCTAAAACATCAGCATCAGATATGGAAAATTCTTGTTTAGCACGAATCATGCCAGCTAATCCATGTAAAAGATTACCATTACTTAATAATTCTTCGTCAGCCTCATAAGATTCAGCTCTAACTAGATTTTGCATTTCCTCTAGAGGAAGCTCCTTTGCGCAATCATGCAACAATGCGGCTAATCTTGCCTTTTCCACATCAACGCCATAAAGCTCAGCTAAATGAGTGGCTGATTCAACAACGCCAAGAGTATGCTTAAAACGTTTTTTGGTCAACCATTGACTCACGCTAACTTGTATTTCATCAAATGATAACATCCTTTATTCCTTCCCATAAATATGGTTTTCTTCTATATACTCCACTACACATTTAGGCAACATGTACCGAACAGTTTTTCCAGAACGTAACCGCTCTCGTAAATACGTAGCAGATAATTTCATCTCAGGAACTTCCATAAGATGTATTTTTTCTCGTGCTTTTGGTCCTAAAATATCTAATGTTTCATCAATAGCACTAGATCCATCAGGTCTTGTAGCGCCAATAAAGTGGACCTCATCTAATAATTCCTCAATAAATTTCCACGTTGGCAACGCACGAATTGTATCCGTTCCAGCTATAAAGTAAAATTCAACATTTGGTCCATACATCACCTTAAAATGTTGAATCGTATCAACTGTATACGAAGGGCCTTCTCGACGCATCTCTATATCAGAAATTTCAAAATTTGGATTATCTGACACGGCTGCTGCAGTCATAGCATATCGATGATGACTATCTATTACATCATGTTGCTTATGAGGTGGTATCCGTGCTGGCACGAAAATAACCTTCTCAAGGTTAAAGCTTTCGCAAGCCACCTCAGCAATCATTAGATGCCCTAAATGGATAGGATTAAATGTTCCACCTATGATACCTATACGACGTTTCTCTACCATAATAATGTCACACCCTTAATGACAATGACACAAATAATGATAAATAAGAGCAGTGCTTTTCCATAGGATATCCATTCATATCGACCTTTAGGGGTCTGAATATATCTGTAGTATGCCCTTATTAAGTAATATACTGTCTTCACTTTCGAACTTGGCCTTCTCCAAATACAAAGTATTTATATGATGTTAGTGCTTGTAATCCCATTGGTCCACGAGCGTGGAGCTTTTGAGTACTAATACCGATTTCAGCACCAAAACCAAATTCAAAACCATCAGTAAAACGCGTTGAAGCATTATGATACACAGTAGAACAATCTACTAAGTTCATGAATACTCTTGCACGCATCGGTTCATCTGTTACGATAGCCTCAGAGTGATGTGTAGAATAACAATTAATATGATTGATGGCTTCTTCAAGATTTTCAACAATACGTACATTTAAGTCCATATCGTTATATTCGGTATGGAAGGAATCCTCTGTTAAAGGAATTGTATTCTCCATATATTGAGCTACATCTATATCACCGTGAATGCGAACGCCATATTCTTGTAGAGCCATATCAAGACGTGGTAAAAATTCACCGGCTACCGCTTGGTGTACTAGCAATGTTTCCATAGAATTACATACAGACGGACGTTGTACCTTTGCATTAATTGCAATTTCTAATGCCATATCGAGATTCGCATATTCATCTATATATGTATGACACACACCACTACCTGTTTCAATAACAGGAATACTACTTTCCTCTACAACACGACGAATAAGTCCAGCTCCACCACGAGGAATGATGACATCAATATATTCACGTTGGTGTAATAATACACCAACCATATCCCGATCTAGAACTTCAACAAGTTGAATTGCATCTGGCGTAATTCCTAAAGATTCTAAGGTATTGCGCATAATAGTTACGATAATTTGGTTGGTATGGAAGGCCTCCTTACCACCACGCAGTATCGTAGCATTCGATGTTTTTAAACAAAGCACACCAGCATCAATTGTTACATTTGGACGAGCTTCAAAAATAATACCAATGACACCAAAAGGTACCGCTCTTTTTTCAATAGTCAAACCGTTAGGACGTGTAATTGTTTCTAGAACTGAACCAACTGGACTTTCAAGAGCAGCTACTTGACGAACACCTTCAGCCATTTGAGAAATGCGGCTAGGTGTCAATGTTAATCGATCTATCATGGTTTGAGGCACATTATAGTCCCCAGATTTATCTAAGTCTAACTTATTAGCAGCCATGATTTCATCGGCTTGTGCTTCTACAGCATCAGCAATCGCTAATAATGCAGAATCTAATGTACCTTGATCAATTTGAGCTAATTCAAAGGATGCCGCTTTAGCTCTTTGACCCATATCTTTACAAATTTCTTCATACTGGTTCATAGGATATCCTCAATGTAATAAAACTAGATTATTACGATGTACTGCTTCATCATAGGTTGTATTAATACCTAAAATTTGAGCTATATCGTTAGTATTATGACCTTTAATAGCCTTCATATCATCAACGCTATAGTTGATAAGACCACGTCCGATTTCTTTCCCATTATGATAAATAGAAATCGTATCACCAGGTCCGAAGGTACCTTCTACATCAATAATGCCCGCAGGCAATATACTAGCCCCTTTATCTAAAACAGCACGAGCACAACCATCATCAATAGTAATGGAACCCTTCAACCGCTTACCAAAGGCTAGCCAATGATGTTTCCCTGATAGACCAGTATCATGTGCTTCAAAGAGAGTACCAATTTGTTCACCCTTACATACGCGACGAACTGAGTCCTCTACTTCACCAGAGGTAATCACCATAGGTACACCAGAGTTTGTCGCCATGTGAGCTGCTTTAATTTTAGTATACATACCACCAGTGCCCATGTTAGAACCAGCACCACCTGCAATAGCATACGTTTCATCTGTAATCTCAGAAACTGTTTCTATTAAAGTAGCGTCAGGATGAGTTGCTGGATTAGCCGTATATAAGCCTTCAATGTCAGACAAAATGATAAGTAAATCAGCATCTACAATACCTGCTACAGTAGCAGATAAAGTATCATTATCGCCTATTTTAAACTCTTCAATAGCAACTACGTCATTCTCATTGATAATAGGAATAACATTGAGTTGCAATAACGTATGTAATGTATTGCGCAAGTTTAGATAACTATGGCGGCCTGTACTATCTTCTTTTGTTAAAAGAATTTGACCTACTGTACGACCGTATTCACGAAACATACGCTCATACATATGGATGAGGATACCTTGTCCTACTGCTGCAGCAGCTTGTTTCAAAACAAGGTCTCTAGGTTTTTCTTTAAATCCTAGAGGGGCAAGGCCAGCTCCCGTTGCACCAGAAGAAACAAGGATAACCTCTTTACCTTGATTAGCTAAATCTGATAATTGGCGTACTAATCTTTCTATGCGTTCTAAGTTTAAATGTCCATTAGCATAACATAGCGTACTACTGCCTACTTTTACTACTATTCTTTTTGCGTCGATGATAGAACTGCGCATAGATTAACCTCCTAGGCCAATTGGTTATGAAGTTCCCACTATAATAAAATTTAGTAATATAACGATTTACTTAGGTAGAATAATTTTAGGTTCTTTTTTAGCTTTATATAAAACACCATTAAAACCAATGACTTGGACTAATTCAGCACCTAACATATCAGCTAACTCTTGGAAAATCGTCTTATCTTCAGGGCTATTGTTGTGTAATTTCACCTTGATTAATTCACGAGCCATTAAGGCTGCGCGAGCACTATCAATAACACTATTTTCTAAACCATTTTTACCAATCTGAACTACTGGTGGCATTGTTGCTGCCAAAGAACGTAAATACCGTTTTTGTTTTCCTGTCATTATTACTCCTACTCTTGGAATGTAAAGCGTTGATCGCCAATCACAACTTCATCACCGTCTTTACAACCTTTTTCTTTTAATTTAGCATCTAGCTCCATAAAGCGCCAAATGCGTTGGAATCTACGAAGAGATTGATCATCACTTAAATTTGTCATTGCTACTAAGCGTTCAATACGTTTACCTGTAATATAGAATGCAGCATCGTCACCACGGGTGATAACGAATTCTACATCCGGTTTTGCTTCGTATACTACTGTATCATCAGTTGCTTCCGGTTCTGGCTCATAATTTTCTACATAGTAGTAAGCTCGTTCCATAAGTTCTGGTAAACCTTCGCCACTTAATGCATTGATAAGGAATACTTCGTAGCCTTTATCTTCAAAATATTTTTTTGTATCAGGAATTGTTGTATCATCAAAGACCATATCAATCTTATTGAGCGCAACAATCTGTTTTTTATTAGCTAATTTTTCAGAATATTTACGAAGTTCTTCATTAATAGCATCAAAATCAACCTTTGGATCGCGACCTTCCATACCAGATACATCAAGGACGTGAATTAAAATGTTAGTCCGTTCTACGTGACGTAAAAAGTTATGACCTAAACCAACACCCTCACTAGCCCCTTCAATAAGGCCAGGAATATCAGCTAATACAAAGCTGCGATCCCCAGAAATAGTTACAACACCTAGAACTGGTGTCAACGTAGTAAAGTGGTACGCTGCTACCTCTGGTTGAGCTTTAGATACTTTACGCAAAATACTAGATTTACCAACAGATGGATAGCCTAATAAACCTACGTCAGCTAATACTTTTAACTCTAATTGTAACCAGAATTCTTCACCTGGTTCACCTTTTTCTGCAAAGGTTGGCGCACGATTAGCGCTCGTTTGGAAACGAGCATTACCACGACCGCCACGACCGCCTTTAGCAATGACAAATGTATCGCCATCATTAACGAGGTCGCAGAAAACTTTGCCAGTTTCTTCTTCTTTAATTACTGTCCCCAATGGAACAGGAATGATAAGCGGTTCAGAACCACGACCATGCTTGTTGGAGCTTTCACCATTACCACCAGCAGGTGCCTTGAATTGACGTTTATATCTAAAGTCTACAAGAGTATTAATATTCTTGTCCGCTTTAAAAATAACGTCTGCCCCTTTACCACCATCTCCACCACTAGGGCCGCCATTTGGCACGTATTTCTCACGGCGGAAGCTGGACATGCCGTCCCCACCGTCACCAGCCTTAACAAAGACGCGCGCTCTATCTATAAACATAATTTAACTCCTATGCATTATTGTTGTAATATTTCTAATGCCTTTTTAATTTGAATATCATCTAATGTACTAGATGGATTTACACCTTTTGGTAGATCAAGTTCTACATCAGGTTTAATACCAATGCCGTCAATGACACGGTCATTTGGTGTGTGATACTTGGCAATAGTTACCTTAACACCTTCATTATCAAGGCTAGGGTAAATAGTTTGAACCGTACCCTTGCCATATGTATTAGTACCTAAAATAGTACCTAATTTACGATCTTGAATCGCACCAGCTATAATTTCAGATGCACTAGCAGAACCTTTGTTAACAAGAACTACTAATGGCATAGCTACTTCTGGACCATCAGACTTATAAACATCTTTTTTACCAGCTCGATTTTGT
The DNA here is from genome assembly GCF_002959755.1 of Veillonella sp. T11011-6. Taxonomy (GTDB): domain Bacteria; phylum Bacillota; class Negativicutes; order Veillonellales; family Veillonellaceae; genus Veillonella. Next base: position 237,129 of record NZ_PPCW01000001.1, on the reverse strand, counting down.
ACTGTAACTAGTGTTCCTGGAGGCATAATATAGTTAGAAATCTTCTCAGTGGTAGATAATAAACCACCAGGATTATCTCGAAGATCTAAAATTAGTTCCTTCATACCTTGAGATTGTAATTCTTTAAATTGTGTTCCGAAATCATCAGCTGTATTCTCAGCAAATTGACTAATGCGAATATAACCAACTGTACTAGTTAGCATTTTACTTTTAACAGTAGGAAGAACAATAGATTCGCGAGTGATATCGAAATGTAACTTCTCACCATTGCGATCAACATCAAGGGCAACAACAGTACCTGCCTCACCGCGAATTCGAGAGGATGCATCTTCTACAGTAATATCACTTGTGGATTGACCATCGATAGCAATAATATGGTCCCCAGGTTTAATGCCCGCTTTGAAAGCTGGTTGATCTTCCATAATACTAACTGCATATAAACCTTTATCATCATGCCCAAGAACCATGCCTACACCAGCATAAGTACCAGATGTTTGCATTTTCATGGACTTAAATTCATCAGCATCTAAATAAACACTATGAGGATCTCCCAAAGAGCCAATCAAGCCTTTTAACATACCATCATAAAGGGTAGCTTTAGACATAGGTGTCATAAAGACTTGACTCGCAGCATAGTAGGCTACAAATAGTCTTGGTAAGCCCCAGAATGAACCAGATAGATACCAAAACGTTAGCCACATAATAACGATGCCAGAGCCTATATATTTCAATAGGCTCCACAACACCGTACGTGTATCAAATTTCATATTATAAATATCCCATAGGATCCACAGGATCCCCACTTATACGAACTTCAAAATGAACGTGTGGTCCAGTACTATTACCAGTGCTACCAGCATAGGCTATAACTTGACCTTTAGATACATCTTGTCCTTCAGAGACAGCAAGCTCAGAATTATGGCCATAAAGGGTAGACATACCATTACCATGGTCGATAACTACGGCATAACCATAGCCGCCCATCCAACCAGACCAAACAACAGTACCACCATCAGCAGCATGAACAGGTGTACCTTCATCAACACCAATATCTATACCAGAATGGTAAATTGTTGTTCCCCAAATTGGATGTGTCCGATAACCATAAGGTGAAGTAATTTCACCACTTACAGGCCACCCTAGTTGACCAGATCCTTGCACCCAAGAGTAACTTGGTGCAGACTGTTGAGCTGCCGCTGCCGCCGCCGCTTCTGCAGCAGCGCGAGCCGCTGCACGTTCCGCTTGACGTGCTTTTAATAGTGCAGTAATTTGAGCGGAAGAAGCATTAAGTTCTTCCACTGCTTGCATTGCAGTAGCACGGTCATTTTGTGCCTTCTGAAGAACTACTTCTCGTTCTTTTTTCTTTTGTTCAATTTCAGCTTGTTTTGCTACAGCAGCTTTTTCAAGCTCCACTAATTTAGCTCGAGATTGCTCAAGAGCTTGCTTGCGTGCAGCAATTTCAGCACGTTCTTTTTTAATTTCATCGATTAATTTAATATCAGAATCTATAATGCGCTTTAAAATCTCTAGTCGATTTGCAAAATCACTAAAGTCTTTAGAACCAATAACAACATCTAAATAACTTAGACGACCATTGATATAAATGTCACGTACACGCTTATAAAATACGGACTCACGTCCTTCTAAACGTTTTTGTGCTTCTACTAGTAACTTTTCATTAACAGTAATATCATTTTCAACGGCTACACGTTGCTGTTGAATAGACTCTAACTGTTGTTGAGCTTGACGCAATTGCTCTTCAATTTGTCTCAACTGTTCAGATACGCTTACAATGACAGTTTCAGCATCAGCTTTAATAGAGTTTTGTTGATTAACTTGTTGTTGAATTGAATCTAATTGATTCGTTAAATCCTCATCTTCCGCAACAATGTATAGTGGTGTTCCCAGTACTACTATACCTGTCAAAATTGTTGCTACAAGACGTGATTTGATTGTGTTGTATTTCATAAACATTACACCTTCATGTATTGTTTTAAAGAAATTGTACTACCAATAGCACCTACTATAATACCGCCAACTAAAATATAGATAGCCACATCATAGAAGAATGGGAACATTGGTACTAATGGGAAGAATGCTAAAGACTCAGACACTTCCATAGTAATGAAATGGTAGAATTCACCTACACAAAGTACGGCAATAATAGCTCCAACTAAACCTAATAACATGCCTTCTATCAAGAATGGCCAACGAATAAAGCCATTTGTTGCACCTACATATTTCATAATAGCAATTTCTTTACGACGAGCAAACACAGTCAAACGAATTGTATTAGAAATGATGAATAATGTAGCGGCTGCTAAGAATGCAATTAATACGATACCACCAATCCTGATAACTTGAGTTATACGGAAGAGTTCTTCCACAATATCTTGACCATAATGTGTACTTTCAACACCTTGGAATGTGGTAGCTAATTTAGCTGTAGCCTTAACATCACTAGGATTATCAAAGGTTAATACATAAGAATTTGGCAATGGATTTACATCACCTAGGGCATTTACTAATTGTTGTTGATCACCTAGGCGAGCTTTAAATTCCTTCATAGCTTGCTCTTTATTAACAAACTCCAAATGCTTAAGATTTGGTATAGCTTTAATTTGCTTACCTACCGCCATTATTTGGTCAGTTGTTAAACCATCTTTTAAGTAAATGCTCAATTGAACTTGGTTTTCTAAGCTAGATGCCATGTTATTCAAATTGATAACTCCGCAAAGAAATACACCAAGCATAAATAGAGATAAAGCCACTGTAGAAATAGATGCTAACGTCATAAGACCGTTACGCTTCATAGATTTGAGGGCTTCTTTAAAAAAGTATTTCAATGTTCTAGGCTTCATTAATTTCAGCACCTCTCATATTATCACTTTGAACGCGACCATCTTTAAGACGAATAACACGTTTATTTAAATACGAAACAAGATCCATATTATGGGTAACCATAATAACAGTTGTGCCAAAATTATTGATATGCTTAAACAAATCTACAATACCTTTACTTGTATCAGGGTCTAAGTTACCAGTTGGTTCATCAGCAATAAGTACAGATGGTCGATTTACAATAGCACGAGCAATAGCAACGCGTTGTTGTTCACCACCAGATAGATCTTCTGGTAAATCATTTGCTTTATCGGTTAAACCAACAAGTTCAAGTACATGACTTACCTTTTCTTTAATTATTTTTGGTTTTTCTTCAATTACTTCTAGAGCAAAGGCGATATTTTCAGATACCGTTTTATTTGGTAATAAACGGAAGTCTTGGAATACTACGCCTAGCTTTCTACGTAATTTAGGAATTTTGCTACGCTTCATGCGCGTAACATCAAAGTCATCAACGATAACTGTACCAGTATCTGGCACAACTTCATGTGTTAACAACTTAAATAGAGTTGATTTCCCTGCACCGCTGTGACCACAAATGAGGACAAATTCTCCCTCATTTATAGTTAAACACACATCGTCTAATGCAACAGAACCATTATCATAGACTTTACTAACATTCTTAAATTCAATCATGGGATCCCCTTTGATTATTTACGAGTGATTACACGTTTTACTGCTTCTACAATGTCTTTTGCTGTTAAGCCATATTTAGCCATTAATTCTTTTGGTGTACCACTCTCCCCAAATGTATCTTGGACACCAACGAACTCCATAGGAACTGGCTTATTAGCCACAACAACTTCGGACACAGCAGAACCAAGACCACCAATGATATTATGTTCTTCTGCGGTAACGATAGCACCTGTTTCAGCAGCTGCTTTAATAATTGCATCTGCATCAATAGGTTTAATAGATGCCATATTGATAACGCGAGCAGATACATTAGACTCACTCAACAATTTTGCTGCTTCTACAGCAGGTCCAACCAAGGCACCACAAGCGATAATTGTAATATCAGAACCCTCTACTAATGTCGTAGATTTACCTGGTGCAAATGTATAACCTTCTGCAGTTACATCATCTACACCTGCACGACCAAGACGCACATATACAGGGCCTTCATAAGATGCAGCCCATTCAACTACAGCTTCTGTTTCACGTTCATCCGCAGGTACTACTACAGTCATATTAGGTAGTGTACGCATACAAGAAATATCTTCCAAGCTTTGATGTGTAGCACCATCTTCACCTACTGTAATACCAGCATGTGTAGCACAAACTTTTACATTCAATTTTGGATAGCATACAGCATTGCGAATTTGTTCAAATGCACGACCTGTTGCAAACATTGCAAAGGAAGAAACAAATGGAATTTTACCAGCTGCTGCAAGGCCGGCACCAACAGAAATCAAATTTTGTTCTGCAATACCTACATTGAAGAAACGTTCAGGGCAAACATTTTTAAATGTATCAGTTTTAGTAGATTTTGATAAATCTGCATCTAATACGATAATATTTGTATTTTCTTTACCAATGCGAGCTAACGCATTACCATATGCTTCACGTGTTGCTTTACCCATTATTGTACCCCCATAATTTCATTAACAAAGGCTACACCTTGTTCTTCACTAGGTGCTTTACCATGCCAACCTGCTTGACCTTCCATTTCTTCAACGCCCTTACCTTTTACAGTATGCATTACGATACATGTAGGGCCTTCTGTGAAAGCTTTAGCAGCTTCAATAGCATTATGAAGTTCATCAAGATCATGACCATTTACTTCAATAACATTCCAGTTAAAAGCTTTAAATTTCTCAGGAATAGGCAATGGAGAAAGAACTTTAGTAATATCCCCATCAATTTGAAGACCATTGAAGTCGACAAAAGTAGTTAAGTTATTGAGTTTGTAATGGCCAGCAAACATAGCAGCTTCCCACACTTGACCTTCTTCAAGTTCACCATCACCAAGAATGGAATAAACACGGTAATCTGCATTGTCGATTTTACCAGCCAATGCCATGCCACATGCTGCAGAGATACCTTGACCCAAGGAACCTGTGGACATATCAACACCTGGAATATGTTTCATATCAGGGTGACCTTGTAACATATGGTCAATTTTACGTAAATTCAAAAGTTCATCTTTAGAAAAGTAACCTTTTTCAGCCAATGTAGCATATAATGCAGGCGCTGCATGACCTTTAGAAAGGACAAAGCGATCTCTATTAGGAGCTTTTGGATTTGCTGGATCTACATTCATTTCTACATAGTACAACAAGGCCATCACATCGGCGATGGATAGAGAACCACCTGGGTGACCAGATTTCGCTGCCGTTACAGACTGAACAATACTCACGCGAATAGCTTTTGCCTTCTCTTGAACTAGTTGTTTAACATCTTGTGTTAATGTAGCCATAGAGACCTCACTTTCTGGATTAGATCCAATATATTAATAATTTTTAAGTAATGAAATAGCGATTTCTGCATTGCGTTGAGAGTTAACACGTAATGCTTCAATACGATCATAAGATGCTTGGTACTCTTCTCTTGAATTTAAGAGCTTATGACATCTCTGATATAAGGCCTCTTCTCTAAGATGGGTCATTGTACCAATTGGTTCTTGACCAATCATATGTAAGAAACTAGTGATTTTAGGATCGTAGGAAATGCCAATTACAGGTTTCTTCATTAAAGAACTAAATACTAATGCATGAAGACGTATGCCAATCATAAGGTCTACATTACCAGACAAGGATACTTGTTCCTCTGTAGAGAATGGTCCTTCAAGAACAATAGCTCCTTTTGGCATATAACTAGCAATAATTTTAGCTTCTTTTGTATCCTCTGGATGAGACATAGGTATAAATATAATCTCTACATTATCCTGTTCTTGCAGTCGACTTAACACATTGGCTAGTGATTCACGGTATTCTGTATCATCTTTCCAACTACGAACAGCTACTCCGATTCGTTTTGGAGCTTCTGTGGATATAGGTAGCTTTGATGTATAGCCGTCTAGAATGCGTTTTCCAATATACAAATCTGCTGGTTGCATGGCTAATACAGCATCAGCCGTAACCTCAACATCTTCAATTCCTAAGGAATCTAATTCAGATTTAGAAATAGAATCACGAACCGTTATAGTGTCCACAAATCGTAAAATAAAGCTAACAGCTTTTCTTGTAGAAGGGCGATTTAAAGGTCCAATACCTTGTGAGTATAGCATCACCTTTTTACCCATCATTTTTGCTAAAGCCATAATACTTAAGTAGTAATATGTATTGCGAATACTAGTAGCATCTTGTAACAGGCTACCTCCGCCACTGATAACTAAATCAGAATTTGAAATAGCCTTTAGAATACCGAATGCAGAAAAGGTTCCCACCGCATGTATATTGTGCTTTTTGCTCGTCTCTGTAGGATTACCAGAAATAACAGTAATATGCGCATCTGCTTCCTCTTTACGAATGGCATCGATAATAGCACAAAGCATTGCTTCATCACCAGCATTACCAAAACCATAGTAGCCAGAGATAACAATATTACTCATGGTCAACCTCCCGAGCTTGGAACCATTGTGTTACATACATCATGAATCGTACAGCAATGATAAGAAGCAAACCTAAGAGCGCACCAATTAACAAACCATCATATCCACGCATAATAGACATGAATACAGGAGTTCTAATATGACAGAATGTTTCAACCATAGACGCTATGCCAATAACACCAGCAATAGTTAATAAGAAATGGATCACTGTAGGCCATTTGCGTAGGAATGCAAATGTAGCCAACATTAATGCAGGGTGACCAATAATGAACTCTTTTTCTCTAGGTCTTGCATACATTGTATTTTCAAGAAAACGACGAAGCATGAGTTCAACTCCTGGTACAGGAACACCTGCTGTATGACCACTTCGGCCAACAAATACCCATGCCACGCCACCAAGAGCGGCCATTACAAAGAATACGTAGAACTTAACATCCATTGTTAAAAATTCAACTACAAATTTCTTTGCTTCTTCTTTAGAGTTAATCATACGACCTTTCCACAATGGGAAACGTTGTAAATAAGCGATAATCACCAATACAACTGGAAGTACAAATGTTAATTTAACACCTCTAAAGATAGCAAATTCCATGAAGAATTTTGTATTACCTAGTAAAGATGCAATATACATTCCTCCAATAGCTGCAAAGAGTGCGGCAATAACGAGATAGAATACTGCTAATACTGTTGATTTAATAGCACCTAATGGACGAGACCCATCATAACGACGCCATTCTTCCATCAAACGGATCATAGCACCTACAGGAGCCATAATAGCACTAGATAATGCCCAAATTTGAGTAATCAGTGTGCCACTTGTAATGATAAACAATACAATAGATAGTAATGAAATACCGAAAAATGCTACCAATTGTTTATGTTTACTCATTGGAATTAGCATTTGACCAACGTAAACGAAAAGTGCAATAGCACCTATCATAGTAATAACTACTAACAATGGATTAGGTGTATATGCTGGATAAATATCAGCAGGACCAAATTCATAACCTTTTGTAGATAATTTTTCAGTAGTCATACCAATATAGTTAATGGTAGTTTGTAATACTGTTTCATTATTTACACCAGTTTCATACATAGGGAATAAATTGAAACGAATATTTCGTTCTATATCACTAATATAGAAACGTTGTGCTGCTTCTTCAGGAGTAATTTTCTTTAATTCGTCCTTAGCAATTGTATATACACGACCAACGCTATAATTCTCTTTAGCAGCCATTTCTAAGAAACCTTGTTGTGGCTCATATTGAAGTTGGTTAACAGCTTCGATACCAACTAAAGGAATGTGATTTTTATGTAATAATTCTAAGGTTTCATCAGTTAAGTTAGGCGCACCAAGAGCTTCTTTGCCAGCAAAAATCATACCAGTAACATGTGGAATTCCTTCAAGGCGTTTAAATAGATATTGAAGATCTTCAGACGTTACATTTCTGTAATTTGTAGGTCGAACAATAACATTAAATCCACGATTAGCAACTTCTTGAGCTTGAAGCTTGGAAATACCAAGATTCATTTTTAGATAGCTATCTGCAGTAGCACCATATAACTCAAGAACCGGACCAATACTTGTATTAAGCTCTTTAACTTTATCTTTACCAATACGATGATATAAATCTTCCCGAATTTCTTTATAATAGCCTTCTTTACCAGAAATCAAAGCTACATAAGTTGCACCATGTTTCACGGATGCCCCATTAACACGGACAGAATCCATTTCTTCGGAAGATAATACCTTAACTTGACCCGCATCTTTCGCTTTTTCTAAGGTGCGATCATAAATAGCAAATGCTGTTACACCTGCATTGCGAAGCGCATCAAAGGCCTCTTGTTGACTACGTTTTTCAAAAGCATTAGCCCGTAAAACAGCATCATAATCTACGATATTTTCTATATGGTTTTGAGATTTTTCTATCTGATGGCGTTCAAATACTAAGTATAAAGAGGATACAAGGCCTACAATAATACATAATATAAGAATCCAAGAGTACTTACTTTTCTGGGTGTTCCGATGATTCACGACAAATCCTTTCTAGTTGAGCACTGGTTTAACTTTAATGTGAATTTCACCATTATCGATAGTTAAGCTTTCTGCTTTTACAGGAATAGGGAAGTTATTGAAGTTATAGATTTCAGTAGCTTCTAGTACATTAGATGTTAAACCTGGGATAGTAGCACCATTAATGGTGAATTTCTTAGGTGCAAATAATAAAGTATTATCCTTTAATTCTAAATTACCATCTAATTTAACAGCGCCTTTAAATACCATACCTACATTCATCTTGCCAGTTAAACTAATGTTATCTTTACTAATATTTACTTGTACATCTTGAATTTCACTGCCAGCTTGAGTGCTTAAAAATGTTGCTAAATCTTCATTAGTAACTATACCGTCAATACTTGAGTTTCCAACTCTAACAACATCTATTTCTTGGCTAGCCAATAATGAAATTGGATTAACTAGAATTTGTGTTGCATCATATTTGAAGTTTGCAAAATTTAATTTACCAAGTTTTACATCATCTAAAGAACCGTACACATGATCAGCTTCACCATAAAGTAATTTGAATCCTGGTTGAGACTCAACATTTACAGTTTGAGCAGATGGTTTTAGGGAATCATTTAATTGTTTTTCAATACGAGAACTAATATAAGAAGGTAATAAAAATTGTGTTGCTGCTGCCAAGGCAATAATCAGCACTAGTAGGAATAGTAAAAACTTTTTCATAAGAACTCCTAAACTGTTAAATTTGCTTCTTTTTTCAAGAAGCCTTCCATAAATTGATCTAAATTACCATCCATAACGGATTGTACATTCCCTGTTTCAACCCCTGTACGATGATCCTTAACGAGATTATATGGGTGGAATACGTAGGAGCGAATTTGACTGCCCCATTCAATAGCTTGGTATGTACCACCTATTTGCTCTTTAAGTTCTGCTTGTTTTTCTAATTCTAATTCAAATAATTTTGCTCGTAATAAACGTAATGCTTGTTCCCTATTTTGCATTTGGGAACGCTGTGATTGACATTGAACTACAATACCAGTTGGTCTATGTGTCATACGTACAGCCGAATCTGTTTTATTAATATGCTGACCACCAGCACCACTAGCTCGATATGTATCTACCTGTACATCCTTCATGTCTATATTAATTTCTACTGTATCATCAATTTCTGGCATTACATCAACAGCAGCAAAGGATGTATGACGACGTGCCGCAGCATCAAATGGTGAGATACGAACAAGACGGTGTACGCCTTTTTCAGATTTCAAATATCCAAAAGCATTTTCACCTTTAATTAAAAATGTAGCAGATTTAGTACCCGCCTCATCACCGGGCTGTTCGTCCATCAATTCAATAGAAAATCCTGCTTTTTCAGCCCAGCGTAAGTACATGCGAATGAGCATAGAACACCAATCTTGTGCTTCTGTACCACCTGCACCAGCATGAAATGTTAAGATTGCATTATTAGCATCATACTCACCACTAAGCAATAAAAGAACCTCTTGTTTTTCTACAGTTTCTTCTATTTGTTGAACATAATCCTTAATCTCTCCTTCTAGAGAACGATCATCTTCCTCTATAGCCATCTCTAGCATTACATTAGCATCTTCGATGTCACTAACAAGTTGTTTATAGCTTTCTACAGCATTCTTTAATTGTGTAGCCTCTTGAGAAATCTCACGAGCCTTATCAGGATCGTCCCAAAATGTAGGGTCGCTCATTTGTACATCTAGTGTAAAGATTCGATCCTCTTTCTGAGCGATGTTAAAGTGAATCCCTCATTCCATAAATACGTTCTTCAAGATTAGAAATAATCGGTTTTAAATCTTCTAACAATTTATGTTCACCACCTTTTACTTATTAGCTTATTACATCGATAAATTATCACCTTAATAAAATAGAAAAATGGCCGTTGCCCAGAAGGAAATCCCATTGAGCAACGTGCCATTCACAAATCTTAATCTATGTTTTGTGGCTCCAACACATCTTCATGATGGGGTTGTGCACCTTCTAAGTGGTCAACTGGTTCTTCAATCTCTTGAATCAATTGTGCACGAATTTTGTATAACGCCATGATTGTTTCATCTTGAATTGCAGCAATCATGTTTTGGAACATATCAAAGGCTTCAAATTTATATTCCACCAATGGATTTTTTTGGCCATAAGCACGAAGGCCAATACCTTCACGCAACATATCCATATTATCCAAATGTTCCATCCATTTGTTATCAACAACGCGCAACATAATAGCCTTTTCAAGTTGGCCAAACATAGCATCACCAAGCATATCAACGCGATCTTGATACTCAGCATGAGCAATTTCAAGTAAACGTTCTAACAATTCTTGACGGCTATACTCTTCCATATCTTGAGAGGACATAATCTCTTCTGTTAAGAAATATTGACTTAAATGCTTATAAAGACCTTCATAATCCCATTCTTCTGGGTATAATTTTTCATCTGCATAAGCATCTACAGATTCAGTAACAAGTTTATCAATCATTTCATTGATTGTGTCACGTAAGGATTCGTTACGTAAAATACGACGACGTTGTTCGTATAATACTTCACGTTGTTGATTCATAACATCATCATACTCAAGGACATATTTACGAATATTATAGTTATGATCTTCTACTTTCTTTTGAGCACGTTCAATAGATTTAGTAATCAAAGAATGCTCAATAGGCTCATCCTCTTCCATGCCTAATTTATCCATGATACCTGTAATATTATCAGCGCCAAAGATACGCATTAAATCATCTTCTAAGGATAAGAAGAATTGAGAGGAGCCTGGGTCACCTTGACGACCAGCACGACCACGCAACTGATTATCGATACGGCGACTTTCATGACGTTCAGTACCTAAGATAGCCAAACCGCCTAATTCAGGGACACCTTCACCAAGTGTGATATCAGTACCACGACCAGCCATGTTTGTAGCGATTGTCACCATACCCATTTGACCAGCATCTGCAACAATTTCCGCTTCTTTTTCATGATGTTTAGCATTCAATACTTTATGTGGTACCCCTGAACGTAATAACATATCTGAAAGTTCTTCAGATTGAGTAATAGATGTAGTACCGATCAAAATTGGTTGACCAGTTTGATGGCGTTCTACAGCATTACGTACTACGGCACGATATTTAGCTGCCTTTGTTTTAAAGATTTGATCAGGCAAATCTATACGAGCCAATGGTTTGTTTGGAGGAATAGGTAATACTTCCAAACCGTAAATATCGATAAACTCTTTTTCCTCTGTCTTAGCTGTACCAGTCATACCAGCAAGCTTTTTATACATACGGAAATAGTTTTGGAATGTAACAGAAGCTAATGTTTGGCTTTCACGTTCAACCTTCAAGCCTTCTTTAGCTTCGATTGCTTGGTGTAAACCATCGGAATAACGACGACCAAACATCAAACGACCTGTGAATTCATCGACGATAACAACTTCACCATCTTTAACTACATAGTCAGTATCGCGATGCATCATAGCATATGCACGAAGAGATGCACCAAGTAGATGATTTAACTCAATATTTTCTGAATCATACAAGTTTTCAACACCAAGCATTTTTTCTACTTTAGCAATACCAGAATCTGTAGGTGCAATAGTTTTTTGTTTTTCATCAATTGTATAATCTTCATCTTTCACAAGATGAGGAACAATTTTAGCTAACTTATAATAATTATCTGTGGAACGTTGACCAGGACCAGAAATAATTAATGGAGTTCTCGCTTCATCGATAAGGATGGAGTCAACTTCATCGACAATTGCATAATTCAATGGACGTTGTACCATTTGTGATACATCAGATACCATGTTATCGCGCAAATAGTCAAAACCAAACTCATTATTTGTACCATATGTAATGTCGCATGCATATGCTTCTTTACGTTGGTTAAAATCGAGATTAGCTACAATAAGACCTGTAGAAAGCCCTAAGAAGTTATATAAACGCCCCATTTGTTCGCTATCGCGAGTCGCCAAATAATCATTTACTGTAACAACATGCACCCCATTGCCTGTCAAAGCATTTAGATAAACTGGTAATGTAGCAACTAATGTTTTACCTTCACCAGTACGCATTTCTGCAATATTACCTCTATGAAGGCAAATACCACCAATCAACTGTACATCAAAATGACGCATGCCTAACACGCGTTTAGATGCTTCGCGAACTACAGCAAATGCTTCTGGCAAAATGTCGTCTAACGTTTCCCCTTTTTGCAAACGACGTTTAAACTCATCGGTTTTTGCTACTAAGTTAGCATCACTTAATTTAACATAATTCGGTTCAATTTCATTAATATGATCAGCAATAGCACGCATTTTTTTAATTTCTTTTGCGTTATTATTGCCTAATAGCCTTTGTAAAAAGCTTAACAAACAAATCACTCCTCTATAGGACATCTTACATTATTTTATCTAATTTATTATAACGAAAATGCCTTGAATAGTCAAAGAATTCAAGGCATTTCACGATTATTTATAGCATTTTATAAAAAAGGTGGATGACTCAAAATGGTCATCCACCTTGATATAATAATCGGCTGATTTAAAAAGTAGAAAGGAGTTAGGATTATTGTCAGCCGATATTATAGGTTATTGTAATTCTGGCTCAATCAAACCATAGAATCCATCATGTCTACGATATACTACGTTCATTGCTTCTGTTTCAGCATTGAAGAACATAAAGAAGTCATGGCCAATAAGATTCATTTGTAAGATAGCTTCTTCTACATCCATAGGACGTACTGCAAAGTGTTTCCGTTTTACAACTTCGATAGTTTCCTCTTCTACAGGAGCTGCTAAAGCTTCAGGATGGAAAGCTTCTTGTTTTTTGAAGCGTTTTGCTAAACGAGTTTTATGTTTATGGATTTGACGTACGATCTTGTCTATTACTAAATCAATAGCTGCATACATATCATCGTTTGTTTCTACACCGCGAAGAACGATCTTATCAACGAAGCATGTAAGTTCAACAGTAGATTTATCTTTAACAACGGATAAAACCGCTTGTGCATCTAACTCATCATCGAAGTAACGAGTTAATTTGCTCAATCTTTTTTCGATGTATGCTCTTAGAGCATCTGTCACTTCAATGTTTTTACCTCTGATTGCTACTTTCATAAGTCAACACCCTTTCTAAAAATCATCCACGAGATACGAGTGTGTAGTAATTTTTTACTTATCTCTCGTGTTATATTTAGTATTTCTACATCAAGGTATAAAACTCCTCTTTTTTTCAAAAGAATTTTTATATTTTTTGCAGAATTATAAATATTATTTCCAGTAACAATCGAAAAACTCCAATATCATGCGATATCGGAGTTTCTTTATATGTTGCTTTTATGTATTTTTTGGTATGTTATTACGCTTTTACAACGTTAGCAGCTTGAGGGCCACGGTTACCATCAACGATATCAAACTCTACATTTTGACCTTCTGTCAAAGATTTGAAGCCTTCGTCTTGGATCGCAGAGTAATGTACGAATACATCGCTACCGTCTTCACGTTCAATAAAACCATAACCTTTTTCTGCGCTAAACCATTTTACTTTACCTAACATGGTAACATCCTCCTAAAAATATATATATTGTCTTACTGTCTTGCACTACACTTGTATCATAACACAGCATGTATAAAATATCAAACAATAATATTAACACTTTTAATGAATATACAAATATGTCTTATTGATAATTCATCCCCTAAAAACTACTTTAAAACCTTTATTTATCTATATTATAAATATTTCCGAACAGCACATTAAATTATTACATAATTTTATAATCATAAAAATATATGAATTAAAAATTATTACTCCAAAATATATATGTATTAAATATTTATATATCACAAATATTTATAGCAATAATCGTATTTTATAGATTAAGAAAAGCCTAAAAGCGCTTATTTACAAGGGTTGAACAGATACGGATAAAATAAGTCATCAAATATATTAATAGATATAAATCGATTCATATATTAAGAAATTTAATATCTACAAATTTGGTTATCTTTAAAAATACAAAAAAAAGGAAGCAAACTCTGAATTTCAGAACTTACTTCCTTTTATGTTAGAAAATATTATTATAAAATTTTCGACAAGAACAATTTTGTTCGCTCATTTGTTGGAGCATCAAATACCTTTTCAGGAGTATCATCTTCTAAGATTAATCCACCATCAACGAATAATACGCGGTCAGCTACTTCTTTAGCAAAGCCCATTTCATGAGTAACAATAACCATCGTCATCCCTTCTTCTGCGAGAGACTTCATTACATCTAGAACCTCACGAACCATTTCTGGATCGAGTGCAGATGTAGGTTCATCAAATAGCATAACTTTTGGTTTCATCGCTAGGGCACGGGCAATAGCAACACGTTGCTTTTGACCACCAGATAAGGAATCAGGATATGCATTAGCTTTATCTCCTAACCCAACGCGATCAAGTAAAGCTTGTCCGATTTTCTTAGCTTCATCACTAGAAGTTTTACGAACCTTAGTTTGAGCTAATGTTAAATTTTCCATTACAGTCATATGTGGGAAAAGATTAAAGTTTTGGAATACCATCCCTACTTCAGCACGAACTTCATTGAGTTTAGACTTATCAGAAAGATCCATACCATCTACAATTACCTTACCAGATGTAGGCTCTTCTAAGTAGTTCATAGTACGCAATACTGTACTTTTACCAGAACCAGATGGACCAATTATAACGACAACTTGACCTTTTTCTATATGTAAATCAATGCCCTTTAATACTTCATTTTTACCAAAGGATTTATGTACATTTTCTAATTTAATCATTTAATGCTATATTTCCTTTCAAGGTAACCAACTAATTGTGAAATTGTTACTGTCATAATAAGGTAAATAACAGCAACTGTACCCCAGATTTCAAAGGATGCATACGTTTTAGCAATGATTAATTGACCACGACGTGTCAATTCTTCGAAACCAATTACAGAAACCAATGAGGAGTCTTTCAACATAGCAATAAATTCATTACCCAATGGTGGGATAATTGCTTTGAAAGCTTGAGGCATGATGATATAACGCATAGTTTGACCCCAAGTTAAACCAAGAGATCGACCTGCTTCCATTTGACCTTTATCGATAGACTGGATACCAGCACGGAAGATCTCAGACACATATGCACCAGAGTTAATACTACATGCGGTAACAGCTGCAATAAATGGATCAATACGTTGTCCTGTAATCATTGGCAAAGCAAAATAAATCAAGAAGATTTGTACCAATAACGGTGTACCACGAATGATATCTACATAACATTTTGCTAATAATCTAACTACAGTAAATTTAGATAAATTTGCTAAGGCTACTAATAAACCGATAAAGAAACCACAGCCAACAGACATAGCTGTAATTTCTACGGTTACAAGTGCACCTTGTAATAAGAGCGGTAAATTATCCGCAATTAACCCCCAATTAAAACTCATGATCTCTCCTATTATTTAAATTCTACCACTACTGGCATATCAGCAGGTGCATCTACATTAAACCATTTTTTATATAATGTATTAAATTCACCATCAGCCTTCATATCTGCAATTGCTTTATTGATTTGTTCTTGTAAATCTTTATTATCTTTATTAATTGCTAAGCCCAAATATTCTTTTGTATTTGGATATGCCATAAATTTAATATGTTGATCTGGATGTTTAGTACTGTAATATTGAGCCACTGGCAAATCAATAACAGTTGCATCAGCACCACCATTTTGTAATTCTAACAAAGCTTCATTACTATGGTCAAACTCTTTTACAGTAGTACCTTCGATTTTATGGGCTAAATCTGCACCAGTAGTACCTAGTTGAGCAGCAATTTTCTTGCCTTTAAGATCGTCAAGAGATGTGATATTTGCACCATCTTTATATACTACAGCAAGGGCATTTTCATAATATGGAGAAGAGAATAATACCTTTTCACTTCTAGCTTTGGTAATCGTCATACCAGATGCAGCTACATCAATATCATGTGTATTTAAAGCTGGAATCAAAGCATCAAAAGCAACATTCTTAAGCTCTACATCTTTATTGATACGTTTACCAATGGCACGAATTAAATCAATATCAAAGCCTGTGTAGTCTTGAGTTTTTTCATCTTTAAATTCAAATGGTACAAATGTGGCATTAGTACCAACAATGAGTTTATTAGAAGTTGTTTGTGTAGAAGATCCACAACCGCCAATTACAGTACCGGCCATTACTAACATACAACCACCAATGATTAATTTTTTTAACTTGCTATTTAACATCGAATCATCCTCATTTACTAAACTAACTATTTTTATTCCACTAGTATACCACTTAGTATAATTATGTCAATAATTTTGTATAGAATCATCCTAAATATCAATTAATCACTATATTTATATTTTATTTTTATACACTGATTGTATATTTATAACAATAATGTATAAAAACTTTCCCATAAGAATCGGTATTTTCACCATTTTTAAATATACAGATGTATAAAAAGAAAAAAGCACATGAGAAAAGCCTCATGTGCCCGCATACGGCTGACCTGGTCTTTGCCCCCACACTCGCCTGCTGGAGGGTTCGCTCATAAGTCCGAGACTCCCCACTACTACCCCTCTCGGTTTTACCGGCAGGACTTACACCTAAGCCGCACCATGCTCACAACCTCTTGGGTTGCTTATGTGGATCGTTTCGCCTGCGACTGGCATCGACTTTCAACCACAGACCCGTATAGACGTATTATAAAGAATAACAGTATACATGTCTAGATTTATAATTATATATACATTCTTAAAATTAATAAGACGTACCTATTAAATTATATTTCCGAACATAGCATCGTTCAGTTCTCATTGAAATGAGAATAAATTTTGCAACCCCTTTTTTGGTATGTATAGAAAATTGTCATAGAAAACCTAAAATATTCTTCATATTATTTTAATATTTATAAAATTAGTTTTTCTAGGTACTATATTTAGTACATTCCTAAAATGTCAATTATTTTTAGTATGCCAAATATGAATACAACATGTATAATAGAACATACGTATCATACACAAAATATTATTTATGGTGTATAATTTGTATACTATTAAATAAGAACGGCCTAAAGTTGTACGATATGAACATAAGTACGAGGGGTTGTACCATATGTTCTACATGTTAGTTAAAGGGGTTTATTATGTTTATGTTATCATTAATGCAACCATCTGGGTTGTACGAACTGGAGAAGGACAGTTTAGAAGCCATTAGCGCTCAGCTCTTGCAGATGATACAAATGAAAAGCTATCATCTGTACACTCATTCTATCCAAGTTTCAAACTATGCAGTTAGTATTGCTGCTAAAATGGGTTTACCGTTAAATGAAATTGAACAAATTCGCCATGCAGCATTACTTCATGACGTAGGACTATTAATGGTACCTAATGCATTAATCCAAAAATCTCCATATCTTAATAAACAAGAAATGTCCAAGTATAAGCAACATGCTGCAAGTGGTGCGAATATGATCGAAAACTACCCTTGCTGCCAACAAATCTTGCCTTATATTCGTTACCACCATGAAAAATGGGATGGCTCTGGTTACCCTAAACATTTGCGTGGTGCTAACATCCCATTAGGAGCTAGAATCATTGCTGTTGCAGATTATTATGATACAACAGTTAATCCTTCTACAGAATTTTGGGCAAAAACAAAAGCTAAAGCAAAAGAAGAACTCTTTAGTGCATCCGGCTCTCTCTTTGATCCAGATGTAGTAAAAGCATTTATCGATGTGCTAGGCTAATATAATGATTAAGCGTTCACCATTCGGTGAACGCTTTTTTGTAATAATTAAAAGCTACCGCTAGCTAGTGTTAAAGCATCGAGCCTACTAGGATTATATGACCTAAGAACCTTTGCTACGGCTTCGATTGTTGCCCCTGTAGTATAAATGTCATCTACAATTAAAATACGCTTTGTGGAGAAATCAATATCTTTATACTCTGCTTTGATCACAAAAGCATTCTCTATATTTTGATGTCGTTCTTTATGGGTTAAGGACCACATATCATTAGAAGTATCAAACTTATATATACAATCTAGCCATACAAAATATGGCTTATCTATTTTCTCTAACGAGTATGCCCATTTTTTAAAGAACAAATCGACCTGATTATACCCCCTCTTTTTCTTCTTCATCTCACTAGACGGTACAGGAACTATATAATCATAGATAGTCTTACAATTCCCCTGTACAATATTAGACTCATCATAATTCATGTAAAAGTTGTACGATGCTAAAAAAGGAGCAGCCCCCTTGGACTGCTCCTTTTTTTCATTAAATTTTACATCGTAAATCATAGACTTTAGACCACCACAATAGTCTGCTAGCACACACACATCATCTACATAATGTAAAAATTTATGTGGCACATGACGAATATGTAATAGATCGTTAAAACAAGTTTCACACCAATCCCCTTGTGTTGCTACAGAGGCACCACAGTGAGGACATACAGGTGGAAATAGGAAATCCCAAAGACTCATTACGAATCACATCTCCCTTGTAGTCTTTCTTTAAACAATGTATATCGTTCATCTGCATTTACAGTACGTACAGCACGTTCTATAGCGCTTGTAGTACCCACAATGATAACCTTCCGTTTTGCTCTTGTAACAGCTGTATACAACAAATTACGCTGCAACATACCACCATAACGTGGTACAAATGGAATGATAACTACACCATACTCACTACCTTGGCTCTTATGAACCGTAATAGCATAAGCAGGCATAATCATATGGGCTTCATCAATAGGTAGACGAACCTCTTTATGTATAAATCTGATACAAATATCTGTCCGTGTAATAGCGTAAATTACACCAATTTCACCATTAAAGACCTCTAGCTCATAGTCGTTAAGAATTTGTATAACCTTATCTCCA
The DNA here is from genome assembly GCF_002959755.1 of Veillonella sp. T11011-6. Lineage (GTDB taxonomy): Bacteria > Bacillota > Negativicutes > Veillonellales > Veillonellaceae > Veillonella. The sequence goes on along the minus strand of NZ_PPCW01000001.1, from coordinate 217,711 downwards.
ACGCGGTAAGTAATGCCATTTATACGAGCTTCCCCTTTTAAGCTATCCGGTGGATTAACAGCTTGTTGTACATATTGAGAAATTAATGTACTACCGGCTTCACCACGGCGCATAGGAGAAATAATTTGAATATCTAATTCATCCTCTACATGCGCTTGTTCTCGTTTATATACATCGATGATAGCTTTCATCATCATGTCATAAGACTTAACAGGTATAAACGAAAACTCTTCACTTACGCTGTCTAGATTCGGCATTTCACCACGGTTAATAGCATAGGCGCTTTCAACAATAGTATTACCAGAACTTTGACGATAAATCTGGTTGAGTCGTGTATAAGGAACACAATCACTATCAAGTAAGTCTTTTAATACAAAACCTGCACCAATAGGTGGTAGTTGATCAACGTCACCAACGATAATGACATGGGCTTCTTTAGGAATAGCTGCCATTAATGAATAGAATAACCGTACATTGAGCATAGATGCTTCATCAATGATAATAACATCTATATCTAATGGATCATCTTCATTCTTAGTAAAGTCGTAGGAGTCACTGCCTTGAACAGGTACTAGCAATCTATGAATTGTAGTAGCCTCAAATTCTGTTGCCTCTGTAAGTCGTTTAGCAGCACGTCCCGTAGGAGCGCAAAGAATAATACGCCCTAGTCCACCAAGTTGGAAGCCTTTTACTAAAGCCTTAATAATCGTCGTTTTACCAGTACCAGGACCACCAGTTATAAGGGAAAACTTTTCAAAGAAGGATAGCTGTATAGCCTCTTTTTGGGCATCCCCAAATGTAATATGATTATCAGCTTCAAACTTTTCTATAAAGCTAGGAATATCAAGAGCTATCGGATCAGCCTCTAATAAGAAATCTTTTGTATAATGAACGCTCTCTACTTCAGACACATACATTTCTGGAGGGTAAATATATAGGATATCTTCATAATACGTACTATATAAAGCACCTTGCTCCAAGAGACTTTCAATAAAATTAGCAATATCATCTACATCAGTTTGTAATAAATCGTCTAAACGACCGATAAGTTGATCTACAGGCAAACATGTATGCCCTTGATTATCCAAACTGCGCAGAATCCATTCTAAGCCCGCTTCTAAACGACGCGTATCACTACCGATAATCCCCAAGTGTTCTGCTAGCGTATCAGCGGTGCCAAAAAGCATATCTGGCGCCACACGTAACAAGGTATACGGATTATCCTCTATAACAGCAACAGACTGAACACCATAATAGGTGTATACGGTACGACTCCATTTAGAAGAAATATGATGGCTTTCAAAAAAGTGATTTAAATCGGATAAAATACCTTCACCAAGTAAGGTATTAAATAATTCGTCCTTAACACTTTTACGAAGTCCAGGAACATCCCTAATTTCTTCGGGACGTTCCTCCCGTAACACTTCTAAAATACGGATACCAAAATACTCAAGAACCTTTTCTACGGACTTTTCACCAAAACCTTTAATACCTAAATTCAATAAATAGGTCTTAGCAGCACCCATGTTATCAGGTTTAAGTTTTTCTACACTAGTAGCATCAAATTGACGACCATATTTTTCATGTTCTACATAACGGCCTCGAACTTCGATATCTTCTCCTTCTTTAGGAGATTCAAACTTACCAGTACAAGTAATGTATTCCTCATTATAATCCTTAAGGACAAACACGCAATACGTACGTTGTGTATTCTCATATATAGTTCGGTATACAAATCCTCGTATGGCGTCCATTATTTCTCCGTATTAGGCAAAGCTTCAATAATTTCTTGTACCGCATCGGTAATGCTACCTTCATTACCAATTTTGATATGTGCCACTTCTTCGTATAAAGGGTATCGTTCTTCATATACATTGAAGATATATTCAATACTTTCTTTTACAAGTGGACGAATTTCAAGATCCAAATCATCTAAGATATGATTCACATCGCGATTAACAAATACAACAAGACCATTATTGCGCATTAACTTAACTGTTTTATCATAAGTAACAGTACCACCACCGGTAGCAATGACAGATGGTTTATTATGAATTAATTCCTTAATTGTGTTATATTCATATTCACTAAAAGCATCTTTACCATCATAAATAAAGATTTTTTGAACAGATTTACCAACTTTATCTTGAATCGTTTGATCTAGATCGTAAAAATCTCGGCCCAATTCTTTAGCTAGCATTTTACCAACTGTAGTCTTACCAGCGCCTGGCATGCCAATGAGGAAAATATGCTTATGCATATGCTCTTTTAAAAACTCATTGCTCATAGACACAACAGTTTTTATATAATTTTCAATATAAGGTGCTAATGTTTTATCTTTGCAGTTTTCAGTATGCAACGCAATAATACTTTCATCACGTTCTTCATCAATGAGTGGCAAATGATGTTCATCTTTATATTTACCAATCTCTTTAATCAATGTAAGACGTTTTTCAAACTCTGTAACAAGTACGGAGTCAATACTATCTATTTGTTTGCGAGCTTCTTTAATATCCATGAGAACCCCCTTATTATGCTTTAGCTAAAACAGCTAGAGCCTGTTCTTCATCTACCTTCATTTGATCAATAAGATCTTGTAAGTTATTAAATTTAACTTCCCCTCTAAGATAGGAAATAAATTGTACAATTACTTCTTTTCCATATATATCTTGATCAAAGTTAAATACGTGTACTTCGCATCTATGGTACTGATTCTTAAATGTAGGATTATCCCCAATATTACCTACCCCATCATACCAAATACCATCGATACACACGCGATTAGCGTATACACCATCTGGAGGTGTAGCCATTTCATTAGGAAGCAACAAGTTCAATGTTGGGAATCCTAATGTACGTCCTCGTTGATCACCTTTAATAACAGTCCCTTTAAATTGGAATGGTCTTCCAAGCCAATGAGTAGCATCTTCTAAACGCCCTTCTCGAATAGCCTTTCTAATCTCCGTACTTGAAATAGGTGTACTAAGTCCATCACAAGGCAATAAGGGCTGCACTAAAACTTGTATATGCTTATCCGCTAATACTTGTTTCATATACTCTGGATTACCAAGACCTTTAGCACCAAATGTAAAGTTTTCTCCAATTACAATAGCAGCTACATTCATATCTGTACAAAGAGCTCCTAAAAAATCATCAGCACTCATCTTTAGTAACTCTTCAGTCATAGGCAACCGTAAAATATAGTCTACATTCAAATCTTCAAGAACGGAATCCATAATCTCTTCTTGAATAACCCGTTTAGGCACTCGATCAGGATGTAGTATAGTTAGCGGATGATGTTCAAAGGTAATGATTATACTAACACCATTAACGACTTTGGCCTCATCAACGGCCTTGCGTATAACTCGTTGATGACCTCGATGAATACCATCAAAGGTACCTAGGGCATATACTTTTGTATCTTTGATTTGACGCAGCTCATCAAACGAATGTATTTGATTCATACTTATCCTTCAATAAAAATATTTTTATCCACCTTCAAAGAGTGGTTAGTTCGTTTCAAAATCCCTATAAATCCATGAGGACCATAGGCTCTATAATAATGTTCTGGTTCAGTATAAGAAAATTCGCTACCAATAGGCAATTCCTTACCTTGCACCATCATCTTTAATTGTACACTATTTACCGTTACTTTTGAAAGATGAGAAACAGCTGTATCCGTTGGTAACAATAGGCTTTCACCATGAAGCATCAACTCTTCAGCCATTTTAGCAGAATCAATATCAAATGGTCCTACTTGGGTACGTGCCAAGGATGTCATGGTTCCTGGTATGCCTAATGAAACACAGATATCACGCAATAATGAACGAATATAAGTACCTCCAGAACAAGTTACACGAACTGTAAAATAAGGAAAACCATACGCTATCAGCTCAATATGTTTAATATGAATTTGACGTAATGGTAATTCTACAGGAATCCCTTTACGAGCATATTCATAAGCACGTATACCATTTATCTTTATAGCAGAATATTTTGATGGTCTCTGATTTTGTGCACCAATAAAGGTATTTAATGTATTAACTAATTCATCAAAAGTAGGTTTAAGCATAGCATCGGAAAGTTCTGAACTTTGAATGGATTCATTCAATAGAACACCGTCTCGCAATGCCATATCTTTATCAGGTAATACCGGTTGGCCAGAGCTATCTTCAGTATCGGTAAAAGTACCAAATTTACATTCTGCCACATAGGTTTTATCAAACCCCTCTGTATACTCAATGAGCCGCGTAGCCTTACCAAGAAAAACGGGCAACACGCCATAGGCCATAGGATCTAAAGTACCACTATGACCAATGCGCTTTTCTTTTAAAATGCGACGACAAATAGCAACAGCATCATGGCTTGTTATACCAGGAGGTTTTAAAAATGGTAAAATGCCATCCATTATTTAATCACCTCAATGAGGGCCTGTTTTGCTTCTTGTAATGGTAGATTAATCGTACATCCAGAAGCTCGAATATGACCGCCACCGCCAAAATTGCTAGCGATAGCATTCACGTCGGTACCTTTAGATCGTAAGCTTACCCGTGTTCTGTCATCGGATTCAGCTTTCAATAAAATAGCTATATCAACAGTATCTACATTTCTAATAATGTCTACAAAGCCATCTGTATCATCGCCGAGAATATTCATAGCCTCACTATTCAACTCGATGGTAGCTACTGTATTATTCTTGTAGAACTCTATAGTTTGCATAACTTGTTTTGTTAATTCAAGACGACTTGCGGACACAGCCTCAATCGTTTCAGAAATAACATTAGGTCTAGCACCGGCTGCTACACATTTAGCAGCCATTTCTAATGTATTAGCAGTTGTATTGCTAAACTTAAAGAAACCACAGTCAGTAGCAATAGCCATATATAAAGCAGTGCCCATAGACTCAGTGATAGGCCAATTCCATTTTGTACATAAATCGGTAACGATTTCACCAGTAGCAGCAAAGTCAGGCTTCAAATATAGATGATCAGCAAATTCTGTATTAGAAATATGGTGGTCTATATTAAAAATAGGTGCACTCCATAGTGCACCTACTTTGCCAATTCGCTCATACGTGCTAGCATCCAATACCATTAGCATATCAATATCAACAGGGTTTGTTTCAAAATACGCTACATCATGGATGTGGTCCGTATATCGTAAGAATGAGTACTTCTCAGGAACTACATCATCCACTACCATATATACAGTTTTACCTTGCCCTACAAGGGCTTCGTAAAAGGCCACCATGGACCCGATAGCATCGCCATCAGGTCTAACATGGACGGTTAGCATAATAGAATTAGCTTCACACAGAGCCATATGTAATTGATTAATAGTAATCTTACTCATGTTCTGTATCCTTTGTGTTAATTTTTTTCTTCGTCCTTTTTGATTTCATTCAAAAGGGATTCAATATGCATGCTATAGTCTAAAGACGTATCCTTATCAAATGTGATAGAAGGAATATGGCGCAATTTCAATACCTTACCGAGCTCAGTACGAATATGACCTGCTGCATGCTTTAAAGCAATAAGTGTATCTTCTTTTTCCTTATCGGAACCAAACAAAGAAACATAAATCGTAGCTTCACGCAAATCACCTGTTACATGAACATCGGTAATAGTAGTGAAGCCGATGCGTGGATCTTTCAATCCGCGCATCAACATTTGACTTACCTCTTGTTTGATGAATTCTTGTAATTTTCTGACACGAACGTCACTCATATAAACCTCCTAAATTTGAGGTGCAATTTCTTCCATCAAGTACGCTTCGATTACGTCGCCTTCCTTGATGTCGCGGTAACCTTCTAAGGAAATACCACATTCGAAGGATGTTTTAACTTCTTTAACTTCGTCTTTGAATCGACGTAAAGAGTCAACCTTACCTTCAAATACGACAATACCATCACGGATCAAACGAACTTCAGAATCGTTAGTAATACGACCTTCTGTTACATAAGAACCGGCAACTATAGCCTTAGGTGTAGAGATAACTTGACGCACCTCTGCACGACCAACGACAACCTCTTTGAATTGAGGAGCTAACATACCACGCATCGCAGACTCAACATCATTGATAGCATCATAGATTACGCGATATGTACGAAGGTCAACTTTTTCATTTTCTGCAGCACGACGAACATTAGCATCTGGACGTACATTGAAGCCCATTACAATTGCATTAGATGCAGAAGCCAACATAATATCAGACTCGTTGATAGCACCTACTGCAGCATGAACGATTACGATACGTACTTCTGGGTTTTTAATGCCTTCCAAGGATTGACGTAATGCTTCTACAGAACCTTGAACGTCAGCTTTAATGATGATGTTAAGGTCTTTTAACTCGCCTTGTTGAATTTGGTTGAAGATATCATCCAATGTAACCTTGTGAGTTGCTTGCAATTCTTGAACGCGTTGTTTTGCAATACGTTTTTCTGCAATAGCACGAGCTTCATTATCATCCATACCATTGATGATTTCACCAGCTTGTGGAACTTCGGAGAAACCCAAGATTTCCACTGGCATAGATGGACGAGCTACTTTTACCTTTTCGCCACGTTCATTTGTCATAGCACGTACTTTACCGTATGCTGTACCAGCAAGTACAGTATCACCTACACGGAGGGAGCCTTTTTGTACTAGTACTGTACATACAGCACCACGACCTTTATCAAGTTGAGCCTCGATAACTACGCCGTATGCTTTACGGTTAGGATTAGCTTTCAATTCCATAACTTCTGCTACAAGCAAGATATTTTCGAGCAAATCGTCGATACCTTGTTTTTGTTTAGCAGATACTGGAACCATGATTACATCGCCGCCCCATTCTTCTGGTAAAAGTCCATGTTCAGCCAATTGTTGTTTAACATGGTCTGGGTTAGCACCTGGTTTATCCATTTTGTTGATAGCAACAATAATTGGTACATCAGCAGATTTAGCATGGTTAATGGCTTCAATAGTTTGAGGCATTACACCATCATCGGCAGCTACTACAAGAACTGCGATATCTGTAGATTTAGCACCACGAAGACGCATAGCCGTAAACGCTTCATGACCTGGAGTATCAAGGAATGTAATTTTATTGTCGTTATAACGAACTTGGTATGCACCGATATGTTGAGTGATACCACCTGCTTCGCCTGCTGTTACATTAGTTTGACGAATTACGTCCAATAAGGATGTTTTACCATGGTCAACGTGACCCATGATAGTAACAACTGGAGGACGAGGTTTCAATGTTTCTGGTGCATCTTCAATTTCAATAACATCTGTAGGATCTTCTTCAGGTTCTACTTCTGTTACAGTTACACCAAACTCTTCAGCTACGATTGTAGCTGTATCAACATCAACCTCTTGGTTAATACTAGCCATAACACCTAAAAGCATCAATTTTTTGATGATTTCAGATACTTCACGGCCCATCTTTTCAGCTAGTTCCTTAACAGTTAAAGGACCAGATAATTCGATTTCTGTAGCAATCGCTGCTTCAGCCTTACGTTCAGCTTCAGCTTTTTGTTGTAAGTATTGTTCGTTACGATGTTTTACGCGATTCTTTTTCTTTTGCATAGATGTAGATAACAAGGATTGAGGGCGGTTATTGCCACCTTTTTTATTCTTCTTGTTACGACGATCATTGTTATTAGAATTGCGGTTATCATTGTTTCGATTGTCGTTATTGCGATTATCGTTATTACGAGCATCATTAGGGCGACCGTTATTACGATTATCATTATTTCTGTTATTGTTAGGGCGGTTAGTAGCGCGGTCACCAGATTGTTGGTTACCTTCGGATTTACGTGTAGGCTCAGAGATTTGTACATGACGTACATTGCCCTTTTTATGGTCGTTTTGTTTAGATTGATCGTCTTGTTTTTGACCACCTTGTTTATGATTATCCTTTTTGTATTCGTTAGAACGATTTGGATTTTGTTGTTTATGTGGTGCAGCCTCTTGTTTATGTGCTGCTGTTGGAGCAGATTTTTGTTCTACCTTTTGTGTAGCTTTAGGTGCTTCAGCTTTCTTACTTAATTGTTTTTTAACAATATCATAGCCTGAATCATCTACAGAGTTTACTGCTTTTGTAACATTAATATTATGTTGTTGCAAGATAGAAATGACCTGCTTACTTTCTACGCCAAACTCTTTGGCGATTTCATGAACGCGCTTTTTGGACATCTACATACCCCCTTATTATCGATCAATCTCTTTTAGTAACGCCTTTGCAAATCCATCATCTAGTACTGCGACCACTACCCGAACCTCTTTACCAATAGCAGTTCCTAAAGTTTCTTTAGTACCAATGCTACGAAGTGGGATATGATGTGTTTCTGCTAATTGATTATATTTCTTTTCATTATTGGATGCACAATCGCCAGCGAGAAGGACTAGTTTAGGTTCCTTTCTCTTCATGGCTTTTTCTACGATAAAGTCACCAGAAATAACCTTGCCAGCTCGTTGTGCTAATCCTAAGAGATTTAAAATTTTATCTTCATTCATGTATATCAGTGATTACTCATTCTCTTGTAAATCACGTTGTAATGCTTCGTATATATCTTTCGATACACTATGCTTTAATGACCGTTCTAATCGCTTAGCCTTATAGGCTTGCTCAAAGCATGACATGGACTCACATAAATACGCTCCACGCCCCGGTGCTTTTCCAGTACGGTCAATACTGATATTGCCATCTGGACTTAAGGCTACGCGAATTAATTCACGTTTCGCCTTAGGCTCACCACATCCTACGCATGTGCGCATAGGTTGGGATTTCGGTTTCATGACTATTCACCGTCCTCAGCATTTCCGAAACCTGCAAAAGGTTCTTCAGCTGCTTGAGTTTCACTCTTAATATCGATTTTCCAGTTAGTTAATTTGGCTGCCAATCGAGCATTTTGACCAGCTTTACCAATTGCCAAGGATAATTGGTAATCAGGAACTACAACGTAAGAGGATTTTTCTTCTTCACTTACATCAACAGATACAACCTTTGCTGGACTCAAGGAGTTAGCGATATAAATTGCTGGATCTTCATCCCATTTAACGATATCAATTTTTTCATCGTGTAATTCATCAACGATATGTTGTACACGTTGACCTTTAGGACCTACGCAAGCACCTACTGGATCAACGTTTTCATCGCGACTGTATACAGCAATTTTGGAACGCATACCAGGCTCACGAGCTACGGATTTAAGCTCTACTACACCTTCATAAATTTCTGGCACCTCTAATTCAAAGAGGCGTTTCAATAAACCAGGATGTGTACGGGAAATCATGATTTGAGGGCCCTTCGTAGTTTTCTTAACCTCTACGATGTAGCATTTAATACGATCCCCTTCGCGATATGTTTCGCTAGCAATTTGTTCTGTAGGAGGTAAAATAGCTTCTGTTTTACCTAAGTCGATAAACACATTTTTACCTTCTACACGTGTAATAACGCCAGTGATGATATCGCCTTCACGACTATAGTATTCTTCATATACTACGCTACGTTCAGCCTCTTTCAAACGTTGAATAAGCATTTGTTTTGCAGTATGGGCAGCACTACGGCCAAAGTTAGCTGGAGTAACATCAACTTCTACTACGTCACCAATTTCAAAACGTTTGTCAATTTTGCGAGCTTCTAACAAGCTAATTTCTGTTTCTGGCAATTCTACAGTTTCTACCACTTGTTTTTTAGCCATTACTTTATAAACGCCTGTTTCACGATCGATCACAACGTAAGCATCTGGATTAGATGTTGGTTCTTTGCGATATGCTTGCAACAATGCAGCCTCTAAGGATTCAAAAATAACCTCAGGAGCAAAACCTTTTTGCTTTGTAAGCACCATTACCGCTTGAATTAATTCTTGACTCACTCGTATGCCTCCATATATTAAAAATCAAGATGTAATCGAATTTGTGCAATGGCAGACCGTTCGAATGTCATACTTTCACCATTGATAGTAAAATCGATAGTTGTGTCTGTAAAACCTTCTAATGCACCAGTAAATTGTTTACTGCCATTGATCGGTTTAAATAGCTGAATATCAACATCACGACCATTATAGCGAATCAAGTCCTTATCCTTCTTAAGAACTCGATCTAGGCCTGGAGAAGATACTTCCAATAAATAGTTTTCCGTAATTGGATCCTTTTCGTCGAGGACAGCACTTAGTTTTTCGCTAACCATCTGACAATCATCCAAATCTACACCACCTGGTTTATCAAGGTAGACACGCAAATACCAATCGCGTTCACGAACGTAATCTACATCGACTAGTTCCATTTCGGTGCCGGCTATAATACCTTCAACTACAGAGGATACAAATTCCTCTACTGCTTCTCTCTTCATAGCCATCGCCTCCTTCATTACTACATCTTGTATATATCTCTTTTTTTCAAATACCTTAATTAGGCTAATCATAAATGAAAGAGTGGACATAAGCCCACTCTTTTAAAAGATTTATATAAAAGTCATATATAGTATATCACATTTGCTGTGTATATACAAATTCTACGCTTTCTTATGGGCTTTAACCAAACATTCCCACTTAGATTATTTCATATGAATATAAAATAACTCAAAAAATAGCATAGTCATATATAATGATTATCCTTAGTCAGCGCGTTCATTTAATCCTTTTAATATAGGACCCAAATGTTCACGTAGAACTGCAGTTAAATCATCTAAATTTTTAGCATCTAGGTGATGGTCTATTTCAGGATAGTTTTTATAACGAAGTTCTGCAAAGTATTCATCACGCAATTCGTTATAATATAGCAATAATCCTGTACATTCGTCCATCTTACGATACTCACCGATAATAAAAGAACCATTAATCATCCGGATTGCATGAGCTGGATCAACATCACATACAAAGCCTTCTAGTTCTTTAGGCATAACCTCGGAAAAATCCCATTTAGGAATGCCTCGACGACGATAGGTAAAGGTAAAGTTATTCGCTGGCTCTATTAACATATTCGTTAACCCTTTGACACAGCGATCTTGTAATCCTTGCCAGAAAGACTCTAAATCAGCACGTACAAAAGAAATATCAACAAAAGAAAATAGTGGCATTTCAATATGTACTGTATAGTCCTCTACCTCTTTATCATATAAGGCAGACCATCGCCACCCCCAATTATTTTGATAATGGAAAATAGGTACCTTTAATACCTCTTCACCGGCTCCGAGACGCTCAAGTAGTGCCGTATAATCAGCTTCATTGGACGCCACTAAAGTAAATCCCTCAATCTGCTGAGGCAACCATGAATAATCTAATGCTTTACAAGCTTCAATAATCGTTTCCATATAATGCCTCGTACTTTTCTTGATACTGTAAGACAGCTTTTACATAGCTACGCGTTTCAGGAAAAGGTATGGTATCAACCATGCCATTCCATTTATTCTCATTGAGCCAAGATTCCACATGACCACGTCCCGCATTGTACGCAGCTAACGCTTGCACCTCATCACCATTAAATTCCTTTAACAAATGACCTAGGTACCATGTACCTAACTCAATATTAGTTTCAGGCTCTTTTAACTGGCGATCTGTATAATTTCCATGTCCAACTTGTTGAGCTACCCAGCGTGCCGTATCAGGCATAAGTTGCATCAATCCAAGAGCGCCTGTTTCTGATTCGGCAGTATTTTTATATTTACTTTCAGCTAAGATAACACTAGCTACCAAGGAGGGTGGTACTTGTTCCTTTTCAGCTGCAGCCATCACTACATCTCTATAGTTAAAGGGGTACGCCACTTGACGCGCTATAGGATCATCTAAATGAGTAAAATAAAACCACCCAAGTACGACGCACGATAGCGCCGTTGCCGTTGCACGTTTCATATATCCCCCTTTCCTTACACAATCTTTATCCGATTTTAATATCGATACAATATACTAATCCACCAAATATTAGGTTACTATTATACTAAATTTTATGGGCTTATTATACCATTTAATAGTTATTTTTATATACCAATTTTAGTACACAATAGACAATTATTTCGTTTCTTGTAAAACTGTCTCTATACGCTCATTCCAAATAGTATTCAACTGTACTGTCAAATCATGAGGCGTACCATTATTATCAATGATTACATCTGCATAAGAACGTTTATCGTCGAGTCGCATTTGACTATTGATGCGAGCCAAAGCATACTCTCTAGTATATCCATTGCGACTCATTAAGCGATCTATCTGAGTAGGCTCGTTTACATAAACAAGCCACACCTCATCCATCATGGTATACCATTCCCCTTCGATGAGTAATGGAATATCATAGATTAAAATTGGCGTATTACCTTGTTCATATTGAGATGTCAATTCCATAATACGATTGCGTATATGTGTTTTTAGACAGCTATTTAATAATTGTCGTTTTTCTTCATTGTGAAAGACTATAGCACCAAGCGCTTCACGATTGAGTGTGCCATCATCCTGTAAAACATTAGAACCAAAGGTATCTACAATGGCATTTAAGCCCTCAGTCCCTGGCTCTACTACTTCGCGAGCTACAATATCAGCATCGATATAGGGTATTCCTTTGTCCTTAAAATAGGTAAGGACTGTACTCTTGCCTGATGCAATACCACCAGTTAAGCCTATTTTAAACATATATACCTTCTAACACGTAATACTATCAATTAAACTATTTTACCAATGCCCAGTTCTCAGCATGATGCACATCTACAATAAGAGGAACATGTAATTCTACGACAGATTGCATTGTAGAACGCAATAATTCTTCAACTGCTTCTAATTCTTCATTTACTACTTCTAATACAAGTTCGTCATGTACTTGTAATAAAAGTCGAGATTTGAAGTTTCCTTCCTCTAGTTTTTGCTCAACTTGGTTCATTGCTAACTTGATAATATCTGCAGCAGTACCTTGAATTGGTGTATTCATCGCCGTACGTTCAGCAAAGGAACGACGGTTAAAGTTGCGGCTGTTAATATCAGGAAGTTCGCGTTGACGGCCGAACATGGTTCTAACCTTACCAGATTCATGGGCCTCCTGAACCATACGATCCATGTACTCTTTAACCTTAGGATAACGGCTAAAGTATAAATCAATATAGTTTTTAGCTTCTCCTCGTGTGATACCAAGGTCGCGAGATAAGCCAAAATCAGAAATACCATAAATAATACCGAAGTTAATGGCCTTTGCATGAGAACGCTCTTCGCTTGTTACATCCTCTTGAGCTTTACCTAGTACCTCTGCCGCAGTAAAACGGTGAATATCCTTACCATCAACAAAGGCTTTGATCAAAGCTTCATCGCCAGAAAGATGCGCTAAAATACGTAACTCAATTTGAGAATAATCGGCACTCACTAATGTGTCATACCCTGCACCAGGATAGAATAAAGCACGAATTTCACGGCCTTTTTCAGTACGAACAGGAATATTTTGTAGGTTAGGATCAGAGGAACTGAGACGTCCTGTAGCCGTAACCATTTGATTAAACGTTGTATGAATACGCTTAGTCTTATCATTAATAAGAACTGCCAAGCCTTCACAATAGGTAGATACTAATTTTGCTACAGAACGGTATGCCAAGATTTTTTCCACGATTGGACTCTCATTACGTAGCATATCAAGTACTTCAGCATCCGTAGAATATCCAGTCTTAGTCTTCTTAATAACTGGTAAGTTCATCTTTTCGAATAAGATAACACCTAGTTGTTTAGGAGAGTTTATGTTGAAAGTTTCACCTGCCAAATCATAAATCTCTTGTTGTACTTGAGCTAATTCCTCTTTAAAGCGAGCTGTCGTTTCAGCCAGTTTATTTGTATCAATGTATATACCATTTTTCTCCATTACTACTAATGTATGAATCAATGGCAACTCAATAGTTTCATATAAAGACCATAACTCTTCACGTCGAGCAGATTCACAAGCTACATCGTTCATAGCAAGTAATGCTTTCACCATAGATACACACTCTACATCTACGCTACCGCTGGCAATACTAGGCACAGAGAAACGTTCCGTTAAATATAGATACCCGTAGTTAGTACGCGTAGGATCTAACAAGTATGCTAGAAGAGACATATCATGGACACGAGCTGTTTTATCATCATTGAATAAAGAAATCTCAGCTGGTGCATCTTCACCAAAGGCTTCAATAATCTCTTTAGTTTGAGTTGTAACGATGGCTTTAGCACCTTGTAAAACAGCTAATACAGCTTTAGTATCATCAGTTTTTACAATAGTATCACCATTAGATAAATACGCATTCGTTACTGTTCTAAATGGAGTCTTACCATCTAACACAACATGTACTGCCACCGTTTTATCTGTATAGAAATCAGAAGTCAATGCTTTTGCATCTGCTAAATCGTCTAGAGAAATTTCCTCTTGTGGAGCAAATAAAGAGCCGGGATCACCAAAAGCTGCTTCCTCTCCGCCCATCACTTGAACGATACGAGGGGTTAATTTGGTAAAACCTAAAGTTTCAAATAAAGGCTGTACCTCAGAGGTATGGAAATTTTGTACAAAGTCTTCTACCTTGTAAGATAAGTCCATATCCGTTTTGATGGTAGCTAACTCACGAGATAAGAACGCTAAGTCTTTGTTTTCAACTAGTCGCTCTTTTAATTTCTTACCAGAAATATCTTCAATGTGGTCATATACAGACTCAAGATTACCGTATTCTGTAATCAATTTAAGAGCCGTTTTTTCACCTACACCTGGTACACCTGGAATATTATCGGAAGAATCCCCCATAAGAGCTTTCATTTCAATAACCTTATCAGGACCATAACCATAAAGTTCCTCCATGTTATCTAAAGTAACCTCTAACATGTCAGAAATGCCTTTTTTAGTTAGGAATACATGACTATGTTCTGTTACGAGTTGAAGGTTATCGCGGTCACCAGTAATAATTTTAACGGCCATCTCTGGTGTACCAAATTTCTTACTTAAGGATCCGAGGATATCGTCCCCTTCAAAACCTTCTTCTTCGATAACACAAATGCCCAATGCTTTTAATACATCTTGAATAAGGCTAAATTGAGGTCGTAAATCCTCTGGTGCATCTGGACGATTACCTTTATATTCGCTATACATTTCTGTACGGAATGTCTGACGACCTTTATCAAATGCTACAGCAATATAATCCGGATTGATTTCTTCGTACAATTTAATGAGCATTGTTAAGAAACCGTACACCGCATTCGTTGGAGTACCTAAAGCAGACTTCAACGGTGGTAATGCAAAGAACGCACGGAATAACAAACTACTACCATCTATAATCATTAATTTTTTCATAAGACACCTCACTTAATTCTATCCTTTATTATAACATAAGGTAACTTATTATATATGCAAAAAGGGACTCTCAATAGAGAGTCCCTTTAAAGATGTAGATATAAAAAAACAACCCCGTATCGCTAGGCAACAAGAGGTTGTTGACGCTCAAATTATAAAGCGTTTACTTTAGCTGCAAGATTGGATTTTTTGCGAGCTGCAGTGTTTTTATGAAGTACACCTTTGGAGGCTGCTTTATCAATTACGCTAGTAGCATGAACAAGTGCTTGTTTTGCTTCTTCTACTGCGCCTGCTTGAACAGCTTCAACGGTTTTACGAGCTGCTGTACGGATTTGAGATTTCACAGCGGCGTTTTTCGCACGACGTTCAGCATCCGTTTTTACGCTTCTAATACTGGATTTAATGTTTGGCAATTGAGTCACCTCCTTAAAAATCGTTTCTTATACCTGAATGATTATATCATACTAGATATTGTGACGCAAGAACTTATTATATGAAAATATAGTTTACTCCTTAATAATAAAGCTTCTTTTTAGATATTACATTAAAAATTATTTACTAAGTTTCTCTAAAAACGATGTTCCAATGCCCCATTGTTTTAAACCAAAGTTTTCTAAAACTGTTTCACCTATGTCTGCAAAACTTTTTCTATCTCCAAGATTTATAGGTCCATTCATTCGTGGACTATATCCAAGAATAGGTACTAATTCACGGGTATGATCTGTTCCCTTCCAGGTTGGATCATTACCATGGTCCGCAGTAATAAGCAATAAATCGTCATCATTGAGCATTGGTATTAAACCACCAAGTTGGTAATCAAAATCTTCAATAGCTCGTTTATAGCCTTCTACATTTCTGCGATGACCGTAAAGGCTATCAAACTCAACAAGATTAACCATCATAAGACCGTAATCAAATGTAGCCCCTAATAGATATGGAACCATATTCATGCCATGAGCATTAGATTTTGTAGGATAACTTTCATCCCAACCAACATGGGCATAAATATCTCCAATTTTACCGACTGCTACAGTTGGAACATCCGCATCTTGTAACTCTTGTTGTACCATTTTTTTCTCCGGCATGCGACTATAGTCATGACGGTTAGATGTGCGTACAAAACTACCAAGTTCACCTACAAATGGACGTGCTATGATACGGCCTACATAGTAGTCTCCAACGCAAACCTTATCACGGGTAATTTGGCATATACGATATAGCTCATCTAAAGGAATCACATCCTCATGGGCTGCAATTTGAAATACCGAATCTGCCGAGGTATATACAATAGGTTTTCCCGTTTTAATATGCTCCGCACCTAGCCGTTCAATAATTTCTGTACCAGATGCAACTTCATTACCTAAATAACCATAGCCCGTTTCCTTTGTGAAAGTATCCATTAATTCTTTTGGAAAACCTTCGTAAAAGGTTGGGAATGGAACGGTAACAGGATGCCCCATCATCTCCCAATGACCACTCGTTGTATCTTTACCAGTGCTGAGCTCCGCCATACGACCAAAAGCACCGTTAATGCTTTCACCGGTATCTGCAATATCGGCAATAAGTCCGAGTCCTAAGGATTTCAAATTTGGGCAATGAATTCTACCTGCTTTTGATTCTATATGACCTAATGTATTAGATCCTTCATCACCAAATTTTGCAGCATCTGCGGCATGACCAATACCTACAGAGTCCATAACTAATAGGATAATTCGTTTAAACATATATCCTCCTATTACGTACTATTATTTGAGGTACGGCATTGCAAGCATAAGCGCTGCCAAAGATTTGCTATCCTTAATTTGCTCCGCCTTGATAGCCTCTAATAATTCAGGTAAAGTAAAATACTCAAGTTCAACGTATTCATCTGGATCCCAATTAGTTTCGCCCATAGTAAGATCTTTTGCTAAATATAAATGTAGTACTTCATTACAGAAACCTGGGCTTGTTGCAATAGTGCCTAATGGAATCCATTGGTTCGCACTATACCCTGTTTCCTCTGCTAACTCACGTTTAGCACAGTTTAGAGGCTCTTCATTAGAATCAAGTTTTCCTGCAGGAATTTCAAGTAAAGGCTGTTGCAAAGCATAACGGAATTGGCGTTCCATTACAATCTTATTATCTTCTGTAACAACCACAATAGCTGTAGCACCAGGATGATGAACAACCTCACGCCACGCTTCATTACCGTTAACATCAGCTATATCATAAGTAACTTTAATTAGTTTACCATCAAATTTCATTTCGCTAGATTTTTGTATCTCTTTGCTAATTGCCATATATAGTTCCTCATATATATAAATAGTTTTACACTATAAAATTTATATTTTATTATAACACAAAATAGTCTAGCAAATTTAAGGTTCTTATGACTTATAACATAAAATCTAATAAATTAAAGGCCCTATTTCAAATCATAATCCTTAAATTTTACTTTATACCCTAGGGAATTCAAAGTTTCAAATAACCCTCTTTTCTCATTATTACTTTTATTTTGTCTATTTTCTTTATTAGATGTGAAATTATCACCTTTATATTCAACATCAGGTCTCAAACTTTTTTGTAAATATGCTGGCAATACAATATCTTTAAACTTAATTCCAAGATCGAATAATTCTCTCATATTTTCGGCCTCAACTTGAATACTTGGTTTACCAAAAAGCCCAATATATCTAATGTTTTTAAGTTTTTTATTGATAGTATATATTTGGTTTTCATTAGCGCATAAATAAATTAGTTCGGGCATTTGAGTAACTAAATCATCTAATTCTTGTTGATTAAATACTATATTCTCCACCCTAGATAATATATTTTCATCAGATGTTAAACAACGCAATCGATTTAACTTTTCTTCATTTTTCTGAATCTCATATACTTCTACATCTAAATCTTCATACTCTATACCAAGAATATTGCATAATTTATTAACATAAGATGTATCATTAGTATCAATTGAGATAATCTGAGATACTATATCATTATAATCACGTGCTTCTAACCATATTTTTAATTTTTCATTATGATAATATCTTAATATACTTTTAACATCCGCATATTGCTGTAATTCTTCTAAAGTTCTAACTTTTATACCATTAGAAAACTCTAATGGAAATTTTATCTTTTTTGCCATATATAATTACCTTTTAAAACCAATTAAATGGATTTAAAGCCTTCGCTACAGATTTAACACCACTACAAATCGCACTGCCAACTGATTTAACAGTACTTACCGCACCTTTTACAATTCGTTTTGCTCCATTATATACTGTCTTGCCAATGACTGACCCAGCAATAGCACCAACAATACCACCTATAACATTACCAATACCAGGGGCTATAGATCCTAATGTTGCACCTAATTCTACACCAGATAAAAAACCAAAATGGCTCGCTACTCCAATAGTGGTAGCTTCTCCCATACCATCAACAGCTTCTATAGGTGTAATATCACCATTTCCTAATTTATATAATACTTTTGCATTTTCGATAATTACTGCTCCAGCCAATCCCAATGATGCTGCAGAAGTATTCTTAGCTATTGGTAGAATACCTTTTCGTGTTGCAACTACAAGTGCACCTGTTGTCGCAGCTTTAGCGCCCGAGTCTGCACCTGTTATAAATGCAGTTTTCATAACTTCATCAGATTTAACATCTCTACCGCTCAGCAAATCGCCCATCACTTTAATGGAGGTACCTAAAGCTGCGCCTGTAATACCAGCAAGCATCATTTGTTTTCCAATATTAGTGATTAGTTGCTTATTTTCGTAATAACTCCATTCTTTCCTTCTTAAAGCTTTTCCATCTTGTACCCTATTTTGCAAATTTTTAGCTTGTCTTTTACTTAGTGCATCAGAAGAAACCCCATCTTCTGTTTTAATTTGATCTGATACTGTTTTTTGTTTACTAAGTTTTGACTTAACAACGTCAGTTTGACTTTTAGGGACTAATATACGTTGATTATTATAATTTTTATCATTTACCATATTGGCAGTTGCATTTGCATCTTTACCAAATTTTACTTGGTGTCGCTGTATATTCTTTTGTCCCCAAAACTTATCATCAACAGCTATATCTACAGAGTTTTTACCATATGTTTGTCCTGCTTCTGGTTGCAAAACACGTGCTCTAAAATTAGAATTCTCTAATGCTGCATTGGCATTAAATGTATTTACTAATTCTTGTTCAGCTATAAACCCATCTAAATTAGGATTTTGATTAATAGTCCCTGCTTGTGTAGTTACTACATTAATCATATCCTCATTACATCTTACAAGTGTACTGTCAATCTCAGATAAATATTGCGTAAATCTTTCAGCAGTAAAAACTTCTCCACCTTTTAAAATTGCATTATTAAGCCATGCACTTCGACTTACATTATTCGATTTCGCCTTTTTATAATCATCTTGAGCTTTTTCATAACGTTCTAACGATTCTATACTAGACTTTGCAAGTTCATCAGCCTCTTTTTCATTTATTTCAGGCATTTCTGATTTAAAGTAATCCTTTAACCATACTTGGTTTGATACACCTGATTTATTTACAGAATTATCATAAGTAGTAGTTGCTTTTTTTAGTAGACCTTCAAATGCTTTCACATTAAAAGTATTTGCCATAATTCCTCCATTATTTTGAAGCATTTTTAAATTTCTTTTCTTTATAAATCTTAATCATATCATCTATAGATTTACTCATGATAACCTTTAATGAATGTGTATTATCAATAGATTTAATAATATCTTCAGTAGTAACTACGTTACGTTCGGATGTGAAAGCTAATTCTATAGCATCCTTTACAACACCTTCAATATCTGCACCACTATATCCATCTGTTTTACTAACAATTTTGTCTAAATCTATATTAGCTAAATCTGTTGGACGTCTTTTTTCTAGATGAATTTTAAAGATTTGTTCTCGCTCTTTATTATTTGGAAACTCAACAAAAAATACTTCATCAAGGCGACCTTTACGTATCAATTCTGCAGGTAACTTATTCACATCATTTGCAGTCATAATAACAAAAACTTGGCTTTTCTTCTCTTGTAGCCATGTTAAAAAAGATCCAAGTAATCTATTAGTAATATCACCTGTAGATGAACCACCACTAACACCAGAGAACGCTTTTTCAATCTCATCAATCCACAAAACACATGGAGATATATCTTCCGCTATCTTTATTGCTTTACGCATATTTTGTTCAGATTCACCGACATACTTCCCCATAATTCGCCCCATATCTAACCTTAACAATGGAGTATTAAATAGTTTAGCAGTCGCTTTAGCACTTAACGATTTACCACAACCCGGAATGCCCGCAATAAGAACTCCTTTTGGCATATCTACACCAAAAGCTTTAGCTGCATCAATATCTTTATATATTTTTGCCTTATTTTGAATCCATTCTTTTAAAACTTCTAAACCACCAATATCATTCATGGTTTCATCTAATGCAATCATCTCAAGAACGCCAGACTTCTTAACAATTTGTTTTTTTTGTTCTAGCACTAACTCAAGATCATTAGATGTAATTTCACCATCATCTGCATAAGATAATGCTAAAATATTTTCAATCTCATACTTTGATAGCCCTCTAAATGCATTAACAAGCTTTCCTTTCAATATATTATCAACTGGAATATCTTGTTCGTTACAAAATTGTTCAATACATAAAGCTATCTCATTTGGTTTAACTGCATCTTCATCTATAATTGTTACGAATGGCTCCAATTCGATTGGTAATTCAATATTTTCCCCCAATAAAACTAATGTACACTCTTCAACTCTGCCTGTAGTAATTAACTGAGCAATGTATTTTAAAAGACCAATAACTTTTGGATTATCAATATGATGTCTAATATCTTTCAAAATAATAAGAGAGTAATTTAAATCTTCGCCACCGGTAGATACCAAGAATTGTAACATCGAATCTAATGTTATATCATTAGCATCTGATTCATTTACTATCATACCAATTTCTGACCATTGAATTACAGTTCTACTATCACCTAGATTTGTTAATATATTAACAGCATTAGGCTCATCATACGTGTTATACATTAAAATAGGGAAACCTGCATCCATATATCTAGATAGTTTATCTTTTGATGTGTTCATAATTATCTCCCTTACACCCAAAATTTATACCCCAAACAACACTTCATCTAAAGTTCATGAATTATCATATCATATAATCATATAATTGAACACTTTATTATGAGTTAAAAAGTTTACATAACATATTAATACATAAAAAGCCGCCCAACATAGGTTGAGCGGCTTTCATCATTCTATTCAGAATTGTATGTAGTTTACATTGTACCAGTGCTACCGATACCACCTGTACGTACGCCTGTTGCATCGTCATCGTTTGTGAGTAGGTATTTAGAGAATATACCTTGGGCAACGCGTTCGCCTTTTTCAAGGGTAACTGTTTCTTTGCCAAAGTTTAGGAGGGCAATCATGATATGACCTTCGTTCTCCTCATTATTGTAGTAATCGCTATCGATGATACCAGTACTATTCACAAGTGCAAGATGGCGTTTAATGGCCATGCTAGAACGGATATGAATAGCAAGATATTCGTCATACGCCATGAAAGCTTTAAGACCTGTTGGAACGAGTACTACTTGACCTGGTTCTAAAGTAACAGCTTCAGCGCATTCAATATCATAGCCTGCACTTTCTGTTGTTTTACGTGTCGGTAAATTGATATCTTGTTCTTCAAAAGCAGAAACTACTTCAAAGCCACGAATATCCATGTAACACCTCTTATTTTAAACAATCCTTACGAGACAAGTTGATACGGCCTTGTTTATCGATTTCGATAACTTTTACCATAATCTCATCCCCTACATTTACTACATCTTCTACATTTTCAACGCGTTCTTTTGCAAGTTTGGAAATGTGTACAAGACCTTCTTTACCTGGTAATACCTCTACGAAAGCACCAAATGCCATCAAACGAGTTACTTTACCAAGGTATACTTCACCTACTTCAACCTCTTTAGTAAGGTTTTCGATGATTTGTTGAGCTTTAGCAGCACCTTCTTGGTCTACAGAAGCGATGAATACTGTACCATCATCTTCGATATCGATTTTAGCGCCTGTTTCATCGATAATACCACGAATTACTTTACCGCCAGAACCGATTACATCGCGAATCTTATCTGGATCGATTTTCATTGTAATGATGCGTGGAGCATATTGAGACATTTGTTGACGTGGTTCAGCAATTGTATCAAGCATGATGCCCATAATATGCACACGACCTTTATGAGCTTGTTCTAATGCTTCATGAAGGATTTCACGGGACAAGCCAGAAATCTTGATATCCATTTGAATAGCAGTTACGCCTTTTGCTGTACCAGCAACCTTGAAGTCCATATCGCCAAGAGCATCTTCCATACCTTGGATATCTGTTAAGATTGTGTAGTGTTCGCCTTGAGTTACAAGACCCATTGCAATACCAGCAACAGGAGCTTTAATAGGTACACCAGCATCCATCAAAGATAATGTGCAACCACATACAGATGCCATGGAACTAGAACCATTGGATTCCAATACTTCGGATACAAGACGCAATGCATATGGGAATTCTTCTTCGCTAGGAATAACAGGTACCAATGCACGTTCAGCCAACGCACCATGACCAATTTCACGACGGCCAGGACCGCGGGAGGAACGAGTTTCACCTACGGAGAAGGATGGGAAATTATAGTGGTGAATATAACGTTTTTCTGTTTCTAAACCAATGCCATCAATTGTTTGAGTTTCAGACAATGGAGCTACAGTAGCAACGTTCAATACTTGAGTTTGACCACGCGTAAATAAACCAGAACCATGTGTACGAGGTAATACACCTGTACGACAAGAGATAGGACGTACTTCATCAAGTTTACGACCGTCTGGACGAATTTTTTCAACAGTAATCATATGACGCACGATTTCTTTTGTCATTGCATCAAATGCTTTATTTACATCCGCTAAGTTATCTGGGTAGATTTCTTCAAAGTGTGCTAATACATCGGCACGTACTTCGCTTTCTTGTGCATCACGTTGTTGTTTATCTGCACAACGTACTGCTGCGTCAAGTTTATCATGACCATAGGCACGAACAGCTTCAGCAATTTCAGCAGGCACATCTTTGCTTTCGAATACGCGTTTTTCCTTGCCTACTTTAGCTTTCATGTCTTCTTGGAAAGCTACGATTTTTTTGATTTCTTCATGAGCTGCCATGATAACTTCAAGAATAGTTTCTTCTGGAACCTCTTGAGCACCACCTTCAACCATGAGGATAGCATCTTTTGTACCAGCTACAACAATATTAAGATCTGTTGCTTCCAATTGTTCTTTTGTTGGATTAACAATAAATTCACCATTGATACGACCCATGCGAACGCCTGCGATAGGACCATTCCAAGGAATATCAGAAATAGACAATGCAGCGGAAGCGCCAATCATACCACAGATTGCAGGATCACAATCTTGGTCAACAGACATAACAGTTGCCACTACGTGTACTTCATTACGTACACCTTTATCGAATAATGGACGAATAGGACGGTCAATCAAACGGCTATTCAAAATCGCAGATTCAGGTGGACGCGCTTCACGTTTAATAAAGCCACCTGGTAAACGACCAACAGCGTACATTTTTTCTTCATAGTCTACTGTAAGTGGGAAGAAATCGATATCCTTCGCCTCTTTAGAACCTGTAGCGGTAACGAGTACACGAGTATCGCCATAACCAACCATTACAGCACCGCCAGCTTGTTTTGCAAGTTCCCCAGTCTCGATCGTAAGCGTACGACCAGCTAGGTCCATTTGGAATTGTTCCATTCCTATTCCTCCTAAAAATCTTCTTATATGTATACTTTTTTATTATATATCATCAAGAAAAAATAAGCTAATTATTATAGCAATTAGCACAATAAAAAGGACAGAGTTGCCGCTCTGTCCTTTTTTTCGTGTTGCCACAATTGAATATCGGCATTCGTTTCCCTTTGCCTATCGTTATTATAACATAGAGAAATAAAATAAAAAAGCCGTCCTATAGGACGGCTAGTTTTATTATTTACGAAGACCAAGACGTTCGATAAGGGAACGGTAACGTTCGATATCTTTACGACGAAGGTAGTCAAGCATGTTACGGCGTTGACCAACCAATTTCAACAAACCACGACGGGAATGATGGTCTTTTTTGTGTTCTTTCAAGTGATCTGTTAAGTATTGGATGCGGCTTGTCAAAATCGCAACTTGTACTTCTGGAGAACCAGTGTCACCTTCATGAGTAGCGTATTCTTTAATTACTGCTAATTTAGCTTCTGTAGTTAACATTAATGTTACCTCCTAAAAAATAAATAATCCCGATAAGCTTAAGTAACCGTTGGAGATTCGAATACTTCGCTTACGATATGTCTTACGACCTTATTTAGTATACAGTATCTACCTTATCTTGTAAAGAATAAATACAGTAAATAAACAAAAGAGGGCCACAGCCCTCTTCTATTATTTTGCGCCAAGCACCATGCGGTCGCTCAATGCATTTTCCCCAGCTACTTCAAATTTTTGTAATAAATCGGCAACTGTTAATTTTTTCTTTTCTTCCCCTTTTACATCATAAATAATGCGACCAGCATCCATCATGATGAGGCGATTACCAAAGCGCAATGCATCACGCATATTATGGGTAATCATAAGAGTTGTCAAATTATGTTCTGACACGAGTTTATCTGTTAATTGCAAAACATTTTCTGCAGTCTTAGGGTCAAGAGCCGCTGTATGTTCGTCCAGTAATAAAAGGTCTGGACGAAGCATAGTAGCCATCAACAATGTAATAGATTGACGTTGACCACCAGATAACAAGCCCATACGAGCAGATAAACGATCTTCAAGGCCTAAACCTAATAATGCAAGGCGTTCTTTGAAGAATGCTTGTTCACTATCTTTGAAAGCCCATTTAAGACCTAAGTTTTTACCACGGCGCATAGCAAGTATCAAGTTTTCCTCAATTTGCATATTGCCTGCCGTACCAACCATAGGATCTTGGAATACACGACCAATGTATTTAGCACGTTTGTATTCTGGCATTTTTGTTACATCAATATCATTAATAGTAATGGATCCTTCATCTACTGGGAATACACCAGCGATGGAGTTTAGTAACGTACTTTTACCAGCACCATTACCACCGATTACAGTACAGAAATCGCCTTCTTCTAATCGAAGATCAATACCTTGAAGAGCAGTTTTTTCATTGATTGTGCCCTTAAAGAAGGTTTTTACCATATTTTTTACTTCTAACATAGTGTCCTCCTTAACGAGCCAACCATTTTGCTTTCAATGTAGGTAAGGAAAGCGCGATGGCAACAAGAATAGCAGTGAACAATTTCAAATCGTTTGGTGGCATACCCATATAGAGTACAGCTGCAATAACGATACGATATACGATAGAACCAAGGACTACAGCGATGAGGCTACGTACGAAGGATTTTGTACCAAATACTACCTCACCGATAATTACGGAAGCCAAGCCGATTACGATAGTACCAATACCCATACCTACGTCGGCAAAGCCTTGGAATTGGCCAATCAATGCACCAGACATACCAACAAAACCGTTGGAAATCAAAAGACCAAGAACGATCATGTTGTCAGTATTTACACCTTGAGCACGAATCATTTGAGGGTTAACACCTGTTGCACGTAATGCTGTACCAATTTCTGTACCGAAGAACCAGAATAGTAATAAGCATACTACAACAGCTACGATAACACCTACGATAGCTGCAGACCACATATTTGGTGTGTGGAGTACGCTACCAATAATTGTATAAATTGTATCCATACGAAGCAAAGATACATTAGCTTTCCCCATAATATGAAGATTAATGGAGTATAAAGCAATCATTGTTAAGATACCAGCTAGCAATGCAGGAATCTTTAATTTTGTATGAATCCATCCTGTCACAGCACCTGCAGCCATACCACCAATGCCGGCAATCAAAATAGAAAGAATTGGGTTCATACCACTAGTAATTAAAATTGCGGAAATAGCCGCCCCCATTGGGAACGTACCTTCTACGGTTAAGTCAGCCACATCTAATACACGGAAGGTGATGAATACACCAACCGCTAACAAAGACCATAAAAGACCTGTTGTTATGGTGCCTACCACTAAATCTAACATCAAAATCTCCTCTATTGTTTCATATCTTTACGAAGTGCTTCAGGAATTGTGATACCTAATTTTTTAGCACGTTCTTCATTAACAGTTAACTTAATATCTTTTTGTGTTTCAATGGCTAAATCAGAAATTTTAGCTTCACCAGAAAGCACTTTTGCAGCCATTAAACCAGTTTGATAACCTAATTTATAGTAGTCAACAGAATATGTTGCCACACCACCAGTCATTGTCATACCTTCATCGGCAGCAAATACTGGAATTTTAGCAGCATCAGTAATTTGAGCTAAGTTAGCCATAGCAGATGCCAACACATTATCAGTTGGTGTATAAATAGCTTGTACATCTTGGTTTACAAGATTTGTAGCCGCTTGTTGAATATCGTTTACGTTGGATACAGTTGCTTCTACAACAGTGATACCTTTAGTAGCTGCATAAGCTTTCATTTTTTCAACTTGAAGTTGGGAGTTGATTTCAGAAGATGTATAAATTGCACCAATACGTTTTACATTTGGTACCAATGCCATAATAAGGTCAACTTCTTTTTCTACAGGTGTCATATCAGATGTACCAGATACATTACCACCTGGATGTTCATTAGATTGAACGAGTTTTGCTGTTACGTAATCTGTAATAGCAGTCCCCATGATAGGAATATCATGAGATGCGTTTGCCATAGTTTGTGCTGATGGCGTTGCGATGGCTAATACCAAATCCTTTTTATCAGATACAAAGCGTTGAGCAATACTATTCAAATTAGATTGGTCGGCTTGAGCATTTTGTTGGTCTAATTTAATGTTCTCTCCATCTTTATAACCTTTAGATGCAAGGCCATCAACAAACCCTTTGTTAGCAGCATCAAGGGATGGATGTTCTACCAATTGAATAACACCGATTTTCTTTTGATCATTAGTTGCTGTATTGGAACCGCAACCAGCTACCATTGCCATAATAGAGATAGCACTAAGTGCTACTGCAATACCTTTTTTCCAGTTCATATGTAACTCCTTACCAGTTGTGTATTAAATCATAGTTGCTTTGTTCATCAATTCTTCTGGTAATGTGATGCCCAATTTTTGTAATTTATCTTTACTTACAACTAATTTAAATTCTTTTTGCATTTCAATAGGCATATCTTCAATTTTAGCTTCACCAGTTAAAATTTTAGCTGCCATTAAACCTGTTTGGTATCCAAGTTTGTAGTAATCTACGGACAAGGACATTACAGCACCACCTTTTACGTGGTTATCTTCGCCACCAAATACAGGAATTTTTGCTGGATCGGTAATCGCTACAAGATTGCTCATCGCAGAAGCTACAACATTATCTGTTGGTACATAAATTGCATCTACATGTTGAGATACAAGATTTTGTGCTGCTTGTTGAATATCGTTTACATTAGAAACGGTAACCTCTTCAACCTTAATACCTTTTGTAGCTGCGTAAGCTTTCATTTTCTCGACTTGAATTTGAGAGTTTACTTCACTAGAGCTATAAATAGTACCAATTGTCTTAGCATTTGGTAATACTTTTAAAATTAAATCAACTTGTTGTTCTACAGGGTTCATATCAGATGTACCAGATACATTGCCGCCAGGATGTTCATTAGATTTAACAAGTTTAGCTGCTTCATAATCAGTAATAGCAGTACCCAAGATTGGAATATCGTGAGTTGCATTCGCCATAGATTGAGCTGCTGGTGTAGCAATCGCTAAAATTAAGTTTTTACGATCAGATACAAAACGCTGTGCAATGCTGTTCAAATTAGATTGATCTGCTTGTGCATTCTGTTGGTCAAAGGTGATTTTATCAGCTAAGCCCTTTTCTTTTAAAGCATCAACAAAACCTTTGTTTGCAGCATCAAGTGCAGGATGTTCTACCAGTTGTACTACACCAACCTTGTATTCACCATTAGATGTTGTTCCATTTGATCCACAGCCTGTAAATGCCATCAATGCTGCCGCCGTGAGCGCTAGGGCAATACCTTTTTTAAAATTCATGGGGATTTCCTTCCTATCTGCAATGACTATAATACATCTATTATAAACAAATTTCTTTACTACATCAATGTAGCAGATTAAAGTATTTTACATTTGTCCATTTATAGGACACATAAAAATGTGAAATCCTCTTATTTTTCGAGTGATGCTAACATGTCGTCTGTTAGCTCATTGGCCGCTAAAATATAGTCTTTAAGAGTCCCTTTATCAAGTGCTACCTTCATAACAGGTACTTCAAATGGATCGAGAATGACACACATTAAAATTTCACCCGTTACATAATAACCAACTACAGCTTCCCCTTCATCAGGATCTAAAGTTTCACGCTTTACCGTTACACAGTATGGTTTCATGACCTGTGCTGCAGCTTCTGCTACCTCTTCACGATTAGCAATATACTCTTCTGCCTTTGTTTCAGGAATATCAAAAATATCGACCTTTACAGTCTTAACCTCTGTTGCCTCTCCCTTCGCTGCCTCTATGGCTGCGCCTAAATCTGTTTGATTCATATATACCTCACATAGAATGGACTTTCACCAATGGTGAAAGCCCCATAATTTTAGATTGATTCATCAGCTGCATTTAAGAACGCAACATAGCATTGTTTAGCCTCGTAAATATCCGCCTTGGATGTAACCTCCCATGGAGCATGCATACTAAGCACAGCCACGCCACAGTCGATAACATTCATACCGTATAAGGCCATGATATACGCAATGGTACCACCACCGCCGAGATCAACCTTGCCAAGCTCTGCTGTTTGGTATGTTACATTGTTAGATTCCATAACACGACGAATAAAGCCCATATATTCAGCATTTGCATCATTGGAACCAGATTTACCACGAGAGCCAGTAAATTTATTGAATACAACACCCATACCTAGGTAAGATGCATTTTTCTTTTCGAAAGCAGATGCATATAGCGGATCATAGCCAGCGCTAACATCGGAAGATAACATACGAGAATTTTCCAAGGTCCGTCGTACACTTACAGAGTTAGGTTTTCCCATAAGAGTTAAAACTTCTGCTACTGCATTTTCAAAGAAACGAGATTGCATACCAGTGGCGCCTACAGAACCAATTTCTTCTTTATCCACAAGCAAGCAACAAGTTGTGCGCTTTACATTGTCTACTTCAAGCATAGCTACTAAAGATGTGTACGCGCATACGCGATCGTCTTGACCATAGGCCATAACCATGGAGCGATCAAAGCCCATATCACGTGCCTTACCTGCTGGTACAATTTCGAGCTCTGCAGATAATAAATCACGTTCTACAAAACCATATTCTTTTTCAAGAAGGTTGTTAATAAATTTAGTAACTCCTTCTTTTTCTTCATCTTTTACAGGACGACTGCCTATGAGTAAATCAAGGGCTTCCCCTTCAATTACCTTAGCGGCATTCTTTTGCATTTGTTCTTGCCCCAAATGTGGTAACAAGTCTGTAATGCAGAATACAGGATCATTTTCGTTATCCCCAATATTGATGTTAATACGAGTACCATCTGTTTTAACTACAACGCCATGGATAGCAAGAGGCATAGCAACCCAATGGTATTTTTTAATGCCTCCATAGTAATGAGTATCCCAAAATACGAGATTGCTATCTTCATATTGTGGATTTTGCTTCACATCGATGCGTGGAGAATCGATATGAGCACCTAAGATATTCATACCTAATTCAATATCATCAGTACCAATATTAAATAAAGCAATGGATTTATCCATATGTGTGTAATAAATCTTGTCCCCTGCTTTAATTGGTGTATTGGATTTAATAATATCTTTTAAATTTACATATCCTTTAGCTTCTGCAAATTCAACAGCCTGTACAACACATTCCCGTTCTGTTTTACCATTATCTAAAAATTGACGATATGTATCACTTAAGGCATATACCTTTTCCATAGTGGCATCGTCGTAATTATGCCATGCATATTTGCGTTCCATAATCTATCCTTTCTAAATGCTCACAAGCTAATAATTAAGAAACTATAGATGTGAACAGGAATTAATAAAATTATTTTTGGCGGTCCTTTTCAAGTTCCGCCCGGCGAAATTCCAAATATTTTCGCTCTTTCTCTCGATTAATTTCAGACTTCTGAGTATATAGAGAACGAATTTCGTCCGTACAATGCGTTAATACCTTTGTAACGTAGAATTTAGTACTACCGGACTTAATCGTATATTTTCCAACTTTAAGTTGCACTGCAAAATCGCCATGTTTAGGACAAACGCCTATAGCGAGATGCTTATCACCTTGCAATCGTTCTGGCCGCGTCATTTCCAAGCGGGTCTGACAATACGGGCAGAATGATAATCGAACCCTTCTATCATGAACAATGCGCTTCTTTTCAGGGAAATTCTCATACATAAAGAAAGTTAAAATTGGTGGATATAAGAAAGGATTACTGCTTTCCTTTCGAATTAGATCATAATGTAAAATACCTTGTTGTATGTCTAGCTTTTGACATATATGAGCCGTAAATACAGCATCATGTAATGCATTATGAGCAGATAAATGCTCCGTAGATATATTTAGGTCCTCCATAGCATGAGCCACAGAATACTGTTGACTCGTACCATATCGCTGATAAGCATAAATCATCTGTGCATCTACCCATTGATCATAAGATAAAGCTTTCATCCTATGAAGCATTAGATTTTCACGCAATATGAGAATGTCATCAGACCCCCAAGATAACAACATATACTCATAACCACACCAGTTTTGAAAGTGCTGCATAGCCGTCTTAAAGGGCACACCATGATCGAGTTCTCGTGATGTAATACCTGTCAATTCACGGACATGTTTATGCATCCGTGGCAGGTATTGTGGTTTGATGAACATTGTAAAATGATCTACAATGTCCATCTTTTCATTCAGTTTTACCGCTCCGATTTGAATGATTTCCCCAGTTAGTGGCATTTTTGTGCGCTTCATAAAGCTAATGTCATTGCTATAGGGTTGATTCCACTCTAAATCAAATACAATATAGTTCATATGTTTATTTCGATTCTGAAAGCAACGTTTCCGCCGCTTTAATAACCTGTCCTTCAGAAATTACGGACAAACCTTTGTAATTTCCTTCTTTAATAATCTTTTTCATGCTTTTACCAACCTCATAGGAGTCCATCGTTTCAAGAACGATAGCATGAACTTGGTACGGACCATAAAAGAATGGATTTGATGGACCGTAAAGCGCCACAATTGGCACCTTTTGGCTGATGGCTACATGCATAGGACCAGAGTCATTTGTAATCAATAAATTACAGCGACTCATAGCCGCCGCCAATGGTCCTAACTGGAATTTTCCAGTAGCCACAATCGGTTTCGTTTCCATTTGTTCCACTACAGGTTGCACCATTTCGAGATCCATAGGGCCACCAAAGAATACCGTCTTATACCCTAAACGACCGAAATGATCAGCTACATGAGCAAATCGTTCAGCAGGCCAGCGCTTCTCAGGAACAGCACTACCAATATTAAAACCGATGAGTGTATCACTATTTGTTAAACCATGACTAGCATAGAACTCCTGAGCCTCACGGCGCCAGGCCTCACAAGTTTCAATATGTAAACCAGAGTTAGAAATATCCGTTACACCTAATTGCTCCAGTACATTGATGTACATATCTGCAGCGTGGCGTGTTTTACGGTCTAGACGAGTATACTTTGTCATAAACGGTCTAAACAAAAAATGACTCATACCAGTCGTAATGGGCGCATGAATCTTCCAGGCTAAATAGGAAGTACGTTCATTGGGATGCAAATTGATAACGATATCAGGTTTACCCTTTGCATTAATCTCACGAGCTACCTCATTGAGCCCAGAAATACTATTATGACGCCCTTTTTTATCTACAACGATAAGTTCATCAATATTGGGATTATATTGCATCACTTGTTGCAGTTTTTCATCTATTACATACGTAATATGGCTATGTGGAGCAGCTTTACGTAGCACCTCTAAGAATGGAGTCGTTAATATAACATCACCTAAGTGCATAAGAAAGGTGACCACAATGCGTTTATAATCAAGTTCCATTACAGTTCCTTTCCAAGTACTTGTTCATATACAGACCACACTGCATCTACAGGAATTTGAGCCATACAATCAGGATCATCTACCAATGGCTGTTCAGGTGTAGCCTTTGATGTAGGTGAAATAATAAGATGTACATGACTCCCTCCATATGGACCAGTTCGCTTTGGAGATGTGGTTCCAAATAAAGCAATCAAAGGCCGCTTCAGAGCATTAGCAATATGCAAAGGACCCGTATCAGCACTGATGAAAATTTCACAGTGACGAATCAACTCAATTAGCTCTGGCATGGATGTAGATCCCACTAGGTTGATGAGATTCTTATTTTTTACATAGTTTTCTATGAAAGCTCCTTTTTCTGCATCATTTGGAGCACCAGCAATAACTACTTTTTTACCAGATTCACATAAGCGGATACATAGCTCGCCAAAGTTAAGAAGTGGCCACTCCTTAACAATCCAACGAGCACCTGGTACAACTACTACATATTCATCTTCTACACCATGAGATTGTAACTTATGCTTAACGGACTTCTCCGCCTCCACATAAGCAGGCATAGGAAACTCTACGCCTTCTACATCGCCTCCAAGAGCACGTACGGTATCGAGGTATCGTTCGATAACATGATCGTATTTATGTTCACCAACAAGTGCTTTATTAACTAAATTACTGCCTTCACGAAGCTCCCAGTAGCCATATTTTTCAGGCGCACCAGATAATAATGATACAATGGCGCTCTTTGCAATACATTGAAGGTCTAAAGTCATATCAAAATGACGGCTATGTAAATCCTTACGTAACTGCCATAGATAAGCAGGCTTTTTAAGTTGTTTTTTGTCGATAATGATTACATCATCTACCCATGGTTTACCAGGTAGGAGACTCTCAAATTGTTCATGAATAGCCCATGTAATATGCGCATTAGGCCAATTTTTACGCACTGCATACAAGGTAGGCAATGCATGAATCACATCACCTAAAGAACTCATCTTAATGATGAGTATATTCTTGTAATCTTTCATATAGCCTCCCAGAATACAACACCACAACTAAAAAGCCTCATAACACCGTTGAATCTGATTTAATCTAAAGTAAACATAAAATAAATAATGGACTAAATAATAGTCTTAATAAAATCTAACAAATTTGTACCTGTAAATAGATAGCCTTTTACACCAGCCGCTTCTGCTGCATCAACATCGCGCTGACTATCACCGATAAGAAAACTAGCTTTAGGATCTACATCATAATCCTTAATAGCTTGATTAATCATACCAGGCTTTGGCTTTCTACATTCACAATCGACAGCATAAAGAGGTACAGAGCCTTCTTTATGGTGAGGGCAATAATAAAAATGTAAAATTGGTGCCCCACTACGATCTAGTTCATGAGCCATGTAATCATGTAAAATCTGAACATCAGATTCCTTATAATAACCTCTAGCTACACCACTTTGATTTGTCACTACAATGAGATCATAGCCCTTGCTATACGCATAAGCTAGTGCTTCTTTAGCTCCATCCACCCATTCTAAATCGCTGATTTTATATAAATAGCTAACATCTTTATTAATAACACCATCGCGATCTAAAAATAATACTTTGCGCATTAACGTAAATACCCTTCGTTATTATCGAGTAGTTCACAATATTCTTTAACAGCATCTTCCATTTTATGGAACCCTTTATCATAACCAGCAGCCAATAATTTAGTCGTATCAGCCTCTGTAAAGCTTTGGTATTTGCCTTTTAACACCTCTGGGAATGGCACGTATTCAATCTTGCCGTGGCCATTATAATCGATAACAGCTTGCATGAATTGATTAAAGCTATGAGCATTACCAGTACCGCAGTTAAAAGTACCAGAAATTTCTGGATGCTCCCAGAAGTAGAAGTTTACATTAACTACGTCTTTTACATAAATAAAGTCACGAGTTTGACCACCATTTTCGTAGCCATCTGTACCTTCAAATAGATTGATAATACCAGTTTCTTTATTTTTGTAGAACATTTGGCGAACTAAGGAAGCCATTTTATCTTTATGAGCTTCATTAGGGCCATATACATTGAAGTAACGTAACCCTACAACTTGCGCTGTATACTCACCTTCATATTTACGCACATAACGGTCGAATAACAATTTAGAATACGCATATGGATTTAGAGCTTCTTCGGCTTCTGGTTTTTCTACGAAACCATTAGTACCATTGCCATAAGTAGATGCAGAGGATGCATAGATGAATGGAATACGACGGTCTTGGCAATAATGGAATAGATTTTTAGAACCTTCATAGTTGTTCTTCATCATATATTTGCCGTTATATTCCATTGTGTCCGCACAAGCACCTTCATGGAACACTACTTCAATAGGACCTACATCAAATGTACCATCAGCAATAGCACAATCAAAATCTTCACAATCGATATAATCTAAGAATTCTAGATTTTGAATATTTCGGATTTTACGACCATCTGTAAGATCATCAACAATAAGAATATCTGTACGACCGCGGTCATTTAACGCTTTCACAATATTACTGCCAATAAAACCAGCACCGCCTGTTACGATAATCATAATTTACCCTCCTTAGCCATAGTAGCTATTTTCCCTACAATATCTGATGTAGAATAACCTTCTTTAAATGAAAGCACCTCTACATGATCTACGGACTCACGCCCAATAATGTCTTCTATTTTATAATCGCCGCCCTTAACAAGCATATTAGGACGTAAATAAGCTAATAGTTCAGCTGGTGTATCCTCTTCGAATAACACCACACCATCGATACAACGCAATGCGCTTAATAATGCTGCTCTATCCTCTTCACGTACGATGGGACGCGTTTCCCCTTTTAGGCGTCTAACAGAAGCATCGGAATTTAATCCAATAATTAAATGATCCCCTAACTGAGCCGCCTCTTGTAAATACGTAATATGTCCGCGATGAAGAATATCAAAACAACCATTAGTAAACACAACAGTTTCACCTTTGTTTTGCCATTGTGTAATAAGCTGTTTCATCTCTTCTTTTGTGTATAAAGGTTTAGATTGAACACTATGCTTAAAAGAATGCCATAAATCCAATAGTTCAGATCGGTGGATTGGATATGTGCCCACCTTAGATACGACAATGCCAGCAGCACCATTTGCGATATGTAATGCCAAACGCATAGATAGACCGCTAGCAAGGCATGTCATCATCATAGATACAACCGTATCGCCTGCACCACTTACATCGAATACCTCTTGTTGTGTTGCCGGATTATGCCATGTGCGTCCATCCTTTGCAATAACAGTAATCCCTTTTGCAGACCGTGTAGCCACAATAT
Source organism: Veillonella sp. T11011-6 (assembly GCF_002959755.1). Lineage (GTDB taxonomy): Bacteria > Bacillota > Negativicutes > Veillonellales > Veillonellaceae > Veillonella. The sequence goes on along the minus strand of NZ_PPCW01000001.1, from coordinate 181,894 downwards.
ATTCTAAATCAACATTGGCCAGTACTGACTTAGCTGCCTCTACGATGGTTGCATCATCGTTAGCTAACTTATGACCTACACATTCACCTAGTTCTTTTACATTCGGTGTAATGCAGGTTGCACCATTATATTTAGACCAGTCTGAACCTTTAGGATCAACAATGGTTTGTACGCCATACTCCTTAGCTAAACTAAAGATTTTTTTTAGCAATGTTGGTGTACAAACACCTTTACCATAGTCAGATACAACAATACCATCGATACCAGCCTTACATAGATTTTCTAGCCAAGCAGACAGTCGTTCCTCTTCCTCACTTGTTAAAGCTGTAATCGTTTCAAAATCAAGGCGCATCATCTGTTGGCGATCGCCTAAGATACGCATTTTAGTAATGGTAGAACGATCATCACTCGTTAATAAACCTGTTGTATCAATCTTATCAGCCTTTAGCAATTGTTGTAATAAACGACCATGGTCATCATTACCAGCAATAGCACCAAGATATACTGTGCAATCTAAATTTGATAAGTTTGACGCAACATTACCAGCGCCACCAAGCACTTCTTTCATCTTTGCCACGCGGTTTACAGGAACCGGTGCTTCCGGAGAAATACGACTTACATCACCAAAAACATAACGATCTACCATCACATCACCTATAACGGCAATCTTTAGATTTGGTAGTTGTTTTGTCAAAAATTGATTAATGGTAGCATTTATCATAATCCACCTATTCCTTACCACAATATACATGTATAACGAGTTATCTAAAAAACAGGGTTTCAAACATGTATCTATTTATAAATATGAACGTAACGGTTAATAATCTTCTTCAATGATTTCGCACATTATATGACCTGCTAGAATGTGCATTTCTTGAATACGAGCTGTCACATTGCTCGGAATAGCTAATGTAATATCACATAATTCAGCTAGTTTTCCACCGCCTTCACCTGTGAAAGCAATGGTATGCATACCAATAGAACGGGCCATTTCTGCAGCTTTCACAACATTCTTAGAGTTCCCAGATGTAGAAATACCAATAAGAACATCACCTGTACGGCCTAGTCCCTCTACTTGACGTGCAAAAACAGATTCAAAATCATAGTCATTGGCAATCGCTGTTAATGCAGATGTATCAGTAGTTAATGCAATCCCTGCAAGAGAGCGTCGTTCCTTTTTAAAGCGACAAATCAATTCCGCCGCTAAATGTTGAGAATCTGCAGCAGAACCACCATTACCACAGAATAAAATCTTATTGCCATTTTCTAAAGCAGCCTTACAGCGATAGGCAATCTCTTGAATGGTATCCATATGCTCCATCGTTCTACCAAAAACCTCAAGATGCTCGGTAAAACGATCTGCAATGATTGGATTTAAATCAGTCATTATAAAATCTCCTTTAATAGTCTATCTGCATTTTTCCAGAACAATTTCTCACATTGCTCCACAGATAAACCGGCCTCTTTAAATGCATCATATAATCGATGCATTTCAGAAGCATCTTTAATTTCTGTATCTGGCTTAATACCATCAAAGTCGGTTCCTAATGCCACAACATCTTCCCCGCCTTTATCGATGAGATATAAGCCGTGTTTTACGATATCTTCAATCCGACTTATGGGTGATGTACCTAAAAATGATTGAGCGAAATTAAGGCCTATAACGCCACCCTTATTAGCAATCAGCTTGATTAAATGATCTGGTAAGTTTCTTGTATGGGCTGTAACTTCACGTGCATTGGAGTGAGATGCTATAAAAGGTACATCTAAAATATCTCCTAATTGCTCAGTACCAGCATCATTTAAATGAGAGCAATCAACGATAATGCCTAAATCCTGCATAGCCTCCACAAATTCAACACCTTTCGATGTTAATTTTTTATGCTGCTCACCACAATGGGGCTCACCCAATCCATTTGGATAATTCCAAGTAAGCGTAATAAGTCGAACCCCATCTTGATAAGCTTGTTTTAATTTATCTAAATCGCCGCCTAGTACGCCGCCTTCCTCAATAGACATAAGAGCCCCAATCTTACCGGACACATACACGGACTCTATATCTTGATAAGAGAGCACATGTTGTATGTGCTCTCCATAATGCTGAATTTGTGATGTACATAAATTACGCATCGCTTCATAACGACCATAAGGGTCATTTGTTTCACCAAGATTGATAAAAAGTGCGAAATCTTGCACCTTGCTGTGAGCCTTTTGCAACTTTTCTATATCGATTTTCCAAGTATTACGATACAGATCCCCACTATTAGGATGGTCTATTAATTTCATTATCGTATCGCAGTGTAAATCTATCATAAAGCCTCACATATAGTATCAGTAATTAATTGCGTTTTGGTTTTTTAGCATCTAGTTTCTTTAATGCTTTCAGTTCTTCCATAAAGCTATCAATATTATCAAACTTACGATATACGCTAGCAAAACGAACATATGCAACTTGGTCAATATCTTTTAATTGTTGCAATACAAGTTCACCAATGCGATCCGTAGTTACCTCTTGATTGATTTCATTTCGAATATCGCGCTCTACATCGTTAACCACTTGTTCCATCACGGACATTGGTACGGTACGTTTATCACAAGAACGCAATAAGCCATTTAATAATTTACCGCGATCAAATAGTTCACGACGTCCGTTTTTCTTTAATACCATAAGTGGTACTTCTTCTATAATTTCATAGGTAGTAAAGCGACGGCCACAATTGATACATTCGCGGCGACGGCGAATACTATTACCTTCATCAGTCGTTCTAGAGTCTGTTACCTTCGTGTCTGTGTGTTGGCAATAAGGACATCTCATCTGTTACTACTCCTTTTTCTAATAATCACTCTAAAATAGTGCATAATACGCCCATTTTCTTTACTATATATAGTACCATGAAACCCCTTAAAATACAAAGAATCCCTAGGATTTCCTAGGGATTCTTCCATTATTCTACAGTATTTTATGTTATGAAATACTTTAGAAATAATATTTTTAATTTTACCTACAATTATAACTATCGTTTAGGAGCATCTTGGACGCGAAGCAAGCAGTCGCCAGATTCGATACGGCTACCTTCACGAACTAGAATTTCTTCTACGATACCATCGATAGGAGCTGTAATTGTTGTTTCCATCTTCATCGCTTCTGTAACGATTAATGGTTCACCTTTAACTACAGATTGACCATTCTTAACGAGGATCTTAACAACAGAACCAGACAATGTAGCACCGATTTCGCCAGGGTTGGATTCGTCTGCTTTACGACGAACAACACCAGTAGTCTTAGCATGTTTATCATGAACTTTAATGCCACGAGGTTGACCGTTGAACTCGAACAATACGATACGGTTACCATCTTCATCAGGATCAGATACACCATTCATCTTAATGATCAATGTTTTACCTTTTTCGATAGTTACTTGGATTTCTTCGCCCCGTTTCATACCGAAGAAGAATGTTGGAGTATCAAGTACAGATACATCACCAAAATCTTTTACAAATTTATTGTAATCTTGGTACACCTTAGGATATAAGCAGTATGCACTAATATCTTCATCAGTTGTATTAGCACCCATTTCACTTAATTCATGACGAACATGTTCGAAGTCTGTTGGAGGTAATACTGCACCAGGACGAACTGTAATAGGTTTAGCTCCTTTTAAGATGATTTTTTGTAACTCTTCAGGGAAACCTTGGTATGGAGTGCCAAGACGACCTTCAAAGAATTCTACTACAGATTGAGGGAAGTCTAATACATCGCCTTTTTCGTAAATATCTTTTTCAGTCAAGTTGTTTTGTACCATGTACAATGTCATGTCACCTACAACTTTAGAGGATGGTGTTACTTTAATGATATCGCCAAACATCATATTTACTTGATGATATACTTTTTTGATATCATTCCAACGATCACCAAGGCCTACCATCTTAGCTTGTTGTTGCAAGTTGGAGTATTGGCCACCTGGCATTTCATGTTGATATACTTCAGTGTTAGGATATGCTTCTGCTTTATCCACACCTTTGTAGTAAGGACGAATGCTGCCAAAGTAATGAGACATTTCTTCCATGTAGTCAATATTCATATCAGGTTGACGGTCATGGCCACTCAAAGCATAGTACATAGAGTTCATGCTAGGTTGAGATGTGCCATTAGCAAATGCAGAGTATGCCAAGTCAATAACGTCTACACCAGCATCTACAGCACGACCATAAGAGTAGATAGCATTGCCAGAACCTTCATGAGTATGTAAATGAATTGGCACTGTTACAGCATCTTTTAATGCAGATACAAGATTATAAGCAGCTTGAGGTTTCAATAAACCAGCCATATCTTTGATAGCAATAATATTAGCACCCGCTTTTTCAAGCTCTTTAGCCATATTTACATAGTAGTCTAAATTGTATTTAGGACGGTTGCTATCAAGAATATCCCCTGTATAGCACAATGCTACTTCAGCAATTTTGTTTTGTGCACGAACTTCATCAATAGCTACATGCATATTATCAAGGCTATTTAAGCTATCGAATACACGGAATACATCAATACCATTAGCAGCAGCACGTTGGATAAATTGACGAACTACATTATCTGGATAAGATGTGTAACCTACAGCATTAGCGCCACGAATCAACATTTGAAGCAATGTATTTGGTACTTCACGACGGAACATGCGTAAGCGTTCCCATGGATCTTCATGTAAGAAGCGATAGGATACGTCAAATGTAGCACCGCCCCAGCACTCTAATGAGAATAAGTTAGGAACACCTTTCGCAGCATGACCAGCTACGCGTGCCATATCAATTGTACGTAAACGTGTAGCAAACAAGGATTGATGAGCATCACGCCATGTAGTATCTGTAAAGAATACTTGTTTTTGGTCAGATAACCATTTACTGAAGCCTTCTGGACCTAATTCATCAAATTTTTGTTTTGTACCAGCTGCAGGAGATACATCTAAATTAGATGGCATTTGAATTGGTTCAAAATCAGGTACTTCTTGAGGGCCTGCACCAGAGTAACCATTGATTGTTACGTCTGCAATGTAACGCAATAATTTAGTACCGCGGTCACGGTCAGGTTTCAATTCGAATAATTCTGGATGATCTTCGATGAAGTTAACAGTGTAGTTACCGCTTTGGAATTCAGGATGTTCAAGAACGTTAATCAAGAAGTGAATATTTGTTTTAACGCCACGAATACGGAATTCTTTCAAGCAACGAAGCATTTTACGAATAGTTTCTTCATTGTTAGGACCAAATGCAGTTGCTTTTACAAGTAAGGAATCATAGTAAGGTGTTACTACGGCACCTGTGAAAGCATTACCAGAGTCTAAGCGGATACCAAAGCCACCGGAGCTACGATATGCCAAGATTTTACCTGTATCAGGCATGAAGTTATTTTTAGGATTTTCTGTAGTGATACGACATTGAATTGCAGTACCTTTACAAGGAACTTCATCTTGTGCAGGAATGCCTACTTCTGGGCTATGTAAGTCATAACCTTCAGCAATACGGATTTGAGAATGAACAATATCAATATCTGTAATCATTTCTGTTACAGTATGTTCTACTTGGATACGAGGGTTAACTTCGATGAAATAGAAGGAACCATCAGCAGTTACCAAGAACTCTACAGTACCAGCATTAACGTAGCCTACATTTTTCATGATTTTAACGGCTGCATCACATACGGCTTTACGAGTTTCTAATGGCAATGCAAAAGCTGGCGCCATTTCAACAACTTTTTGGTGACGACGTTGTACAGAGCAATCACGTTCATGTAAATGAACTACATTACCATGTTCATCACCAAGGATTTGTACTTCAATATGTTTAGGTTCAACGATAAGTTTTTCTACATATACATCATCATCGCCAAAAGCAGCTTTTGCTTCAGATTTAGCGCGATCATATGCATCACGAAGATCTTCTTTGCGATGAACCTCACGCATACCACGGCCGCCACCGCCATTTACGGCTTTAATCATCAATGGGAAACCATGAGTATTTGCAAATTCTTCTAATTGTTCAAAATCACGCAAAGCCCCATCTGAACCAGGGATCATTGGGATATCTGCCAATTTAGCTTGTGCACGAGCATTAACCTTATCACCGAACATATTTAAATGTTCTACATGAGGTCCGATAAAGATGATACCTTCTTCACCGCAACGACGAGCGAACTCTTCGTTTTCAGATAAGAAGCCATAGCCTGGATGAATAGCATCAATATCATGTTCTTTTGCAATACGGATAATATCTTCAATATCAAGATATGCCTCAACTGGTTTTTTACCTTCCCCTACGAGATAGGCTTCGTCAGCTTGGTTGCGATGCAAGGATAATGTATCCTCTTTGGAATAAATGGCTACAGTTTTAATACCCATTTCATTACATGCACGGAACACGCGGATCGCAATTTCACCACGGTTGGCAACCAATACGGATTTAATTTTTCTCATGTATTGCCTCCTACTAGCTTCCACTAATGTGAACTATCAGCTTTCATTTTTATTAATATATGAATATTTCCTATACTTATAGTCAAAACAATATATTTGGAAAACTCATCAAAATTTATGATGAGTACAATATTCATAATTACATATAACTATTATACAATATTTTCCACATATTTAAAGGATTATATTAATTACGAAATCATAAAATACATTATTCGCTGTTCATGAGTAAAACTCATATGTCTTTTATCGATGTACATCGAACTAGTTCTATATACTATATAATTAATCACCTAAGAAATGATTCATTAATCGGTTGAGTTGTTCTTGGTCATTGGCCCCCATCAACTCACGTGCAGAATGCATTGCCAATAATGGTAACCCTACATCCATAGTTCTCATCGGCAACATAGCAGATGAAATAGAGCCAACTGTAGAGCCCCCTGGTATATCAGAACGATTTACATAAATTTGGTAGTTTGCCTCAGCTTCATCACACAAACCTTTAACAATGGCAATGGCTCTGGCATCACCTGCATAAGATTGGCTACATGCAATTTTTAAGGCTACCCCTTTATTAAGTGTAGGAATATTAGTGATATCATTTTTCTCAGGATAATTTGGATGTAAACCATGGGCTACATCAGAGGAAACCATAAATCCTTTTGAAATGAAACTTTCCATCTCTTGATTGGAATATCCCAATGCATCATATACACGTTTAATAAGGTTTGGTAAAAGCATACCTGCCCCACCTTGTTTTGTACGACTCCCTACCTCTTCATTATCAAAGAGAATCGCACAGCGTACACCATTAGCATTATGTTTACGAGCTTGAATAATCCCGGAAAGTACACCAAAACAAGATGTTAAATTGTCTAAACGCGGTGCACTAATAAAATCTCCTTCTGTGCCCAAGACACAACCTTGTTCTGTTGGATATAATGTCATTTCATAGGACAAAATTTCAGATGGATCACAATTGACTTCATCAGCTAAGAACGTAGTCCACTCATCATATTGAGTATCAGACTCTGGGAATAAACTTGGATTATTACTATCATGTAAAGATTTTGTAGATTGTTCCTCATCCTTACGCTCCATCATTAATATAGGAAGCATTTCCTTTTGGCGATTTAATTTAACCCCATCATTAACGGAACGATTCATATGTATAGCTAAATTTGGAACGATCGCAATAGGACGTTTTGTATCAACCAATACGGAATCAACATCAAAGGCATTATCACCTTTTAATACAACAGTACCAACTGCTCCTAGAGGACGATCAAGCCATGTATTTTCAATGAGACCACCATACATTTCTACATTCAGTTTAGTGTACCCTTTTACAGAGGTAATAGGATTGGGTTTAACACGGATCGCAGGAAAATCCGTATGCGCCGAGGCAATACGTAATGTATCTTCTGGTTTTTTACCTATATGAAAGGCAAATAATGTAGTACCAAATACATTAACAACATAAGAACCAGAGTCTAATTGCCACTCATCATCCAAATTAAGTTCTGTAAATCCTGAGTCCAATAACATTTGCAAACTTGTATCTACCGTATGGTACGGAGATGTACAAGCACCAATATATTTCAATAACTGTTCATTATCAAATTTCATAGATTCCTCCTATGTAAAATAATGATGCTATTCGTATATAAACAATGAATAGTTCATTTGCGTATAATTTTACAACATATACATTAATAATATATTAACTGCTCTTATTTTATCACAAAAAAGCCGCCCCAAAGGGGACGGCTTTTCGTATATTTTGTAACCACACTATAATCAAACTATGACATATATAGTTTTTAATGTATTACAAGTATATAAAATTCTGGATATCTGGTCTTACCACATACCGATTGCTTTCATCCATACGGAACCAAGGCCCATAAAGATAATTAAGTTGATTACGGATGCGAAGAAACCTAGTTTCCACCATGTATTTTGAGGAACATAACCAGTATTGAAGATTACAGGAGATGGACCTGCAGCATAGTGAGTCAAAGACATACACAAGTTAGATGTGAATGCAATCATCAACAATGTCAACATTGGTGGTGCACCTGCAGAGATAGCAATTGCAGAGAATGCTACGAACATTGCAGAAATATGTGCAGTTAAAGATGCGAATACATAGTGGGAATATGTATTAATAAGTACAGCTATAACGAAGGCAATAATCCAAGATCCTTCTGGAATATAACCGCCTACAAGTACTGTTGCCCATTTGATGAAGCCCAATTTGGACAAGAAACCGGCAAAGCCCATTAATGTACCCATCCAAACTAATGTATCCCAAGCACCTTTTTCACTTTTAACATCGTCCCATACAAGAACACTTGTAGCAAGCAAAATAGAAATACCTAAGAATGCAACAGTTGTAGCATCAATTTTAGTAAATTGAGAAGTAGCCCATAAAACTAAAGCCAAAACAAATACGCCTAGCATAACCCATTCTTGGAAAGACATTTTACCAAGGCCTTTTAACTCTTCTTTAATCATTTGTTGTGCTTCGCGGGCATCTGTAATTTCAGGTGGATATACTTTGTAAATAAAGTACGGCATAATGATCAATGCAATAATACCTGGCACGATGGCAGCCATAGCCCAATCACCCCATGTGATACCAATACCAAAAGATTGAAGCGCCAATGCTGCAACCAATGTGTTACCAGCCATGGATGTTTGGAACATAGCAGATGTAATTGTATTAACTTGATAAATAGATTGCATCAAGAAGGAACCAATTTTACGAGGGCCATCTTGAGGTTCAGAACCGAACGCTTTTGCCAAGCTAGTAGTAATCGGCATAATAACACCACCTACACGAGCTGTGTTGGATGGAGTTGCTGGAGCCAAAATTAGATCAGATAAAGCTAATGCATAAGCTAAACGTAAGGAGCTACTACCAAAAGCAGCAATCAAATTATATGCAATACGTTTCCCCAAACCAGTTTTAATAAAGCCACGAGAGAATAAGAACGCACCTACGATTAGCCAAATAGCAGAGTTAGCAAAACCCGAGATAGCTTCACCGATTTTCAAAGTACCAGTCAAAGCTGCCACAGTAATCACAACGATGGATACGCCACCAATCGGTAATGGCTGAGTAATAAAGCCTACGATTGTAGCCACAAAGATGGCGAATAAATGCCAAGATTGAGGTGTTAACCCCTCTGGTGTCGGAATAAACCATAGGCCTATACCAAAGACCGCTGGAATAATCCAGTTTAACAGTTTTTTCATACACATACCTCCTACATAGGAAAAACTAAAATATATTTATATCCTCTTATCATAAATATAATATATTTCAAGATAAAAAGATGTGAAAAAAAGCTGTGCATCCCGAGGTATGCACAGCTTTCATTATCATATAAATCCTATTCAGGTAGAGATACGTTCTCTAAATTTGTTTTCTCAATAGCTTCAATGTCACCTTTATCGCAAAGATTTGCAATAGTTGGATCAATTGGCAAACGATTCAACAATAATAGACCGTATTTTTGAAGGATTTCTTCAATGTGGCTTTCACCAAAGATTTGGTAATCCTTACCGTTATCTGGGCAATGGAAGTAAGAGTAGTTTTCCACTACACCAATAATAGGCACTTGCATTAAATCAGCCATTTTAACTGCTTTTTCAACAATCATGGATACCAAGTCTTGAGGAGATGTAACAATGATGATACCATCCAATTTCAAGGATTGGTAAACTGTAATCGCTACGTCACCTGTTCCTGGTGGCATATCAACGAATAAATAATCGATGTCTTTCCAAATAACATCACTATAGAATTGTTTTACAACATTGCCTAAAATAGGACCACGCCATAAAACAGGATCTGTATCGTTTTCCAAAAGGAGATTAACAGACATAACGTCAATACCACCTTTGGATTTTACCGGATACATACCAATTTCGTCAGCATATGCTTTTTCCTTGATGCCGAATATTTTAGGAATGGAAGGACCGGTAATATCCGCATCGAGGATACCTACTTTGTAACCTTTACGCGCCATAGTAATGGCCATCAAGCTTGTAACGGAGGATTTACCTACGCCACCTTTACCAGATACTACGCCGATTACATGTTTAACAGAACTAAGCTCGTGTAATGGAGCTGTAAAATCTTGAGGTTGTTGAGGAGCGCCGCCACCGCAACCAGAAGATTGAGATGGGCATCCGCCACAATCACTGCTGCTACCGCAACCCATAGTAAACACCTACTTTCTTTGAGGAACTACCTCACATCTATATGTAAAACTTTTTTTCTATATGGTAGATACAATGTATCTACTGTTACATTGTATCATGTCATATCAAACTTTATCAATATATTACTCACCACAGAATTCTTTAGTTAAAGCTCCAAGAATTTCCATGCCCTTTGTAATTTCTTCTACTGTTGGTACAGTATAGCTCAAACGGAATGCATGTCCTTCCCCTGCTCCATCAGCCGCAAAGGCGCCACACTTAATAATCCCTACATTTCTGTCCATACATGCTTCGAAGAAGTCATCACAGTTAACTTCAGCTGGCATAGTCATCCATGCAAACATACCTCCTGTAGGCTTAGTTAAATGAACTTTAGAACTCGCATACTTGTCAAAAGCGTTAAGTAAAGCATCGCATTTCATTTTATATACTTTGCGCACATTATCTAAATGCTCATCGTAATCGATTGAATCCAATACGTTAGCTACAACCTTTTGTGTAACTAGTGGCATTTGCCCTGCTGTATTATTTTTTAATGCTTGAATAGTTTCTACTACCTTCGCTGGGCCAAATAGGAAACCTACGCGCAAACCTGCAGATAATGTCTTGGAATATGAACCTGCATAGAGAACACGATTTTCTGTATCAAAGGATTTAAATGTTGGAATATACTCACCAGCAAAGCGAATCTCACCGTATGGATCATCTTCATAGATAAACAAATCATATTTAGAGGCAATAGCGTAAATTTCTTTACGGCGTTCCAACGGCATCGTAATACCTGTTGGATTTTGGAAGTTAGGAATGAGATAAATATATTTACCTTTACCAGATTGAGCAGCTTTTTCTAATTCACTAGGAATCATGCCATACTCATCAGTCTTAATACCTAATGCTTTACCACCCATATTGCGTACAGAATTGATAGCACTAGTAAAAGTAAATTCATCCATGTATACTTCATCGCCAGGTTCCAATACGGTAATTGGTACAAGGCCTAATAGCTGACCAGCACCATTGGAGATTATAAGACCTTGTCCTTCTGGATTCATCTTATGTGTTTTTACAAGACGCTCTAATGTCAATTCTGCTAAACGTGCATCCCCTTGCATTGGTCCATATTGTAAAAGACTCATGGGATTAGAGTGAACCACTTCATCAAAAGCCTTTTCAATAACCTCAACAGGAATGGCTTCTGGTGCAGGATTGCCAATACCAAAGCTAATAAAACCTTCTACCCCTACACCACGTTCAAATACTTCACGAATAAAATTAGGACCTTTTAAGGTCACCCGTTCAGGAAGAGAAAAACTCATACTATCGCCTCTTTCATATATACTAAATTGAATAACATTTAATTAATTAGAGATTGTTAAGCATTAGGATCGTGCTCTTGTTCAGCATTTTTCTTATTGATGTAGTTCTTATATACTTTCCAAAGAATGAAGTATACAATACCTGCAACAACTACGATGATTCCTAATCGCCCCATATTCTCTTGGAAATTTACGATATCTGTACCGATAGCTACTTCAAGAGCTGTAGATGGAAATTTCCCGATTAAATTCGCTAATATATAGTCTCTCGGTTTGATTTTACTAATGGCACCAAGTGCTGTGATAACACCAGATGGAAAGTATGGTAAGGATCGTGCAAATAACATGACCACAAAACCATTTTTACCGGAAAAATCATCTACTTTCATCAATACTGTACTTTTAGCAATAAGCTTATCCGCCGTATCACGCAAGAAGTAACGCATAATGTAAAAGCTAATGACTACGCCAATTGTTTCTGCAAGCCAAGAAATAATGATGCCTGGCCACATACCAAACACTAAACCGTTTGCGGTAGAGATAAATATGGATGGTAAGAAACCAACAGCATTAACAAAAATATCGAGAAGCATACTAACGACCATAGCCATAGGACCAAAGCCTTGAATATACTCTGCTATCTCATCCATAGATCCACTCGTCGCTAAATGCCACATGGTAGGATAGAATGTAGGATCTACTATATTGATGGCAATTAATAGAATGACAAAACCAATGCCTGCTATTAACTGTACCCAACCTTCACCAGAAGGCTTTAATTTTTTTGTACTCATATATACCTCGTTTTATAAAAAACTAGTTCTATTATATCACGGATTCTATAGAACTGTTATATGTAAGAACTTAAACATTCTATTTATCTAATTACTACCAGTTAAAAATAATTACTTTTAACTGGTAGTATCTATAAAATATGTATAATAGCATTAGCATAAAAATTATCGAAAGATGTATAATACTATTATAACGAGAATATTCTTAATGAAAGAAGGTATATTATGGTATCAGCAGGTCAAACAGCTACGGCGACTGTAACAGTTACAGAATCTAATATTGCTAAAACAATGAAATCCGGTTCTTTAGAAGTCTTTGCCACACCAGCTATGTGTGCATTAATGGAAGAAGCAGCACAAGCAGCAGTACAACCATATTTAGAAGATGGCGAAGGCACTGTAGGTATCACTCTATCCATTACTCACGAGGCCCCTACTCCACTTGGTGCAACAGTAACTGCTAAAGCTACAGTTAGTGCTGTAGAAGGACGTAAAATAACCTTTGATATTGAAGCATCTGACGGCGTTGGTATCATTGGTCGAGGAACTCATGAACGATTTGTTATTAATAACGAAAAATTCATGGCTAAAGTTACAAGTCGTGCAAAATCTAACTAATAACTAGTTTTACTAATAGTCTATAACTAATTGTACAATAGCCTAAGTGCGAATTTAACATAACAAAATAATACAAAATGGCATCTATCCAACGATAGATGCCATTTCTATTTACGTGTTAAATTATATAATCTACTACATTAATCTATTAAAAGATTAGCAAATTTTAACTACCCAGCCTTCAGGAGCTTCAATTTCACCATGTTGAATGCCAAGTAATGTGTCATATAATTTTTTAGTGATAGGCCCCATATCATCCATACCAGCTGGTACATTAATAGTACCTTCTGGAGTATCGATTTGACCTACTGGAGAAATAACAGCTGCTGTACCACAAAGACCAATTTCAGCAAAGTCTTTTAATTCATCTTTATGAACAGGGCGATTTTCTACAGTCATACCAAGGTAGTGTTCTGCTACATACATCAAAGAACGACGTGTAATGGATGGCAAAATACTATCGGATTTAGGTGTAACTAATTTACCATCTTTAGTGATGAAGATAAAGTTTGCACCACCAGTTTCTTCTACATGTGTACGAGTAGCCGCATCAAGGTACATGTTTTCTGCATAACCTTTTTCATGTGCATCAGTAATAGCGTACAAGCTCATAGCATAGTTTAGACCAGCTTTAATATGGCCAGTACCATGAGGAGCTGCACGGTCAAAATCAGTAATGCGAATTTTGATTGGTTTAGCACCACCTTTGAAATAAGGTCCTACTGGTGTAGTAAATACACGGAATTGATATTCATCTGCAGGTTTTACACCGATAACGGAGTTTGTACCCATCATGTATGGACGAATATAAAGGCTTGCACCATGACCATAAGGAGGAACAAAGTCTTTGTTTGCTTTTACAACTTCTTTTACAGCTTCAAGGAAACGACCTTCAGGTAATGTAGGCATTACAAGGCGTTCACAAGATTGATTCAAACGAACTGCATTCAAATCTGGACGGAAGCATACGATGTGACCATCTTTAGTGTAGTATGCTTTCAAACCTTCAAAGACAGTTTGAGCATATTGGAATACACCAGCACATTCATTAAGAACAACGTTAGCATCAGTAATTAATCCGCCTTCGTCCCATTTACCATCTTTATATGTAGTTAAATAACGGTAGTCGGTTTCTACATAACCAAAACCGAGATTATCCCAATCGATATTCTTACTCATAACAATAACCTCCATGCTTATTAATATACTTATAATCTTAACACTATGAGCAAGTTATTTCAACATATTCTATAGAGAACAGAAATTAGACATGTAATAAGTTAAGTATACTTAAGTACAAAATATAGAATACCACTTATTTTGATGCCTTATAAATCATATGGATCATCATATCTATAACGATTAGTATCATAAATAATCTCTATGTCTTTATCTATAATAAATTTAGTTCGTTTCAAATCATAAGGTACGTCGTAACGCGTATGATATGAAATAGATTCTACACGACCAGTACGAACCGCATTATCGGATCCAAACGGAACTTTTACAATATCTCCTTCATATATATCATTTCTATCAGTACGATAATAAAATTCCTGGTTTATCTTAAAAATATATACTGAACAATACGTATAAATCCTTCTATCAGATGTATGATTTAATGGTAAAAACTCTTGTAAAGAGTTGTCTCTTGTATGAGCATGTATAAAATTAATTAGATTTTTATACCAAGTGGGCACATACTGATCAGTTACATTCCCTATAAACAATGTATCTCCTTTATGCGCCCATTTAATACGTACTGTTACTATACCACCACGAGCAGGGTCTCTATCAAGGTCATGACTTTCACTAAGACTAAAGGAATCTAGACTATATAGCGTTTCGCCAATGTGAAAGTCAATATCTTGCTTCAATTGATGAATCATTTGATTATCTACATACTCGCTATGACTATGGCTAGAGTGACCAAATTGCTTACTATTACAATCAATGGCAATAGACGGCTCATTCCAATTAAAATTCAATGTATTTACGTCACCATATTCTTGGTACATATTTTTTTGCACTTCAATATGAATCTCTTGAATTCTATCTTTTTTTCGATTTCCATCAAATAAAAGTAATGTAGGCATACCTAGGATTTGTCTGAATAGTATAGACATGGCCCTCAGGGTATTATCAAAAGGAAATTCATATATAAATTCCTGATCCTCAGTGTTGATGAGCTGTACTTGGACAGCACACTCATCCTCATCATATAGGTCAATATCATCGGAAAATCTACGCCCCATAAGCTCTAATAGATATTGTTTTTTAGATTCGTCAATTGAGTACTCCTTAGTAGTTAAGGATTCTATTTTACCCTCTACAGGTTTCGAGATATGCTCCCATTTAATGCCATAGGTAACACTAATGGCTTCCTTAATAGAAATATGTTGTATCTCTTCAATATAGTAATCTTTACGATTTAATTTCACTTCCTTTGGTACGCCATCTGGTAAATCACCATACCAACTACCCGTACTTATAATGTCACAAGATGCTAGGGTACCTATAAATTTATCTGTCACATTTCTATGCATATACATAGGAACTCCTCCTTTTATTACTTTGTTTAAGTATAATAAACAGGATGTGACAAAAATGCCTCTATATAATTATTTCGTCAAAAATATTCTTTACATACTGATTTATATTATAATTAAGTTACCATATATGTATCTCATCTCTTAAGGAGGTATCTCTCATGAAAGAATCTACTAACCGTACCCTAATTACTAATCCCAAAAACATTATCTGTATCGGTTTAAACTATGCAGACCATATAGAGGAAACTAGTCTTGCTACACATGATTTTCCAGAAATCTTTATGAAAACATCTAATGCATTGGCGTCACATCAAGATATAGTTCCCATTCAAGATGAAAACCTTCATTATGATTACGAAGGAGAACTGGTTATCGTTATTGGTAAGGCTGGTAAAAATATATCTCGTGAACAGGCCAGAGAGCATATATTAGGCTATACCATTGGAAATGATGTTTCAGCTCGTAGCTTGCAGTTTAGAGGCTCCCAATGGATTCTCGGCAAATCACTAGATAACTTTGCCCCTATCGGTCCTACTATTGTCTCTCCAGATGATTTTGATTTTGACAATGCCACTATTACTACAACAGTAAATGGTGAAATACGTCAACAAGCCAAATTACAACAAATGATGTTTAAACCGGACGCGATTATCGAATTTGTATCCCAGTATATTACACTACAGGAAGGTGACATTATCTTTACCGGTACACCTAGTGGTGTTGTACTTGGTAAAAATGAAAGCAAATATGGTTGGTTAAAATCAGGAGATACCGTATCTATATCGATTAGTGGCATTGGTACCTTAGTAAATCAATTTAACTAGTCCCACCTATATATACCAAAAGAGATTACCTATGATGTGTCTATCCATCATGAGTAATCTCTTTCTTCTTTTTCTATAAGTCTATTTAAATATGATTTTACAATCTAATATGTACTATTTATGTTTCGCTTCAAGATCAAGCATGTATTTCTTACGTTCAATACCGCCAGCATAGCCAGTTAATTTTCCATTACTACCAATCACACGATGACATGGAATGATAATAGATATAGGATTATGACCTACAGCACCTCCTACTGCTTGGGCAGACATCCTATCTTTTCCTTGCTGTTTTGCAATCTCTTTACCTATATCTCCATATGTTGTAGTTTCACCATAAGCTATAGTTTGTAATATGGACCATACAGACTTACGGAACTCTGTCCCCTCTAACTGAATCGGTGGTGTAATAAAAGGCTTTTTACCATTAAAGTATTGGTCTAGCCACATAATAGTTACTTCAAATGGACCTGTTAGTTGCTCTATATACTCCGCATCATCATAACTTGGTGCATAATCTTCATCGATAAAAAACAAATCTGTTAAGTATGATAATGTACCAAGCATAATCATAGTTCCTAATGGGCTTTCATAGGTGTATTTATAATTCATAGTACATTATCTCCTTCTTAAACTAACAATTCATTCATAACCTTTTGTATGTCATTATTAAATGATACAGTATTTTTATGAATTTCAAAAGGAGTATATTATTTATCCCAATAATTTGTTGTAGATGTCATAATCTATATCCTTAAATACATTAAATACCACTTGTATTTTACTATTTGTTTCTTTTAAATATGTTCGTACCGTATCTATGGCAATCTGTGCTGCTTCTTCATTAGGGAATCTAAATTCACCAGTAGAAATACAACAGAATGCAATGGAGCGTAATTTATAAGCATTAGCTAACTTTAAACAGGATTGATAGCAAGAAGCTAATTCAATTCTTTCCTTATCTGTTACACTTTCATAAATAATAGGACCTACCGTATGAAGTACATGCTTTGCGGGCAAATTATACCCATAGGTCATACGAGCCACACCCGTTTTTTCAGGCATTTCCATATACTCAGTCATTCTAGCACATTCCATGCGAAGCTCTATACCAGCAAAGGTATGGATTTCATTATCGATACACTTATGATTTGGAGCAAAACATCCGAGCAATTTATTATTGGCTGCATTTACAATAGCATCTACAGATAATCGAGTAATATCTCCTTGCCACAAATAAATCTGAGGCTCTCGCTCTTCCATATCATGAATCGTTACGATCCCCTTTTCATGAGCCAATGTATTTAAATATTCAGCCTCTATCTTCATCCATTCAAGAGACATGCCACCAGCAGGACGAATATTACATAAAGATCTAAAGAGAGTAAATTGCTCTTCTTCATTTATAGGCATATCGATATATTCGTTATGTCTCTCATTGTATTCTGTTACTAAGCCTTCAACCAAATAGCGCAACCGTTCTTGCTGTGTCATATGTAACTCCTTTTTGTATAGACTATACGTTCACCTAATATATAACAAAAAACTGCTAGCACATATGTATATGCTAGCAGTAACTTTACTGTGATTATATTATACTATATTATATTCAGTTTTAAGGTCTTACAAATGCTTGACCCCCATGGTTGACGAGGACATCCCCATCTAAAACCTTTGTGGTAACATTTTGTAGACTACCTTGGATTTGGCTCATCATGAATCGATAACCAGGACTATTTAAATGTTTTGTTAAGGCCTCTTGATCACTATAAATTTGGATAACATACCAATGATTTTTTACATTTCTTTCACGAAGCACATAACCGGCCTTATAACCCGCATCATCGCGTACGGCCCGTTCAATATCGAGTTGGTATTGACGTTGTACTGTGTCGATATCATTGCTATTAACAGTAAACTCTGTTAATGTCACTACTGCTTTACCATCATTGACAATAGATAAAGCATCTTTTTTCTCAAACAATAGTACAGACTGTACATCGTACATTTTGCGATTTGTTAACTTAGAACCTACTTCATTAACAAAGGCTTGATAATGATCAGATTTGCGATGTGTTTCAATGGCAGCTAAATCTTTATAAATCTCTACTACATAAGACTCAGATGGATTTTCTTTTACATGCGCTACATTCATAGATAATGTATTAGGTTCTTTCTCCATAGATGCTGTTAGATTGGCAACACCTGCACTGTTATATGTGCCCTGTAACTCTGCTGGTACTTCGAATCGATACATATTGACACTAGGTGCTGTATCTACAGATTGATCTCGTTCCATAACAAGAGCCGCAAAGGATGTACTAACACCTAATACAGCAATCGTAGAGGTTACTAAAATACGTTTAAATAATTTTTTAGTCATAAATACTCCTTTACATATATCTTGATAGCTTTTCAGCAAACAAGCCAATACGCTTATAAGTTAACAGATTACATACTTTTGCTGTAAAGTGTCCAAATCTACGATAAAAGAAATTAAATGTTAAATATGCTGGTATTGTGCCCATAGTTTTAGGCATGCGACGAAATATATTTTTTATGGAATATAGCTCTTTATAGATCCAAAGATACCCTTTTTCTAATTCTTCTTTAGACATACCTAACGGTGATACAACTACATGAGACGTATTATATTTTGATAAATCATAATCAAAAATTCTATTTTGCTCTTCCATTCTCTTGTAGAATTCAGTACCTGGATATGGTGTGACAATATGTGATGTAATCGTATCAATTTTCTGGCTAATAATCCAATTTAACGTATTTTTAAAAGTCTCTGGTGTATCTCCATCTAATCCAAATACAAAGCTAGCATTAACCATAATACCACGCTTATGTAATTCGTTAATAAGTCGTTCAAACTCTTCACGATTATTTTGCATTTTATGAACACTAGATAAAGATTGAGAACTAATACTTTCAAAACCAATAAATAAACTCTGGCAACCAGTTTCTTTCATTAAATCCATTAATTCAGGGTGTTGCCCTATTTTCATAGTAACTGCTGCATTCCAGTTTAACTTCAAAGGTTTAATACGTTCTAAAAACTGTTTAGTCCAAGAAATATTGCCAATAAAGTTATCATCTATAAACATAATATGTTTTGTACCTAATTTTTTGATATCTTCCAACACATCTTCTATATTGCGATTAATATATTGGTGTGTTCCAGAACTATTATAGCAAAAATCACATCTATGAGGGCAACTTCGACTAGTAGAAACAACATTGTACCATAAGTAATCGGTCTTATCTATTAAGTCATATGCAGGTGATGCAATATCGTCTCCAGACTCTAAAGGAGCAGATACGTATTGAGATTGTAATCGACCATGTTTAGCATCTTCTATAATTTGAGGCCATGTATTTTCTGCAAAACCTATACAAAGACTATCAAATGCCTCCTTAGGTATGGTATTGGATGCTGTCGTAATATGTATACCACCAGCAATCACCTTAACACCTTTTTCTTTATATATAGATGCAATTTCAATAGCTCTAGGTAAAACATCTACTGTAACTGCTATCCCTACCAAGTCAGGCACATCATCAAAATCAATAGCTCTAATATTTTCATTTTCAATTGTGACCTCACACTCATAACGAATAATATTAGCCACCGTTAACAAACCTAAATGTGGTGACATACGTATTTTTAAATCTGTATCCATAGGACGCTTCAACATACGCGGCTGAATTAATTTAACTTTCATGTACAACCTCTTATATAACAAATACTCTTATATTATTATAAAAGATTATTATTCTTTTTGCATATAAAAACATCCTATCTGTGGAAACAATATTAATTAATATTATTTCCCACAAATAGGATGTTGAGCTTATATTGTTATATATTCAATAGTTGTACCATGTTCTTCAATTAAGTTAACTAAGTCTTTTCCCTGTAGCCATACTGTAGCATCATTTTGATTAGGATGTATACCGATTAGATTATCTTTATAATCCGCATCAATATAGTAATGAACTTTCCGTGCTTCATCGTGAAGTAAACAGAATGGAGATACGTGACCTGGTTTAATCTTTAATATATCCCATAGCTCCTCCTCTGAGCCAAAGGAAATCTTTTTAAGATTGTGGTCCTTACGAAACTGTTTTAAATCCACACGCTTTGAGCCGCGCACAGTAATCAGATAGTAGTGCTCCCGCTTATGGTCTCGGATGAATAGATTCTTCGCATCCCACTCAGGATATGGCAACTCTACATTGGGCTTATCATCCATACTAAATAGCGGTGCGTGATCCGTAATTTCAAAATCGATATGATGGTCACGTAGGCAATCATATACGCCTTGTTTATCTAACATGTAATACCTCTAATACATAGTATATTCTTAGTGAAAGTAGCCCTTATACACTACATTGCTACGCTTATTCTGGAACCTTATAGGTCCCATCAAATACAAATAACTCTGGATGTTCATGTACAAATACATCTTCAAAGATGCCTTCATATTCATAGACTACATCATCTTTTTTATCGAGGAAATCAAATATTTCATCGTCCCAATCTTTTAAAATGGTCCATCGTTCTTCTCTATCAAATGGAACAGAACCGCCAAAGTAATCGATTACGGATTGTAAATTATCTGCTAGTATATCCATCTTGAAGAGGCGTAACCCCGCAAGAGCATCTTCCCATACAATGCCTGTAGAGTTATAAAAGAACTGATGATGTCCACCATTATTAACCTCTGCGAAGTACCAAGATATAGCATTGAGATATCGTTGCTCTACAGTAAAAGATTTGGCAGATTCTAAATAATCATCGTATGAGCCATATATATTGATAGTCCAGTACATAGGCTCATTAATGGTCCACATATCGTCTGTAGCTTGTATCTCTTCAACAGTGATAGTGCGATGACGAGGCACACCTTTCCGTTTCTTCTTTTTCGCTGCTACATACTCATTATAAGCAGCACATAAATCAGGATAATCAGCTTCACATTTTTCAAAGTCCATTTGCATATAGCACATATCCATGACTTCAAAACAATACGATTTTATATCATCTAGTTCCGATTCCATAGCTAACCGTACACCCTGATCCACTAACCTTAGCATCTGTTGCATAGTATCAGATGTGTACGCTTCATTATTATCTAAAACAATAGATCCATACGCATAGGCACAGCGATAATACCACACCGCATCACGATGCTCTTCATCAATAGCCTCTAATACCTTAATTGCCTCTTTTTCATTGCCATTATTGTTATAAGCTCTACCAAGCTCACCTAACAGAGGTATAGATAAATTTTCTATGCCCACACTAGTTAACACATCAATAATAGTTTTTACGTTTCCACTATCATTAAGGTCTTTGATAGTTTGTAACTGTTCAGCATCAGACAAAGATAAAAACTGTTCAACACTTAAAGACATACAATACACTTCCCCTCATAGCATCAATATGTATATGAACTCATCTTAAGATAATTATAACAAACAACACAAAACTATGGGTTACAGATTTTAAAATAATAGTTAATGACAAAAACAGCTATTTAACTAGCTACCAAGCCATACGACAAATACAGGAGTACCTTCATCGTCATCGTCGATTTCATCGATATCGTCACCATCGAATTCGTGGTCATCATAGGCTAGATTTTCAAAGAACACATGATCACCGAGCTCTTTATTGGCCATTAAATTATGTAGCTTGAAAAGAAGCTCTTCAGTAGTAAAGTACTGTCCATTATCTGCTTTAAGGCGAGCATAGATTTCAACTTGCCACATACCGTCTTCTTTATCGTATTCTTCTAATTCATCGTCTTCGTATAAGTATTCATTAGGGTGAAGCTGACTTTTACTTTCAATCCAAGCTTCGTAGCTCACAAGAATTTCAGGCTCTACTAATGGCGGTAAATTATCACGATTAACGTTATGCTCTTCTAAGCATTCATAAAACGCCTTAAGAAACTCTTCTCTAGTATAAGTAGTTTTATTAAAAACCCAAGGAATTCCCTTAAACTCATGATAGTAACCTTCATATATTTTATTACCATCTTTATCAGTACCAAGATATTCAATCTGCTCTGCATTCTCATCCTTGTTAAACAGGTTTTTTATGGCATTAAAAATCATAAGATAATCCTCCTTGTAGTCATTTAAACAATGCTTTGATTTCATTATTCATAATATATTCCTCAATATTGTAAACTAATCTCATATGAAATAACGTAGCCCAAAGCACAAAATTATAATAATTTAATCTAATTTATTACTGTTATAAATTTCCGTGTATAGTAAAAGCCCTTCGCATAAGCGAAGGGCTAATATATTATTTCTCTATTAATCAACTACCACAGCAAATATAGAATACAGGTATGCCATCTTCATTATCTATAAGTCCGTAACCTTCACATTCATGGCCTTCGTATTCGATGCCTTCAAAGAATACATGATCGCCTAATTCTTTATTGGCCATCAAATTGTGCAATTTAAAGAGCAATTCTTCTCTTGTAAAATATGTACCATTATCCGCCACAAGATGAGCCATAATTTCTACTTGCCACATACCATCTTCTTTATCTTCTTCGTGTAACTCCTCATCGGTTACACGTTCATTATCAAAGAGTTGGTCTTTACTTTCAATCCAAGCTTCATAGGTTACTAGAATTTCTGGTTCTTCTAATCTATCGTCGTCATCTGATTGATCATCATCTACATAGTTCTTTACATTTTCATTGTATTCTTTGGAAAACTCTTCTTTGCTATATGTTTGCTTATTAAATACCCAATGTACTACATCATATGTAGGATAGTTATCTTCTTCGCATTCATTAACATCTTCAATATCTTTACCTTCTGTAGCATCTTTGCTATTTTTCTTATCAAACACAGTCTTAATAGTTTCATATACCAAAGGATAATCCATCTTGTACTCTTTTGGCTTAATTTTAGATAGGTGATATTTTACCACTTCACAGCACCAAACAAGCTGTTTATCTAAGTGAGCTTCTTTCGTCACTTTTATGCCCGTCTCTATTAACTGTAATGCTTTCTGCACATGTTCAGATTCGTAGCTTTCACCAATAGCTAACATCCCATGAGCATAACCACAACGATAGTACCAAGACCAATCACGATGTGCCTCATCGATTCGTTCAAACAACTCGATAGCCTCTGACGCACGGCCATTATTGTTATACATACGTCCTAAGGTGCTTAATAGTATAGGGGACAAATTATCGATGCCTATGTTCGTCAATAGCTCCATCGCACGCTTAATATCGATGCCCTCTTGTTCATTAAGGAGCTTAACCTTTTCCGCATCACTTAATTCTTGAAACTCTTCATCCGTAATTTCTTCTATATTGAAATATAAGTTCTTAATAAAGTCACCAAAGTTATCTGCTAAGGGAGTCATGGAGTAATCACATTCTTGATCGACCCGTACAACCTTAGGTTCACCGGTTGGACCGCACTCACGATAATCAAGGAAAATCATATCATGCCCACCAGAAATCGTATCGGCTACAACGACACCGATAGGGGGATATTTTACTTTTGAAATCCAAAACTCATTTCCCATCTCACCTAAAAGAGAGTATTTTTTATCTCTATCGATGCCATATATTCCTGTTATATATACACAATCGTCATCATCGTTAATAAAACAATTTTTCTTTACTACCCCACCATTATGGTTTTTAAGTAGCTCAATATATGCAGCAGGCAATGTATAACCTAGATCTGCTTCAGCTGCTTTAATATCCTTATCAGTAACCGGTTTACCAATATAGGATTCAAACGCATAGTCAACATCATTCCAAAATCCTGTCCAATCAAAGTCTTTTAGATTACTCATAATACTCTCTCCTAGTTTAAACCAATATAATCTAAATTTTTAATTACTCATTCATAGAATAAGTTTTGATTAAAGCTTTTACCTCACGTCGTATCAAAATAGTATCTACAATATAGGAAACAATAATATAAGGAGATGCATTTATAATCGCTATAGGTGCTAAAATAACTGCTACTCGCAATAAGTCTAGGGAATATGCATACCATTTAATATCTATGGTATTTAAAATGGGTATAACATAATCTATAACTCTTAATTCCCATTGCATTAATGGATTCAATTCCTCACTTGTTCCTACTAGCCAAGCAAAGATAATCCCAAAAAGCAAAAAATATAATATGCCAACGGGAATTAATATCTTCGCTCTCTTTTTTAATAGATTACGACAAATCTCATCTTCTTCCTCTGGTGCTATATCATATAACATATTGCACTGAATCTGAATCCGTCTAAATCGATAGCGAATATACTTATACAAAATGTTATTAGGTGTATATAACATAATAGACTCCACATATAAGTCATACTAGCAAAATCATGGAAAATATATCATCCATCTATGGCAAAATAATGTAAATCTTTGAATTCATCATCCCAAAATGTAAAAGAAAAGATATGGGTATCATCAAAGGTTTGCTCGCAATAGGTCACAGCATCACGTTCTAATTCAATAATAGGCATACCAATGCGTGATTTCACTTCATCAATAGTTACATCACCATACAAATCTCGTATTTCGTTATAAATGAAAGTTACAATTGCATCTATATTTTTATGGTAATTAACAGCTAATAGCTTTGCCGTATCTAAATTAGCATCTGTTGGTTTCTCATCCCAGCAAAACTGTATTCCTTCGTAGAATGTGGTATATTGCCTTAACTGTTCATCATATATTACAGGATTAGTCATCGTTTGTACCCTTTACATAGCTTTCCATCTTTGGTCTTAAATCTAGTACGACTTCCCAATCATCTAATGATGGTACCTTATGATGTGCAATAAATTCTTCTATGATCTGGAATGCTTCTTGATGTCCTAGCTCATTTTTACCGTATATGATAGCACCCTGCTCACCATCATTAGTTACACTAAGCTCTATATGTAATAAATCCGTATCTTGATCACTACAAACTTGTACAAAGTTATACATTTTATTATCTATGGAAATTGCCTTTGCTGGTGATATAACTACAAAATCCTGCTCTTGATCCTCAATAGCGTAGAGATTTTGCTCAACCTCATTCAATGTAATTCCTTCATACTTATAGTTACCTACATCAATTGACCAATCTGTATAAGTTTTCTCAACTGCATCTGCCATATGTATCTCCTCAACTTTACAATATACATTAGAATAAGGTTTCTAATTGACCTACCATATCTGCTATAAACTCATCAAACTTGCAAAGTTCATGTAGCTCTTGATGCTCGGTATCATAACAACTGATTTTTTTAGACTTAGGGTCCCATACAATTTGATAATCATTATACTCGCCTAGCTCTTTAGATAGTCGTAATAGTTTACGACGGCCCACTTTAAATGGAACCGTATCAAGTAAAGGTAAAAACTCAACCGATATAAAATCAGAGTCTGGCAATTCAAAGTAAAGTGTATCACCCTCTAAAAACGATACTAATGCTCTTGGGAGTTTAAATGGTTTTAATTGATCCATTTTATTTTGTTTATCATGGTACTCTACAGGCTCTAATGTTTTAAAATACTCCGCCATTTCCATATCGCCCTTTTCAATGGCAATGCTATAAGGACGCATACCATCCTTTTCCGTGATAGTCACATCCGCACCATGTTCTACCAAGTATTTACACATCTGTAAATCTACGTACCGAGCAGCTACACATAATGGAGTCGGCTTAAAAGGATATACAGAATCAGGCTTATTGTAATTAATATCTACACCATTATGAATAAAGAAATCTAGAACCTCATAATTTTCATCTGTAATAGCATTTCTAAAAGCTTTACCGCCATACTTCTGTACTGTATGGCCTAAGTCATGAATCAGTTGTAGGTTCTCATATTTCTTGCCATATAAGGCAGCTTGAAAAGCATCTACCTCCACAGAATTCAATCCGTGAATGTTAGCACCATGATCTACAACATAATCTATTATCTCTTGATCAGCATACCGTACAGCTAATAGGAAGCTTGGATTTTCTACATCATTTAGATCTGCTCCATGTTCAACTAACCATTGAACACTTGGCAAACAGTTCATTACTAATGCCAATTCTAGAGGGGAATACTCACTGTACTTACCCAATTGTACAGGTTTATGAATATCCCAACCATCTGCTAATGTATTTTCTAAAGCTTCAATATTTCCTTTTACAATATCTATTACTATTTCAGGTACAGATTCAAAGGTACCTAAATCCTTTAGATCTATCATGTCTCTCTCCCATGAACTATATTTTTAAAATGATATATACTAATTACATTATATTACATTTATAAGTATGAGTGTATAGTAAAAGCCCTTCGTATAAGCGAAGGGCCAATCTATTATTTCTCTTGTACTTGTTTGCCACTCATATGTTCAATAGTGATTTCAAACATCTGTGTTGCTCGTCCATTACGAGCAATTTGATCATCAGCTAACGCTTCATCAGGATAATATTTCATCGCAAACTCTTTTAATCGAGCTATAGATTCTGGACCGGCCTCTAATAAACGGCATCTACCAAATACTACTGCACTTTGTACATATGGGGCCCATGGTTCAGATTCATCAATATGCTCATCCCCATATACTGTAAAACATACCTTATCTGAAGCTTTTAATGCATCTACTTTATGACCAGCTTTAGCTCCATGAAAATAAATTTTCTGTGTTTCATTATCATAAAAATAATTAATGGGAATAGCATACGGGTATCCATTATCTCCATTCATGGCCAAGATACCACGACGATTAGATGTTAATAATGCTTCTGTCGCAGTGCGATCTATTTCATTTATCTTTTTACGAATTGGTTTAAACATAATATACCTCTTTATATCATAGCTTATAAAATTAACACCCTTTACAATGAAAGTTCATATAATTCATAATCTGTTAAGCCTGTATCCTCATAATACATGGGTAATGTACGGAGATACTTGAACCCCATACTAGAATATAGCTTTTCAGCAGGAGCATTGCCTTTAAGGACATCAAGGCGTATTGCTTTTTGCTTATGTTCCTTAGCATATGTAATGACAAAGCTAACTAGTTCTTTAGCATAGCCGTTACCGGCGTAATCAGGATGTACACCAAGAGCATGAATGCCTAATACTTCATCAACGCTAGCCTTTGTGGGCCAATCAACATTCTGATATCCTTCGTTTGATTCATGGTTAATAACCATAGCTGCCATAATTTTTCCATCAGTTGTTCCTATGAATAATTCACCTCTTGAAATTGAATTTATTAAGAAATCGGGCTCAGGATAAACATCTTTCTTCCAACCTATATCGTAAATAGAATCTTGTAAGCCATCTATAAGAGAATGGTAAAACGATCTAACAGCTTCATATTGTTCTATTGTTGCTTTTTCTATAATCATAGTTGTATCCTGTTTTTAACATTAACTACTTTTTTATAGTATTAACTACATAGATAAATATCCTACCATCACTATTTAATTTAATTATATTACATTTATAAGTATGCGTGTATAGTAAAAGCCCTTCGCTTATGCGAAGGGCTTAATCATAATTCTTCTAATATCTACTTAACACTAATTTAGTCTAAATAGGTTACCATTATATTTATTAAAATCTAATATTAATATACTATTATATTCTCTTATTATCTAAGAGTGACCTTAACATATTAATACTTTTTATTAACTCATCATCTTTAACAAGATCTGGTTTGTTAATAACCTTATTTCGAAAAGCTAGCAAAGTTCTTAAATCTGATTCATCATGTACATAAGACTTATCTATGAGTAAATGATTATTAGTATTTTTACTATTATAATTATTTTCTATATTTGACCATAATGTTAAAAAATCACCTAATAATTTTGTATTTGTATTTTTGGTGGTTTTATTACTCAAATAGTATTTAGAATCTTTAATTCTATTACATATTTCTTTCATTATATCATCATCAGGATATAATGCAGTCTCGCTTATAGGACTCTCATCGCCCCAGAACTGTTTATTATTTTTAAACTTATAAATAGCCAACAATCTTCTATTAAAGTCTAACTCATCCATTTTTATATTATTCTCAATATCTGAAGCAAATTCAGTTTGTACTAAATACCCCTCTTGAAAAAATGGTCTTTTAGCAGCACTTGAGCTTATACTCAACAGCCTTATATTAGTAATATATTCCTCAGAATCAACGGATATTCTACCATTTATATATGGAAGTCCAAGTACATAAATATATCCAATATTTTTTTCATTATTTAGTATTGCAAATGAGCAAGCTACTTTTATTGATTGTGTTAAATCTAATAAAGGGGTTTTACATACCTCATAATGTTGCAAAATTGAGTACTGTAATAGTTTGATTTTTCTTATCTCTTTAAGTTCTTCTGAATCAATCCTTTCATCTGCTTTAAGTGCAGCAATCAATTTTACAGATGATTCATTTAATACTTTAAAATCAAAATTTATATTACTTTTATCAGTAGCACGATATATCGTTGGATACAAAGTAGCAATATTATTCTTCGTATAATTATTATTTTGACCACGATAAAATAACATTACATCAGGATTCCTATATGATAATTCAGCTATTTCCATAATTAAATCATAAAAACTACATATCTCTATTGCGTTTCCTCTTACTATAGATGTAATCGTATTCTTTGATTTAATATTCTCATCACATAATAAACTTAATTTCCTTGTTAAATTTTTTCTACTTAATAAATATGATCTCATAAAATATACCTTTAAGGAGATTAAATCAAATTATTATTAATAATACAAACTCTATAATCAAATAAAAAAATTCAAGAATCTAACTTGGTATAAGCTTTTTTAATAATTTGAGCTATTAGTAATCTACGTTGTTTTAGAAACTCTGAATATGATAACGTTTCAAAATTTAAAGGAAGTGCATTTTGTTCACAAGTAAGATTAAAAGCTTCCTGACCTAGTTTTTGTCTATATTTTTGTACATATTCTAATGGAGAAGTATCAGAAATATCAATATTTGTAACATAGTCCAAATATGTAAAATTAGCTATTTGATTTCTATCACGATCATCATCATAACCAATAGATTGAAGATAATGTTTAGGGAAAATATGATGCTTATCAATGGCGCTTTTATCACCATTTGTTCCCATAATAAAATATTGTGATAAAGGTTCTGTACTAAATAACATAGGTGTACCTAAAACATTAAGTGCTGCTACATATCCATACCAAGCAGGAGATGTCGCCGATGAGCTATTTAGTTCTGATGGTAATGAAACAGTAAAATAATCGTCTGTAAATCTATTAGATATAAT
The DNA here is from genome assembly GCF_002959755.1 of Veillonella sp. T11011-6. Lineage (GTDB taxonomy): Bacteria > Bacillota > Negativicutes > Veillonellales > Veillonellaceae > Veillonella. Next base: position 151,745 of record NZ_PPCW01000001.1, on the reverse strand, counting down.
AGTATCCAAATAGCTAATAAAATCCTCTGCCTTACTGATTTTCCGTAAATCTGCAAATTGTTTTTCTACCGCACTCTCTGTTGATCCTGTATAAAATCCAGTAATTGTAGACATAAAAATCCATTTACGGATAATTTTATTCAATTTAACAGATGGTACCTTATAGGAATATTTTCCTATTAAATATAAAACATAGCTAAACACTACAGCATTTGAAGATGCAATTAAGCTACTTTTCAAATATCCTGCAGTGGAAAATAAGTTCATGAATGCATGCCAATTATTAAGATTACATACAAGATCAAGCGAATCCTTAAATACTTTTAAATTTTCATCACGTATAGTTTGTGTTATTTCGCCTGTTTTTAGATTCTTTCCTCTAAGTAACATATAAGCATAACGTAAACGTGCTCGTTTAAACCCAACACCTACAGCGACTCTAATTAGATGTGCCGGACTAACTTGAATAATTTGATTAAAGGATGTTTTTTCAGATGGAATTCTAGATTCGGCACAGAACTTGTTAATAAGTTCGTGAACCTCATTATCATAAACTGCTAAAAGAGTTTCTATAAAATTTTTTTCCGTAAGATTTTGTCCACCTGAGTTAACTCTAACAAATATATCGGCAACATCTTCTTCTGTTGCTTTAGAATTAATTTTTAATGTTGGTAAGGAATACGTTTCCAAATTCAAGAGAGCATTAATATTACTTTCAATCAAGTCCTCTTCATCTTCAGTTAATATATCAACACCATTTTTTATTCGATTTTCATTGCAGTTTTTAATAAATGATTTACGAAATTTCGCAATATTAAAGTCTTTATGATCCTTAAATACACTACTTATCGAACTAATCCACTCTTGATTTCGTTCATAAGCTTGTGTCCACACTGCAAACTCTCGAGTTAATGGATTATAAGAAATACGTATATTCCGTTCTTTATAATTTTTGTCTTTAATGCTTACCCCATATAACGCACCTAATAAAGCTGTTAAGCGCTGTTGACCATCAATCACTAGATCATCAGGTTGCCTATATAACTTATCATTTTTACCAATGTGACCCGTATTCTCATAGTCTTCCGGGGAAGCCCATAGCATAATATACCCAATAGGATATCCTTTCATCATAGAATCTAATAACTCTCTAACTTTATTATCTTTCCATACAAAAGGTCTTTGTAAGTCTGGTAATCCAATTCGACCATTTCTTACATCTGATAATAAGTCTGATACCCTACTAGGAATATTATCAAATAATTCAGTTCCCATTTTATATACTCCCAATCCCCTCACATAAATTAATGTATAAAAATTTACTTTGTCACAATATCTAGTAGTGACTTATAGCTATCAACAACATCATAAACAACGTCCCCTTTACTGATAGCTTTAAAGTGTTCACGTGCACAATGTAGTTTGGATTCTTCAATCAATCGGAGTTGCATTGAATTCATAGAGCCCTTTGTTTCAGCAACAAAATAAATATGTTTTACACTACCTTCATAAAAAGCTATTGCCCAATCTGGGTTATATCGACCAACAGGTGTTGATATATAAAATCCATCAGGTAATTTAACATATACAGCCACATCAGAGTTTATATCCAACTCAGATGCAAAGTTTTTTTCATTTGTTGAGTCATAAACAATATGGTCATATAAATGTTTATTAGCTTTCATCGCATTAGTCCCTAAGCGACCTTTAATTGTTGGATCAGTAAATACATTAGTATCATATTTTTCATCTAGTACATCATATGTGATGTGCTCAATAATTGCTGTTGCTTTTTCATCATTTATAAGTGATGCAGCTTTAATAATGAACTCTTCTGGATTATCTTTGAATTGATTAAAGACAGCAGATTCAATACCTTGAAGAATCTGTATAATTGCTTTACGCGTAAGCCCGGTCTCATCTACTAGTTTACCGACCAAATCATATTTAACATTAGAACTTACAGCATTTTTACTTCCATATGTTGAAGCAGCTTCTTTTACAAAAGAACCTGATGTTTCTAACGCCTCTTTTGATTTAATCTGTTTCATAGTACCAGATTCAACTTTATAGAAAATCTTTGAAACTCGAAGTTTGCTATCTAAAGCTGAAATTGCATTTCTAACAAGCTCATCAGTATCAAAATCAACGACATATACTGATTTGGAATTTATCTTATTCCATAGTGCTTTAAATTCAGGCATAGAAACTTTATCTTCGTCTAACTGAAGCTCAACATTATTACTGCGTGCATTTTCAAATTGTATCGATTTAGAATCATAGATAGAATCAATGATTCCTATAACTGCATCCTTGGAGTCAGATACTTCATCAGCAACCTGTATTAAACCATTAGACTTATCATCATAATATTTATCAGTAAGAGCACCTGTTTTATCAATATAACCATTTACAATAAGATCATAATGAATAGCACGTCCTATTTGATCATCTATAACCTGTTCATTATTATGTATATCTTTAATTACTTTTCCAATGAATAATTCAGGTGTGATTGATTTAGGTCTATCAGCAACGGCCTCGGCAATTTCAGCTTGTAAGCCCTTTGCAAAACTATCGTAGCTTTCACTAGCTATTATAGTAAGAACATTTACATTATGTACATCATTACCAAGTACATTGGTATCCATACGTTCCCCATCTTGGTTTACACAAAGGCGAAGACCACGGCCTACTTCTTGACGTTTGCGCACATCACTACTACTTTGTTTTAATGTACAAATCTGAAAAACATTTGGATTATCCCAGCCTTCACGTAATGCTGAATGAGAAAAGATGAATCTAACAGGAGATTTCTTAGGGTCTCTATCTAAAAGAAGTTCTTTATTCTTCATAATTAAATCAAAAGCATCAACATCATCTGATGTTTTCTCTTTTTTATCTTTTAACTTAGAGTCAACCATTTTTCCTTTTTTATCAATGGAGAAATAACCTGCATGTGTAGACGATTCAGAAATAGCATTAATATACTTTATATACTCATCTTCACCAAATTTTATTTGAAGATTATCAATAATATCCTTATACTCCTCTTCAAACATATCTGCATAGATACCATTAATAGGCAATCCAGAAGCATCATAATGCTTATACTTTGCTACCTCATCTATAAAGAATAAAGATAATACTTTTATTCCTTTATAAAATAAGTCACGTTCTCTTTCAATATGAGATAAAATTGTTTCTCTTATTTGAATACGTCGAAGTTGATCTTCATTTACTTTGCCAATTACATCACCAGCATAGACCTTTACTCCGTTAATAAACTCAACTGAGTCATCACGACCATCAATTCTAGATACAACAAAACCATCTTTATACTCTTCCATTTGGCCTGAGTTATCATAGAGGTTATAGCCTTCCGAAACAACTCTTGTTATCTTTCGAATGCCTTTAGCACCTTTATAATCAAACTGAATAGTTGCTGTAGGAGCTGACTTTGAAAGATTAATACCTTCGAGATAAACATAACTTTCAGTAGCTGTACTTCCAGATTCAGTAATACCTTTAACAGCAATTTTTTTTACAAGATATTTATTGTAAGCTTCTAATGCATCTAATCGATAAACCATGTTGTAGATACTGTCACTCTTATGAGTTGCAGAGTAACGAAGAGTCATTAATGGATTAAATTGTTTTAAACTTTCTTTTGTCTGTTTTCCTTCTACAGATTGAGGCTCATCAATGATTAAGATAGGATTTGTCTTGGCAATAATATCTATAGGACGACGAGATCTAAACTCATCTAATTTCATATAAATACGTCTAGCATCCTTACCTTTTGCATTAAATGCTTGAGAATTAATAATCATTACATTAATGGAGCTATCAGATGCAAAGCGATCAATTTCAGTTAATTGAGCAGAGTTATAAATAAAGAATCGAATCTTTTTACCATATTCTTCCGCAAAATGGTCTTGTGTAACTTGGAAAGTTTTATAAACACCTTCACGTATAGCAATGCTAGGTACAACAATAATAAATTTACTCCAACCATAATGTTTATTAAGCTCATACATAGTTTTAATATATGTATAAGTCTTACCAACACCAGTCTCCATTTCAATAGTCAAATTATATCTACCTTCTAATTTATCAGATGGTAGAATTTGATTATCTCGTTGTATTTTCTTTATTCGACTAAGAATTAGCTCATCACTTAATTCTTTCACTATTATCTGGTTACTAAAGCCAGTAAAATCATTATCCTCAGTTAGGGATTGTTGAATATAACCAGTTCCTCTATCCATCATATATGATGGTGTTAAATAAGGCTGTCCTGCAAATACATCCACCACGGCCTTCGCAGCATCAGCTTGAAATTTTTGATGCTTAAATTGTAGTTTCATGTCTAGACCTCCTTAAATAACCTTTACTCTTGTATCTGGAGCTATCGATTTAAAAATCTCACCAACATTAATTTTAGCTGGACTACTTTCAAAACCAGTATCTCTAAAGACCGCACGAAGAGGCTGTTGTTTTGCAATATATTTAATGACTGAATCTGGTATATTTTCATTGAAACATGCCACTAAATCACCATTATTATAATTATGTATAGTACAGCCCTCTATCTCTTCTGAATTATATGGTAATGATAATGGTAACCCCCATTCAAGCAAACAGCCAAATAGTAAATCAAGATCATTACGATCAGACTTAATATTTGACTCTAAATTTGAAAGTAAATTCTGTGAATATTCATTTGCTGAGTAATATATATCATTCATATTAGAGTCATCTAATTTTAAAACTCTAAATCCATAATCAATATCAGCATTGGTATCATGCTTTATATAATTAGCGGCCAATATGATTCTTTTTCTACCTAATTCTGCAATAGTTCTAAAACCTTCATTATATGCAATGGTACTCTCAGAAATAGGTTCATTCATTTGAACCATTATATATTTACATTCTGCATTAGTGTACGCATTATGCAGTAATACTGCATGAGCAGTTGTAGCAGATCCAGAAAAAAAGTCCAAAACTATATCATTTTTATTTGTAGCCAATCTAATAATTTTATTAATAAAACTGACAGGCTTCGGTGTATCAAAAACTTTTGCGCCAAATAACTTTTTAATTTCTTTTGTTCCTTCAGTTGCAGTTCCACAATCATCCCACAATGATTTTGGAGTTATTCCTTTCTCTTGAGCTTCACTTAAAAATCTTTTTAGTTGAGGTTTACTATTTCCATTTTTCCCGAATATTATCCTATTGTCCGTTAAAAATGATTTATATTCTTCCTCCCCTGTTCTCCAGCAACGTCCTTCTGCTGGCCAAAATTCTTCACCTGTATTAGGGTTAATAATACCGTAGGTTAGATTAGGTCTTATGCCTGGACTATCAAATGGATCTGCTTTCCATGGTCCTCTTGGGTCATTATCCCAGTTATGAAATCCATCACCTGTATCTGGTAACTTAAATTTTGATTTATTTGCATAAAATACTTCCATATTCTTTGCATATACCAATGTATAATTATGGTTAAGAGATACTATAGCATCATTTGAAACAGACTTTCTAGAATTCCAAATAATATCTGTTACAAAAGAGTCAGCACCAAAAACTTCATCACAAATCTTACGTAAATTATGGGATTCATTTACATCAATTGAAATAAAAATAGTTCCATCATCAGATAATAAATTTCTTGCTAAGAGTAATCTAGAATATATCATTGAACACCAATCTGAATGGTATCTACCTGCTGTTGTACTATTTTCTCTTCGATAATTAATGTTACCAGATGAATCATAATATTGAATTCCATCATTATATTCATCGGAGTCCATAACGAAAGAATCAGGATATATAAAGTCATGACCAGTATTATATGGTGGATCAATATAAATTAACTTTACTAATCCTAAATAACTTTCTTGTAAGAGTTTTAGAACTTCAAGATTATCTCCCTCAATATATATATTTTTAGTTTTATCCCAATCTACACTTTTTTCCTTACAAGGACGTAGAGTCTTTCGAATTGGTTTATTAGCCTCAACAATAGCATTATTCTTACCAACCCAAGTAAACTCATAGGATTCATCACCATCAATCACATCGCTTGAAAGAATTTGCTTTAAAACATCAAAATTTATAGCTTTTTTTAGTGTACCATCGTTATCAATTGATTCAGTTATACAATTGGGGAATAAGTTTCCTATCCGTTCTATGTTTTTAGTAGTAATATCTGCTGTTTCCATTCTCATCTTATCCATTAATTTCCCCCTAAATAACTTTTACTCTTGTATCTGGAGCTAATGATTTAAAAATCTCACCAACATTAATTTTAGCTGGACTACTTTCAAAACTGCTATCTCTAAAGACTGCCTGAAGAGGTTGATGTTTTGCAATATATTTGATAACTGAATCTGGTATATGTTCATCAAAACATGCCACTAAATCACCATTATTATAATTATGTACAGCACAACCTTCTATTTCTTCTGAATTGTATGGTAAGGATAATGGTAACCCCCATTCAAGTAAACAAGAAAATAACAAATCTAAATCATTGCGATCTTGTTTAATATTTGACTCTAAATTTGACAATAGATTCTGAGAATATTCATCTGCTGAATAGTATACATCTGTCATATTAGAATCATCTAACTTAAAGACACGAAAACCAGTATCTAACTTTTCAGTATCAATATTCCCTTTATAATCTTCTAGTATTTTTTTTGATGCTTTTCTAATTCGCTCTTGTCCTATTTCACAAATATTTTTAAAACCATTCTTATATGAATCTGAATTCTCATCCGTTTTCTCAGCTAATTGAACCATTATATATTTTCTATGACCACCATCTTCTGCATTCAATTGCATTACAGAATGAGCAGTAGTTGCACTTCCAGAAAAGAAATCTAGAATAATAGAGTCCTTTTTAGAATAAAGTTCAATACATCTTTTGATAAGATTTACGGGCTTAGGATAGTCAAAGATTTTTCTATCATCAAATAATTCCTTTAGAGCTTTACTTGCATCTTGTGAATGGCCTACTTCTTTATACTTCCATATGGTCATCGGAGTAATCCCAATTTTTTTTAGTTCATTTAAAAATCTTTTCATACTAGGGACCGAGTTACCATCAGTGCCAAACCAAATTCTATTATCTCTTAATTTTTCTAAAAAAACTTTCTCTGAAACAAGCCAACTTCTACCAGCTGGTGGCTCAACAATACGTCCTGAAGGTGTTGTTATAGGATAAATATTTGATTCAACTGCAGGTCCAACAGAAAAATTATCTGCTTTCCAATCTCCTCTTGAATCATTATCAGGATTGGAATATCGATTATCGGCCTCTTCACTTCGTTTAATGCCATTATTAATAGCTAGAGTCTCATTTTTAGCATAACAAAGTATAAAATCATGAGACCTTGAGAAATGTTTCTTTAAGTTTATAGGTGCATAAGCTCTTTCCCAAATTATTTGTGCCAAGAAATTATCTTCACCGAATACTTCATCACATATTTTTTTTAGATTTTCTTGTTCATTATCATCAATACTTATAAAAATGACACCAGTATCACTTAATAAATTTCTTGATAATAATAATCTAGAATAAATCATTGAACACCAATCAGAATGAAATCTACCATTACTATCTGTATTCTTAAATAGTCTATTCCCGTTTTCATCGAATTCATTATTCGCTTCTATATATTCTTCACTTGATAATTTAAAGTCATCATTATAGATGAAATCATTCCCTGTATTGTAAGGTGGATCAATATATATTACATCAACTTTCCCAAGATAACTCTCTTGCAAAAGTTTTAATACTTCAAGGTTATCACCTTCTATATATAAATTTTCAGTATTATCCCAATTTACACTTTTCTCTATACAAGGACGTAAAGTTTTTCGAATCGGCTTATTTGCTTCAACAATAGCAGCTTTTTTACCAACCCATGTAAACTCATAAGCTTCATCACCATCTATGACTTCGTTAGATAGCATCTGTTTTAATGCTTCAAAATTTATAGCTTTTTTTAATGTCCCATTTTCATCTAAAGTTTCTGTAATACAATTAGGAAATAATGATTCAATTTTCTCTATATTTTTTTCAGTCATATCTACTGATTCCATTCTCATTTTTTCCATTATATTTTCTCCAATACGATTTTTAACTTCTTCAACTCAGTATTCATTTCTATTTGTTTATTTAGCTGCTTTTCTTTTCGTATTTTATTCTGTAATATACTAATTTGCTTTTGCAAAGTTTCTATTTTTTTATCACGCTCTACAGACTGTTTTAAAGTCTCGGTAGAGTTATCAGATTGTAACTTATCACCAGCAATTTGACGTACTAAGTTTTCATATACATCATCAAGGTTTAGACCTTCTAGTTTTACTATTAACTCTGTTTCTTCAAGCCAATTTGTATGATAGTATCTATCCACTTTAGATATTTTCTTTTCTATATTCGTAGGTTCTTTATATCCAATCCATGCCTGATACTTACCATTGTATTCTAAGATATAAAGAATATGATACGGAATTACACTATCAATAAATTTTAATATCTCTATATCCACTTGTGAATAATTAAGATTGACTTCAAATATCTCTATCTCAGTTACATATTTTCCATCAATCAAATTAGTAGTTGTAGGCGCAATTTTATTTCTCCAATAAATATTCTTTACCTGATTTACAAACAATCGTTTTAAAGAAGTCGTAATATTTATATTTTCATAGAACTTAGCTTTAGGAATGCGCCGATTAAATTCTGTAGCTTTTGGTAAACCTAGCATCATATATCGCCTTCTTATTTAACTACCAAGAAAGAAATAAGCTCAAAATCATCTAAACCAGATACGACTGAGATAAGTGCAGAGGTTCCACCAGCTGTAAATAGACTATCAACTTCACTTTCTTCTTTCGTATCGATAATAGAATGAATTGTTTCACGAAGAAGGTTTGATAATTCCTGCATATCTTTCCCATCATTCGTGTCTTCATTAAACTTTCGACACAATTCTACTATTGGTTCTTGTTTGCCTCTACATAATAATCTAATATCATCAAGCAATTGCTTTGGATTTAGATAATCACAGATTATCTCTCCATCCATACCAATATAAACCATATAAAATGGATGAATCCGGTTTTGATTATCAATATTTACAGAGTTATTAACATTCTTCAATACAAATATTACACCTTGTGGAAGTTCTTCAGATGATTGAACAACAGCATGTAATCCTTTAGGTTTTGTATCCATATCACCATGAGTTTTAATATACTCTAAAAGATCGAGCCTGAATTCATTTAAACCTAAATCCATAATCGAAATACCTGTAGACATATCTTCTATATCTACTACTTCTTCTTGTAAACGTTTAAGCTGTTGCTTTCTATACTCTAAATCGCCTTTCTCCTCGGCATTAATAAGATCATCATCTCCTGTTGAAGACATAATAGAAATTTTCATCCTTGTTTCTACACGACATTTAAGGTTGATGTATTCATCTAAATCCATATCAGGCCAAAAGTTAACAAGTTGGATACTTTCATTTTTACTACCAATGCGGTCTACACGACCAAATCGTTGAATGATACGAACTGGATTCCAATGGATATCATAGTTTATAACACAGTCGCAGTCTTGTAGATTTTGACCTTCAGATATACAATCTGTGGCAATTAATATATCAATTTCATCATTACTATCTGGCAATAGAACTGCTTTATCTTTAGAAATAGGAGAAAAACATGTCAATACATTATTAAGAGTAGCCTTAAAATTCTTAATAGTAGTTTTACCATCAATAGAACCTGTTATAACAGCAGTATTAAGTCCATATTTTTCTTTTATATAAGCACTAACATGTTTATATAAATACTCAGCAGTATCTGAAAAGGCAGAAAAAATCAGAACCTTTTTATTATTACTATTAATTGGGTTTTCTATTTTGTTAGAGATTACCTTGAGTAAAGATTGTAACTTACCATCATTTTCAGGTGTTATTACATTCAACATACGCATCAATTCATTTAAAACCTCAATATCTGAAGTAAGTTCAGATCGCCAAGTTTTATAATCCATATCAGCTAAATCAATTTGAACCTTATTCCCAACAGTAAAATATTCGGTATTACTATCATCTATATCCCACTCTGTATCAGCAGATTCATACATATCAATACTACTTGCACCATATTGCTCATATCGGTTTATCTTATCTATAGTATCATTAATTAAACTATAAATACGTTGTAATGTAAGTTGAAAAGAATTAACAGAGCTTTCTAAACGTTTCAACAAATTAACACTCATTAACTTGCGAATACCTTGTTCACGACCTGTTTGGGTTAACTCATTTCCTTTATTATGTGTTAGATCAATATATTTTTGAATTTTACTTGGAAATATATAGTTAGATGGTGTATAGATACAAAGGGAAAGCTTACTTAACGCTTCATAAATTTGATTATAGTTAGTAGCAGATTCTAAATTAGTGAGTACTGGTCTTAACGAAATAGGTTTCTTTCTTATAGGAAACTTACCAATATCAGTAGTATCATAATATTTTTCAATATGCTTTCTTGAACGTGCAATAGTGACACTATCCAATAATTCAAAGAAATCAAAATCTAATGTTTTTAACAAAGCATCTGTTGTTCGATCAGCAGCATCTAACTCACTCCAAGTATTAAACGCTCGTTGTGCTTGTCTAAATATTTCATCAATTGACTTGTTTGTACCTAATTTATTATCAATTAACGAAGTATCGCCTTCATAAGCTATAGCTAATTGGTTTTTCAAATCAATAAATCTATTATTAACCGGTGTCGCGGAAAGCATTAATACTTTTGTTTTTACTCCAGCCTTAATAATCTTATCCATCAGCTTTACGTAACGATTCTCCACAGTATTAGCATGCGTACCAACACCATTACGGAAGTTATGTGATTCGTCTATAACAACTAAATCATAGTTTCCCCAGTTTAAGCGATTTAAATCAAGACCATTAGAAAATCCACCAGTTCTAGATAAATCTGTATGGAATAACACATCATAATTAAGTCGATCTGCGGCAATTGGATTATTTACATAATTATCTTTATAGGTATTCCAATTCTCTGCTAGCTTTTTAGGGCATAGAACAAGAACACTTTTGTTTCGATTCTCATAATATTTTACAACTGCTAGTGCCGTGAAAGTTTTCCCTAAACCAACACTATCAGCAAGAATACATCCATTATATCGTTCTAACTTGTTTATAATGGCAAGTACTGCATCTCGCTGAAAGTCATATAACATATTCCAGATTTTACTTTGTTTAAACCCTGTAGCTTCATTTGGTAATTCATCAGTGGAGATATCATTGAGAAACTCACTAAATACATGATATAAAATCAAGAAATAAATAGACTCTGGTGAATTTTCATTATAAACAGAAGTCATATTGTTTATAACAATATCCGTAACATCTTGAAGTTTATTTTTATCATTCCACAGGCTTTCAAATAAATTGATGTACGTATCAGCAAACGGTGATTCAAATCGATTAACCATGTTATAAGTATTATTACCACGTTCACAACCAATATCAACTGTGGTAAACCCATTAATAGGCATATAAGTAGTAGCAGAATTGGAATTCGTTACATTTACAAATCCAGTCATATTCTCTCCCGTAATATTAGACTTAAATGTTGCTTTTTGTTTAATCCACTCTGCACATTCTTTTGCTATAGCCTTCTGGTTCATTTCATTACGTAGCTTCAGTTCAAACTCTGTACCATATAAGCTATTCTCACGATTTAATCTAGGAATATAAAACTCTCTCTTTTGCTTCTCTGTTTTTTCTTTAATAAATGTTGGTGCTGTAAAAATAAATCTACACTCATCTATTTGCTCTAGCTGATCCTTCAATTCTTTATAAGCATAGATTGAAAAGCAAGCAGCAGCAATTGATATCTTACTCCCATTACTTATTGTAGATATCATATCATCACGAACAATGTCATTAATATTATCAAAAACTTTTACATCCATCAGTATAACCCCTTACCTCTAAACGAATTATCCCCATTACATACTGTACTAATATTTATAACTTTATTATATAAAAAATCAGACATTCTGAAAATTATTTACTAAATAAACCTTTAGAAATAGGCTTAATGTAAAAAAAATTGTAAAAGAATACGTTTTCACTGCATTCTTTTACAATCTTCTTATTATATTCGAGATAAGCTTTTAAATTTTGGATTTATAAAAAAATAAAGAAATAGCCTTAGTAAATCATTATTTCTTATCAATAAAGACTGCATCACCTCTATAAAGTGAATATGAGTCATCTAAAACATACTTATTAGACTCATTTAATGCTGGAAACTGAATTACCGCATCTCCAACTTTAACTGCATCAGACTTAATATGAACTTCAAAAGAGCTATTAGTATCGATATTAGATAAATCAAATAATGATTGATAACCTACTGTTACCCACATACCAGGACCTTCAAATTGATCATCGCCACGTACGGTCTCTGTTGGATAATATGTATTTCCATTTTGTACTATAGATATAACAACATTATTAGTATCATTATAAATCTTACTTTCCGGCATATAAAGGAAAGATCTAACCCGTAATATATTATTAGCATTTCTCGTTGAATAAGTACTTGCTACACCTCTAGCATCCTCCAATGCCGTATTAGCATAAATTGCAAATGGAGTTTGAACATATACGATACCTTGCAATTCATTTCTTGGGAAAATTCCACCATAACGTCTTTTAATAAACTTCTTCTTAGCAGTAGATATCATTTTAATATTTTTCTTTTCTACTAAAGACTGTCCATAAGATGTTGCTGCTGCAATATCTGCATTTGTTATTTGGTGTTTCTCAATAAGTTGAGGATTATAAGTATTAATATCTTCTGCAGATACAGCCATAACAGACATAGCTAAAATTGAAAATAAAATAATTTGTTTCTTAAAATTCATAGTCTCACCTACAAAACATATACTTTTAAAAATCAGCTAAAAAAATTTTTAGACATCTATAATCTGATCAGTGATTCGGCTTTTCCAATCACATGGGCAGTGCTATCACTCACTGCGTCGCTTCACTTCTAGTAAGCAAAGCTACCGCTTCGACATGTGCTGTCATAGGGAACATGTCTACGGGTTGTACTTCTTTGAGTTCATAGCCATAGTGCGTCAATATTTCAATGTCTCTTGCCATGGTTGCAGGGTTACAGGATACGTAAACAATGCGTTTTGGTTCCATGCCTGCTGCAGAGGTTAGTACTTCTTCTTTACAGCCTGCACGGATTGGATCGAATACGATGACGTCTGGTCGTACACCAGCCTTGTAGAGTTTTGGCATTTCTACAGCCGCATCACCGACGATAAATTCTGTATTATCATAGCCATTGCGGCGCGCATTTTCACGAGCATTGATAATGGCTGGCTCTACAATTTCAATGCCGATAACATGTTTAGCTTTATGAGCTAGAAATAATGAGATGGTACCTGTACCACAGTACGCATCAATAACGGTTTCATCCCCTTTTAGGTCCGCATAAGCTAATGCTTGATCGTAAAGCACCGTAGTTTGTTCCGGATTCACTTGGAAGAAGGAGTGTGGAGATAAGGTAAACCGTAAATCTTTAATATGATCTGTAATCGTCCCATCCCCATAGAGGATATTATTTTTAGGTCCTAATATAACATTAGTTCGCTTACCATTTACGTTATGAACGATAGTTTCTACTTGAGGGATTCGTTCTGTTAATTTTTCTATCCACTTTTCTTGGTGTGGTAAATGGTCAGTAGCAGTTACAAGGATAATCATCCATCCAGATTGGCCAATACGACCGATTACATGGCGCAATATACCCTTTCCTGTATGTTCATTATACGGTTCAATATCAAACTCTTTAGCAATTTGATAACATGCTTGAGCAATGATATTATTGCCTTCATCTTGTATAGGACAGTTTGTACCTTGCACGATATCGTGAGATCCCATCGCATAGAAGCCCATTTGAATATCGCCTTTAGTACCACCTACAGGCATTTGCATCTTATTGCGATATGCCCATGGCTCTTTAGGTCCTAATGCTGGCTTAACAAGGTCTGGATTTTGATGACCGATACGCTCGATAACATCCTTTACCTTTTGTGTTTTTAGTGAAAGCTGCCCTTCATAGGTTATGTGTTGCAGTTGGCAGCCTCCACAGAATCCATAAAGGTCACAATTAGGATCGATACGATTAGGAGCCATAGTAACAATTTCTAGGAGTTTACCTGTAGCATATGTCTTTTTAACCATATTGATAGATACTTTTACCGTTTCACCTGGTAGAGCAAAGGGAACAAAGACTGTAAAATCATCTACGCGACCTACCCCTTCACCGCTACTACCAATACCGTGAATGGTTACTAGCACTTCATCACCTAGTTTAACAGGTGCATTCAGTATAGCCTGTTGTTTTTTAGACAATGCAGTAGTAATTGATTGACCTTGGTTCGCACGATTACCACTTCTATGTTGTTGTTTAGATTTCTTCTTACGAGCTGTACGATTTGTACCGTTCATTACGCGTCTCTTTTCTTCCAAATTTTAATCATACCAGTCACAATGAGTACGAAGAATACAGTACCAAATTTCACGAGTAATTCCTCACCTTGAATATATGGCATAAGAAGTGGATCTTCCACAATCATTTCACCGGCAACCCAACCGAGTAATGCACCGCCGGCCCAAAGGATGGCAGGGAATTTATTGATGATACGAGCAAATAATGTGGAGCAGAATACGATAATTGGAACAGTAATTAACATACCTGCAATAACAAGTTCTAAATGACCTTTAGCAGCACCTACTACACCGATTACATTATCGATACTCATCATGGCATCGGCTACAATAATCGTCCAAATAGCACCCATTAAGGAATTTTTAGCTTCAATATGGGCATCTTCATCGCCACCTTTTAATAGTTGGATGGCAATCCATACGAGTACTAGACCACCACCTAAATGAATAAGAGGAATTAAGGTAAGAGCCTCTACTAAAAGAGTAGCAAATACAAGGCGCATGACAATGGCCCCTACTGTACCCCAAATAACAGCTTTCTTTTGTAGTTCTGGAGCTAGCTTACCTGCTGCCATACCAATTACTACAGCATTATCACCAGCTAATAAAATATCAATCAAAATAATCTTACCAATGGTTACCCACGTGGCAACTTCTAAAAATTCCATTCTGTACGTACCTCAATTCAGTCTACTAATTCAATAACTATCCCTTAACTATACCATAAATCTTCTATTTTCTCATCTATAAGAGAGCTATTAGATTACATAAAAAAATCTCTCCTCCTGTGATTAGGAGAAGAGATATATTGTGTTATTTCTTAAGTTTTTTGGCTAACAAAGATGCACCTACTACGAGGATCACTGCAGCTATTTTGATAAACAGTGCATATGGTTCAACACTATGAGCAATCAATGTATCCTCTACTGCCATGCCAGCACCTACCCATCCAAGGATACCACCGCCAGCGTATAGGATAATTGGGAAACGTTCGATAACTTTCACAAACAAAGTACTACCATAAATAATAATTGGTACAGTAATCAACATACCAATGGCTACCATTGTCATATGTCCGCCTGCAGCACCAACTACACCGATAACATTATCGATGCCCATGATACCATCTGCAATGACAATTGTTGTAATAGCCGCACGCAAGTTATCCTTAGCTTCGATATTATGCTCGCTTTCATCATCGGCAACGAGTTTATAACCGATCCATAAAAGAAGGATACCACCTACTAAACGAAGGGCAGGAATATTGTTCAGTGCCTCTACAAATAGGAATGCCATAACAAGGCGTAAAATAATGGCCCCCGCGGTGCCCCAGAAGATGGCTTTCTTTTGCAAATGAGCCGGTAAATTACGAGCCGCCATACCAATTACAATGGCATTGTCGCCAGCGAGTAAGATATCGATAATGATGATCTGAAGCATCGCCAATAAACCTTGAATAGATAAGATGTCCAATGTATCCTCCTTAGAATATAACTATAGTATATATATTATAATCGATATAGTTCAGTAGTGTAAAATTCAATTTACAAAATATATATTCATTTTTAGCATACTCCATTCATCGTAAATAGAGAAATATAACTCTACAAATACAATTTTTATAATACATGAAAACCTTAGTCATAATGTGCTAAATACTATACATGTAATTCCCAATTCTTAAGGAATTTATCTATTAAATTAAACTACTTTATGGTATCGTATAATTATCGTTACTAAGGGAGGTAAGTATGTATCAAACATATTCTATATTACAAAAGTTATGGTTGTTCATTAAGCTATTTACTCCTATGTGCATAACTCAATTTTCCCTTATAGGTGGTACATTTATAGCCATCTTTTTAACGGGACAATATAGTACAATAGATTTAGCTGGGGTTGCTACGGGGTATAATTTATGGCTCCTCTTCTATATCTTTGCACAAGGAACATTGTTAGGTATCACACCAATTATTTCTCAGCTATTGGGAGCTAAGAAAACTGATAATATTTCAACAATCTTTTATCAAGGTCTTTATATCGGTACAGGCCTAGCATGTATCATTTTAATAACTGGTCTCTTAGGCCTACGTCCTCTTCTGACAGCATTAAATCTGGAACCTGCTGCAGCTGAGGTATGTATTAGTTACCTGAAAGCATATGCCATAGGTCTATTCCCACTACTTTGGGTTAATACATTGCGCAATACCGTCGACAGTCATGGATTAACACATTATTCTATGGCCATCGTATTTATTAGCTTTATTGTGAACGTATTTTTGAACTACGCACTCATCTTTGGGCATTTCGGATTTCCAGAGATCGGTGGTGTCGGTGCTGGCTATGGTATAGCCGGTGCTTGTTGGACCAACTTTATTCTCTTTAGCTTAGTATTACTATTACATCCGAAGTTAAAGGGATATCGTATCTTTAAAGACTTCAGTAAACCAAGTTTTCACTACATTCGCGAACAGCTACATATAGGTATTCCTATTGGCTTTTCCATCTTCTTAGAAGCTAGTATCTTTAGTATTGCTGGCCTCTTGATGGTTCACTTTGGATCCGCCGTCGTAGCGGCTCATCAATCTGTTATTTCCTTTACCAATGTATTCTACTGTTTGCCTCTAAGTATTGCTATGGCCTCTACCATTGCAGTTGCTTATGAACTTGGGGCAGGACGTAAGCAAGAGGCTATCCAGTACTCTTATATTTCTCGCATCTTAGCCATTGTATTGGCTATCATGATTTGTACATTTACGTTTACTAATATGGACGCTATTGCAGATCTCTTTACAAATGATGATGAAGTATACCAGCTTATCTACAGCTTCCTTGGATACGGTGTATTCTTCTCTGCTATCGATGCCATTGGAACCCCTTTACAAGGTATATTGAGAGCCTATAAAGATGTAAAAGTAGTTCTTTATATCTCCCTCATATCCTATTGGGGCGTATGCTTCCCAACCGCCTATATTCTCGCTAATAATCCTAATTACGGACCATTTGGCGTATGGATTGGATTACTCGCTAGCGTACTAGTAGCAGGTATATTGTTCACTTGGCGCACTTGGTACATTCAGCGTCAACAAAAATAAATAACATACTTATACAGTAAAAGAGCATCTGAAATAAGATGCTCTTTTTTATTTCAACATATCTTGTTTTTCCACCTTAGACATGCGGAAGAAATTATATAGTGTTTCTGCCGTTTTATAGTTCATAGATTCCACCTTTGAAAGCTCATCAATAGATGCCTCTTTCATGGCTTCTAAACTATTGAAATGAGCCCATAATGCCTTTCGGCGCTTAGGACCAATACCTTCAATGTGATCTAGAATAGATTCTAAATTACGTTTTCCACGAAGCTTACGATGGTATGTAATGGCAAAGCGATGGGCTTCATCACGTATTTGTTGAAGCAATTGAAGCTCTGGTGTGTGATGGTTTAAGATGATACTTTCAGATTGTCCTTCTACAAAAACCTCTTCAATGCGTTTAGCCAAGGAGATAACAGGCACATCAGTAACACCTACGACACGAATTAACGGTAAGGCTGCGTTGAGCTGCCCTTTACCACCATCGATGATAATAAGGTCAGGCATAGGCCAATCTGTTTCATTACCGTAGCGACGCTCCATGATTTCTGCCATGGATTTGAAGTCATCTGGTTTACCTTGCGTAGTCTTCAATTTAAAACGACGATATTCCTTCTTCGCCGGCTTACCACCTTCAAAGACAACCATAGACGCCACAGTTTCAGCCCCTTGCGTATGGGAAATATCGAAACATTCCATACGCTCTGGTAATCGCGGCAAGTCTAGGACTTCAGCTAGTTTTTTAACAGCCCCACCAGTCTTATCAATTTGGTGTTGCCACTGACGACGACGCTCTTCTAGGAAGGTTTCTGCATTCTCATGGGCCATCTTGATCATGTCCATCTTATAGCCACGCTGAGGCACAGACACGTCTACATTCTGACCTTTAAGCTGTGTAAACCATTCCTTTAACAAGTCTCTATCAGTGCTATCCATAGGTAATAATAATTCCTTTGGAATGAAGTTTGTATCTCCATAGTATTGCTTGATAAAGTCCGTCATGATAGTTTCTTGACTATCTCCATCATGTTGTACAAAGTAGTTCTCACGGCCTAATAGTCGGCCACCACGGATGAATAATAACTGTACACAAGCCATCGAGGTATCCACTGCAATACCTAACACGTCTAAGTCGCCACGCTGTGTAACCATGCGCTGTTTTTCTTGGATTTTTTCTATACTAGTTAGCTGATCTCGATAACGTGCTGCATCTTCAAAGCGTAAGTCTTCTGCAGCAAGCTCCATCTTCTCTTTAATTTCCTTCAGCAAAGGGATAGGCTTACCTTCAAAGAGTTCTATGATTTCATCGATATACTTTCGATAATCCGATACGGAAATCTTGTTAAAGCACGGCGCTTCACAGTAATGCATATGGTACTGTAAACACGGTCGCTCTACCTTCATAGACTTACATGTCCTGAGTGGATAGTACTGGCGTATTAATTTCAATACTACATGTACAGATGTTACATCTGTGAAAGGGCCAAAGTACTTGGCTCCATCGCGTTCTAGTCGGCGCGTCATATATACACGTGGGTAATCCTCTTGTACTGAGATTTTTACGTACGGATACGTTTTATCATCACGAAGCCTAATATTGTATTTAGGCTCGTGCTCCTTAATAAGCGTATTCTCCAAGATAAGCGCTTCCATCTCTGTCTTTGTTTGGATAATCTCCACATCGACCGCTCTCTTCATCATAGCCGCAACCTTCGGCGCTCGGTTCGCATCATTACGCACATAGGAACGTACGCGGTTGCGCAAATTAATGGCTTTACCTACATAGATGATACGGTTATATTGATCGCGCCATAAATACACGCCTGGTGTGGTCGGCAAATGACTGACCTTCTCTAGTAATTCTTCAGATGGCATACGTCCTCCTTTCCTCGTAGATTTTTAAGCTTTGTACTCACTACTATTTTTTCTTTTGAGCTGCTTTCATAAATTTCTTAGTCTGTTCTAATACAGGACCTAAGAATTTGCCTGTATAGCTTTCTTTCACCTTCACGATTTCCTCAGGTGTTCCTGTAGCTACGATGGTACCACCACGATTACCACCTTCAGGGCCAAGGTCTATAATGTGATCTGCCATCTTAATGACATCTAAATTATGCTCGATAACCACAACGGTATCGCCACCCTCTACGAGTTGTTGCAATACGTGTAATAACTTGCGAATATCTTCGGCATGAAGACCTGTAGTCGGTTCATCTAGGATATACAATGTTTTACCTGTGCTGCGACGAGCTAATTCAGTAGCTAATTTAACCCGTTGTGCTTCACCACCAGATAAGGTTGTTGCGGCTTGACCTAAACGAATATAGCCTAAACCTACCTCTTGTAAAGTAACCATCTTACGATGAATTTTAGGGATGGCACTAAAGAATTCTACTGCATCGTCTACGGTCATATCTAATACATCTGCAATAGATTTGCCTTTGTATTTAACCTCTAAGGTTTCTCGGTTATAACGGGCTCCCTTACAAACCTCACAAGGTACGTACACATCTGGCAAGAAGTGCATTTCAATTTTGATGATACCGTCACCACGACAAGCTTCACAGCGTCCACCTTTTACGTTAAAGCTAAAGCGCCCTTGTTTGTAGCCTCGCATCTTAGCCTCTGGTGTTTGACTATAGAGCTCGCGTATAGCATCGAATACACCAGTATAGGTAGCTGGATTAGAGCGAGGCGTACGACCGATAGGACTTTGGTCAATATTGATGATTTTATCGATATGTTCAAGACCACGGATTTCTTTATGAGCCCCTACTTTGTGGTTAGAGCGATATAATTGATTAGCTAAACCTTTGTAGAGAATTTCATTAATCAAGGTAGACTTACCAGAACCGCTGACACCAGTAACAACATTGAATAAGCCAATAGGGAATTTTACATTTACATTTTGTAAATTGTTTTCCTTAGCACCGCGAATTTCAATGCAGTTCTTACCTGCTTTACGGCGTTGTTCCGGAAGAGCGATAAATTTACGGCCACTCAAATATTGACCAGTAATAGAGTCTTTTACCTTCATCACTTCGTCTACTGTACCAGCTGCAATGATTTGACCACCATGTTCGCCAGCACCTGGACCAATGTCCACGAGATAGTCCGCTGCACGCATCGTATCTTCGTCGTGTTCTACAACGAGTAAGGTATTTCCTAAATCACGCAAGCCTTTTAAGGTATCGATGAGTCGATCATTATCTCGTTGATGTAGACCTATGGACGGTTCGTCTAAGATGTACAATACACCTACCAAACCAGAGCCGATTTGCGTAGCTAGACGAATACGTTGAGCTTCACCACCAGACAAAGTACCTGCACTACGGTTCATAGTAAGATAATCAAGGCCTACATTATTGAGGAATCCAAGACGAGCATTGATTTCCTTCAAAATTTGAGCCCCAATCACTTGTTCCCGCTCTGTTAACTGTAACTTACCAAAGAAATCAAGTGCTTCTTTAATGGTCAATTGGGTTACTTCATTGATGTTCTTATCCCCTACGGTTATAGCTAATACTTCAGGTTTAAGACGAGCTCCATGGCATGTAGTACAAGGCTTAATGGACATAAATTTTTCAAACTCTTCACGCATAGAATCTGTAGAGGCTTCACTATGACGGCGTTTTACCATCGGTAAAATACCTTCGTACTCAGTAAAGAATTCCTTCACTTCGCCGCGCATATTTTCGTACGTGAAAGCCACCTTATCTGTAGTGCCGTACATTACTTTTTTCTGTAATGCTTTTGGCAATTCATCATAAGTAGAATTTAAAGAGTATCCATTAGCTTTTAATAGACCTTCTACTTGGCGCATAAACCATGCATTAGGGTTAGAGCTCAACGCTTGTACACAACCATCGGCAAAGGTAATAGATCCATCTGGAATAACGCGTTCTTCGTCTACTTCCATGGTAGAGCCAATTCCCAAACAAGCTGGGCAGGCACCAAATGGACTGTTAAAGGAGAACATACGTGGCTCAATTTTCGGTAAGGAAATATGGCAATCTGGACATGCAAAGTGTTGGCTATACATGTGTTCAGGTCCATCTACCTCTTGGATAACTACAATGCCTTCTGCCCATTTTGATGCGGTCTCCATAGAGTCTGCTAAGCGAGATTCAATACCTTCTTTTACAACGAGACGGTCTACTACGATATCGATAGAGTGTTTTTTATTTTTTTCTAATACAATATCTTCATCTAATGTACGTACAGCGCCATCTACACGGGCACGAACAAAACCTTCTTTTCGAAGTTGATCAAAGACGGATTTATGCTCTCCTTTTTTCCCTTGAATCATAGGGGCTAATACTAAAATCTTAGTACCTTCTGGGAAGTTCATTACATCGTCTGTCATTTGTTGTATTGTTTGCTGTGTAATAGGCTTACCACATTCAGGACAATGAGCATGACCTACGCGAGCAAATAATAGACGCAAGTAATCGTAAATCTCCGTTACAGTACCAACTGTAGAACGAGGGTTACGGCTTGTAGTCTTTTGGTCGATAGAAATTGCTGGAGATAAACCTTCAATATAGTCTACATCGGGTTTATCCATTTGTCCCAAGAATTGACGTGCATAAGCAGATAAAGACTCTACATAGCGTCGTTGCCCTTCTGCGTAAATTGTATCGAATGCTAAAGACGATTTACCAGAGCCACTGAGGCCTGTCAACACGATAAACTGGTCCCGTGGTAAGGATATATCTATATTTTTAAGGTTATGCTGACGCGCACCTTTTACAATCAATTGCTCTTTCATTATGTTCCCTATTTAAAGAGATGATACCAATCGGCATCATCTCTCTGTTTACTAACATGAAATAATATATCTATATTATCGCACATATAGTCTATATAATCTATGTGTTTTCTTACAAGGTATATAGATTCGATTTATTACATTCATATAATATTTTTACAATATATGAATGCATGTTACTACTACTTAAGATTTACTCTTTGAACTTGTACGTTTTTTACCCTTACTAGATGTAGGTTTTTTCAACTTGCTTTCACCTGCACTATGCATATCGGACCATTGTTGACGTAGTTCCCCTAATTGGTCACGAAGCTTAGCGGCCTTTTCAAATTCAAGTTGCTTAGCGGCAGCCTTCATTTGACGGTCTAGATCTTCAATTTTATTAAATAACTCTTCTGGTGTTATATCTGCCACCTTAGGCGTCGATATATCTTGCTCATATGGTTCGTGTCCATGGTCCATACCTGTTGTAGAGGATTTCTTCTTCCCTTTCTTCGGTGAAAAGTCCTTCCCATCGGTGACCATATCTTCTTCAATTTTCGTCAACTCAATAAGTTCTTTTACATCTTTAGAAACAGACTTAGGCGTAATATTATGTTCAATATTATAGGCCTCTTGCACAGCACGACGACGATCTGTTTCATCGATGGCGCGCTGCATAGAACCTGTTACACGGTCTGCGTACATGATAACGTGACCATTCACATTACGAGCGGCGCGACCAATAGTTTGAATCATAGCTGTATCAGAACGTAAGAAACCTTCCTTATCCGCATCTAAGATAGCCACCAAGGAAACCTCTGGCATATCAAGACCTTCACGAAGTAAATTGATACCAACTAGTACATCGAATACACCAGCTCGTAAGTCCCGAATAATTTCGGCACGCTCGATGGTAACGATATCCGAATGGAGGTATCGAACGCGGACGCCCATTTCCTTCAAGAACTCTGTTAAGTCCTCAGCCATTTTCTTCGTTAAGGTCGTAACGAGAACACGCTCATTCTTAGCTGCACGCTTATGAATTTCTCCAAGTAAATCATCCATTTGGCCCTTAATAGGACGAATCTCAATAGATGGATCGAGTAGACCTGTAGGACGAATAATTTGCTCTGCAACATTCGTTTGTACTTCCATTTCGTATGGACCAGGCGTTGCTGATACATAGACGATTTGATTGATACGCTCTACGAATTCATCAAATTGAAGTGGTCTATTATCAAGTGCAGAGGGTAAACGGAAGCCATATTCGATAAGTGATTCCTTACGAGCACGGTCACCATTATACATGGCTCGTACTTGAGGAATGGTTACATGAGATTCGTCCACCATGATGAGGAAATCATCTGGGAAATAGTCTATCAATGTATATGGAGCCTCCCCGGCCTTACGTTCAGACATATGGCGGGAATAGTTTTCGATACCTGAACAATAGCCCATTTCTTGCATCATTTCTATATCGTAACGGGTACGCTGTTCAAGACGTTGCGCCTCAAGTAAACGATCAGCAGCCTTTAACTTAGCTAACTGTTCGTCTAATTCAGCTTCAATTCGCTCTACAGCAATACGCATCTTATCTTTCGTTGTTACATAGTGAGATGCTGGGTACACAGCAACATGCTTACGTTCAGCAATCACTTCACCCGTCAAAGCATCTACCTCAACGAGGCGATCGATTTCATCACCGAAGAGTTCCACCCGAATGGCTCTTTCACTATAAGCAGCAGGGAAAATCTCGATGGTATCACCTTGTACACGGAAGGTACCACGAATAAAGTTCATATCATTTCTCGTATACTGAATATCTACGAGTTTAGACAGAATTTCATCGCGAGATTTCGTCTGACCCAAGCGCAAGGACAATACGAGCTCAGAGTAATCCTCAGGGTCACCTAAGCCGTAAATACAACTAACAGAGGCAACGATGATTACGTCGCGACGCTCGAAAAGACTCATAGTGGCACTATGTCGTAATTTATCGATTTCATCATTGATAGACGCATCCTTCTCAATGTACGTATCACTTGAAGGAATATATGCTTCTGGTTGATAGAAATCGTAATAAGATACAAAATATTCTACCGCATTATTAGGGAAGAAACTTTTAAACTCACTACATAATTGAGCAGCCAATGTTTTATTGTGTGCAATAATCAAGGTCGGTTTCTGTACCGCCTCGATCACCTTTGCCATCGTAAATGTCTTACCTGTACCAGTAGCACCGAGCAAGACCTGAGCCCATTCACCGCGTTCTATACCTTCTGTTAGAGATTGTATGGCAGTAGGTTGGTCCCCAGTAGGCGTAAAGGGCGCCTCCACTTTAAATGGTTGGCCCCCTTCGTAATTATATGTATTATGTTTCATTACTGTTCATCCTGATGTTTACGGATAGCTTTGAGCTCTTCCTCAGATAGACGACGACCTGCATTTTCTGCTTGATTCAACGTATCTTCACCTTCTAATACTTCGATGAGCATAGCAATAGAGAATCGATCTAATGTAGGCGTAGTCTTTTGGATTTCATCGGCCATCATCCAATCTGATTCAGTATAGTTATTAATACGTTCTGTAATCTCTTCCCAGTTTGAAAGTAGCAATCTTGTAATAGGACGATATAATTCAATGCCGAAATACTCGATTAAGCTAACAATCTTTTCCATATTTTCTAGGCTAACATTACATTCATTTTTCTTATTTTCAGATTCTACATATTCAAGTAAGAATTCCCGGTTATATTTATTTGTCACCTTGAATCATTCCTTTATTAAATAGTGCATTAGCAAATTCTTTCGCATTAAATGGACGCAAGTCATCCATGCCTTCGCCAACGCCAATCCAGCGAACTGGTACGCCTAGTTCCTCTTTAATTGAGATAACTACGCCACCCTTTGCTGTACCATCTAGCTTAGTCACAACAATACCATTTACTGGTACGGCTTGACCAAATAGCTTAGCTTGACTTACTGCATTTTGACCTGTAGTACCGTCTAAAACAAGCAATGTTTGATGCGGAGCCCCTTCTACATGGTTATTCGCTACGCGGCCCATCTTCTTAAGTTCTTCCATAAGGTTAACTTTAGTGTGTAGACGACCTGCTGTATCGACAATAACGAGGTCTGCATTACGAGCTTTAGCCGCTTCCATTGCATCGTATACAACAGCTGCAGGATCAGCGCCCTCTTTATGTTTAACAATAGGCACTCCTACGCGATCGGCCCAAATAGATAATTGGTCAGCTGCAGCGGCACGGAATGTATCGCCTGCAGCAATAATAACCTTTTTACCTTCTTTAGTGTAGTAATTAGCCAATTTAGCGATAGTCGTAGTTTTACCAACACCGTTTACCCCCACAACAAGGATAACCTCTGGATGGTGAAGTGTAATTTCATCTTCTTGGTCAACGAGCATTTCTGTAATGCGGTCTTCCATGAATGGCATTACATCACCAGTATTGTTGATAATACCTTCTGTTACACCACGACGAATTTCTTTCATCAAATATTCTGTCGTTTTAGGACCAAGGTCACTAGTAAGCATAACTGCTTCTAGATCATCTAAGAAATCATCATCAATTTGTGCATAACCGATAACGATACTTTCTACGTTTTTTACAAAAGACTTACGAGTTTTCTCTAAGCCGTCTTTAATTTTATCAAAGAATCCGAATGCCATTATGCAAGATCCTCCTTCACATCTTCAAATGCTACTGTTAATAATCGCGACACACCTCGTTCAACCATGGTTACCCCTTGTAATACTTCGGCAGCTTCCATCGTTTTTTTACGGTGTGATACTACGATAAATTGTGTTTCTTTATTTACTCGATTTAAGTAAGAACTAAATCTTTCTACATTGGCTTCATCAAGGGCTGCGTCAACTTCGTCAAGCACACAGAATGGAGCTGGACGATAGTCGAGGAACGAGAATAATAAAGCAATAACTGTTAAGGCCCGTTCACCACCGGACAATAAGGTCAATTGTTGACGTTTCTTCCCTGGTGGCTGAATATAGAAGTCGACACCACCAGTTAAAATATTATCTGGATCAGTCAATACGATTTGGGCCGTACCACCGCCAAACAGTTGGCTAAATACCTCTTGGAATCTGCGTCCTACCACATCTAATACATCGTATAGCTGTGTACTCATAGCCTTATCCATTTCAGCAATAACCGCTTGCAATTGCTCCTTCGCCGTATCTAAATCCGCCAATTGTGTAGTTAAGAAATCATAGCGTTCTTTGGTTTCTTCATATTCCTCAACGGCGTTTGGATTGACTGGACCAAGCTCAGCAATTTCAGCCATCAAACGTGCTTGTTCATCCTTCCAATCACTAACGGATCCTTCAATGCGAAGGGCTTGTGCATCTTCCAATGTGAAGCCCAACTCTTGTAACTCCTCTACAAAGCGTTCGCAATCCATGCGATGACGGGTAATTTTACCTTCCATATCAATGAGTCGCCCTTGCACCACTTTATAGCGTTGGTTCAAACGGTCTTGCTCACTGAGGATAGCTTCTAATTCCTCACGACCTGTAGATGTCTTATCATAAGCTTCGTCACGAAGAGTACGTAAACGTTCAACCTCTGCTGTAGCCGCAGCTAACTCCTGTTCTGCTAATGCTTTAGCCTTCGGTAATTCCTCTTCACAGCGCTGTGTAGTGCTGATTAGCAAATTACGCAACGGCGTTAGACGATCTACAATGCTAGCAATAGATTGATTGCGTTGTTCCCGTTGAGTTTCACGTTCCTTAATGGTTTGTCGTAATGTATCACAAGTAAGGCGAGCTTCAGTGAAAGCTTCATACGCCTCTTGCTGTATCTTTTGCAATACAGTTAAACGCTCCATCAAGGCCCCTTGATTGCCCTCTACACCATGATTTTCTTGTAAGGAAGCCAATGCTGTTTCTTGGTCTTTTAAGTTAGCTGTTGTAGTGGCTAAATCAATATCAATTTGAACTAAACGTTGCTCTTCTTCAGAAAGAACACGTTTCTTACGGTCCATTTGATTTTGTATATTTTGTACCTTTGTTTCACTAGCCACATAGAGTAAATTAGTATGTTGGTAGTTTTCATCAAGGGTAGCTCGTTCTTTTTCAGCCTCTTCAACCCGTTTTTCTAAAGTTTCTAAGCTAGCTGTTAAAGAGCGGATTTGTTCTTCAATTTGTACAAGCTCTTGTTCAAGACTAGCAGCCTCTTCCTTACGGCTCAATACGGAGGCACGCTTACGCTTTGTAGCACCACCCGTTAAAGAACCACCGGGTTGGAATTGTTCCCCTGTAAGGGTAACGATGCGCAATTGTTGGTTATATTTCTTCTGTAATCCAATAGCATCATCCATAGAGGATACTACTAACGTACGACCTAATAGATATTGGAAAATATGAGCGTATGTATTATCAAAGGAAATACAATCAACAGCCGTGCCTATGACACAACTTTCATGTAAAGCAGGCGTATCATAGGGTTTCCCTTTTACAGAATCCATCGGTAAGAAGGTTACGCGACCACCTTGGATAGATTTCAAATACTTAACACCTTCTGCAGCAGCACGAGCTGTAGTGGTCACAACATGGTTAACACTACCGCCTAATGCCGTTTCAATAGCTGTCGTATATTTGTCCTCAACTGTAAAGAGATCACCAACGGCGCCCGTAATCTGTTCGCGCCAAGCGCCCTTACCATTAAGAATATTCTTAGTTCCTTCTAAGTAACCTTCATGCTGTTCTTCCCATTGCGCTAAGAGCTCTAAACGACCTTTTGCACGTTGTTCTTGAGTACGAAGTTTTTGTAACTCTTTGCGTTCCTCACGAGCTTGTATAACTGCTTCTTTGCCACCATCAACGAGAGCTTGGCGTTGTGCAGAAATAGCATTAAATTTTTGACCTAATTCTTCATAGTCAGCACGTGCTGCTTGTAGTTCACTATCTACTTGCGCTATTTCAGCCTTTAAAACTTCACATTGCTTTGCAGATTCAACCTTACGAGCTTCTAAGCTACGAATACTAGCCTTTGCTGTTTCAATAGCACTCACAATTTCTAATTGATGTTGCTCAAATGCTTCTCGATTGGATTGTAAGGATTGGAACTTAGCTTGTTCTGCACCGACATCTTCAACAGCTTTTTTATAATTAGCTTCTAGCTCTTCTAGCTTAGATTTTTTCTCTACCAGTTGAGCACTTTCATCTTGAATCAATTGATTTAAAATGCGTAATTGCTGCTCTTCACCCTTTTGAGTAGCCTCGAGCTCGCTAATGCGCATAGATGTTTCATCTAGCTCACGTTGAGCAGTCTTTAACTGTTCTTCTAACAGACGTAAATGACCTGCTAAACGCTCTTCATCACGTTGCTTTTCCGTATACTGAGCTTCCCACAATTTAAGCTGTTCTTGCTCTTTAGTGGAGGATGATTGCAATGTATGACGACGAGCCTCTAATTTGGACAATTCCGTTTGAAGCTCAATTTCTTCATCCTTAAAGGCAATATTATCGTTTTCAAAACGCGTTAAGAGCCGATCTGATGTCTTGTAATTATGAAAGCCTAATGCCCCATCATAGTCGCGCTTTGTACGACTTAAGGTCATATATTTCTTAGTCTTTTCAGCCTTTTCAGATAAGGGTCCAAGCTGTTCTTCAATTGTAGCCATAACATCGCGTACGCGTTCCATGTTACGGTCTGTGCTAGCAATACGACGCAATGCATCTTCTTTATTAATTTTAAAACGAGAAATACCTGCTACATCTTCAAAGATCAATCTCCGTTCTTCAGGCTTAGAATTCAAGATGGCATCAATTCGGTTCTGACCGATAATGGCCATCGAGTCTTTACCAAGACCTGTGTCAGCTAGTAAAAGATGAATGTCCTTTAAGCGACAAGAGCGTTTATTGATAAGGAACTCACTTTCACCAGTACGATAAATACGGCGTGTAATAGCAACCTCAGCCATATCTACATCTAATTGATGGTCACTATTGTCAAATACAAGTGTAACCTCAGCTGAACTCATTGGTTTACGTTTTTCCGTACCAGAGAAAATAATGTCCTCTGCTTTTTGACCACGTAAGTTACGGACATTGGATTCCCCTAAAACCCATCTCATAGCATCCGTAATATTACTTTTACCACTTCCGTTAGGCCCAATAACGGCAGTCATTCCTGGTGAGAATTTTACAACCGTCTTATCTGCAAACGATTTAAAGCCTTTTAATTCTAACCGAAGTAATTGCATGACTGCCTCCTTTCTACTAACAACCCCGAATAATCATATCTTTTATTATAACACATATTGTAGGCCATCAATACAGCAACGAACAGTATTTCTCGTACTATCTTCACACCAATCTATGCTAAATTGAGGATATTTTTCTTGGAAGTATAAAATATTTCGATTTTTAAGGCCTCGCACCTTAGATGTAAGGTTTCTAGGATACGAAATGACTATCCTATTTTGCATTAATCTATCTATATTATTTACATGAGTTCTACATTCAACCTTATAACTATAGTGATTACTTAATGTTGAAAAATTATAAGTATATTGGTCTCCGAAAGAGCTCTCAGAAAAGCTCTCAGAAAAGTGTTCATCAAAACATCTCTCAATACGCTGTTTATACTGTTCATTTATTACAAGCTCACCCATGGCTGGCTCATAAGGGCCAGCTACCAAACTATTACCCGAGTCGAGCTCTTCACTACTTTGTAATCCAGTGCGTATAACCTCAATGTTATGTTGTTCAAACCATTCTTTTAAGAATGCACAATATGTAATAGCTTGCTCAGTACTTAACGGCTTATATTCACCAGATCTATATTGATCTGCTAGTTCCGTATTTTCTATAACAAGAACAGGATAGATTCGTACAAAATCTGGTTCTAGTTTAACTACTGCAATAGCGGTTTCTAGAATTGTTTCCCAAGTTTCACCTTTTAATCCTGGTAAAAGCTGAACACCTACAGTCATTCCACGTTGCTTTAATCGCGCAACAGCATCTACTACCTCTTGAGCTGTGTGACCGCGTTTAGCATCGACTAAAATACCATCATTCATAGATTGTACGCCAAGCTCTACTGTTTTTACGCCATAGGATAGTAACAATGAGATAGCCTCATCCCCAACAGCATCAGGCCGTGTAGAGCAGCGTATACCATCAATTATGCCGCTCTTAAGCATCTCAGAAGCTGGAGCTAGTAATTGATGTTGTAACTCTGTATGGATAGCTGTAAATGATCCACCATAAAAGGCGACCTCCCAATACTTGTCGTTCCGTTTACTACCTACATAATCTGCAATCGTATCTTTAATATAATCCGGTGTTAGGTGACTAATACCAGATTGGCCTGTAATACGAGACTGGTTACAAAATGTACATACATATGGACACCCTACATGAGGAATAAAAAATGGTATCATACCAAATGGTTTCATAGTCACCCTCCCTTCTTATAAATTTAAATTAGTTAAAAATCTTATATATTAATACATTAAATCCACGTATTTAATTATTGTGATATGTAATTAATATATTAAGATATAAGATTTTATATATGAAAATTGTTAAATAAATATATTTATTATTCTATATACCATTATACAGAAAAAAGCGCCATTAGGCGCTTTTCTATTTGGCCATTAACTGTTCTAGGGTTAATTGAGCCGCATGTTGTTCTGCAATTTTTTTACTTTTACCAGAGCCGGCCTCATAAGTAACACCATCGATTTCTACAACCATATGGAAGGTTTTTGCATGGTCAGGGCCACTTTCGCTGAGTAAGCGATAGACAATATGTTTATCACCATCCCGTTGTACATATTCTTGTAACAAAGTTTTATAATCTTTGCCACGCTTACCTTCTAAGGCTTGCTTGATATACGTAATAAGATGCTTTAAAACGAAGTTCATCGCCGTTTGATAATCTGTAGAAATATAGATAGCGCCGATGAGAGACTCAAAGGTATCCGCTAAAATAGAATTACGATCATTACCACCAGAAGCTCGTTCGCCATGACCGAGCAATAAATATTGCCCTAGCTGCAAAGAACGACTTACAGATGCTAAAGAATCCTCACACACTGTAGCGGCCTTAATTTTCGTCAAATTACCTTCGGCCATGTCTGGATAGGTCTTAAATAGGTATTCCCCAATAATAAGATCTAAAACGGCATCGCCTAAAAACTCTAATCGCTGATTGTGATTAATATGCTTTGATTTATGTTCATTCGCATAAGATGTATGTGTAAAAGCACAATCTAAAATGGATATATCTGACACAGGTATGTCTAAACGAGCAACAAGCCCATGAAGAGATTCTTCACGAGCTTGTGTCATCTTACTCTTATGCGCTTCAACAGCTACCATTAGTCTTCATAACGGCGTACGCAAAGTGTACCGTTATGACCACCAAAACCGAAAGAGTTGGAAAGAGCACATTTAACTTGAAGGTCACGTGCGCCTTCACGAACATAGTCTAGATCCAAACCTTCATCAGGATTGTCACAGTTGATTGTAGGATGAACTTTACCAGTTTCGATAGCCATCGCCATAACGATAGTTTCGATAGCACCAGCAGCACCTAACAAGTGACCTGTCATGGATTTTGTAGAGTTAACAGCGATGTTTTTAGCATGATCGCCGAACAATTCTTTAATAGCCAATGTTTCATTTTTGTCATTAAGGCCAGTAGATGTACCATGAGCATTGATGTAGTTAACGTCTTTAGGATCGATACCTGCATCTTTAATTGCCAATTCCATACATTTACGAGCTTGTACACCACCTGGAGCTGGTGCAGTAATATGGTAAGCATCGCCATTAGTACCATAACCTACAACTTCAGCGTAGATATGAGCACCACGAGCTTTTGCGTGTTCTAATTCTTCAAGAACAACGATACCAGAACCTTCACCCATTACGAAACCATCGCGATCGCGGTCAAATGGACGAGATGCTTTTGTTGGTTCGTCATTGCGTGTAGACATAGCTTTCATAGCTGCGAAACCAGCTACAGCTGCTGGAGATACAGCTGCTTCAGTACCACCAGCGAACATGATATCAGCATCACCACGTTGGATGATACGGAACGCATCGCCAATAGCATTTGTACCAGAAGTACAAGCTGTTACGTCTGTAATAACAGGACCTTTAAGGCCAAGACGGATGGATACACGTGCAGATGTCATATTTGCAATCATCATAGGAACTGCAAATGGGCTTACACGGCCAGGACCTTTTTCGAATAATGTTTCATATACTTCATGGATAGAGTCGATACCACCAATACCAGTACCAACTACAGTACCACAACGATCTAAATCTTCTTTATCTAAATCAAGATCAGCATCTTCACAAGCAAGAACAGCAGCACCGATAGCCAATTCAACAGAACGGTCCATACGACGAGCTTCTTTTTTATCGACACCATAGTTTGTAACATCAAAATCTTTTACTTCACCAGCAATGCGTGTTGCATACTCAGATGCATCAAAGCGTGTAATTGGCCCAATACCAGATTGACCTGCCAATAACGCATTGTAGAAGTTCTCTTTACCGATACCTACAGGAGTCACTGCCCCTAAGCCAGTAATTACTACACGTTTTTCCAATTATTCCACCTCTTATAGCTATACAGCCCTTTTAAATTAATCAATCTCTGCTACTTGCTGTTTGAGTTGAGCAAAGATATCTTTAACTGGCATAATCTTGTCGACTTTTCTCATATTATTGCCAGAGAACACCAAACCTGTTTCCACATCACCTTGTTGTGCACGAGATAGAGCACGGATGATACAGAATTTATGGGAACAATGTTTCAAACAGTTATCACACACCGTTGGAGGTGCTACAGTACCGTCTAATACAGATTCAGCAAATTTATTTTTTATTGCTTGTCCAGGCAAACCTACAGGACTTTGAATTAATACAATATCCTCAGGATTAGTAGCCCGTACATACATTTTTTTCAATTCGTCAGATGCATTACATTCATCAGAAGCCGCAAAACGACTACCCATTTGAACGCCACTAGCACCTAATTTCAACATTTCTACGATGTCACGACCATCAAGAACACCACCAGCACCAATTACTGGAATGTTTTTAACAGCAGCTACAACTTCTGGAACGATTTCTCGAGCGGAACGATCCGTACCCAAGTGACCACCAGCCTCGCAACCTTCTACGATGACTGCTGCTGCACCTAGACCTTCAGAAATGCGAGCTAATTTTGCGGACGAAACAATTGGTACAATTGGAGTACCAGACTCTTTGCCCATTGCGAACATATCTCTTGAAAAACCAGCACCTGCTACTACAAGATCAATGCCCTCTTCGATGGCAGTTTTTACTAAGCCAGCAAATTGTGTGGCTGCTACCATCGCATTTATACCAATAATACCCGTAGGTGATAATTTTCTAGCTAATTGTATTTCGTATCGTAATTCATCAAATGGCAAACCGGATGCTGCAATAAGGCCGATACCACCTTCATTTGCAACGGCTGCTGCCAAGCGAGCTGTAGACAATCTAATCGCCATACCACCTTGAATGATAGGTACTTTGGCCACTAGATTCCCAATGCGAAGTTCAGGGAGCTTCACTATCAAATCCTCCTGTAAATAAAACCGGTTGGGAGGCCACTCGGCCTCCCGTGCGGCTGAATTGTCAGCTTTACAGCTTATTTAGCAGAATCAATATATTCTACTGTATCCTTAACGGTTTTGATTTTTTCTGCAACATCGTCAGGGATTTCAACATTGAATTCTTCTTCGAATGCCATGATCAATTCAACGATATCTAAGGAGTCAGCGCCTAAGTCGTCGATGAATGTAGAATCAATGGTAACTTCAGCTTCATCAACGCCTAATTGTTCCACAACGATTGCTTTTACTTTATCGAAAGTGTTCATTGGTGGTTCACCTCCTTTCAAAGTGTATTTATATATAGTCTAATTTTGAAACTACATCACCATACCGCCATCTACATTGATGACTTGGCCTGTAATATAGTTAGCAAAATCGCTAGCAAGGAATGTTGCTACTGTTGCTACTTCTTCAGCATCAGCCATACGGCCCAATGGAATTTCAGCAACCATAGCTTCTTTAACTTTTTCTGGCAATACGTCAGTCATATCAGTATTGATAAATCCTGGTGCAATAGCATTAACAGTAATGCCACGGCTCGCTAATTCTTTAGCGCAGGATTTAGTGAATCCAATTACGCCAGCTTTAGAAGCTGCGTAGTTAGTTTGACCGGCATTACCCATAACGCCTACAACAGATGTCATGTTAATAATATGACCAGAACGTTGTTTCATCATGATTTTAGATACTGCTTTAGTTACTAAATATACACCTTTAAGGTTGATATCTATAACAGCATCAAAATCTTCGTCTTTCATACGCATCAACAAACCGTCACGCGTAATACCCGCATTATTTACGAGAATATCAATGTGACCAAACTCTTTGTGAGCTTCTTCCACCATAGCTGCAACTTCATCAGCATTAGCTACATTGGCTTTAATTTTAATGGCTTTACGGCCTAAAGCTTGTACAGCTTCAACAGTTTCTTGAGCTGCACCTTCGCTACCGCTATAGTTAACTACCACATCAGCACCAGATTTTGCCAAATTGATAGCTACAGCGCGACCAATGCCACGGGATGCGCCAGTTACAATGGCTACTTTACCCTCTAAATGCATTTTATCGAACCCCTTTCAAAAATTCAAGCGTTTTCTCTAAGGATGCAATGTCTTCAACATTGGCTAATTCCATATCTTTATTGATCTTTTTAGTAAAGCCAGTAAGTACTTTACCAGGACCTACTTCAACGAATCGAGTTACACCAAAGTTAACCATTTCAGCTACGCAGTCTTCCCACAATACAGGGTTAGCAGCTTGTGTAACTAAGGACTCTTTAATTTCGTTTGCATTAGTCAAAATTTTACCTGTAACATTTGCTACTACAGGAATTTGAGCATCGCTCACTTGGATTTTATCCAACTCTTCTTTTAAACGAAGAGCCGCAGGTTCCATCAAACGGCTGTGGAATGGAGCACTTACAGGAAGCATAACAGCACGTTTTGCACCAGCTTCTTTCATCTTTTCTGCTGCAGTTTCTACCGCTGCTGTTTCACCAGCAATAACGATTTGACCTGGGCAGTTGAAGTTAACTGCTTGTACAGAACCAACAGAATCGTTAACCTCTTTACAAATTTCTACAACTTGTTCACGAGGTAAAGCTAGAATTGCGGCCATAGCACCTTTGCCCAATGGCACAGCTTCTTGCATATATTCACCGCGTTTATGAACAACATACACAGCATCTTTAAAGTTCAATACACCTGCTGCTACAAGAGCGCTGTATTCACCAAGACTATGACCACCTACGATATCAGGTGTAAAGCCTTGCTCTTTAAGGACTTCATAGCAAGCTACAGATGCAGTTAAAATAGCTGGTTGTGTATTAGCTGTTTTAACAAGTTCAGTATCAGGACCTTCAAAGCACAATTTGGTAATAGAGTAACCAAGTGCTTCATCAGCTTCTTCAAAACGTTGTTTCACAATAGGATATGCATTGTACAAATCTTGTAACATGCCTACTTTTTGGGAACCTTGACCGGGAAAAACAAATGCCGTTTTCATAAGGGCCTCCTTATTTACCAAGACCTTGAAGGTTTTTAATTACAGTTTCAGTTTCAGTCATAATATCTTTGATAATAGTTGCACATGGTTTAACATCTGTTAACATACCAGAGATTTGGCCGATCATTACGGAACCTTCTTTTACATCACCATCAATAGCAGCTTTGCGAAGTGTACCTGCACCTAAGTTTTCTAACTCTTCTTTAGAGCCACCGCTAAATTCAAGGGATTTATATTTATGTGCCAATGCATTATCAATGATACGTACAGGGTGACCTGTTGTTAAACCAGTCATAACTGTAGCGCGATCTTTTGCTTTCAATACTGCATTTTTGTAGTTTTCATGAGCAATACATTCTTCAGATAATACGAAGCGCGTACCCATTTGTACTGCTTGAGCGCCCAATGCAAAGGCTGCAGCCATACCACGACCATCAGCAATACCACCAGCTGCAATAACTGGAACATCTACAGCATCTACTACTTGTGGAATCAATGCCATAGTAGTAATATCACCTACGTGACCACCAGATTCTGTACCTTCTGCGATAATTGCATCAATACCACCACGTAACAAGCGTTTTGCAAGTAATACGGAAGCAACTACAGGGATTACTTTAGTACCGATTTCTTTTAAAGCTGGAATGTACACGCCAGGATTACCAGCACCTGTTGTAATTACAGGAACGCGTTCTTCCACAACTACTTCCATAACTTCTTTAACAAATGGAGACATGAGCATGATATTACAACCAAATGGTTTATTTGTACGCTCTTTTAATTTGTGAATTTCATTACGGAAAATATCAGGAGGCATATGACCAGCCCCAATGATACCAAGGCCACCCGCTTCGGAAACAGCTGCCGCTAATTCTGCAGTACCGAGCCAAGCCATACCACCTTGTAAGATTGGGTACTCAATCTGCAATAAATCACAAATGTCAGTCTTAATCATCTTGATGTGTCCTCCTTAATACCATTTCAAGACAAGGCTAGCCCATGTAAGGCCTGCACCAAATCCTGCAAACGCAACATTATCGCCACGTTTGAAACGCCCTTCACGATTAGCTTCGTCCAAAGCTATCGCTACAGACGCGGCAGATGTATTACCATACTTATGTAAATTAACAAATACTTTTTCCATCGGCATATGTAAGCGTTTTGCAGCCGAATCAATAATACGAATATTTGCTTGATGGGGAATAAAGAAATCCAACTCATTAAGTTCCATCCCAGCTCGTTCTAAAGATTTTAAAACAGTACGTCCCATCGTTTTAACAGCAAATTTATATACTTCAGGGCCATCCATATGAATAAATGTTAAACCTTCTTCAACGCGTTGGTCATTGGCAACTACAGCTGTACCACCTGCAGGAATGCAAAGAGATGGACCACCAGTACCATCGGCCCCCATATCAACACCTTTAATGCCATAGCCTTCAGGGACCTCAGATACTACTGCGGCACCAGCGCCATCACCAAAGAGGATACATGTACCACGATCATTCCAATTTACTCGACGGGAGAGAATTTCAGCACCCACAACGAGTACCTTTTTGTATAAACCGGAGCTAATATAGCTAGCTGCAGTAATCAATCCATATACAAAGCCAGAGCATGCGGCTTGTAAATCATAGGCCGCTGCATTCTTAGCTCCTAAATTCGCTTGTAATACACAAGCGGCTGAAGGAATAATCATATCCGGTGTTAAGGTAGCAAAGATAATCATATCTATATCTTCGGCACTAACCTTAGCCATTTGCATGGCTTTTTTTGCTGCCTCAGTCGCCATATAGGATGTATTCATACCTTCCGGTGCAATGCGTCGTTCTTCGATACCAGTACGTTCTCTAATCCATTGGTCATTAGTATCAACCATTTTTTCTAGATCAAAGTTTGTTACTACATTGTCAGGAAGGAAGCTCCCAGTACCAATGATTCCTACCGGTTTACTCATCATAGTCATACTTCAAGGCTCCTTCAATATCCATTGTTTCTCTTATGTGTTGAATAATTTTACGCTCTACTAAATCACTAGCAATTTCAATAGCAGTTTTAATCTCTTTAGCTTTGGAGCTACCATGGGCAATCATAAACACCCCGTTAACCCCTAAGAGTGGAGCACCACCATTTTCCGTGTGATCTAAGCGTTTTGCCATCTTTTTTAAAGCTGGCTTTACAAGCATAGCACCAATTTTAGCAAAAATACTACCTGCCATAATGCTATCCTTTACTAATTGTGTAAGACCTGTTACCAAGCCTTCTGCAAATTTAAGTACCACATTACCGACAAAACCATCGCAAACAACAACATCTACGACCCCTTTTGGAATATCACGGCCTTCAATATTACCTTTGAAATTAATAGTTTTCATACGTTCCAAAATTGGATATGTGGCTAGAACGACATCGTTCCCCTTAGTGGCTTCTTCGCCAATATTTAATAACCCTACTGTAGGTTCTTCTTTACCTAATAAAAGTTTTGCATATTCAGAACCCATCAATGCACCTTGTACAAGATGTTTTGGTTTACAATTTGAGTTAGCACCAGAATCTAACATAACAGTAATACCACTAACTGTTGGCATCGGAGTTGCAATAACTGGACGATCAACCCCTTTAATACGACCGAGACCAAACAATGCAGCTGCTACAGCAGCACCTGTGCTACCAGGAGCAATCACGGCATCGCAGACATTATCACGAACTAAAGATGTTGCTACCACAACAGATGCGTCCTTTTTCTTACGCAATGCTTGTCCTGGATGCTCATCCATACCGATAACTTGACTGGCATGATGTACAGAAATGCGTGGATTCTTAGCTTCATTATTAGCTTCTAATATATTAAAAATTTGCTGCTCATCGCCGACGAGCACCACTTCAATGTGTTCATTTGCTCGTACGGCTTCAATGGATCCTAGTACAGTCTCCAATGGAGCAAAGTCGCCACCCATGGCGTCTATTGCAATTTTCATAATCTACACCCTATTCTCTACGGATTCCATAATAAATTTTGCGCGAAATACTTCTTTTATTTTATCTCTTATAATGACCCAAATAAAGAACTTATTACCACGGCGACGCACAATTTCTGCTTTTGCCACCAGATTAGTACCAGCTCCAACTGGGTTTTTATATTTTATATTTCCAACCTCCGCAGAACAAACAGTAGTCCCCATGACTACCTTTGCGAGGGAATTCGCTTGAGCATATAAATACTGTGGCTCTACATATCCAAATCGATCTTCCATGTCTGCAGTAGTACGCAACATTGATAATGCTTGTTGCCCTTCCGTGACATCAATCAGTTCACCAACCACTTCGTACGGTACATGTTCTACCGTTTCTTGTGATTGACCTGTAGCCATGACGCGTATGCGTTCACGCAATTCAGGAATCCCCAACTCTAGTCGATCAAGACGAATAGTTGGCACACTTACATTAAAGTGTGTTGCCAATTCTTCATCAGTAAGAAATGGCGTAATATTCAGTTTTTCTTGTAACTGCTTTTGGCGCTCTTGCTTCTTCAACCGACTCATGGGACCACCTTTTATGACCTAGTATTAATATTACATCCTAAGTATATACAATAATTCCCCTATTGGCAAGGCTTTTCATACATATAGTAACAGATTTTCCTCATATATACTAAATATAGATATTATTTTATATTTAAGTATCGTTTTGTTTATAAAAGTATAAAAAATGCCACTATTCTACAGCTTTATATTACTATAAAATAGTGGCACTGACTAATGCATATGAAGTATATTAAGTTATATATATTACTAAAAGTATACAAAAGCATACAAAAAAGACGCCTACTACTACAGTAGGCGTCTTTTTTCCGCTCACATATTAAGCATTAGCTACTACTTGCTCACCTTTATAGTGACCACATGTAGGGCAAACACGATGAGGCATCTTAGGTTCGTGGCATTGTGGGCATGCTACATAACCAGGAGCTTCTAATTTCCAATTAGCACGACGGCGATCGCGACGGCATTTAGACAATCTACGCTTAGGTACTGCCATTATCTGCACCTCCTTAGTACAATCATTAGGACAATCTATCATCTTTCTCATCAAGCAAAGCACGTAACTCTGCAAATCGAGGATCCACCACAAAGGATTCACAAGAACAAGGTGAAACATTTAAATTTGCTCCGCAATGAACGCACAATCCTTTGCAATCATCCTGACATAACACTTGAGAGGGCTCATTGATGATTAATGTATCCCTAATTAGTTCGGTTAAGTCAATTTCCTCTCCATCGAAAGGAATCACATCTTCAGCAGCGTCTCTAGAATCACTAAAGATTTCCTCAAAGGAATCCTTACGATCATGCTCTGTTGCAATTAAACAACGAGAACACTCGTAATCACCTTTAGACTCTATCGAACCTTGAACGATGTAATTTTGACCATCAAACCAAAACTCACCATTAATGGTTATATCATGACGGCTCCAAGGAAAAGCAGTTACGTCACCAAGCTCAGAGGTTGGTATCGTATAGCTATAAGGAAATTTCTTTCCTATATGTTCTTTTGCTTGCTCTACTTGCAGTTTCATAATCTTACCTCGACTCATAATATTATAAACATGACATAGTGCTTTGTCAAATAAAAAAGACTATCTTAAGCGGACTCAAGATAGTCTTTTTGGTAAGTCAATTACATTTTTTCGAATTGGTCTTTACCAACACCGCAAATTGGGCAAACATAATCAGCTGGTTGATCTTCGAATTTTACGCCTTCAACAGCTTCGTCATAAACCCAACCACATACTACGCATACGTATTTTTCCATGAGTATTTCCTCCTTCACTTGAAAATTATTGTTTAATGTTTATCTTTTATAATTCAGATACTCTATCTGTAATGTAGTATATCAAAGATATCGAAACTTTTCAATACTCATTTTCTTAATTTCTCATTTTTCCTAATATTTAAAAAGCATATATAGTATGCGGATTTGTGTTACACATCAATTTGAAATGTATTATCATTTAGATGAATTTAGACCTAAATATAAACTAACACGCTCCTCCATCACTACACTATTTCAATACTAAAAACAGTTATTATTATACCAATTATTATTGGTGTATTAACTAAATCAACTCCCCAAGGTGTACATAATTTATATATTATACTATTATATATAAGAGAATATAGTTATATTATATTCTAAAACAAATAAACTAATAGCTTATTATATAAGTATGTACTTATGAACACTTACTTCTCTATGAAATAAACACATAACAAGAATTTTGCTATGTTACTATGAGCTATCGATTAGAGAAATTGTCATTTATATTGTTATCATAGGAGGATTTATGAGAACAGCTTTAACGGAACTTTTACAAATTGAATACCCTATTATCCAAGGTGCTATGGCTTGGGTATCTGAACACAAATTAGTTGCTGCCGTTGCTAATGCTGGTGCAACAGGTGTTATCGCCCTTGGTGGCCGCGATGCTGAATGGACTCGTAATGAAATTCGTGCATGTAAAGAATTAACAGATAAACCTTTCGGTGTTAACCTTATGTTAATGGCTCCTAATAAAGATGAGTTAGTAAATGTGATTATCGAAGAAAAACCTGCATTTGTAACTCTCGGTGCTGGTAACCCTGTACCATATATCAAACCGCTCCAAGAGGCTGGTATCAAGGTTATCCCTGTAGTACCTTCCCTTAAATTGGCTAAACGTATTGAAGAAGCTGGTGCTGATGCTATGATTGTAGAAGGTATGGAAGCTGGTGGTCATATTGGTAGCCAAACAACAATGTCTTTAATGGAAAATATTTTGCCAGAAATCAGTATTCCAGTTGTTGTAGCAGGCTCTATCGTTGATGGTCGTGGTCTTGCCGCAGCTTTATTAATGGGTGCACAAGGTGTACAAATGGGTTCTCGCTTCTTATTAGCAGAAGAATGCCAAGCACATCAAAATATGAAAGAAGCAATTATCAAAGCAACAGATACCGATTCTGTTGTAACTGGTCTTCTCTCTGGTCACGGTGGTGTCCGTAGCTTAAAAAACGAATTCACGACTCGTTACCTAGCTGCAGAAACTGATGGTGTTACTACACCTGAAGAGCGTACAAAAATGTCTCAAGGTACTAATAAACGCGCCGCTATTGATGGCGATGTAGTAAACGGAGCCGTACAAGTTGGTCAAGCCTTGAATCGTCTTGTAGCTATCGAACCAGCTCATACAATTGTTCAAACAGTAATGAACGAAGCTATTATGTCTATTCGTAAGGCTCAACGCCTTCTTGAAATTGTTTAATCAATTAGGAGTGTCATATGTTACCATTTCATGGAAAATATCCAAAATTAGATCCTAAAAGTTGCGTCATGCCCGGTGCTGAACTTGCTGGTGATGTAGAGCTTAAAGAATATGCATCTATTTGGCAAAATTGTGCCATTCGTGGTGACGTAAACAAGATTGTAGTAGGTCGTTACTCGAATGTACAAGATAACTCTGTGTTACATGTAGATGACGATAAAGCATGCATCCTCGGCGATTATGTAACAATCGGCCACGGTGCAATCGTTCATGCCAGTACAATCGAAGATAATGTTTTAGTTGGCATGGGTGCCATTGTACTCAGTGGTTGTCATGTCGGATCTGGATCTATTATTGCAGCTGGTGCAGTAGTAAAAGAAAATACTGTAATCCCTCCTAACTCATTAGTGGTCGGTATTCCAGCTCGTGTTGTTCGCACAGATGAAACTCAAATTGAACGCATTCACAATCAAGCTTTAAAATATAAACACTTGTGGACTATTGAGTACGGTATGCTTCCTGATGCAG
This sequence comes from Veillonella sp. T11011-6, assembly GCF_002959755.1. GTDB lineage: Bacteria > Bacillota > Negativicutes > Veillonellales > Veillonellaceae > Veillonella. The sequence continues at coordinate 108,819 of NZ_PPCW01000001.1, read as the reverse complement.
GTGGCGAGGAATACGATAAAAACGCCAAAATCGTATAATCACATATACAATAAAATTTGCACAAATAATCAGAACCACCCGTAAAACGGGTGGTTTTATGATTCGCGACTACGTCGCGAACCAGTCTAAAGACAATAACAAAAGCCGAGGCAATCACTGCCTCGGCTTTCATAATTTATGTGGTCTAAATTTTATTGAATTGTTGGTGCATAAATCGCTTGTCGAAGATCCACCCTACGATGTTCTTCCATCATCTTAGGAATATCTTCTTATTCGGCTGGTTTCACGCGATTGTTGCCGTCTTTCATAGCTTCTTTCAAGCTAAAGATAACCATTTCATTCATGTAGAAACGTAATTCATCATCATGTACATTGGCCGTATTGCGCTCCAAGATATCTATGATTTGTTGTGCATAGTCCATCTTTTCATCGTCAGACACAGTCACATGATTCATAAAGAAGTCTTTATAATCATTGTACAAACGATCTAACGCCATGCGTGCATAGCTGTCTTTCTTATAACGATGACTCACAATGTACCAGCTACGACGAACGTTCATATAATACAATGCATTATTACGGTACCGTTCTTGGCCCTTCATAATACGAGAGTCGTCCATGATATATTTATCTTTTTGATCCAATTGGAATTGTGTGAAAGCATTCACTACTTCACGAACTTCTTCGCTAGGTACAGGAATAGCCACTTCTGCTTCAATCACGTTTAATGGTTCAGCTGGTTGTTCTGGCATCATCAAAGTATCCCGAGCCGCATCCGCCTGACCAACTGCACATACACAAGCAAGCGCCAATACAGGCATAATTTTTTTGAATTTCATACATCCTCCTTATGATGAGCCGCCCTCCGAAGGGCGGCTTTCACAATCCTTACATGAGCCATGAAGAACTCGAATATTCAGATTCGATTATTTTGTAAGACCTGCTTGTTGCATCAACAATGCAATTTGAGCCTTCATTTGTTCATTATCTTCCTTCACAGAGGATAATTCATCAATACGTTTTTGCATACGTGCATTATCATCCTTAACAGAAGACAACTCATGGAGGCTTTCTTGCATGCGTGCATTTTCAGCTTTCAACGCTGTTACTTCATCTTGCAACACATAAATAGAGCTGATAGGACCGCCCTTATAACGTTCAGGAACAGCTTTCTTCGCATCGGAAGTGCCGAATTTACGAGTTACACCGGCATTCACCATGTTATGGTGGCTACCTACGGACATCCCTACATGGAACATGGTATCTTCCGCCGTGTAATGTGCAATGCCTAGAGCCGCCGCCGTTTCACCACGATAGTTGCCGATGCCGGCCATCACCTGAGTCGGTTCCAACGGATCATACTGAATAGGTTTCAATGCTGAAAGTGCCGCCGCATGAGCGCCCACACGTTGCGTTTCGCCCGCTACCGCATTAATGGCATTTGACAAGCCGCCAGTAGCATTTTTCAATTGATTTACATTAACCGCATCGGTACCGTTTACGCCAGGACCGACATTACTGATCGTATTGCCGCCGTTATCGAGACCGTCTTTTGTGAGGCTCACCTGATTGCCGCCGGCCGGAGTGATTGTCACGCCGCCACTGTTCATAACGGTTGTATTACCGTCAGCGTCCTTAGTCGTTACGGTTTCTAGACCTTTCAAGTCCTTCGCCATACGAACCTTAAGGTTATTGTTGCCGTCGGATACGACACCCAAATTATCTTCTGAGGTCAACTTATTGGCATCGGTAATGCCGCCGACTACATTCACCTGTTCGTTAAGCTGTTTCTTGATAACCGTACCGGTATCACCACCGTACTTCATACCGTCATCTTTGGTTGCCACCTGATGTGTCTTACCGTTTTCATCCCGGTATTTAATACGAGTGATTTCGTTTCCGTTAAGGTCAGGATCGCCTTTATCAACGGTAATATCCGCATTGCGGCCGTCCTTACCGCTTAAACCGATGTGACCGACACCGTCTTTACCGGACATGGATACAGCATCTTTACCGTCTTTGCCAGCAATGCCTACCTTGCCGTCCGTACCGTCAGCACCGTTAGGTCCTGTAATGGATACGCCGTCTTTGCCGTTTTTACCGACTTTCACCTTATCGGTAGTTAAGCTGTCAGTCTTTAGATCCTTCGCCATCTTGATCGTAACATTACCATTTTCAGCTACGGTCTTAATATTCTCACCGGAATATTTATCATCATTTTCTGTACCTTCACCTTTAATGGTAACCTTTTGACCTAAATCACGATGGAATTCGCCTGTATTACCGGCAAAATCCATACCTTTCTTCGTGATTTCATCGCCCAAGTTGGTAATTTTATTATCCAAGGTCTTGTGAGATTTCTGCAACTGGTCTTCTGTAGCAGCACGACCGCTTGAGATATTATCAGGGTCCCAATCTTTGTTTTCCAGACCTGTCACATAGCCGTCCTTACCGTCAACAGCAACTTTCCCTGCCGCAATCTTGCCGTCTTTGCCGTCGATCGTTACCTTGTCGCCGGCCTTAATGGTACCGTTTTCGCCGTCAATCGTTACATTGCCCGCTTTAATAGTACCTTTATTACCATCGATTTCAACCTTATCGCCGGCTTTGATTGTACCGGCATTGCCGTCTATAGCCACTTGTTTTGTCAGATCTGTGCCCATTGTCACCTGATCCTTAAGGCCCACTTCATAGTTTTTCGACCCATCCGCATTGGTGCTAGGTGTAACGATAATATTTTTACCGGCTGTCACCGTTGTACTCGCAGCCGTTATCGCCTTATCCAATTGGGATTTATTAACCGCATCTTTAGGATCCGTACCATCGGCTACATTCGTAATCTTATTACCTCCGTTATCGAGGCCATCCTTTGTGAGGCTCACCTTATTACCGCCGGCAGGATTGATTGTCATACCGTCACCGTTAATAACAGTGTTATTACCACCGTTTGTGAAAGTTGTAGACGTTAACCCCTGTAATTCTTTCGCCAATTTTACATTTAATGTACCGTTACCGTCGGATACAACACCGATATTATTGTCGGATAATTTAGCTGCATCAGCACCGCCTTTGATAGTTACGGTATCACCTAATTTTCTGTTGCTTACGGCACCGGTATCACCGGCAAAATTCAAGCCTTTTTCAAGAGTTTTATTGATATCGGAGATATCCTGTTTATTCTTATTGATATTCTGCGTATTATTGACGATATCTCCGGCATTTTTAGTGATGTTCTGTTTGTTACTCGCAATATCCTGTTTATTTTTGTCGATGTCGGATCTATTCGTATTAACTTTGTCGTTAACCTTCTTCAACTGATCTTCCGTAGCACCACGACCGGATACAGCCACTGGATTATCCACATTCCAATCCGTATTCGTGAGACCTGTTACATGACCTGTATCACCATCTACAGTTACAGGGTGGGCAGTACCAACATTGATTTTATTGCCTAAACCGACAGTAAATTCCTTACCGCCATTCGCATTCGTACCTTCCGTTACGGTTATATTCGCATCCTTTGCTTTCACAGTGGATGCCTTCGCAGTACCGTTGATAGCTTTTTGTAACTGACCATAGTTAACTGCATCATTAGAATTACTACCATCCGCCACGTTGGTAATCTTCTGATTGTTCGCATCAATACCGTTCGGCGTTACATAAGTCTTACCGCCTACAGTCAAGCCGTTATTGTTGATAGTCGTACTGCCGGCAGTAACGCTTTCTAGACCGGTTAACGTTTTCGCCAATTTTACATTTAATGTATCTATTCCGTTGGATACAACGCCGATATTATTATCGGATAGTTTTGTCGGATCAGTCACGCCACCAACAACATTTGTCTGTTCACCAAATTTACGAGTAAATTGATTAGCTGTAGCCGATGCAGCTTTCACATCACCGGCATATACCACGCCCTTATCCATCTCCGAAGTAACTGCATGCAATTGACTGCCGTTGATAGCATCCGTAGAAATAGCGGAAATACGACCTGCCGCTACATTAGTAACTGTCCGTTCCATGCCTGCCTTGCCAACACTTACGGTAGATGACGGATTAATACCAGCAAAGTTATGTACAGCTCCGTTAATGGTTGCGGAAGGTGTCGCTACAGCTGCTGCCGTTTCAGAACCGGTCCCCAGAGCTACAGCGCTTTCATTATCTACCTTTGTATTATTACCGAGAGCCACAGCATTTTTCGCCGTCACGGAAGCATTGTTCCCGAGAACCATAGCCCCATCAGCGGAAACATTGGAGTTACTGCCCACTACATAAGAATTATCGGCCGTAATACTGTTCTTATAGCCGAATGCACCGGACATATTACCTTTAACAGTACCGTCTGTAACAGTTGTAATTGTATCCTGATCGGCACCTGCACCACTACCATTTGCTTCCGTCGTGGTCATAACAGTAGCGGAACCGATGGTATTTCCTGCACCGATAGCATACGCCTGATTACCGTAAATCGTATTCTTGGAACCAACAGCAGCAGACTCTTTCCCGGATTTAGAACCGTCTTTCATATCTAAACCGACCTGGTTCGTATCACCGATAGAGGATGAACGATCACCGTAAGCACCAACCTGCGTACCAAGAGCAAGAGAATTTGTTCCCCAACTACGTGTCATGATACCGATACCGGTGCTGGCTACACCTTTAGTCAAAGAGTTGATACCGATTGCTGTAGAGCCTGTACCATAGGCTTCGCTCAATGTACCGATAGCCGTAGTTGCATCACCGATAGCCGCCGTATTTGCATATTTACCTTTTACATTAATAGATGCCGAACCAAGAGTGCCGGCGAATTTATCTTCAATTTCCTTGTTAAAGCTCTTTTTAATACCGTTTCCTGCAGCCAATTGAGGCACAGCTGTTTCCAATTCAGTACGAGCCATATCGATATCATCACCGCCGATGGCAACAGATGAATTACCAATAGCTCTTGTATCTGCACCGAGAGCAAGAGACTGTGTACCATAAGTTTTTGCAGTGCTGCCGATAGCTACACCTTGCGCATATTTAGGGTTAACAGTACCGCCATCATTCTTAATTTTTACATTTGTTTCCGCAGATGCACCGATAGCCACATCACCACGAGCACCGTAGGAAGCAGCATCCGCCCCCATAACTACAGCGCCGGATCCAGGATTACCATGGTGCGTAGAAACAATACTCTTTGCGGAACGACCGATAACGATATCCCCGTTTTCCAAAGCTTGTGCCCCTTGACCTATAGCCACTGTACTTGTCGGGATATTCGTGCCTACAGTACTTTCACCGGCTGCTTTTGCACCGTTACCGATGGCTACACTATAATCACCAAGTGCATTAGCTATATCACCAATAGCGATACCACCATTATTTGAGGCCTGCGCTCCGATACCATTTTTAATCGGTGCCCCCAAAGCATCAGTCGGCATCATAACGCCCGTCAACATAACGGCAAGCGCAGTAGCACCTACCATTTTAGAAAATACAACCGACAAAGAAGACCGTTTCGTCATGTTCTTTGCCGTTTCCGCTACGACTACGTAACACCCCTTTGTACGATTCCAAATTACTTTAAACACTCGATTCATCAATCTTACCCCTTTAAATCAAACTAACTATATCCACTTACATAAAAATTACAGTAACCAATCGATAATCACTTAGACTATATCGATTTTCTTAAAATCATATAACTAAAATACCACATTTTACTGTAAAAGTAAATTTTTTTCATTTTATTTTCACATAATTATGCGTTAAAATTATCAATTTTTCGATATATCAGAACCACCCGTAAAACGGGTGGTTTGCTCACGGGCTATAAGCCCGTAGTACTAGGCCAGCGTCTAAAGGCGCTGGCTTTCACTACGTTCAAGCCGCATAGCCATTGACTCGTAACCTTCCCCTCAAAGGGGATATGTATTACTTGCTACCCTTAAAAGGGTCCTCATACTCTTTTACACTTAACTTATCCTTCATTTGGTCATGTAACTCTTGCTCACGTATATATTTTCTTACTGTTGCCTCATTTAGACCTACTGTACTAACATAATATCCCTCGGACCAAAAGTGTCTATTTCTAAATTTATACTTTAAGGTTACCGCACCCGCATAGCGGGTGGTTTTATGATTCGCGACTATGTCGCGAACCAGTCTAAAGACAATAACAAAATGGATGCCCCCTGTAAAATACAGGGAAGCATCCATGTGTTTAGATTACTATTTATCACTCTTTAGTTTTGACTGAATAATCTGCTCTACCATAAGCGCTGTACCCATAGTTAACGCTATAGGGAACAACATTTCTACAGAAAATCTTGAAAGCTCAAGCATAAATACACAAGATGTCATTGGCATCTTTTGAGCAAGGCCAAGGAATGCTACGGCACCGATGAATGCTGCCATACCTAATGATATAGGGGCAACAGCAATAGACCAAATGGTACCAAATACTATAGCTAGCGTACTTCCCAACATCATAGATGGAGTAATACGGCCACCATACGCACCTGCTGCTAATGCGAGTAATACAGCTACCCACTTAGAACCAAATAAACCTAATGCATAAGTCCATGTAATTTCATTGGTAAAGGTTAATTCATTGCCAGCCTTACCATTCCCAAGAATTTCAGGGAAATACATAGCTAATACACCGATAAGTGTAAATGCTACGATAGAAATGGGAATCATAACAGGACTGCTACGATGAATAGCCGGTAACTTACTTTGTGTAATATTAAATAAAACTACACCTAAGGCAACAATAGCACCCAAGGCAATGGAGAATTCAACATAATGACTACCCAAGCTAGGTTGAGCCATTGTATATTGAATAACATCCCCTACACCTGCCTGTCTCGTTACAAAGGTTGCTAATCCACAGCATATAAGAGCAGCACTCATAGCGCGTATATTCCATGTAAGAAGCAATGTTTCCAACGTAAAAATCGCTGCCGATAACGGTGAATTATAAACCGCTGCCAAGCCAGCACCTGCTGCACAAGCAATCAATAGTTGGCGATCTTCTTGTTTAATATCAAAATGTTTAACTAAAAAAGTTGTAATCCCTGCACTGGCTTCACGTGGTGCGACTTCTCGTCCTAATGGTGAACCAATACCTACGGTAATAATTTGTAAAGTTGCATGTAAAACAGTAGTAATAGGATTCATATCCATCTTACCAGATACAGCCGTTTTAATATCTACAACACCTTTACCATATCGATGAATAAGTACCCAACCGACACCGCCTATAAGACCGCAAATAATCAGTGGTATCAATCGCTCTACGGGAGATACACGAGCTACAGCAGTACCAAAACTCATATGATCAGCAGAAGAATAATGATATACAAAGTGCTGAATCCCATGTAATAAATGTGTATAAGAAGCCCCTACTAATCCCGCTATAAATCCAACGATAATTATGAGGCCTATTAAACGTTTATCAAATGCCATACTTACTCCATTGCTAATACGACTTCGCCTGTTTCTAATGTTTTCTTAACATCTATAATACGTTGATTAGATGACCCTCTAAATCGCAATGCTGGATCTTTTAGTTCATCTACAAAGCGACCGTCTACGAGAATATCAATTTCATGTAATAAAGCGCTTCTCAACTTATCTTCTAAGATATCATCTATAGTATAACCTGAATAGGCCCAAATTTTCTTGTCTGGCGCCGCCGCACGGACTGCCCGCACCACCGGCAATAAACCTTGTACATTTTGGAACGGTTCCCCACCTAACAAGGTTAAACCTGAGCATGTTGGAGTTTTCACATAGGATACAACTAAATCAGTTTCAGATTGAGTCCACTCCTTACCGGCATTAAAATCCTGGTATTCTTCATTAAAACAGTTATAACAACAATGTGTACAACCGGTTACGAATATAGATGTACGAATACCTTCCCCATTGGCAATATCATATTGTCTTATTTGCCCATATCTCATAATTACCTCCATAGTAGTGGTAATCAACTTTGACTAACACTATATAGATATATTTCTATTTCTTACAAACGCAGTAAAAGCTGTGCCTTAAGCACAGCTTTTACCATGTATTTATAGCAACTATAATTCTAATAATTTTAAATGTGCATTACACGATCTTTGATTTCTTTCGTACGACCTTCATTCCAGAAGTTTTCACCTAAATAACCACAAGTACGACGAATTACAGTTAATTTATCTCGGTTTGTGTTGTGGCAACGAGGACATTCCCATTCATTATGTTCATTGACCTTAATTTCACCATCAAAACCACATTCGTGACAGTAGTCGGACTTGGTATTAAACTCAGCATAAGAAATATGATCATAAATATATTGAATCATAGTCAAAACAGCTGGGATATTGTTAGTCATATTCGGAATTTCCGCATAGGAAATACAACCGCCGGTCGATTTCTTTTGGAATTCAGATTCAAAATTAAACTTATCAAATACATTGATTTCTTCACGAACATTTACGTGATAACTATTAGTGTAATATCCTTTATCAGTAATATCTTCAATTACACCAAAGCGAGCACGATCTAGAGAAGAGAATCGATTTGTTAAGCTTTCAGCAGGTGTACCATATAAACCAAAGCCAAGATTATGTTTATCATGCCATAGATTGATGGCATCATTTAAACGATCCATAATTTTCATGGCGAATACACGACCTTTTTCACCTGTATTAGACTCACCGGTAATCAATCGAGTTGCTTCATAAATACCGATGTAGCCAAGAGAAATTGTTGCATAACCACCAGTAAGGAAACGAGCGATTTTCTCTCCTTTTTTTAGGCGCGCAATAGCACCGTGTTGCCAATGAATTGGCGATACATCACTCACTACATCCTTTAATAAGTTGTAACGTAACAGTAATGCTTTTTCCGCTAATTCAAGACGTTTATCTAAAATTTCAAAGAATCTTTCTTCACTACCGCGAGCTAAGATACCAATTTGAGGTAAGTTCAAACTTACAACGCCCATATTAAAGCGCCCATCAAACTTATAGTTCCCCTTTTCATCCTTCCAAGGAGATAAGAAAGAACGACATCCCATTGGGCTAAATACATTACCCTCATAGTTTTCCTTCATCTTCTTAGCGGAAATATAATCTGGATACATGCGTTTAGCAGTACATTGTGCAGCAAGTTCAGTTAAATAGTAATATGGACTATCAGGCGTTACATTATGTTCATCAAGAACATAAATCAATTTAGGGAATGCTGGCGTAATATATACATCAGCTTCATTTTTTACACCCTTAATACGTTGGCGCAAAATCTCTTCTGTAATAAGAGCAGCCTCTTTAGCGTATTCATAATCAGGTTTAAAATACATGAACAATGTAACAAATGGAGATTGACCATTTGTAGTCATCAATGTATTGATTTGATATTGGATAGTTTGGATACCATCCTTAACCTCTTTACGCGTACGTTTCCACGCAATTTCACGGGCTTTTTCCATATTTGGTTCCATCCCGTAAATCTCAACTTGTTCTTCAATAACATTGTTGAGGATTTTTTCGTAAGATTTACGTACGAATGGCGCCAAAATGCGATCGATACCATTGATACTTTGACCGCCGTATTGACCAGATGCAACTTGGGCAATAATTTGCGTTGTTACTGTACATGCAACTTGGAAGGATTTAGGTGTATCAATTTTCTTACCATTGATAACCGTACCATTTGTTAGCATATCTTCCAAATTGATCAAGCAACAGTTAAACATAGGCTGGATAATGTAATCCATATCATGGAAGTGAATAGCACCACTATCATGGGCTTCTAAAATATCTGTAGGAATTAATTTACGGCGAGCGATATCCTTAGATACTTCACCAGCAATTAAATCACGTTGTGTAGATACAATAGCAGCATCCTTATTAGAGTTTTCATCGAGAACGCTGACATTACTGCGATCTAATAAACCGATTACATCATCATCAGTGGTATTTTGACGACGTTTAAAAGCTTGAACAGCTTTGTAACCTTCATAGGCACGTGCCGTTGCAGGATTATGATACTCAATCAACTTATAATACACTTGATCTTCAATAGCATAAATTGTCATGTCTTTTTGGAGCTTTGTAGCATATTCTTCAATTTCATCAGCAATACGCTGTGCCAACCCCTCTTCGTACAACCCTGTACTACTATGCTCAGCTTTTTCTATAGCCAAAGCAATCTTATTCTTATCAAATGGTACCTTTGTACCATCCCGTTTAATGACCTGCAACATATTGGCAACCTCCCCATTTTGTTACCGCTGAAATATATGTTAAGACATAGAAAAAAGTATGGAAAACCATACTTTTTATAAATTTATATGTAAAAATGTAAAGAATTATGACTAAACTCTCTATTTTTTACCGCTAACTCAGTATACTATATATGGTGGTTGTTTTCAAGAACAAATACAATATAAAGTAAAAATAGGCTCTTTTAGCCATGCCAATACAGCATGAATAAAAGAACCTATATAAATTATAATGTAAAACCAAATAGACGTGTCAAGAAATTGGACTTTTGACCTACCCAACTAGAAGGCACTGATGGATAGAATGTGCGATCAGCTAAAAGATCGCGCTCATTGAGATGAATATTCGGCAACAAATCTTTTTTGTACGTACTATCTAATTGAGAAATAGCTTCTACGTATCCTTGATGTGCTTGCACATCACTTTGATTACAGTAACCAGTACCAAAGAAGTGAATTAGACCATTGCGATATAATTCAATAGCTCTATGATAATTAGCATTGCTATGATTAAAGGAAGCCATATTACATTGAATTAGTATCCCTTTATCTACCCATTCCAACAATTGCTCTGGTTTCGTAAACAATTGACGATGTGTCTCTACTTCACTAATGATAGGAATAATCCCCATATTAAGCAAAGCTAGCAACCATGCATTAATGTGATGAACTTTGCTATTCTCAGGAATGGACACTAACATAAAATGGCTATTCCCCAATAGATATTGATTGCGATGAGATGCAATATATTCAATCATTTCATCACAAAGCAAAACGCGAGCACCACCATGAATAGTTACATCCACTTGTTGTTCCCCTACAGCAAGCTTCACATCATTCAATGTTGTTTCCATCTCATCCCATGTATTCATATCTATAGATACGGTTACATCAGGTGTACTAAAAATATCTGTAATACCTTGTTCAGCCAAGGATTTTATCATTTTTACTGATTCTGCCATTGTTTGTGGCCCTTGAGGCCCTAACACAGCTGGCAAAATGCAACCATGTAAGTCAACCACGCGATTCATATTCTTTCCCTTCTACTTACGATAATCCCTTACAGAAATCGTTCTCTTTATAAAGTTCATGTTTATCTCATTTATTTTTCATTTTCTATTCATGATTATATCAAGGGAAAAGTGGCTTGTACAGTGGTTTTTATATAAAAATAGATAAATTATAATATGTTCATTTAATATATTTTTTATATTTTCATGCTATCTTCATTAAAAATACCTCATAATCGCTAAGATTATGAGGTATTTTTACATATTTGTATATTATTAACAAATTAATTTTTAAATGTACTTCGTTTATACCTGATGTAATGGACTAGCTTCACTACTAGAATACCAATAACAACACCAACAGTATCAATCAAAATATCAGAAATCTGAGAGCTACGCCCTGGTGAGAACAATTGTATAAATTCATCAAGACCAGCTATCAACATGCCTAAACCTATGGTCTTTATTACGGTACCGTATGTAATATATCGACGTAGAATCGTATATAAAACACCACCAAGGATTGTAAACTCTGTGAGATGGGCTAACTTTCGAACAATCCTATTCAAGGTCCATATATTTCCATGAAAGCCTAACTTATTTACTATAGGAGCAAAGGTCTCTGCAAAGAGCAAGCTAAATCCATCTGAAGATCCGCCATTTTGCATCGAATTATCCCATATAAAAAATACAATTAGACCTAATAGAATATATAGTATCCAACGTTTCATATTACACTCCTAAACGCCATAATACATATCTATCTTAATCGCGGTCAAAAATATCTCTTGTATAAACTTTATCCTTCACATCTTCTAAACTCTTATCCCAACGATTAGCCACTATAACGTCACTAACACGTTTAAAGTCTTCAAAGTTACGGATAACAGGTGAATTAAAGAAATCTTCTGCATCAAGAGTCGGTTCATAAACAACGACGGCAATCCCTTTTGCCTTGATACGCTTCATTACACCTTGAATTGCAGATGCTCTAAAATTATCAGAATTCATTTTCATCGTCAAGCGATAAATGCCAACAATTTTTGGATTTTTCCCTATAATAACATCTGCAACATGGTCTTTACGAGTTCTATTAGCATCTACAATAGCAGAGATTAAATTTTGTGGAACATCATTATAGTTAGCTAATAACTGCTTAGTATCTTTTGGTAAGCAATACCCACCATAACCAAAGGATGGATTATTATAGAAGTCTCCAATGCGAGGATCTAAACAAACGCCATTAATAATTTGGCTTGTATTAAGGCCACGAACCTCAGCATAAGAATCTAACTCATTAAAGTAGGCCACACGTAATGCTAAATAGGTATTGGCAAACAATTTAATAGCTTCTGCTTCTGTAGAATCTGTATACAATTGAGGCACATTTTCTTTAATGGCACCATCAGCTAAGAGTTGACCAAAACAACGGGCCCGTTCAGAATCTTCCCCTACCACAATACGGGAAGGATGTAAATTATCATATAAAGCTTTACCTTCACGTAAGAACTCTGGAGAGAAAATCAAATTCTCTGTGTTAAATTCCTTACGCATTTGAACTGTATACCCAACGGGCACAGTTGACTTAATAATCATAATAGCATCTGGATTAATATCTAATACGGTTTTAATAACTTGTTCTACAGAAGAGGTATCAAAGAAGTTCTTTTGAGGATCGTAATTAGTAGGCGTTGAAATAATAACATACTCAGCACCTTTAAAAGCTTCTACAGGATCTAATGTAGCTTTAAAGTTTAACTTCTTAGTAGCTAAATACTCCTGCAATTCCGCATCTACAATAGGCGACTCTTTGCGATTTAGCATTTCAACCTTTTCAGGGATAATATCGAGGGCCACCACTTCATTATGTTGTGCTAATAAAACACCGTTTGAAAGGCCTACATAGCCTGTACCAGCAATTGCAATCTTCATTTATTTGCCCTCCGTCATGTAAAACTCTTTATACCATATAGCAAATTTCCGTAACCCTTCCCGTAAAGATGTATTTGGCTTGAATCCAAAATCTTCTTCTAGAGCACTTGTATCTGCATAGGTAACAGGTACATCGCCTGGTTGCATCGCCACTAATTCTTTATGGTCTTCAAAATTATAATCCTCTGGTAATACGCCAGCAGCAACTAATTCCTCTGAAAGAATACGCACAAAATCTAGAAGATTTTCAGGATGACTATTGCCAATATTATAAATAGCATACGGAGGAACTGGTAAACCATCGGCACCGTTGCGACGTTCTGGAGCCGCACACATAACCTTAGATACGCCCTCTACTATATCATCGATATAGGTAAAGTCACGTTTACAGTTACCATAGTTAAAGATTTTTATAGTACCACCGCTCCGCAACGTATTAGTAAAGCCAAAGTATGCCATATCTGGACGACCTGCAGGACCGTACACAGTGAAAAAACGAAGCCCCGTACTAGGGATGTTATATAACTTGGCATACGAATAAGCCAATAATTCATTCGATTTTTTAGTAGCTGCATACAGAGAAACAGGGTTATCTACTTTATGCTCTGTAGAGTATGGAATTTGTTTATTCGCACCATATACAGAAGAAGATGATGCGTAAACTAAATGCTCTACTCCGCTTTCACCATTATCATAAGAATGACGACAAGCCTCTAATATATTGTAGAAACCAATAATATTAGACTCGATATACGCATCGGGATTTGTAATAGAATAACGTACACCCGCCTGTGCTGCTAAGTTAACAACAACACGTGGTTTATAGGTAGAGAAGATTTCTTCAACAAAGGCCTTATCTGCAATATTACCTTTTTTAAAGATCCACGTATTTTTATTATCTTTGCTCATCTCGTCAATTTGTTGCAAACGATAATCCTTTAAAGCCACGTCATAGTAATCATTAACAGAATCTATGCCGATAATTTGAGTTCCTTCTGCTTCAGATAACAGGGACATAACGAGATTAGCCCCTACAAATCCAGCGGCTCCCGTTACAAGGATCACCGTATTGTTTAAGTCTACATTTTTTGAAAGCATATGTACTCCTTTCATAGTTCTGTCAATTATGAGCGTCTTACTTTACTTAATACTTTATCAACGCCAGAAGTGATAATAGTGCGCTCAGATGGTATGAGATATAAGATAACTACATACAATACAACGCATAAAATCATACAAGCTATAGTCCACCACACCGCATCATATAAATGTAAAATACTATATGCAAGAGCACCAACAATAGATGCGGTAATTAGATATACACCTATATTAGTAATTACCCGAAGAGCACTCATATGTATAAATAATGCTAAGAAAATCATGGCAACCATTAACATTTCCATGCGTACTATTGAGCGAGCATAGACAAATGTACTAAAGTCATACTGAATACAAATATAAATGACTGGTATTAATACAACTAAATGTAATATTTGAGTCCAGAATGATAAATTAGGAACTCCTTTTGCACGGAATACTTCAGAAATCAAATTCGCTGTTACTGTCATAATAGCGGAACTCAAGGCCCAAGATCCCAATACAATACCTGCTAACTTCCATTGTGGTCCCAATAAGAGATCAACAACAAAGTCTTGGAATACAAACAAGCCTATCCCTATAGGTACTAAAAAAAGAGCCATATAGCGTTGGAAGGTAAAGAATGTATTTGAGAATGCCTGTTCATCCTGTTGAACTCGACTTAAAGCGGCAAATAATACAGGCGCTAAAGATGAAGTAGCCATGGCCATAACAGTTGTAACAATAGCCATAGGCATTTTGTATATCCCTAAATAATAGGCATCTAAAAAGCGACTAATAATGAAGGTATCCACCCATGCGGTAAGCCAAATAGAAAATGCTTCAGCCAATGACCATGCACTATAACTAAACATATTCATAAAGACTCGAGAACTAAAGAAGAGATGGATTTGATTTTTCCTACTCTTCAATAAAGCCAAAGCCGTAAATAACTGAGCCCCTAACATACCAGCGATTAAAGACCAATAGTCATATCCCATGAGCGCCATAGGTATGGATATCAATATAGGAGTCAGAATTGTGATGAGCCGAATGTTAAGAAGAAACTTAAAATTAAAGTCCCGTCTATACAAGGCCATTTGTACACTACTGAAAGCAGAGAGCGGAATCATGGCCCCCATTATGGCCAACGGTATGCCTAATCCATCATTTCCAACTAATACAGCCAGTTCATCACGACCGACTATAATAGCTCCCCATAAGAGTAGAGAAAGAACTAAGTTAGCAATAAAAGCTACATCTGTAGCCTCCTGTTTCTCTTTATCACTTTGAAACTCATGCTGTACAAGAAACTTTTGGAATCCCGCATCAGCTAGCATTTCTGCAAAGGATATAACCATCATAATTGTTGCCAATATCCCAAATGCCGTAGGTGCTAGCATATGGGCCAATATTATATTTGTTAGTGGTGTAATAAGCTTTGCTAAAACCTCTGTTATGACAGACCATTTAGCAGCAGCTACTATTTTTGTATCCATTATTTTTTATTGATATTCTTAATGCCCCGCAAGAATAATTCATGGTGAGCTTCACATTCCAAGTAATTTTGAATTGCTAAATAACTTGTTTTTCCTAAAATAAGTTGCATTAATTTTCGTCCAAATAATCCATTTATTGCGCGGATAATAAAAGATCTACCTAAAAATTCACGCAAATATCGCTTTACATGAGTATCAGCAAAATCCTTATATGCTTGAGCTACAAAATGAGCATCTCTAATATTTTCACTTCGCTTTTTATATTCCGTCAATGTTTCAAGGGCTTCTGATTCAGTAGCCAAACGAGTGCCTCTTTCGGTACCACGAATTGGCACTTCAGATACAATAAAGGTATCCTTTGTAGCCTCCACACTGATCAATAAGGAATCTTTTACAAACTCCTTATGATGTATATAGGATTCGGAGTTAAAGATAAAGTTACCTTGGCCATAAATAATAGTCCCCTTACCATAGTCCTCACGAGAACCTATACAATGACTATGTTGGCAAATTACAAGGTCTGCCCCTTTATCAACAAATTTTCTACAATATCTTTGTAACATTGGCGATGGATAGCGATAAAACTCCTTCCCACCGTGATATAGGACGATAACATAATCACAAGTTTTCTTTAAAGCTTCTACATCATCGAAGCTCTCTAATACATCAAATGGATTAGCCCCCATTGTATGACAAGAAGCAACTGTAAACTCATGTTCTGCACATAGGTAAAATCCTATACGTATACCTTCTTTTTCAAAGATAAATGGCTTTTTAGCTGCTTTTACACTAGCACCAGCACCTGCATTTTTAATATCATGCTTTTTTAATAACTCCAGTGTAGTAGTTAATCCTTCTACACCATGATCTAAGGAGTGATTATTAGACAATGTTAAAAATATAGGTTCTAAAGCCTTATAACCGTATATTGTTTTCGTAGGAGACTTTAAATTATTACCAAATTTATCAATCGGTGTAGATGCATCAGTTAAGGGAACCTCTAGATTAAACACATTTAAATCAGATTGCTTAAAGAGTCCTAATAATTCTTTACCAACTAAAGCTTCTACATTACCAGTTTCAAATAATTCTCTGTTTATATCCGTAGGGACAAAATCAGCTCCGATGTACAGTCTCAAGGTGTAACCACTCTCCCAATTCATAATCTTTTGATATAGGACGAAACTGTTCTAATCCCGCACCAGGGAAGAACGTTAACTCTCCAATATAAAGTCGTCCCTTTATTTCATAGAAATCAACACGTAAAAACGGGCAGTCTTTACTAAGTTCCGTAGCAAGTCTTAACATCTCATCATATGTTTCAGGTCTCGGGAACTCTGTTGGCAATGGCGGATAATGACCAAAATGAATTCCCATAGGTTTCCAATCGATATCATAGAAGTTCATGCGCGTTCCAGTTTTAGAAAAACGTTCGGAACAAACTACAGTCATCTTTGGTTCACCGTGGAAACAATACATCTTATAATCTAAGATTTCATTGCTACCTAATTCAGATAAGTATTCCTCTGCGATAATCCGACGAGGAACCTCCTTATAAGGCCACTCCCTAGCAATACGTGAATAGTCCCGTTTTAGGGATGTTCTTAATTTAGCTTTGGCTGCTTCCCGATCAAGGGATGACTTATCTTTACAAATAACGATGCCCCCACTATCATGTGTACACTTCAACACAAATTGATTAGGTAACGCATCAAAGTCAATATCCTCTACGGAGTCCCAAACAGCAAGGGTGGGAATTATATATTGATCACCTACACGGTGAGCTATAAAATCTTTAGCCTCATGCTTATCTACCATGACCGTTTGTATAGGCTCTCTGTAATTAACCTTTAGCCATTGTAACTTTTCGCTGAAAGTTTTGGGGTTCTCAAGATCTAAAGGATATCCCATGTATTTAGGAAATACCTTCTTTAAAAACTCTTCATCAGTTAAAGAGTCATAATAACCTAATTTGATCAATACTCTCGTGCGATAGTAAGGTTTTGTTAAAAAGGACATGCCAACTTTACACAACTTGCTGAGCTTCATTTTTACGTCCTTTCCGGAGCAATTGCACCTCTAAATAAAACATCATCATATAAAAATATGTACTCTTACTTTCATAAGAAACCATGCCCATATCCATAACGATTTGAGAAAGGAACAAAATCAGTACCATTACATATTCATTACTATGAAAGTTCCGATAACGAATTAAGTTATAGGCAATGTATATATACATTGAGTAATACGCCAATAAGCCGATTACCCCTGTACCTGCTAATAGTTCAATATAATTATTATGTAAATAATAATTCTCTTTACCATATAAAAAATAGGTAAGTACAGATGGATTATTTACCCCCACCCCAGTGATGGGCGATTGATAAAATAAATCCCACCCTATATCAACCAAGGCTAAACGAATAATGGTAGATGAATCACCACCAGTACCGGAGAAAGCATCCACCATACTCGACATACGATCCAGAACCTCTGAAAACATAGGTAATTGTAGAACTGCAATACCAATGATAGTAAGAGCTAACAATGAGCCAATAATCTTAGCAATAGAATTTACTACATTGGCACTACGTAAACTTTTAAATACAAATAGTAATACTGTACCAACAACAACAAATACTAACGCTTTACGACTACCAGTAGCTGCTAGAATCCCCAATGTAGGTAAGGCTATAATATTCCACCAACGAGGTCGATCGTATAACATGTAATACAATGTCATAACGATAGCATTGGCACCTAATAAACCTACAGTATTCGCATTTAATGCATCATTTGCAATTCGTGCAGAAGATGACAAAACCATAATAAAGTAATCTAAGCCATAGAAATATACCGTGTAAAAACAAACTATATAACCAGTCCACATACCAATTTTTAATAATGTGTCCACTGATGTTTTATCTTGATAACACATGTATAAAATGATAAGCATAAAGAATATTTTGACGATATCAAAGCTTCGACTGAGTGCTACAGATGGCTCTATAGCATTAATAGTACTCAGATAACAGGCTCCAATGAAGAGGAGCATATAACCATGCATCCAGGTAAGCCTAAATTTAATAACTCCCCGCTCTCGAATGAGATAACAAATAATAAGTCCAAATAGGCATACAAATAATACATAGGCACCATAATTCGCATCGCCAAGGGCAAAGGAAATGGTCAACGACAACACTAAAAAAATTAGAGTTATGAACCATATCATGCGGTCAGCAATAGCCGTAATATTTAACTTCAATGGTTCTCCTCCTTACAACTCATAAAACATCTAACCAACGTTTAGCAATTTTGCATAGTGGGAATTTGTCACGCACCTTAATGGCTTCTTGTGAAAGTTTAGCTGCTAGTGCAGGATCTTTTAGAACGCTACGCATGGCTTCATACATAGCCTGTATATCTCCTACAGGCACCAAGATACCATTCTCTCCACTTGTTATGACCATACGAGCCCCACCTACTGGACAGTCTGTAACAACTGTAGGCAAGCCCATGCCTAGCGCTTCAAGCATAGAGTTTGAAATACCTTCAAAATCAGATGATGAAACATACATAGAACAAGGTGCGACCTTCTCTAAAATATTACTAGCAAAGCCAGGCAATAAAATTCTATCCTCTAAATTAAGAGATTTTATTTGAGCTCGTAGTTCATCCTCTAAAACGCCTTGCCCATAAATAACGAGTTTATACTCTGGAAACTCATCTGATAGCATACTAAATGCATTGATCATCATAGGCAAATTCTTTTGCGGATGCAAGCGACATGCTGTAACGATCGTCTTTTCCCGTTCTCCCTCAATTGGTGGTGGCAATTTACCATTAATAGGATTCGGAATGATAACACCACGCTTTTGTACAGATTCAGGAAAATATGAACGTGCATCTTCCGTTTGGAATACTAAGGCATCAGCAAAGCGAAAAGCAAAATTACGCAGCGCTTGTTGATGCCAACCGATAGGTACCTTACGCGGATTATTTCGTTCTGAAAAGACAATGCGATTCTTTACAAACCAGGAACTAATAGCCAATATAAAGCTAGATGCAGACAAGAATGATAAACATGTAGCATTCGGTCTAGTCTTTAAAATCTTAATTAGCTCTTTTATTTCCTGCATAAAGCGAATCACTTTATTAGAACTTGTGGTATGAATTTCAATTTGCTCTATCCCATTTTCTAAGGCATATTCATTACCATAACAATTGGGACTAGTTTGGATGACCGTAATATGATGACCATCATGCACCCATTGACGAGCTAACTCTGTTAAAATTCGTTCAGCTCCATCATTACCAAGGGAGATAGTAACAATGATTATTTCCTTTTTCATAGGCTTTCCTCTTGGATATATTCTGCAAGTCTTACATAAGCCTGCGCCATTGTTACCTTAGGCTGCCATCCTAAGGACTTTAATTTTTTTGAACTTAAGAACATGTGCACTGTCGGCGCATAGCCTAAGCCTTGTACATCTTCTGGAATATCAAAAATGACTTCACTCTTATCATGACTTACATGGGTCGCTACTAAATGAGCAATGCTAGCTATGGAGCGAGTTTCCTCATCATGACAGACATTGTATGCTTCACCAGCTTCTCCATCCTTCATAAGGGTTAAAATGCCCGTTAATGCATCAGTAATATAGCAATAATTAGACATAGAATCACCCTTTGTATGAAGTACAATATTTTCATTTTTTAGAGCACTCTTAGTGAATTGCATAAATACGCGATTATCTGAAACAGGAACACCAGGTCCAAAAGTTTGAGCCAATCTAGCTATAACAGCTGGAACGCCAAATTCTACGGCATACGATTTACAATAACACTCACATAATCTTTTACTTTCAGAATAAGAGCTACGCACATTTAAGTGATCTAAATATCCTAATCGCTCTTCAGTCATCACCTGTCCCGATTCATAAGGAACACCATACTGTTCCATGCTCGATAGGTATACAAGTTTCTTTACCGTTTTATGACGGCCTAGTTCAAGCATAGCTTCCGTACCATGAATCGAAGTACGAATCGTTTCTACAGGATGCTCCATAAAGAACTTAGATTGTGTTGGTGCTGCACCATGTAAAATATAGTCACAAGGCACATCAATAGATTCTAAAGAACCATCGATAAGTGTAATAGAATCATTATCTAAATAATCACCTAGAATAGCCTGTGCTTTGTCATGACTACGAACATGGCCTATTACCTTTATATCCAGATTATATGTCTCATTGGCAAGTATAAGCAGTTTTATAAACATAGAGCCAATGAGTCCCGTCGCGCCTGTCACGAGAATACGCTGATGGCGGAGGAAATCAAAGTGCTCTTTATCTTGTAGTAAAGCTGCTAACTCGCGTTTAATAACGGAATTACTCATCTTGTAATCCTCCTAATTCACGGTTCTTTATAATACCTGTGAACATATAATAATCAGATGGTGTCGTAATTTTTATATTTTCTGTCTCCCCTAATACTGGATACAATGTGTAACCATAATGCATCATCATGGACGCAGAATCGATAAAATCATGGATACCTTCTACTTTTGCTCGATCATGAACCGATAGAATATCGTCTAGTTTAAAGCTTTGAGGTGCTTTTGCCATAAGACATTCACTGCGATTTAAAATACGATTGATAGAACCATTATCCGTAACCATAACGGTTTCAATAGCAGGTGTAACAGTGATAGCAGACCCCTTTGTTTCTACAGATTCGATATTTCTCTCTATTGTTTCCTTATCTACAAGCGGTCTAACACCATCGTGAATCAATACAGTAACATCTTCATTAGGAAATAAACACTTCGCTTCTGCCAATCCATTATATTGAGAATCTAAAGCACTTTCTCCACCTGGAACAATGGATAGAACCTTTTGTAACCCAGCCTCTTTGATGAGGTTCTTGGTGTGATCAATCCACTCTGCTTTGCAGGCTAGAACAATGCCATCAATTAAGTCCGTTTCTTCAAATACATCTAAAGTTTGAATCAAAATAGGTCTACCGTTCCATTCAAGAAACTGTTTTGGCGTCTTGCTGTTATTCATACGAGCACCTACGCCACCCGCAAAGATTACTGCTATTCGTTTCATAGGCCCTCCTTAAGGTTAAGCTTCGTTTTTGGCATAATGTATGCCTCTATACTCCTTGTAAGGTGTATGCAAATCAGCAAATACAGCATCATGTTTAGCTACGCGCTGTTCTACTGGTGGTAGTTGCATATAATCGCCCCAAATGAGACGTAAATATCTTTCATACCCTTTCATAACTGGTATTTGATGACCTTCAAAATCCTTATATACAACAGATTCGAAGTCTTCTCGAGGATGACGCAGCTTCATACCCTTCAAACTACCAATTAATTCAGTACACTCCTTACTCGTATTGAAATCGTATTTAGTCATTTGCTTTTCCGCAAAACGCCAAATATGATAACGTAACGACTGACTAGAAAATACCTTGTAAATACATCCTGCTAATGCACGATACATCGGTCCTTTATTATCAGGCAATCGTTGAGCATTAAAAAGTGCAAAGGTCATGGCCCACATCAATTGCAGTGTACGACTAATTTTTCCTGGTGCACATCCATCAATAGGCATGATTTCAAGAGCTAAACCGTGACAAATATCTTCGTGCATACTATGACGATTAATAAATGTCGTGTTGTTATCTCGAATAGAAGCACCTGCATCATGATAAATATGATTTCGATCAGTTCGACAATATGTATACCGTTCTGTATCTGCATACTTAGGCCATAATTCAGCTAATTTTTCGTAATCTGGACGGGGCATAAATAAATCTAAATCGTCATCCCAAGGGATAAAGCCATTATGACGTATCGCCCCAATGAGGCCACCGCCACAGAGATAAAAGCGCAAATTATGTTTGTCACAAAACTCTTTAAAGTACAGCAACATAGTAAGCTCTTTTTCTTGTATTTCCTTTGTCATAGATGTACTCATAGGGACCTCTTTCAACGTAATACAGCTAATACTGTATCAACCATCGTTTTAATATCTTGTAGAAAAGAAAATTCTTTAATACTCTTTAAATTCCAAGCCATCTTGCCTGGTAATACCTCATTAATATAGACTTCATCAACATTTTGAGCATTTTGTAAAAGTTGATCTTCATCTTTATAAGCAATGCTTGCCACACTAGTTACACCAGCTGGCAATAATAGGGTTGCCTTCATTTCATCGGTATAAGCCGCCACATAGCGAGGCACTTCTGGTCTTGTGCCGACAAAGCTCATATCGCCTAAAAGAATATTGATAAGCTGAGGCAATTCATCAAGACGACAACTACGAAGCATATTTCCGACCTTAGTAACGCGCATATCATTTTGTGATGTCACTTGAGCACCTAATGATTCTGCATTTTTTACCATTGTGCGGAATTTATAGATGCCAAAGGTACGGCCATACTGTGTAACCCGTGTTTGACGAAAGAAAACCTCTCCTTCGCTATCCCGTTTAATCATAATGGCTAACACAAGGAATACAGGGCTCAATATAATGAGCATTCCTGCGGCCATAAGGCGGTCAAAAATACTTTTACATAAAAGGCTCCCACGCTTTTGATTTAACAATTCAAAATAAGGACGTACAGCTTCACACTGCAGCTCTTTTGGGAGATCGTGAAAGTTTTTTACTAGCATTCGGTAATAATCCTTTTAAATGTTTCAATGATATATTTAACTTCTTCATCTGTTAGCAATGTATGAAGAGGTAATGTGATTTCATTTTTAAACTGATTATAAGCATTTGGATAATCATCAATAGTGAATCCTAAATTCTTGTAAGCCGTATGCATCGGAATTGGTTTGTAATGTACATTCGTTGCAATGCCAGCTTCAGCCATAGCTTCAATTACCTTGTTGCGATATTCAGCATCTCGACCATCTAGTCGTACTAAATATAAATGTCCACTGCTTTGATGATCATCCGTATAGTGATGTAATAATGTAACCGGTAAATCCTTAAACGCCGCATCATAAGCACCGATGATTTCTTTACGACGTGCTAACAGTTTTGGGTACCGTTCAAATTGAGCGAGCCCAATAGCTGCCATAATATCAGTCATATTACATTTATAATAGGTACCTTTAATATCATATTCCCAAGCGCCTGCTTTTGTTTTAGCAAGAGCATCCTTATCTTGACCATGCAAAGATAACAATTGGAATTGCTTATAAATAGCTTCATCATCAATACCATCTATGTGTCTCCATGTAGCACAGCCACCTTCAGCAGTTGTAAAATTCTTTACTGCATGGAAGGAAAAACTGCTGAAATCAGCTACATTACCTGTTGGTGTACCTTTATATGAGGCCCCAAAGGAATGTGCACAGTCCGCTACAATAGGAATATGTGCCAATGCTTTTTGAATATCATTAGATGGTGTAAAGAGAGATTTCTTTTCTTCTACAATGGAACGCAAACGATCGTAGTCACAAGGGACACCAGCAATATCTACGGGGATAATAGCTTTTGTTTTTGGCGTAATAGCACGAGCCACTGCATCGTAATCCATTTCAAATGAATCTTTTTGGGTATCAACAAGAACTAGTGTAGCTCCCACATGAACAACAGGACTTGCACTAGCTGTATAGGAATAAGCACTAGTAATTACTTCATCGCCGGGGCCAATACCTAATACACGAAGAGACATCTCAAGCGCCGCGGTAGCAGAGTTTAAACAAACAGCTTTAGGTGTACCTAACTGTACCGCAATCTTTTTCTCTAATTCTTTTGTGCGCGGACCAGTTGTAATCCAACCACTTTTTAAGGCTTCTACAACTTCATTGATTTCTAACTCTGTAATATCGGGAGGGGAAAAATTAATTTTCATATACAATCACCTCATGACTTTCTGTACCTTATGGATACGCTTGATTTATCAAATCAAATTTATATTAATTACTATTACGCATCAATTACGATGGATCCTAGTAGAGGAATACCAACCTGAGTCAGTCGTTTTTTTGCTTCTATTAGATCTTTAGGACTAGCTACTTCATTTTTAACAACAAGCATAACGCCATCGGATTTTTCCGCTAATACAATAGCATCCGTAACATCTAATACAGACGGTGTATCAATGATAACCACATCGTATTCATCGCGAATATATTCCCAAATTGTAGATAACTTACTAGAATCTACTACTTCAGAAGGATGCTCAACTATCTCGCCCGCAGTAAGCACATCCAAATGAGGAATTATATTACGATGAATCGTCAAATCTTCATCCATGATAACTGCATTTGTAAGACCTTTATTTTGTACATTGAATGCTACATGCTGTACTGGATTACGTAAATTACCATCTACTAAAAGAACTTTATTATTATTCTTTGATAGAGCTATTGCCGTATTGGCCGCCACCTCAGAGGTACCTTCTCCACTAGTAGCAGCTGTA
This sequence comes from Veillonella sp. T11011-6, assembly GCF_002959755.1. GTDB lineage: Bacteria > Bacillota > Negativicutes > Veillonellales > Veillonellaceae > Veillonella. Next base: position 83,590 of record NZ_PPCW01000001.1, on the reverse strand, counting down.
ATACAAATTATCTTACTTTTATGTTGATTGCATACGTATTGTAAATTGCTGCGCAATGTACGATATGCCTCTACTAGCAGTGTATCACCACGTTCATTAGAAATTAGTCTTATCATATTAACCTCTCACTTTGCGCCACAATGCTACGATACGATTACTAGGTTCTTCATATTCCTTTTCTTCATGATTTGGAATGACACCTAAGTTTTCAATACCAAGAATCTCATTGATTTCTTGTACGGATTGAACCTTGCGATTACAGAAGAACTGACCCAATGTGTAAAGGCAACCAAGAATAATTCCTAAAATTGCAGAGCCTAATAAAATAAGTACTTTACGAGGAGCAATAGCTTTTTCTGGCAATGTAGGAGCATCTACGATTTGCACTTCATTTGGCACCATTACTTCTGCTACCTTGGCTTCTTCTAAGCGTTTTGATAGCATTTCGTAAATATCTTGTGCTACATCTACATCACGTTTGGCTTGAATATAACCACGTTCTTTTTCTGGTAGGTTTTTCATAGCCTCTTCGTTTTCTTTATCAAGTTCAGCCAATGTAGACTCTTTACCTTGTGCTACGGCTAAAGCCGCTTCATTTCTGAATTTATCGGCCAACAAACCTTGTTGAGCAGAATTGCTAGATGGTGCTTGTTGGGTTGCAATAGCATTAATCTCAGCATTTAAGCCGCTTTTTGCTTCTTCAATTTGTTGGTTAAGTTCTTTCATCGCAGGATGCTCATCAGTATATTTGCCAACATAGGAAGCCCTACGAGATTCTAAATCGGCTAGTTGACCTTTATAAGCCTGAACAGTAGCACTATCAGCAATACTTTTACCAGCAGAACCTAATTGCTCATTAATACTGCCCAACGCTGCTTGCGCTGTTTCTAAATCAAGTTGATTTTGAGCTTTCTCACGATCGATAAGGGTAATCTTATCCGTTAATCCCTTCATTTGATCTGCGGTGGAGTAAACCTTATTATCCACTTGGAATTGTTGCAATTTCTTTTCTGCTTGCTCCAATTCTTCTTTTGCAGTTACTACGCGTTTTTGCAAGAACTCACGTGTCGTCCGTTGCTCAACATGTGAAATGTCTGCTAAGCGCTTTAAGAATGTATCAATTAATAATTGATTAGCCTCTTGTGCTTGTTCTGGACTTTTACCAGTTACACTAACTTGTAATAATTCAGTTTCTTTATATGGTTTTGTTTCGATACGCGTTTTAACAAACTCTTCGTATGTAGGTGCTTTACCTGTTCCCTCTGGATCTTCAATAGCGGAAATAACAGGTTCTACAACATTACGACTCTTTAAAATTTCTGCATCTGTATTCATCAATTGACGTGCCATAGAATCAGAATAACCATTAGCACTTGATAATACAGAGTTACTTAAACCTTGAGATTGTTTAATGCGCAACATAGATGTAGATTGATAGGTAGATGGTGCTAACAGGTTATATGCACCACCTAATACAATACAAGCAACCGTTACATTGATAATTTTACGGCGCCGTTTAACGAGGACTCTACCGACCTCTTTTAAATCAATAATTTGTTCCACCCATATACCCCTTTCTGTGAAAGTTTACAAACAACAGGGTCTCTCCCTTTTAGGAATATGTACTGTATATCTCCCTCTCACGTAGATTACAGTTTTGAATAAATGATTATAATTAAATTGTTATACATTATGATTTGGATGATATGTTGGGACGATATCTTGTAATACATTGATTACATCCAAATCAGATTTACACGTTTCAAAGCGCTCGATTTCACCACTTAACCATTCTTGGTCTACATCTTCTAATGCAGCTTCAAAAATCTTCTTATGTGTAGTTGTGTTAGTGCCTTCTTCAGCAGTTAATAATTCTTCATATAGCTTTTCACCTGGACGTAAGCCAGTAAATTCAATACGAATATCTTTATCAGGCTCATATCCAGAAAGACGAATCATATTCTTTGCTAAATCAACAATTTTCACTGGTTCACCCATATCTAATAAGAACACTTCACCACCATTCCCCATAGCACCAGCTTGTAAAACAAGTTGGCTTGCTTCTGGAATAGTCATAAAGTAACGAGTCATTTCGGGATCTGTAACAGTTACAGGGCCGCCAGCTTCAATTTGTTTACGGAATAATGGAATAACAGAACCTCGACTACCAAGAACATTACCAAAGCGAACGGTAATAAACTTTGTATCGTACTTATGATTCATACCAAGTACAACCTTTTCTGCCACTCGCTTCGTAGCACCCATGACACTTGTTGGATTTACCGCCTTGTCTGTGGAAATCATAACAAAACGTTCAACACCATGTGCCCCTGCTACATCTGCTACATTACGAGTACCATAAATATTATTTAGCACCGCTGCAATTGGTTGGATTTCCATAAGTGGTACATGTTTATGAGCTGCAGCATGGAATACTACATCTGGTTCATAGTCAGTAAAAATTTGGTCTAACTGATTTTTATCTCGAATATCAGCAATAATGGGAACCAAAGTCCCTTCAGGTACAATGGATCGCAACTCTTGGTGAATAAGATAAATACTATTTTCACCATGTCCTAGTAACAATAGTTTTTTAGGTTTTACCCGCAGTACTTGACGACAGATTTCAGAACCAATAGAACCACCTGCACCAGTAACAAGAACTACTTTATCCTTAAGATATGGTTCCACCTTAGATGTATCGAGATGAATTTCATCACGCTCTAATAAGTCCTCGATAGAAACAGGATGAAGATGGGATACAAGGACTTCGTCATCTAGTAACTGGTACATCCCCGGCAATGTATTAATCTTACATTTAAGAGGAGAGCAGATTTCCATAATCTCACGAATGACATCGCGCTTTACAGATGGCATGGCAATGATAATTTCTTCAACCTTATATCTTGCTACAAGCATTGGAATATCTTCACGATTCCCTAAAATTCTAAAGCCATTCATAAGACGGTTATGTTTAAACATATCATCATCAACAAACCCAATGATTCTTCGAGACCGCTTATGATAACGTTCGATTTCACGAGCTATCGTTGCACCGGCATCACCAGCACCTATAATGAGTGTATTTACTTGGCCACTTTCACCATCGTCCCCATTACTATAATGAAGTGCCACATAATGAAGTAACATACGTCCCATACCAACGGTACCGGTAGTTAAAAACCATGTAATAAAATAGATAGAACGTGGTAAAGATTTGCCAAAAGCAAACATGGAGGAATAAAAGATTGCTGTACCAATAGTTGTAGCTACAAAAACAGCTAAAACCTCTCTCATCCCTGCATAACGCCATATGCGCGTATATAGGTGCATAACCAAGAACATCAACATATATGAAACTAATAATAATGGCAATGCATCTACCATTTGATCAATATATCGAGGTTCTATATAACCGTCAAATCTAATAAATAAACTGATAAATGCAACAACAACAATCGTCGCAATATCGGCAATAAACAGTATGGCTGGTAATAAATATGAACGCAAAAGAACGCCCCCTTATATGTGAGATAAACCCTATCCTTAATTTTTGCCGATTCGAGATACCATGTATGCGCCGGTCAAGATTGGAGCAATATCACGAGCAAAGTTGATGCGGCTATTTTTAGTCAAGTAAAGAACATCCCCTTCACGCATAATATAGTTTTCGGACATATCTCCAGTTTGTAACATACGATTTAAATTTATAGGAATTGGTTTTTCAGGATTATCTTGATGAATCAAGTAAATTTTCTTTTTAGCTGTATCCCAGTTAAAGCTACCAGCAGCACCAATAGCATCGATAACGGTACTAGACTTAGTCAATGTATAGGCACCAGGTTTATTAATCTCACCGAATACATACACACGAACACCACCAAGTTTCGTAACATTTACAGTAATATCTGGATTAATAATGTAACGAGATAGACCTTGCTGTAATTGAGCCGTAAACTCATCGACGGTTAATCCATCTGCTTTTACTGGTCCCACCATAGGGAATGATACATATCCATCAGGACGGACAGTGTACATAATGTCGTTCCCATTACGTGTACCAAGATCCGCTTGTTGTACAACTTGAATGGTTAGTTCATCCCCTTGACGTAGACGATACTCTTTATCTGAGCTCACAACAGATGCACTCGTTTCTAGTGGTACATGACCTTCTGTTTGTAATGCTTTAGCATTGTAGGACTGTTCTGTTGTTACATTAACAGGTGCAGCCATAGATGTTGTTGTGGCACATAAGAATGCTGCCATCATCATATACTGTTTTTTATTCATACTTTACCTCTTTGATTTACATACAACCCACTCAATACATCACTTATTTTCTAAGATTATTAATCCTAAAAAATCGGTTAAGTCATTTTATCATTATTTTAAATTTTCTTCCATAAACGCAGACCATTCTGAGCTAACTTCATCAAAACTTTAAGAAGGAATCCCGTAAATATAAGGATTTCACCATCTATTCATGGGTATTTTTTTACTCACTTCACTCACATTTCACCCGATTTTTTCATTTATTTTCGATAAATAAATTAAATATATATAAACTCAATTCACCATCGCTTCACAAAATCATCAAAATCTCATCAAATTTATTGATGAAACAAAAAAATAAGGTGTATATACTAGCTTTCTAGTATATACACCTTATTTAAAATTTTAGATAAGTACTACTGACTTAAGGTATTAATTATTCAACACGACCGCCTAAATATGCTTCCATAACGCGAGGATCATGACGTACTTCATCAGCTGGACCAGATAATACCATTTTACCTGTTTCCAATACATACGCGTAATCAGCAATTTTCAATGCTTGTCGTACATTTTGTTCTACCAAAAGAACAGTAGTTCCTTCAGCACTAATTTCTTTGATAGTTTCAAAGATTTCATTTACTACTAATGGTGCAAGACCCATTGATGGTTCATCCAATAGTAAGAGCTTTGGACGTGCCATAAGTGCACGACCAATAGCTAACATTTGCTGTTGACCACCAGATAGAGTACCACCTAATTGGTAACTACGTTCGTCAAGGATTGGGAAGCGTTTAAATACTTTTTTAATATCTGCTTCAATCTCATTATCGTTACGGATATAAGCACCCATTTCTAGGTTTTCATAAACGCTCATATCTTGAAGAATTTGACGACCTTCAGGAACTAAGGAAATACCACCATGTACAATTTGATGTGTTTTTTGGCCAGTAATATCTTGGCCTTCAAATAATACTTTACCAGATGTTGGTTTTACAAGCCCCATGATGGTTTTCATAGTTGTAGATTTACCGGCACCATTGGCACCAATCAAGGATACAATAGAGCCTTGAGGCACTTCTAAACTAATATCTTTTAAGGCTGTAATATGTCCATAACCAGCCACGATGTTTTCTAGCTTTAACATATTACGCCTCCTCTTTACCTAAGTAAGCTTCAATTACAGCCTCATTGTTTTGAATTTCTTGAGGTGTACCTTCAGCAATCTTTTTACCAAAGTTGAATACTACCAAACGGTCACAAATATTCATCATCAATTCCATAGCATGTTCAATTACGACAACAGTAATACCAAGATCGCGAATCTTACCAATTAATTGGCGCAATGCTTCTGTTTCACTATCGTTCATACCTGCTGCTGGCTCATCGAGCAAAATTAATTGAGGATGCGTTGCCAAAGCACGTGCAATTTCAAGGCGACGTTGTTTACCATATGGCAAAGATGTAGCTACCTCTTCAGCATCTTCTTCAAGACCTACTAGCTTTAAGAACTCATAAGCAATGCCACGACAACGTTCTTCTTCAATGCGTTGGCGTTTAGTTCTTAAGAAACTAGCAATGAAACCAGAACCTGTTCGGCAATGCATACCTGTTAAAACGGTTTCCAAAGCTGTCATATTGCCAAAGAGACGAATATTTTGGAATGTACGAGCTATACCCATTTCAACTGTTCTATGTGGTTTAATGCCTACAACAGACATACCATCAAATACGATTTCACCAGAACTTACAGGGAATACACCTGTAATCAAGTTAAAGAGTGTAGTCTTACCAGCACCGTTTGGACCAATAACACCAAATACTTCGCCTTGTTTTACGCCAAAGGATATACCGGTGAGAGCTGCAACGCCACCAAAGCTTTTACTTACGTCATTTAATTCTAATAGCATTCAGTTCCCTCCTATCCTTGTTTTTCTTCTTGTTGTTTACGTTTATACGCTTCAAAACGTTCTGTTAATACTTGTGATTCAGGAATATATGGAGCTTTTTTAAAGCCTAATTTACGGCTAATTTTATCTACCATAGATTCTGTTAAAATACCATCTGGGCGAACTGCCATCAAGATAACAAGCAATGCACCGTAGATGATGTCCCGATAATCGGATAAGAAGCGCAATACTTCTGGCAATAATGTAAGAATAAAGGAGCCTAATACGGAACCCCATACAACATTAGAACCACCAAATACAGGGAATAATAAGATTTGTACTACCTTATGGTAGCTAAAGTCTGTAGGATTGATAAAGTTTGTAATATGAGCATACAAACCACCGCCAATACCAGCGATGAAAGCACCAATAATAAAGGCCATCATCTTGTAGTATACAACGTTAATCCCCATTAATTCTGCTGCATGATCATCAGCCTTAATCGCTGCAAAGGCACGACCAACGCGGCTATTATTAATGCGTACACAGAAGGCAATAATCAATACTAAGATTGCCAATAGGATAATGATAGCCATTAAGTTGCCCCATGCAACAGCATCAATACCCATCAAACCATCGATATCAAGTTCATAGGCTAAGTTTGTTAATTCTTGAGGAATGGATGGAATACCAGAAAGGCCTAATGCACCATTAGTAATATCCAAGTTCAAGAAAATAACACGCACCACCTCGCCAAAACCAAGAGTAGCAATGGCAAGATATAAACCGCGAAGACGTGTTGTTGGTAAACCGATAATAACGGCTACAAGACTGGCAACTAGGCCACCAATGATAATGCCTACAACGATAGGCAAATCAGCCTTCAAAGAAAGGATAGCGCCTACGTATGCACCAACGCTCATAAAGCCAGCAGCCCCTAAAGAAAGCTGACCACTTGCAAGTGTAAAGTAAATAGAGATACCCATGATGGCATTGATGATGAAGAACATCACGATCTGTAGATAATACGGGTTCAATAAATCCATTATGGTCTCCCCCCTTTATCTTTAGAACCAAACAAGCCTTGTGGGCGCCAGAATAATAATAGGATGATGAGGCCAAAGGCCACAGCATCACGGAATGTAGATGCGCCATAGGCAACAGAGAAGATTTCTGCTACGCCTAAAATGAAGCCGCCAACCATAGCGCCTGTAATATTACCAAGGCCACCTAAGATAAGCACTGCAAGGCCTTTAAAGCCGATGATAACGCCCATTGTAGGCTCAATAGCATTAAAGGACAAACCTACTAATACGCCTGCAGCAGCACCTAAGGCAGATGCAATCATAACAGTAACAGATATAATCATGGTTGGATTAATACCCAACAAAGCTGCCGTTTCAGTGCTCATGGATACAGCGCGGATAGCCTTACCAATTTTAGTTTTCTTAATAACTACATTAAGAATTAACATTAACACAACAGAAACGCCTAAGCCAATAATTTGTACCATGGAAATTTTGAAAGCTCCAAAGTCGATTAGGCCACCAATATAATCTGGTGGGAAAGATCTTGTTTGAGGCCCCCAAAGCAATAATGCCAAACTTTCAAGGAAAATAGAAACACCAATGGTACTAATAAGTGGTGCCAAGTGAGACACCTTTTTCTTGCGGAGTGGACGAAGCGCCACAAATTCTAAAAGATAACCGAGGATAGCACCGATAGCCATAGCTACGATAAGGGCTACAAAAATGTTAACGTCAAAAACAGTTACCATAAAAAGACCAACGAAGGCACCTATCATAAAGATGCCTCCGTGTGCCATGTTGATGATATTTAAAACGCCAAACACAAGTGTTAAGCCAATAGCGAGTACAGCATATAAGCTACCGAGGGTTAACCCGTTAACTAATTGTTGTAAAAACACTATATTACCTCAACTTTTATTTTTTTAATGCGTCAAATTGACCGTTTTTAATTTGTAAAACTTGAACTTCCATGGAAGGATCGCGTTTTTCGTTGAACTTGAATTGACCAGTTACACCAACGAAGTCAGCAATATTTTTCAAAGCTTCGCGGAATTTTTCACGATCTGTAGTAGAACCTGCTTTTTTCAAAGCTGCTTCATAGAGGTATACTGCATCATAAGCTTGAGCTGCGAATTGGTCTGGTTCTTTACCGTATTTATCTTTGTAAGCTTTACGGAAGTCTTTTACCTTTTGATCGTCTTTGTTAGGGAACCAAGGTGTACCTACGATAACACCATCAGCTGCAGCACCTGCAATTTTAATGAATTCAGGGCTGTTAAAGCCATTGGAACCAATTACAGGTTGATTCATACCCATTTCACGCATTTTTTTCATGATCAATGCGCCTTCTTGGTAAAGAGAAGCAACTACGATAACATCAGGTTTTGCTTGTTGAATCTTAGTTAATTGTGCAGAGAAATCAGTATCTTTATCTGCAAATGTTTCAGTATCAACAATTTGTACGCCTTCAGATTCCAATGCTTTACGAGCTGTATTATTTACAGATACCATTTGATCATTGTTGTTGGAGTACATAATAGCTGCAGTTTTGAAGCCTAAAGTTTTATGTGCTTCTTTAATTGCAGTATCTACTGCCAAGGATTCAGGTACAGCATTACGGAAAATGTAATCGCCGATATCTGTAATACCTTCAGCTGTTGTAGATGTACCAAGAGCTACGATTTTGCTTTTGTTTGCTACAGGACCAGCTGCCATCATTTCACCAGATAACATTGGGCCGATAACAGCTACAACTTTATCCTTAGAAATTACTTTATTCATTGCATTAATTGCTTCGTTTTTATCACCTTTAGTATCTTCTACTAATAAGTTGATTTTTACAGCATTTGCATCAGCGTTAATTTCGCTTACTGCCAATTCTGCACCAGCTTTAATGGACTCACCATATGCTGCTGCACCACCAGTTGTTGTTGTTAACAATGCAATTTTAGCCTCATTGCTATTTGCATTACCTGCATCTTTATTACTGCCACAACCAGCAGCAACTGCCATTACACCAGCAAGACCAAAAATGGCTGCTTTTTTTAACATGGATTTATTCATGCTACACCCTTCCTTTGAAACATAAAACTTTAAATCTATATCTATATTATTAGAGTTTTTAATTTTTTGTCAATTAAAATAACTCTATAATAATATATACTATTATAAGTTATTCAGATAATCGCTCCCATTTCTCATACAATGTATCTAACTCACTTTGTGTAGATTCAATTTGTATGGAAATTTTGGACATTTCATCTAAATCTTGCTGTACTACAGGATTAGCCAATTGCACTTCATACATCTTCATAGTTGCTTCTAAACGAGCAATTTCAGATTCTACCTCAGCTAATTGTTTTTCCACCATATATGCATTCGGTTTCTTCTGAGGTTCCTCTGTCGGTTCTGATGTTGAAAGTACTGGTTCATCAAGTGAAACAACTTTATTTTCAACTTTATCACTCTCTGAGTTCTGCTCATTAGCTAATGCTAATAAATCTTCTTGTTCTTTCAGCTTTTCTTTATAGTACGAGTAATTACCAAGATATTCAGTAATTTTTCCATCATCTAAAACAATAGTTTTTGTAGAAACTTGATCTAAGAAATATCTGTCATGGGAAATAATAAAACATGTACCTTCAAATTGTTGCAAGGCTTGTTCCACAATTTCGCGCGTTGGAATATCTAAATGGTTCGTCGGTTCGTCTAAGATAAGGAAATTATCACCTTGAAGGAATAATTTTAATAATGCTAAACGCGCTCTCTCACCACCAGATAAGTCACCTACAAGCTTAAATACATCATCCCCTTTAAATAGGAATGAACCTAATACATTACGGGCCTTCTCTTCAGTATAGTTAAAGTGATTCATAACCTCTTCTACTACCTGCCAAGAATCATGTAGTTCTTCATGCTCTTGTGAGAAGTATCCCACTTGTACGCGATTACCGATATCTACGTGACCATTCTCAGGAAATAATTCACCTACAATAGTTTTTACGAGTGTCGATTTGCCTGCTCCATTAGGACCAATAAGAGCTACTGATTCCCCTCGTCGAACTACAAGTGATATATCATCAATGATAGGACTTTCACCATACCCTACTGATAAATGATCTAACACAAGAACCTTATCAGCACTCATCGCTGCAGGAGGGAAAGAAAATTGTAAATGATGTGAGGTTACCGGTGCATCAAGTCGTTCTAAACGGTTAAGTTGAGACTGCCGACCACGAGCCATTTTAGATTTTATACCTGCACGGTATTTATCTATATAGGCCTCGGTCTTCTTGATGTACTCCTGTTGTTTCTCATAAGCCACCATATCTGCTTTCAAACGTTCATCCCGTTGTTGAATATAGCGGCTATAATTACCACGATAGGTTGTAGCCTTATGGTTATCTAGTTCTACAACACCAGTGACAATACGATCTAAGAAATAGCGGTCATGGCTGACAATGAGAATACCGCCAGGATAGGCAGATAAATAACCCTCTAGCCACTCTAACATGTCCATATCTAAATGGTTAGTAGGTTCGTCTAAGAACAAAAAGTCTGGACGGCGTACCAAGGCTTTAGCTAAATTAATGCGAGTCTTTTGACCACCAGAAAAAGCACTAGCTGGCTTATCTAAATCCTCATCGGTAAAACCAAGTCCATAAATGATACGTTTAGTCTTTTGCTCATAATCATAGCCACCTAGCCATTCTAAACGATTTTGCAAATAATCCAATCGCTGCAGATCCGATTCACTAGCTTCTTCAGACTCCAAACGCGTGGTAAGTTCTTTTAGTTGCTCCTCTAATACATGGACATCGGCCCAAGCTTTTTCAATTTCTGTAGCTAAACTATCATCTCCTAGATTTACATCTTGTTGTAAGTAACCAATACTGGCTACAGGAGACTTAACTACATTGCCTTCATCTAATTCTTCATAGCCTAATATGCATTTTAACAAGGTGGATTTCCCAGCCCCATTAGGTCCTACCAAGGCTAGTCGCTCACCTTCTTTTATCTCAAAAGACACATTGGAAAATACTTGGCGCACCCCAAATGATTTTCCAAGGCCTATCATTCGAATGCGTTCCATTCATAACCTCCTAATCATTACCCTTTATTATACCACAATTGCCCGAACTAATATTAGCATCTCTATAGAATCTTTTGTTTTTCTACTATGTCGGAATAATTTACCTAGTAAAGGAATATCTCCTAAAATAGGTACTTTTTGAATTTGATGTTGATCGCGATTATCCATAAGTCCACCTATAACGAGTACCTCTCCAGGTTGTAACCGCACTCTTGTATGTGCTTGCCGCGTACTAATTTTATAAGCTTTCATTTCGGATACCATGATAGGTGTACTTACTTCAGCGTGAATTTTTGCATCTACACCGCCATCCCCAGTAATAATAGGCGTGTAGTTTAACTTAATCCCCACCTCTTCATAACGTGTAGAACGCTTACGTTCGCCATTCACTTCGGACTCTTCTATAACAGGGATACGTTCACCGATCAAGATATGTGCTGTTTCACCATTTAAGGCCATAATAGATGGCTTAGCAATTAGCGCGGCTTTACCGGAACTTTCCATAAGACTCAACTCGGGTTTCACAAAAAATTTATAGGCTTCACCACCGGGTGTTTTACCAAAGGTAACGGCCCCGTAAGAATTAGTTTTATCTTCACCATGTCCTGTCAAGCTAAGCCACGACCACCGAATGCCTTGCTCCTTTGCATAAGATTGTTCCATAGCAATGACGGTCGCTTCTAATTGTACTTGCTTAGGCTCCTTATCTATTGCTTTAACCAGTGTTTCTACACGCCGTTTCTCTCCACTGGTCAAATGCATAATCACTTCATTTTGTTCTGAAAGTACCGCCATTTTATCATGTTTCACAACAGTGCCCATTATATTTTTTAAAGACTCTGCTGGCAAATGCTCCGGTGTTATAACATATAATTCTCTATTTTCAAGTGCTTTGTCATCTGGCTCAATAAGAATCGTATTATATTGTTTTGAAACGGAAAAATGATATAGCCTTCCTAATTCTTTTATAAGATCCTCTGGTGTTTCACCTTGCACAGTAGCCGTAATGTTACCTGTTAAAGATTCTACACCCATAACAGATATACGATAACTCCGACAAATCCCTAATACTGTTTCTTTTAGAGAAGCATTACGAACGGATATCGTAATTGATTCTTTTGATTTTCTCAGCTCGCCCTTTTCATTAATTACGTTATCCTTTTCTATGTCATTATTATTATTTGATTTACCATTACTAATTTCTCTATCTAGTGAGTCCCTATCGCTTTCTAGATTAGTAGTTACTGCTGGCCCTGTATTACTCGCTAATACTATAGAAGATTCCCCTAATGATGCATATAGAAACATAACCACTATTATAATTATTTTTAGTAGTATGCTAGCTTTGAATAGTTTTTTTCTTACTATGGTCACTCTACTACGTAAGCAATCCTTACCTAATTGATTTTTAACCACCGTGATGAACCTCCTTCAACGATTTCTACACCACTTGCACTTATATTAGAGACAGTAACGCCATGCCAAACCATCCCAACAGTAACCATTTGCTCCTCTGTACCTTTTCGTAAAATAGCAATAATCTCATTGCCCTCAACAATACCAACAAGTTCAACAGGCTGTTCCATACTCGAAGAATTTAACCTACTATGAGACTTTGAATTAATTTGATTATTAGTAAAATCATCACTGCTATCACTAATGGTTTTATCCCCTGTGTGTTTATTCTTATTCTGTGTTCTCCTGGTTTTATACCTATTAGTCCGTCCTTTATATGTATCCCTGCCTGAGTACTTACTATTATTAAACCCTTGCATATCATTAATGCTATCAGCCACTTCATCTACATCCTTAGTATCTTCATGTCTACCATGTACATCATTATCTGGTAAATCTTTAAAAACCTCTCTCCAAGGATGCCCGCGTTCCACGCTGCTCACATCATATAACAAACGGCCCTCACTTTTAGTTTTTAGATCGTCATCTTTTCTCGTTTCTATAGCATCACTGTTATGATGTTTCTGTCTATTATGTGAAACTCCGTCTGATGATTCTTTTGAACTTAATCGGGTCTGATTATTTTCCTCACTATTAACATGCTTAGGTTGTACATGAACACGTTCTTCTTCGTGAGGATATAAAGCACCAACGATTAATACGCCAACTATAATTACAAGAAAAATAGAAATAATAATTTTATAGTGACGAATAATAAAATACTGTTTATCAATCCATAATTTAATGCGTTGTATATAATCTTGTAAGTTCATATTCCACCTCCTGCTGACATATTCTAGGAGGTCCTTTTAAATTCCTACAAAAAAATGACTCTACCAGTCACCTAGGTGACTAATAGAGTCATTCATTATATTGACAAATCAAAAGGATTTGTTCTTGTTTTATTTGCTTTTAAAACCATCAGGATGAGATGTATGCCATTTCCAAGCATCTTTTATAACATCAGCTACATTACTGAATTTAGGATCCCAACCAAGTAATTCTTTAATTTTTTCAGAGGAAGCAATCAATGTACCTGGGTCGCCAGCACGACGGTCACCATATTGAACTGGAATATCGATACCAGTTACCTCTTTAGCAGTTTCAATAATTTCCTTAACGGAGAAGCCATTGCCACTACCAAGATTAAACACTTGAGATTCACCACCGTTACGCAAATAATCCATTGCTAACACATGAGCTGTAGCCAAATCATTAACATGAATATAATCGCGTACACATGTACCATCAGCTGTATTATAATCAGTACCAAAAACAGTTATGTGCTCTCTTTTACCACGAGCTGCATCTAGCACAAGCGGAATCAAATGAGTTTCTGGATGATGATCTTCCCCAATTGTACCAGACGGATCTGCGCCAGCCGCATTAAAATAACGCAATGCAACATACGTAGAACCATAAATAGCACTATAATCAGATAGCATTTCTTCAATCATCAGTTTAGTACGACCATATACATTAGTTGGATGCAATGGCGCATCTTCACGAATTGGCACTATCTCTGGTTCCCCATAAACAGCAGCCGTACTGGAAAATACAAAATGTTTCACACCTGCAGTACGAGCAGACTCAATGAGGTGATAAGAACCAACTACATTATTTTCATAATAAATGGCTGGATTTACCATGGATTCCCCAACTTGAGAATGGGCTGCAAAATGCATAACACCAATGATATTATGGTCTTTCATAATATCTATCAACTTAAGATCTGCTATATCCATATTGTAGAACTGTACCCCTTCAGGAATTGATTCTACATGACCGCGCGATAAATTATCTACAATAATAGGTGTATAACCCGATTGTTGTAAGGCACGTACTGTGTGGCTCCCAATATAACCAGCCCCACCTGTTACTAAAATATTCATAGTTCCCCCTTATGAATTCTCTCCATCCTTTACATGAGCCAATTTTGGACCGATGAGACGTTTATAAACTTCAACACCTGGTTGATCGAAAGCGTCTACACCAGCAAAAATAGATTCAAAGTAAACAGCCCAACAATGCATAAACATGATTTCCCCTAAATGGAATGCATTTAATGTTGGTACAGTTATCGTCATATTAAAGCGATTGTCACTAGATAAAGCCTCTCTATTAGCATCTAATGCAATATTGAGAATATCACAAATGCCTACATTACCAAGTGCTTGCAATCGTTCATATTGACTATGTGTATTAGGCACTACGAGATTATGTTGCCACTCTTTAACCTTAATAAATTGAACGACCTTATTAAGGCGACCTTCTTGATGCTCTTGTACTTGAGCATGCATATCCATAGTTCCTACTGCCGCAACTGGTGTACGACCATAAGGTAAGCATGTATTACTCATCTTACCTAACGATTCGGACAATAGCTGTACATACCAATCAGATAAGGAATGAAGAGCTTCCCCATAAGGCATAAACACCTCAATAATACGACCATAACGTTCGGACGCAATATATTTTAGCAATGCACTTAATAAAGCAGGATTTTTGAAAATATCCTCTTCTTGGCAAGCAGCATCCATTGAAGCTGCACCAGCTAAGAACCCCTCAATATCAAAGCCCACAAGAGCCGCTGTTACAAAACCAACCTCTGTAAACACAGAGAAACGGCCACCTACACCATAAGGAATACTATAGGTTTTCCAATGATTTTCTAGTGCCATAGAACGTAGAACTGTAGGATGTTCATCATCAGACGTATCGGTAACAGCTACTACTTCATAATTTATATTCAGATCTTGTAATGCTTTTTCCAAAATCATGAAATTAGCCATTGGTTCGATAGTAGAACCAGACTTAGAGGTGATAACGAGCATCACCTTATAGTTGGGTCCTTTTTTCTGAGCTTGATACTCTAAGGTACGAATAAGGCCTGATAAATAATCACCATCTACGTTAAATCCAGCAAAATACATCCGTGGATATCCGTTGCGTTCTTCCGTACTAAGATTATTCCAAAATGCACCACATTGAACATCAAAAATAACCTTACTACCCAAATAAGAACCACCAATACCTACAGATACAACTGTATCAATATTATGGCGAGCATAGTCCCTCAATTCATAAAGACGTTTTAGCATTGCAGGTGTATTAATACCATCTTCAGAAATATAAGGAAGTTGGTAAAACAATACCGGTTCAGGCAAGCCGTCCTTGGAAACATGGCCTTCTTCAAAGCCTGTAGAGCGTAAAATATTGGTGTGGCGCCAAACATTTTGTATAGCACGCTCAAAGTTTTTTACGTCTCGTTCTTGTATGCAACTTTCATTATATATGTTAGCGTAATCTAACTCGAACCCCGATTGTAATCGCAACATCAAATATCTCCTTCACTGACATTTTATGTACAATATTCTACTCATTATACCATAAAACAATGAATAAAATATTAGTTTATGCAATCAATTCACCCACAAACCATAACCAAACCCCACTGCATAAACAGACCATAACAATGCAATAGGGATAGCTAGTTTAAACTTGAGCTTTAAAGTCTTATGACGCCAAATAACCATGCCCAATAGCGCACCAAGGCCGCCAAAGGCAAATGCTAAAAATAATAGTGTGAACTCTGAAATCCGATTATACCCCTTAATAGCACATAGCTTATCATATCCATACATGCTAAATACAATTAGATTCCATACCCCTACAGTAACCCAGAATTGTGTATCACTCATGTCCCCAAACCTTATATACCTTACTTATGATGAGCTTTAAAATATTCTAATGTTTTTTGTAAGCCCTCATCTAATGTTGTGGAAGCTACAAATCCAAAATCACGTTCTGCCTTTGCATTACTTAAACGTGAATGTTTGATATCCCCTATGCGTTCGTCTTCATAATGAACCATAAAATCAGCACCACTAATAGATCTAAATCGCGTAATCAACTCATTAACAGATGTTCCCGTATTGGTAGACACGTTATAAATACCTGTACAGCTAGTATTGCCCATAGCCTTAATATTAGCTTCTACCACATCTTCTACATAAATGAAGTCTCTTGTTTGTTCGCCATCACCATATACGGTTAAAGGCTTACCTTCAACGATTAAACGATTGAAAATACTAATAACGCCACCTTCACCACCATCACCTTGACGTGGACCATATACATTGGCATATCTAAAGCATACTGTATTTAACCCGAAAGCTTCACGATAGATACGTAAATACCCTTCTGCAGTAAGCTTAGTCAAACCATAGAAGGATGATGGCATACCACTTAGTTCTTCTGTCAATGGCAATACTGCTAAGTCCCCATACACAGCAGCCGAAGAAGGCATTAAGAATTGTTCAACTTTCACCTTACGACAGGCATCAAGTACATTAATAAGCCCTAACAAATTAACATCACAGTCATAACTTGGATTCTCCATAGAGGATTGAACCATAGTCTGAGCAGCCTCATGAAATACAATAGAAGGCTTAAACTCTTCAAATACAGATAATAATTTTGGATCTCGTACATCCATCTCAATAAATTGAGCAGAATCATGTACAAAAGAACGCATACCTGTAGATAAATTATCTATAACGAGCACATTGTGCCCCAATTCAATTAATCGATCAACTAGATGGGAACCAATGAAACCGGCTCCGCCTGTAACACATATATTCATAACACCCTCCTTTCTGAGAAAGTTAAATTCCCGCACCTTGTTTGGCTAGTACATCAGCCATTTCATTATATGTATCGCCCGTATGAGCAGCCACCTTGTGAAAGTGTACGCGCACACGGTCTTTTATAGAGTCATAAAACGCAGCATAATATTGAGTCAGTGCATTATTGCGTTTCCATCGTTTAGTAGCCCACATTTCAATCCCCATATAATCATAATATAGGGAACATTCTGGAATACCATGATCAACGGCATATTTCATAACATACATAGCAGCTAGTAGCTCACCAGCTACATTCCAAAATGATGTATATCGTTCATCATTAGAAGGAAATGAAAAAGTCTTCTTAGACCCATTCAAGAAGATAACGCCACCAGCACCAACTGTATTGGTACCTTTATTATAACTACCATCAATATAAGCAATAATATGGTCGGCCTTAGTAAAATCTGGTTTCACCACATTTGGAGATACCTTATTTTGAACTTTAGAACTAAATCCTATAGGTCTAGAATTCATAGATTTAGACTTAACTGCTTGTGGCGATTTAGGTTCGCTCCGTTTAGCACTCATAAAATCACTCAAGGATAATCCTGAATCATCTACAAAGGCACGTGCTTCTGCTTCTGTAGAGAAAGATTTGTAGATAGCACCGCCAAAACCCTTTACCTGTTTCTCACAGTCAGCCCAGGTAGTATAAACTCCTGGTACACGGCCTTGACGAACTGCATAAAACTTCTTTGCCATACGTACCTCTTAATGATCCATTGTAAGTACTACAAATTCAGCATTTACAACAGAGGCCAAATCCTTTGGATTTACCTTCATCTGCATGCCTCGTAGACCAGCGCTTACATATACAAACTCTTGAGGTTCCATTGTGGCATCAAAATAGGTAGGAAACGATTTTTTCATCCCCACTGGAGAACATCCGCCCCGTAAGTATCCGGTAATACCTAGTAAGTCCTTAACATGAACCAGTTCTACAGACTTATTATGACTGACACGAGCCGCTTGTTTCATATCTAGCTCTTCAGCCACTGGAATACAGAATACTACAAACCCTGTTTTATCGCCCTTACCAACTAGTGTTTTAAAGACTTGTTTTTCATCGAGTCCTAAAGCTTCTACTACATGAAGGCCTGCAGCACGCTCTTCAGACCACTCATATTCGCTAATACTATAAGGTATCTTATGAGTATCTAAAATACGTAATGCATTTGTTTTTTTATGTTTCTCTTTACCCACTATAACCTCCATATACTAGCATAACAAATAAATTTAATCATACCATAATATATTTCTATCGATAAATATATTTTTCATTACTATTTATTTACGATTTTATTAATATTTTTTAGTTCAATACGCAAGGTTCCATCATCATTAGTTTTGATTTCAATGAACTCGCGATTTTTCATATACTCTACAGGAAAAGAAATTTCAATGCCCGTATCGGTTTTAATCTTATGATGTTCGCCAACCTTCGTAGCAAACTCTCGATTAACAGGTAGAGGCCTCATCATATCCGCATCAGCTAATTCTTTCTTAGCCGCCTCTTGTTGAACAGGATTGGCTTTAAATACCTCTTCCACAATGCGAACAGGATCTACTGTATCAGATACTTCTGCATTTTTCGCAATCATAGACTTTGCAATCGTCAATTCAACGACACCATCTGACTCATGGGCTTGAGCCACCTTATCTACGATAGCTTTCACCTTTTTCACCGTATCTCTAGAAGATTGGTTAGTGCCTAATTGCAATACCTTATCTGCTAAGATATAGGATACTTCACCATCAAATTCACCTTTTGGTTCAAAAATTCGAACGCTAAAATCATGCAAATTAATCGATGCAAAGGCGCGTAACTTTTGTGAAGGCATAGGCAACACAGCCTTATGAGAAACAAGTTCTGTAGCTAAACTGCCATCATCTTCACTAAATAGTTGATGAGTAAAAGCATCATGAGCTTGGCACAGAAGAATGCAGATATAAGATGCATCCGTAACAGCTTCACAAATAATCGTATCGATAACAACGGAGTCCGTCGCTTGTTTCATATAGGTAAACAAGCTTTCACCTAAATTCTTAGATAACTCTATAAACTTGAGGTCTCCATTTTTATAATCGACTAATTGTTTACCAAATGGACTTGCATCATGCAAGGTACCTGTTCTAGCACCGGGGTCTTTGAACGCCTTAACTACATGATTTGCAATATAATCATGAATAGCTTGATCGCCAACCTTTAATTCATGTTCAGAGTATACAGCTAAAGAAGACGTAAAATCGAAAATCTCTAGCGCCGCCTTATTAATCTGCATGATGCCTCCTTATAACAGTAAAAACGATTACCCTTTATTATACCACTCTTTTAGCTTTCTTTTATCAACTTTTGAGCATTCTGTAAGAGGTAACATAGGAATAGAGTAGATAGATTTTGGCCATTCTATGGAAGGTCTATGATGCCGAATTGTTTCCATAACATCGGCTACTAGAACATTATCCTCCAACACCATATACGCTACAAAATCTTCCCCTTTTACATCATCTATGATATCGATAATAGCTACTTCTGAGACACCATCTATAGATTGCAAATAAGTTTCCATGGAGGGAATAGATATTTTATAGCCCCCCTTGTTTACCACATCGCCTTGTCGCCCAGTAAACATAAGATACCCCTCTGTATCTATATAACCACAATCATTAACGGTATATGTATCGGAAATACCTTCAATATGATATTTTGTAGTTACATATATAACCCCATCATCTGCTTTAATTCGGACCGTTGGGAATGGCCTGCCCACAGTGCCTTGTCGGTCTAGCCACTCTTTACCTGTACAATAGGTTATATAGTTAAGCTCAGAAGCACCATAATACAGAATAAACTCCATATTAGGACATAGCTGTTGCAACTGCTCCATCAAATGACAATCAAGCACTTGTGAGCCAGCAATAATATAGTTAATCGCAGATAATTTACATTTACAATGCCTTACGAGCAATCTAAGTTTTGTAGGAAGAGCATAGATATGATCTACTTCATATCTTTCAAGCAGCTCAATCCATCGAGTAGGACGCAAGGAACTGGTAGTAACAATAGTCCCCCCTGCCCATAAGACAGCAACAACCATATTACTAACACCAGTAAAACTAAAGCTGCCTTGCAAAAAGATTTTTGTATCTTCATTTATATGAAAGATATTATTTTGAATATCCAAAAACTCTCGCCACGATTCCTCTTTTCTCCACAACGGTTTAGGACGCCCCGTAGTACCTGATGTAAGTACACCAAAATCAGTTAATGGTAACACGCCTTCATCAGCTATAATATGAGCTAATTCGTCTATATACTCAGTATCCATTTCATTATGGCATACCATAGGAATGTAACATCTATACAATGCACCTAACCATTGTACAAGTTGTTCTAAAAAGGATTGACTCTGAATTAAAAGAACTTTATTTTTTGCTGATTCTTTAACTTCAGTGAGATTTACTATATGACTAGTATCATCAATATCGATTGATAGAATAGCATCATATAGTTCACTATATGTATACTTTGTATCATCTATAATGAGAGCAATCTTATGAGGCTCTAATTCTTTATATTGTCGTAACCGTTCAATAATTGTCATTTTACATACGTTCCATAATCAAAGCAGTTCCTGTACCGCCTGCACCGGCAATAGCACACAAACCATAGCGACCATTACAAGATTCTAAAGCAGCCATACAATGAAGAGCTAATATAGCACCAGAACAGCCATAAGGATGTCCATACGCTAAGGCACCACCCAATTTATTATATTTTTCTAAATACTTGGGATAGGCCTTATTGAAGAGCACATCAATGATAGCAAAGGCTTCGTTCCACTCTACTACATCAATATCATCCATCGTTAGACCAGTGCGTTTTAAAATCGCTTCTGTGCTTTCTAAAGCTCCTTCTGGACTAAACTGAGGATTTCCCGCCCAAGGCATAATACTATGAATTCTAAAGGGCCCTTTTTCATTAGATACGTATACAAAAGCCGCGCCATCATGAGTTAAACAAGCATTGCCTGCATTTGTAATGGAATTAGGTCCTAATAAAGGCTTCATACGTGATAATAGTTTCTCATTCATCTTAGGGCGAATACATTCATCTACACATGCTTTTCCATCGATGGTAATAGGCATAATATAAGATTGCAAATATGGATTATCTAAGGCCTCAATGGCCCGTTGGTGACTGCCAATAATGTATGGATATAAATCTTCCTTGAGTACATTATGCTTTTGAATCGTCCTCTCTGCCCCTTCTAACATAGCTAGAGGAGAACAATCGTTAGGGCTAAACTGAGCAACCTTATATAGGCCTTCACGATTATCACCAGCTGCATACATCCTATCGGGCTGTAATGAAGAACTTTCAATACCACCAGCAATAGCCGAATCCATAACACCTGATGCAATATGTGTATAGGCCATCTCAATACTCATCAAGGCTGATGCACATTGCATATCTACGGTAATCCCAGGAACAGAATTCGGTAAATTAGTCATGAGCCCCATAAGGCGACCAATATTCCCACCTGTACCAACTGCATTACCACAAAAGATCCCATCCACTTGTGAAATATCATAACGATTGATTAATTCATTAATGAGTTGAGCTCCTAACATTTCAGGTCTCATATTTCTATATTGTCCATGTAATACGCCTATAGGGATTCTAAGCCCACCATGAATATATACTGACATATTAGCTCCTATAAGAAAATGCAGAAAAGAGGCATCCCAAGGAATGCCTCTTTTCATTATTACATTCTAAATTTTAATTTTAGTTGCTAACCAAGAAGCAACGAGACATTTTACAATATCCCCAGGAATGAATGGGAACATTACTACAGGCAATGCCGCCCAAAGTTCAGTTTTTGTTACAATCATAAAGCCTGCAACGCCAAATAGATATACTACAGGAATAGTAATTACAAGAGAACGCCATGCATAAGAGAAAAAGCTCTTCTTAGAACCTTTGAATACGCTTAATAATGTATAAGCTATTGGCCAAGAGAAGATAAAGCCCCCTGTTGGTCCTAATAATTTGCCAAGACCTGCTGTGCCACCAACGAATACTGGTAAACCTACAGCACCAAGTAAAACGTAAATGATAAATACAATAAATGCATCCTTTGGTTGCAATAATAGACCTGTTAATGTAGCCACCAAAGTCAATGCAGTTACCATGGCCGGACTAAATGGCAATGGGAAAGAAATATATGCTGAAATACATAATAAGGCTGTTAATAAAGCCATTTTTGTTAAACGTCTTGCTTCCATAATTACCTCTAACTAATACATCTTTGTTTTAAAGATGTTAAATCTTCATTTTCACCAAAAAAAGTAGCCGAAAAAGCTAATGTATCACCTATATACCCTTCTACTTGAGCATCTTCAGAATTTTCCACCAAAGTTACCTGATCATCTGCAATAACGGGTGCATGAAAATAAATAGCCATCTGCTGCGCAGATTTACTAATATTCCAATAATTCCATAAATTTTCTAGAATCATACAACCCGGTACCACATAGGGTGCTTCTCGATGAATCTCATTAGTATCGTTAATATCATTTACAAATCGTATGATATCGTCCTTAGAAAAAGATATAGTACGGTCGTTTTTCTCTTGATGAATTGTAGAACGGATACGAAAATGTTTCGGTACCGGTCGTAAATCAACTATTAAAAAGCCTGATTTATCTAGAATACCAACCGTAGTAGTTTTAGCAACTTGATATAAAATACCACAGATAGATTGATCACTACCCGAAGCATCATAATGCATATGCTTAATAACACTATGCCCTGGTAATCCAAAATCATTATTACACAATGTTGTAAAGAGCGATCTCATATAATCACAGTCCTTTATTTATTCAATAAATTGATTATAATCAACATTATTTTATTAGTCAACAAAATCACCTTAGTTTTGTTAACAATAATACAAAAATATCGCTACCAATTAAAAGAACCTATGGTAACATCCACAGGCTCTTTTAATATATAGATTTACTATTTAAGATCTAGTTCTTTCAAATAAGCTTTGAAATTTTCACCTAACTCTTCATTACGAAG
Organism: Veillonella sp. T11011-6; assembly: GCF_002959755.1. Lineage (GTDB taxonomy): Bacteria > Bacillota > Negativicutes > Veillonellales > Veillonellaceae > Veillonella. The sequence continues at coordinate 60,071 of NZ_PPCW01000001.1, read as the reverse complement.
GGCATACTCAACAGTAGCTTTCAAATAACCTAATTTATCGCCTGTATCATAACGAATACCTTCATACGCTAAAGCATACGTATCAGTTTTGGATGCAGCTAGAGCATCAGTCAATTGAACTTCATTACCTACGCCTGGCTTTGTATTTTCCAAAATATTGAAAATATCTGGCGTTAAAATATAACGACCTAATACTGCAAGTCTAGATGGTGCATCTTCTTTTTTTGGTTTTTCCACCAAATTATGAACGCGATATAAATTATCCGCTAATGCTTCACCGGATACAATGCCATAAGAGCTAACTTTATCCTCAGGTACAAATTGAGCCCCTAAGATAATACCAGGATGTTCATCGTAACACTCAATTAACTGTTTAAGGCATGGATTTTCAGGATTATATACAATATCATCACCAAGCAACACAGCAAATGGTTCATCACCAATAAAGGCTTTTGCACATAGTACAGCATCGCCAAGACCACGAGGAGCTTTTTGACGAATAAAGTGAACTTTAATATCTGCTAAGTCTTTAATCATAGCCAATTGTTTATTTTTACCTTGGCTTTGTAAAAGCAATTCTAGTTCCACACTGCTATCAAAATGATCTTCAATAGCGCGTTTATTACGGCCTGTAATGATTAGGATCTCTTCAATACCAGAATCTAATGCTTCTTTTACAATATATTGGATAGCAGGTGTATCCACGATAGGAAGCATTTCCTTTGGTTGTGCTTTAGTAGCTGGTAAGAAGCGTGTACCAAAGCCAGCTGCTGGAATAACGGCTTTTCTAATACGTTGCATAGTTATCTCCTAATTAAAAGTCTTTGCCAACAAATTTGATTTTCCATTGATCATTATTGCTTCTATGTGCATCCTTATAAGTTAAGTACAAGTCAAAGGAATGTAAATCACGATGCCATGTATAATATACAGAGTCTATCTGACCACTCATCATATTTGTTTTAACACTTACAGACACATCATCTAAGCGAGTCAATTTATAGTTACCGCCATAGATGAGCTCTTTAGGAAGCTCTGTAGTATCAAATCGATATGGAGAGTTATTATAAGAAATATTACGTTGATTATAGCTAACCCATACATTAGCACGATTTCCCACTTTAGAGCGGAATCTAGCGCCCCAGTAAGGCATGCTACGAATCGTGCCATCGTAACCATAGTAGTCGCGTTGGTAACCGCCCAAGAAGCGTAAATCAGCATTTTTACCAAGCTTAATTGGATCATGAGATATTTCTGTATAGTATTCCTTATGGGAACCTTTTACAGAACCTTCTTTCCAATAACCGGCATTAACGCCACCGCGTACAGTTACTGGTGATTTACCCACATGATACGTATGAGTATCTAAACGTGCCTCACCAATCTTTTCAACCCATACCGTTTCATCATTATATTCATTAGATTCTTTACTGTACCCAATTGACGCAGTAGCCCAAGGCAAGTAGTGTCTATAACCAACTTTTGGTTTAAAGCCTGATTTTGAATACCAGCGATAATCGATATAAGCTTCACCATGCTTACCAATTGGATAATCAGTACTACCATGCAAGCCAAGTCCATCATCACTACTATATGTAGGCTTTGGAACTAATGAGAATATACTGAATTTTCCTTCTTTATCATGGCGCAAGGATGCTGTATAAGAAGGTAAAGATAAAACCTTAAAGTTTTTAATGTAGAAAGACGGTTTTTTAATAATGACTTTATCGCCAGGATACACCTTGATATCTTGACCTTCTACACGATAATCTGGTGTATGTTTAAAGGCCATCGCATGTTTTGTGGTAACCATGCCTTTATCCATATGACCAGTTTCACCATCAAATGTAGCATTTTGCCCCTTCACATAGTAAGGATCATTCCAACCAAACGCTTGGTCAGCTGTAAAATGACGGTCACTAGTCCGATATGTCATATTTTGACCTGTAATATCCTTTGTTTTACCGCCATTTTCCAAAAAGCGATACCCACCAACAGTACGGTATTCTGTAGTTTTTGTATTACCTTCTATACGTGGTGCCATCAAGGTTTGATTACCTTGAGTCACTACTACATCACCTTGTGCATATACATCACCAGTGGACCCAGTATAGGACATTTTATCTGCATCAATACGAGTCGGCAATTGTTCTGTAGGTTGATCAGACTTTACCTTTTCACCACGACGTACAACACGGATATTACTATTTTCAGGTGTAGATGCTTTAGAGATTTCTCCAAGATAGGATTGATCAACGCTATCCAATTGATCTTGATATACCGTGGTTGACTCCGTAGCGGCCCATACTGGTTGTGCTAAACAAAAAACACAAGCCGCTGCCAGCCATTGTACTTTACGTTTCCTCATGGTTACTAGAACTCCTCTTGCTTTAAGAATTTGTTAATTATTGATTACGCTTTACAACTACGATAGGTTGAGAAACATTTTCTACCGGTTCTTCTTGTTCTTCTACTGCTGCTGGTTCCTCTGTTGTTGTTTCATTTTCATCAACAGCCGCTTCATTAGTGTCTACAGTCTCTTCAGATTCATCGGCCGTATTAGGTACAGTTACTGCTTCAGCCAATTCATCATCACTGTGAGCCAAACCATCACCACCAATTACAAGACCTTGAATTGTAACAGAATCTTGAGGTTGTACATAAATAGTTGCACCAGCAGGGTATTCAATATTTTTACCCTTAACAAAGGCACCACCTACTAAGCCTACTGGTCCAAGTAAAACAGCACCAGCTACGGATGCACCAGCTGCTTTAACTTCACTGCGAGTTTTATCCTTAGCTTCTTTACCTTGTACTGCAGTAAATTCAGTACCATCAATAGCAGGGATTGTGTCAAATGTGATGTCTAATACACCATTACGACCAAAGGAACGAGCCTTTTTCAAGGATGTAATTGTACCAGATCCTACTGTACCTGCAGGTACCAATAACACATTGCCATCCATTACATTTTCAGCTACTGTGAAAGCAACAGTGTCGCCTTCATGGCTAGTTTTAGAAGAAACAGCGTCATTCAAGGTAACTTTGAAGACTTGGTTACCAGCTAATGTACCAACTTGGTTAGTAAGCGTTACATTGCTACCATATACTTTTGTTTTCAAAGAAATGATACGTTTTTGTAAAGAGCCGCTACCAATACGACCATTAACGCTACGTTCCATCTTTTCTACGCGATCTACAAGAGAACCTGCGTTAATGCTATTTTGATATGTATATTCAAGCGCATCCATTTCTTCGCGCAAAGAAATGTTTGTGCCACTACCTTCTACGGAGTTATAGAGGGAATCAACACGTTTGCTCAATGTAGCAGAATTGCCATTGAAACCAGTACCATACACGGTTTCATCAAGTTGATTAATGCGGTCCACTACAGCACCATCTTGTACTGCACCATATACAGTAGTTTCCAAAACATTTGTTTTCTCTGTAACTGTGCCAGGAGCAGCAAATGCAGTGCCTGAAATCAAGGATGCCATTAAAAGTGTAAGTACTTGCTTCTTCATAAATTCCTCCACAACGTATCTAATGTATAACTGTTATACAACAGAATAAGCACGGGCCTAAGACCGTGCTTATTCCCTGAGTCTACTATTTTATATGCTCAGTGGCCATTAAATTTTCAAATCGATAATCGCAGATACACCTACGCCTTGAACACGAGATGCACCAACTGGGTTTGTGCTATCAACAGGTACTAAACCTTTAACACGAACCATACCGTTAAAGCTACCTTCTACTTGGGCAACGGCTTTAACTTGTTCAATGCTAGATGCAGGACCAGTAACTTGAGCAGCACCGATATAACCTTTTGTACCAATACTGATGATAGGTACAACTTTAGTTGTATATTCTGTGCTTAAGTTATTTTGTTTCAATAATTTATTCAAGAAAGAGTCAATTTGTGGACCGAATTTGTTGATAACAATACCGATACCACCAATTTTAGCTGCACCGCCAAGAATACTGCTAAGGCCGCCAGCTTGAGTAGTCAAGATACCGCCAAATGCAGTTGTAGTTAAACAAATCCCTAGAACAGCTGTAATAATCTTCTTTTTCATAATAAGCCTCCTATAGATACTTATATTTTAACAAATTCTATACATAGATTCTAGTGAAAGTATAAGAACTTACACATAAAGATACTAGCATTGTATAAAAGTCCGATGAACAATCAATGAATTTTACACAACTTAATTTAATGCTACCATCATAAAGAATTAGTGTCAATATCAAGTCTAACTCATACTCTATAGGCCTAAAATAGTTCTTATCTTTACATATCTTTACGACTTAGAGAAACTCAATTATATAATTAGCAGATACGAGGAACTTGATCTTCACCTAACAAATCGATTAAGCGAACACCACCAATAGCAGTTTGCAAACCAACCTTACCAATATTCTTATCTAATGTTTTGCCAATTAGCACCGATTCTTTACCTTCTTCAAAGCTGTGAAGAATAGATAGAACTTCATCTGTAACGGATGGATCTACTACGAGTACAACCTTTCCTTCATTTGCTAAATATAACGGATCATATCCCAAAATATCACAAACAGATTGTACTTCGGCGTGAATTGGTATAGCCGATTCTTCTACCTTAATACCCACTTGGCTTTGATCTGCAATTTCTTTTAAAACAGTCCCTAAGCCACCCCGTGTAGGATCTCGCAATAGAGCCACTTGAGGTCCCACTTTATCAAGTACAGCATGAACCATGTTATTTAAAGGAGCACAGTCAGTTTTTAACGCATCAGATAGATCCAATCCAAATCGTTGTCCCATAACAGCAATAGAATGATCGCCAATAGCACCAGATAAAATAATATCCATTCCCGCTTTCACACGATGCGGACCAATATCAATCCCCTCCGGAATTATGCCAATCCCCGCTGTATTTATGTAGATTTTATCTACCTCGCCCTTTTTAACAACCTTAGTGTCTCCTGTAACAATTTGTACATTTGCAGCTTTAGCCATATCCGACATAGTATGAAGAATTTCATCTAGCTCATCAAAAGCCAATCCTTCTTCTAAGATAAGTCCACAACTCAAATATTGTGGAATAGCACCATTCATGGCTAAATCATTCACAGTACCACAGACAGCTAATTTACCAATATTACCGCCAGGGAAAAACGTTGGTTGTACTACATAGGAATCTGTAGAAAACGCCATACGTCCTGCTGTAACGGGAAATTGAGCACCATCATGTAAAGGAGCCAATAAATCATTTGTAAAGTATTTCAAAATAAAACGCTCGGTCAATTCATGACTAAATCGACCGCCATTCCCATGGACTAAGCGAACTCGTTCCATATTAATCCTCCCACGTCGATCCACCACTGGAATAACCGTATTTATACCACGCTGCACAACTACCTTCTACAGATACCATGCAAGCACCAACAGGGTGGTCAGCAGTACAGCTTTTACCAAATAATGGACATTCACTTGGCTTAATAAGCCCTTGCAATACACGACCACATTGGCACCCTTTTGGATCAAGAGAAGGCTTTTCAAGCTGGATAGGTAATGCACGTTCCACATCATAGGCTGCATATGCATCCTTTAATCTTAAGCCAGAGTTTGGAATAACACCGATACCACGCCACGCATCATCACATACATCATATACTTCTTTGATCATCGCTTGCGCTACCGGATTCCCCTTCTGCATAACTACAGAATGATAGGTATTACCCACCACAAAATTACCGGTTTTACGTTGCTCTAAAATATTTGCTATAGCAGATAAAATCTCAAGTCCATCAAAGCCAGCAATACAAGACGGTATGTGATATTCTTCAGGTAAGAATCGGTATGGCTCTTCACCAATAATAACGCTTACATGACCTGGCAAAATAAATCCGTCAATATGACCTTCTTGTTTATCTAATAAAGCTCGTAATGCAGGAGGCACTAATTTATGAGATACAAGGAAGAAAACATTCTTCAGCCCTGCTGCATGAACTGCTTTTACAGTTGCACAAATAACGGCAATAGTCGTTTCAAAACCTATAGCCAGAAATACTATTTTCTTATCTGGGTATTTTTTACTAAGTTCTACCACCTCTAAAGGGGTATAAATGACATGAATATGGGCGCCCTTTGTTTGAGCCTCACTAAGACTGCTATAGCTACCAGGAACCTTTAACATATCCCCAAAGGTAGCAATAATAACATCATCCCGTTCAGCATAGGCTAACGCCTTATCCATATACGTTTGATCTGTTACACATACAGGACATCCTGGTCCACTTACAAGTTCAATGCCACTTGGCAATAATTGTCGAAGACCTTCACGGAAAATCGATACAGTATGTGTACCACAAACCTCCATAAGCCTTACGGTTTCCCCAGGCTCATGAAGGGCATTGATACGTTTTAATAACGCATCAGCACTGTTCTGCTTTTCCTGCAAAGTAAGCTTCTTCAAGTTCTTCTAGCTCCTTAAAGGCCTCTAATGTTTTTTGTGCCTCTTCTTCATCAACAATTTGTACAGCAAAACCCGCATGGACTAACAACCAGTCCCCTACCTTTGCTTCTGGTACGAGGAGTAAGCTGCAGTCACGGGTGGCACCTGTTAATTCAACAGTGCCAATAACATCATTCACAGCTACTAACTGTGCTGGTACAGCTAAGCACATACTATCTCCTTATATATTATATTAATAACAAATTCTATGAGTTTACTTTCGAGAAAGAAAACTCACCATATATAAATATTTCTAATATCATTGTATCACAATTGTAGTAATTATTAAGTGATACTAACTACAAGAATATATAACTATTTCTGATTGCCAATCCATAGTTGACCAAAGGCTAATCCGCCATCATTGGAAGGAACCGCTTCATTCATATACAAATCGCCTACATGCCAAGCGCGATATATCAGCTCTACTAATTTGCGATTTTGAAATACACCGCCAGAAATAGCCGCATCACTAACATTATAGCGCTCCATTAAATCCGCTGCGGTTTCACATAATGCGATAGCAACGGTTTTATGGAAAGATGCAGCAAGATGAGCCCTAGATTCACCATTAACTACACCATCCATAATGGATTGAACGGTAGGTGTAAAATCAAGAATTCGCCCATCATAGTTATAATCAAGCAATATTCCTTTTTCATCACCACATAGAGCCTCTAAGGCTATAGCAATTTGTGCATCATAGGTGTGGACCATACCAAGCCCTAAAAGAGAGCCAACCGCATCAAACAAACGACCACAACTCGTTGCTTGAACCATAGGCATCGTAGATTGTAATGCTTTATCTAATATGGCCCAACCTTTAGGCAATTCTTTCATCCAATCTTGGTAGATAGGTGGAACATCATCACCATAGTAATTTCGGATATACCATAAGGCTTGGCGCCATGGCTCGGAAACAGCTTTCTCTCCTCCCGGTAATGGCGCTTCATGGATATGAGCTAATCGTTGATATTTATCTCCCTTGCAAAGGAGAAATTCACCACCCCATACCGTTCCATCTGGTCCATATCCGGTACCATCCATGGCAATCCCCAGCACTGGACCTTCAAGATTGTGCTCTGCCATGACTGATGCAATATGAGCGTGATGATGTTGAACAGATATAACAGGAATCTGTGCGCTTTTACCAATGCGCTCTCCTAAGTGGGACGAGAAAAATTGAGGATGACTATCTACAATAATTTTCTCTGGTTGTATAGAAAACAATTCCTCATATCGGTCAATAGTCCACTCCAATGTGGCATGAGTAGATGCATTTTGTAGATCCCCAATATGTGGGCCTACAAGGACTTCTGAGCCTTTATTCATAGCAAATGCATTTTTAAGATCACTACCCATAGCTAGCATCGGACTTTGCCCTGAAAGTTCACAATGAATAGGTTCTGGTACATAACCACGACTACGACGAATCAATCGAGGTTTATTATGGATGACAGTTACAACAGAGTCATCGAGAGGTGCATAGATTTGACGATTGTGTACCAAGAAATAATCGGCAACCGATTCTAACTCTTCAAAGGCTTGATCATCATCATATAAAACTGGATCACCACTTCGATTACCGCTTGTCATAACCCATGCTGCATCTGATGGTAATAGTACCTCATGCATCGGTGTATATGGTAACATTACGCCAAGCATATGATTATCCGGAGCTACATGGGGACTCAAACGCACTAAACTATCAGTATTTCTTTTTAATAATACGATAGGCCGTTCCATTCCCGTCAAAACATCTAATTCTTCATCACTAAGATGGACAAGCTCAATTGCCGTATCTAGGGACCCTACCATAATTGCTAAGGGTTTATGTGGTCGATTCTTACGCTTACGCAAGCGTTGAACCGCCGCATCATTTCGAGCATCACAAACTAGGTGGTATCCACCTATTCCTTTTATAGCAATAATACTACCTTCATTGATTAATTCACGGGTAGTATTCCATACATTTACAGTATCTACAACCGTACGATTAGGTTTATATAAAGTATAATGAGGACCACATTGAACACAAGCATTTGGTTCAGCACGATAACGGCGCCCCTCTATATCTTCGTATTCAGCCTTACAAGCTTCACACATAGGAAACTCGTCCATCGTCGTTCGTTCCCGATCATAGGGAAGTGATTTAATAATCGTATATCGTGGGCCGCAATTTGTACAATTAATAAAAGGATATTCTTTTCTACGCTTGTCCTGTTGTAGTTCTTTAAGACAATCAGCACATGGCGCTGTATCGGCACTAATAAAGGTGCTAACTGCTTCCCCTAATGGAGATGGCTCCACAGAAAACTCAACTTCATTATTTTTTATAGTAAGATGTTCTACTGTTTGACTTGTAATACGGCACAGTCTAGGTCGGTCATCTTGAATAGCATCTAAAAATAGCTGTAAATCACCGACACAACCTTGTACCTCAACGTAAACACCTTGGCTATCATTATAAACAAAACCAGTTAACCCCAGAGAATGTGCCCACATAGAAACAAGGGGCCGGAATCCGACCCCTTGAACTATACCGGTATAACGAATTCCCCAGCGTTCTATAGTTTGATTACTATTTTGTTTCATATAAGCTCCTACTATAGACGGAGAATTAAGGCTATTAACCTAATGCTACAGGAATACTGCCATCAATGCCAGCTTGTTCTAACTCAGCTTGAATCATAATAGCGCATTCAATACGTTTCTTTTGTAAACGGCAACCAAATTCATAAGGTGTTTCTAAATCGCCACCTAATGTAATATTATTAGCATGACAGCCGCCAGAACAGAAGAATTTCGCCCAACATTCCGCACAAGTTGGTTTAGAGAACACATGTGTATTTCGGAAATCTTTAGGAATTTCTGTATTTTTCAGACCATCATATACATTGCCAAGCACGTATCCATCTTTACCTACGAATTGGTGACATGGATAAATATCGCCATTAGGTACAACAGCCATATATTCATGACCTGCCCCACAACCGCGAAGGCGTTTAGCCATACATGGACCACGATACAAATCCATACGGAAGTGGAAGAAGTTAAACTTCTCACCCCAACCTTCCAATTGACGTTGTAGATAAATATCTGCTAATTTTTCATATTCTTTTTCTAATACTGGCCAATCCTCTTCACGAAGTACATAGTCCCCTTCTTCACCTACTACAGGCTCCATGGATAAATGTTCAAAGCCAAGATCAGACATAGCCATAACATCTTTTGTAAAATCTAAATTCTTATGTGTATACGTACCGCGTACGTAGTATTCAAGACCATGACGTTGTTTTACGGCATTGATAAGATTTTTAGCAATATATTTATAAGACTCAGCACCACTACCCGCTACAGGGCGCATTGCATTATGTACGGATTCACGACCATCCAAAGACAATACAAGACTCATCTTATGTTCGTTTACATAATCAATTTTATCTTGTGTTAACAACATGCCATTTGTAGTCAATGTAAGCTTGAAAATCTTATTGTGCTTTTCTTGAATGGATTCAATATATTCAACTGTTTGTTTAACAACATCCCAGTTCAATAAAGGTTCTCCACCAAAGAAGTCTATTTCACAATGTTGACGAGGTCCGCTCATTTTAATGAGGAAGTCCACTGCACGCTTCGCCACATCAAAACTCATTAATTCACGTTTTACACCGCCGTAATCACCTTGGCTGGCAAAACAGTATTTACATGCTAAATTACAATCATGAGCAATATTTAAGCATAATGCCTTAACAATAGGTTTTTCACCTACTACAAGTTTAAACTCTGTACTCATCGGAGCAAACAATTGCTCTGCCTTAATGAGCTCATCTAACTCATCCATAATCTCATCAAGTTCTACGGCATCTTCTTTAGCATCTAATGCAGCATGTACTGCATCGCGATTAGTGCCATCATATATGTCAAGAACTCTATCAATGAGTTCGTCGATAACGTGAATAATACCACTATTAACATCTAAGCAGTAATAGTTATCCTTCATCCGAAACTTATGGATCATTGGTTTTAATTCTAACATGGTACCTCCAATTATTATGTATGGTAAAAGTTCTACTATATAGAACTTTCTAGATAATTGTACCACATTTCCACGCTAAACGTTATGAAAAGAGTCATAAAGATATACCATACAAAGTATGTATTATACACATAAATAAAAGAGGCCCGCTAAGCGAGCCTCTTTATTATTTTTGTTTACAAACTTGGTTACCAACTGTGCAGCTTGTTTTGCAAGCAGATTGGCAAGATGTTTGACATTCCCCACAACCGCCAGTTTTAGCAGTTTTTTGCAAGGATTCAGTGTTGATAGTACGAATACGTTTAGCCATGGTTATCCTCCTCAATACTTATCGAATGATATTTATTTTATCATATTTATGAAAAGCCTGTAAAATACTATTTAGTTATGTTTTCTTCTACAGATTTGATTTTATTAACTTCTGTAGTTTTATTTGCATCCGCTCCTACTGTTGTTGCAGCGCTTGTAACAGCATCAGTTTTTTCTTTCTTAGGAGTATCCTTACGCAATACCTTGCGTAATGCCAATGCAACTGGAGTAACGATAACAGCTGCAAAAACAGCTTCTGGAATACCATGTGTAACAGATAAGAATACAATAGACCCTAATACTTGATCTGGGCTAAGATTCATTTTAACAGCAAACATATCTGCGTAAAGTAAGAAAATAAGTCCCATAACCATAATTGTATGGAATACGGTACCCATGAAAGCAGATACGATAATGCGTGGACCTTGTGGTGCTTTCCATAATAGTAAATATACTAAATATGCTAATACTGGGAACAGTATACGTGGTAGCACAGAAATAATTGGATTAATAAATAGAGGGGATAAAATATTAGGTGCTGTAATATTTTGCCACAAGCTATAGCAACCAAAGATAAAGCCTACAAAGGCACCTACCTTAGGGCCCTCTACAATAGCACCAATAAGTGTCGGTACATGTAGAGTTGTCACATTAAGAGGCCCCAATGGAATAATCCCATATCCAGATACACCTAATGCGATTGTGATCCCCGCCAACAAACCAATAATGGTAAGCTCACGAATAGTAATACCACTCTTTTTCTCTTTTTTAACCTTTTTACGTTCAACGGGGCTAGTCGTTTCATTGCCTGGGATTGATACAGTTGAGTTATCATCCACTAGACGTTCATTGTTGTTCATAGATCCTCCTTCGTTCTCATTCCTTACGGATATAAGTCGAAACTAGAAATTAAATACGTTCACGGCGTCGTGAAATAATACCACGCTCTACCAATGCACCTATAATCACTGCTACACCTGTCATACCAGCTTCTAACAAAGTTGGGGTAACAAACACTAGTGGATTACCTTGATACGTTGGAAAAACGGTGGGAACTAAAGATAAAACAAACTCTGGAATATAACCACCATATAAAATATGGGCATTCATAGCGAGCCATAAACCAGCAGTTAAAACAATACGAAATAATCGTATACCTTTATAGGCTAATTCTCTTGGGTATAAATAAAATACAAATACCAATAAAGATATAAGCAACAACACAAATTCTGCAAACAGTATATTTACATTCATTGATGATGCATACATGAAGTATACCATCGGATCCTGTAAATCAATATACAGAAGCGAACCAATATATAAAAATGGGATTGGTATAGTATACCCGATTATATCAAGGGCTTCATCTACCATGCCCCATCGATGATTTCGATTGAAAAACTTAGTAGCTAGCAACCCACAAAGTTCAATAAGTACTTGAACTATAAAATACACCACGAAAAGAAGCAACGCTGTTACAATTCCACTATCTGCAGTAAAGCTAAAGGGCGTATGAAGAAATGAAAATACTGTCCACCAAGCCCAACTATACGTATGATATCCCATACTCAATGGTAAATCGTCATTAAATTTAGCATTCTTCAATCTTCGTACCATGAGAGGTATTACAAGAGACAATACAGGGAATACTAATATTGGTAATGCTAATGCGCCACTCAAGGAAAGAACTGTCGTTACAGCACTTACAAATAAAGCACAAACGACGGTGAATAACCAGAAATTCTTATTCATTACGGCCTCCTACTAAACGAGTAAGACCATATGCAAAAATCAAGCTAATAGTAACACCAATATACATAGCTACTAAAAAAGCTACATCTCGGCCAGCTGTAGGCCAGCTCCATAGCATCGATAAATCTACACCGAGAAAAATACCTTTATAGCTAATGCCGTGGATTATAATCCAACTTACAACATAAGCAATACGGCTAATCGATTTTCCATCTCCAAAGGTACTACTTTTAAACGATAAATATGCCAAAGGCATTATTAGTGATAAAAGTAAATACCATACAAGTGCTACGGTAGCACTTGATCCATTATGAATCATATATGCAATAATAGGAATTACTACGATAAATAGATTCAAATAAACGGATCTTTTACAAATATCCATTAATGTGTTCATATAGATCTCCTATGATATGTAATCTCTTTGTATTTTACAATAATCATAGATAAATGTCATCAAAAAAGAAAAACCTCCATACAGGTAAATGAATACCTTATATGGAGGCTTCTAATTAAGCTACTACAGAGTCAGCTGTTACATCAATTGTAGGAACAGTTTCCTTTGGTTCTTCTTTTTTCAACAATGGAGTCATGCTTTCTAAGCCGATACCCAATGTGAATAGATTATGCAACCATGCTGTTTGGCTTGGCGGCATAATACCGAGTACACCACCACCTACAAGAGCACCATTGAAACCAACGATACCATTGTAATTTGCTTTGATGCGTTTCATCAATGCCATAGAAATGCGGCGTAAATCTACAAGAGCTTGTAGATGGTCGGAAGAAATAGTAACATTTGCAATTTTTTGAGCAATTGGAGCGCCTTCATTCATAGCGATACCAACATGTGCTTCAGAAATTGCTGGGGAATCGTTAATACCATCCCCTACCATCATAACAGTATAGCCTTCAGCTTTTGCTTGTTTTACATAAGCCGCTTTATCTTCTGGCAATACTTCAGCATGCAATTCATCGATGCCGAGTTCGTCAGCTACACGTTGTGCATTACGTTTGGAGTCGCCAGTCATCATGACAACCTTTTTAATACCCAAAGTGTGTAAATCAGCTATAACTTGTTTTGCTTCCTCACGAACAGGGTCTTTAATACAAATAACCGCTGCTAGTGTACCTCCAATAGCGAGGTAAATATGGGAAGATGAATTTGGTAAATTGTTGAATTTTTCTTGTTCATCTGCAGGAATTTTTGTCTTTTCATCATCAAAGATGTAGTGAGCACTACCAATGCGTACACGGTAGCGACCAACTTTAGATGCAATACCATGAGCTACAACGTATTCTACGTCGGAGTGCATTTCCTTGTGAGGCAAGTCATGATCCTTAGCAGCGCGTACAATTGCTTTTGCCATGGAGTGAGGGAAATGTTCCTCAATACATGCAGCTAATTTCAACATTTCATCTGCATCATGACCGTTGAACGGGATGATTTGTTCAAACTCAGGTTCTGCTTTTGTAAGAGTACCAGTTTTATCGAACACAATCATATCTGCTTGTGCAATTTGTTCTAAGAACTTACCACCTTTAACAGTGATACCGCGTTTAGATGCTTCTTGCATAGCGGAAAGTACTGCTAATGGAATGGATAATTTTAGAGCACAAGAGAAGTCAACCATAACGAAAGACAATGCTTTCATTACATTTCGAGTCAACAAATATGTTAAACCAGCACCAATAAAGCTAATTGGAACTAATTTATCTGCCATGCGGTATGCTTGTTGTTCCATACCGGATTTCATTTGTTCAGACTCTTCAATGAGGTTAACGATTTTTTCGTAACGAGATGTTTTGGATGTGCTACGTACTTCTACAATAGCTTTACCGTCTTCAACAACAGTACCTGCATATACAGAACTGTCTTGATCGCGACGAACCGCTTCTGGTTCACCAGTCATGGAGCTTTCATTAACAAGAACAACACCATCGATAACGACGCCATCCAATGGAATCACTTCGCCTTGGCGAATAATAATTTGATCACCTGCCACAACTTCGTTAACTGGCTTGCTCACTTCAATGTCATCAACTAAAACCCATACTTTATCTACGTTCAAGGACATGCTTTGAGCGAGATTTAATACAGATTTACGGTGAGTCCATTCTTCTAAGATATCACCAATACCTAATAGGTACATAACAGCGCCAGCTGTAGGGTAATCCTTTTGAAGTAATGCAGCACCAATAGCTACACCATCAAGTACTTCGACAGTTAACTTACGTTGCCACAATGTTTTAATAGCCTTACCAATAAATTTAATACCATCAAACCAAGCCCATGCAGCTGCAATAGGCGCAGGAAGCACTGCTTTTTTACCTAAGTAAAGTGCAGTACGGTTGATCATCATTTCACGGTATTTTTTATTTACCAAGCGAGGAGAATATTCGTTTAAAGCAGGAGCTTCAGACAAGTCTAAATCGCGTAGACCTAGCACTGCATCACGCACAGCATCAACATCGCCAGTATGTTTAATGGCGATTTGACTGCTACGAGTGTAGAAGGTTACATCTACAATTGCATCATTAAGGAGTAATGTATCCTCTACATAAGCTGCTTCAGCCTCTGTAAAGTGATGACCAGTTACCTTAACATGCAAGCGATTTCTGAGTTTTTTTACTACAGAAAATTGTAACATATGTGCAATCCTCTAATTATTTGTTTTCTTCAAAGATTTCTTCGTTGCGTGCTTCGTTGATTTCTTGAGCTTCTGCCAATACATCAGATGCGGATGCTTGTACTTTTTCAGCTGTTTCTAATACAGTTTCTTTAGCGCGAAGACCAGCTGCTACGATACCAGCATATACTTTTTTAGCATCTTTAGAAGTTAATACTTTAAGACCTACAGTACCCAATGCAAGACCTGCTGCGAATAAGTTAGCGTTTTTAAGATTTTTTTGATCGATGTTGAACATGATAATATTCCTTTCTACTAAATATGATAAAAAATTTAATTACTATATTTGAAAAGAGGAGCCCATTATAGAGACCCCTCATTCAAATTCAGAATTCGTATTAGCTTACTTAGCAGTACGTTTAATGCCTAGTGCTTTATTGGAACCATCACAGCTGCAGTTACCACCGCAACCAGAAGATTTTTTAGAGCCAGACTTGGAGCTACCGCCACCACAGCCGCAGCCACCTTTACCAGACATTTGTTTGTAAAATTTATTACCGATATAAGCTATTGCTAATACAACTATGAGTCCTATAACAAGATTATCCATTATTATGCCTCTTTCTCAATATCTACTAAATTACAATATGTGTCTTAGTGATAAACAAGATAAAAGCAATATCTAAAGGATATTTCCCTTTTCTCATTATCATTTAACCACGAATATTGATAATTATCAAGTATTATTTCTAAATTACTTATAACAAAATCGCATTTTTTCTATTCATTTTTGTTTAAAGAATCTAAAAGTGGCTAAACTCTCCTATTTAGCGACTCTAGATTAGAAACCTAATGCGCGACCAATGTTATAGAAGATGAAACATGCAATCCATGCAAATGTATTTTCATAGCAGAACATGAATGCAACCCATTTCCAAGAACCTGTTTCACGTTTGATAACAGCTAATGTTGCCAAACAAGGTGGGTAAATTAATACGAACAACATCATTGTTAATGCAATCAATGGTGAGAAGTTTGGATCATTTTGTAAGTAATCAGTCAATGGAGCTGGATTTTTATCATCACCACCTACTGCATATACTGTACCCAATGTAGAAATTACTACCTCTTTAGCCGCTAAACCAGCTACGAGAGATAAGCCCATTTTCCAGTCGAAGCCCAATGGTTCAAGAACTGGGTTGATTGCTTTACCAAAGGATGCTGCATAGGACTGTTCAATTTTTTCAGAAGCTTGTTCTTTATCAAGTTTGTCATTTTCAGCATCTAGGTTAGCACTATTTTTGTACATAGCCCATGCTGCAGGGAACAATTTTTGGTTTTCATCTTTAATATCATTAAATAATTCAGGTGCTTCAGAATCTTCTTCAACCGCTATTTCAGGTTCATCTTCTCCCGCATTTTTAGCCGCATCAGTAGCATCTTGTACTGTAGTTTTCATATCTTCTACAATTTTATCTACTGCCTCTTTTTGATCATCTGTAGTGATGCCAAATTGAGCTAATGTAGCAGCATCTTTCACTTCATACTCTTGAGCAACTTGTTCTTTCACTGCATCATAATCTTTGGAGTATTCAACATCCATAGGATATGCAGTAATGAACCAAATCAAGATAGATGCGGCCATAATGAAAGTACCAGCTTTAATGATGTACAATTTAGCACGTTCGTACATATGCATCCAAGTAGCTTTCAATGTAGGCAAATGATATGGAGGTAATTCCATTACAAATGGTTCAGCTTCACCAGCAAATAGGAATTTGCGGAAGATTTTTGCAAAGATAATACCGAAGATGATACCCAAGAAGTATACAGAGAATACAACTAAAGTACTATCCCAACCATTTGGGAAGAACGCATTTGCAAATAAGATATATACTGGTAAACGAGCAGAACAACTCATGAATGGTGTAATCAAAATAGTAACCATTCGATCCTTATAATTATCAAGGATACGAGCGCCCATTACAGATGGTACGGAACAACCAAATCCCAATAGCAAAGGAATAAAGGATTTACCATGCAAGCCACATGCGCGCATTACACGGTCAATAACGAAGGCTGCACGAGCCATGTAACCAGTATCTTCCAAGAAAGAAATGCCAAGGAAGAGTAATAAAATTAATGGCAAGAATGAAAGTACCGCACCTACGCCGGCAATAATACCATCAGATACGAGTGACTGTAATTGGCCCTCTGGAATAGTCTGAACCGCATAAGCTTGTAATGCAGCGAAACCATCCTCGATCCAACCTTGAGGAATACCACCAACGAAGTTAACGAACGCAAACAATAAGTACATAACAACCATGAAGATTGGTAAGCCCCAAATTCGATGCGTTAAGATTTTGTCGTAACGGTCAGAGCGTGTTTCCAATTGAGTTGGCGCTTGTGTTAAACATGTATTATATACTTCTACTGCAAAGCGGTGACGATATTCTTGGAAGACAATATCAAGATCAACTTGATCCTTAATTTCTTCACGAATAGCTTCAGCCTTTTGAATAACAGCTTCCGTATTATCAAAGCGCATAACTTTGCCAATAACGTCAGCATCTTTTTCTAACAACTTAACAGCAATCCAACGAAGTGGATATGTAACAGTGCCCGCTTGTTTTAGCAATTCTACAAGCTCACTAATTTTACCTTCTAACAAATCACCATAGTTAATTGTTACACCAGGAGCTTTTTGAGAAGCAGCTACACTAATTGTTGCTTCTAACAAGTCTTTTGTACCAATGTTTGTACGACCTACTGTGCTAACAATTGTAGCCCCTGTCATTTCTGCCATTTTTTTTAGGTCGTATTTGATGCCCATTTCTTCAGCAACGTCAGCCATGTTTAGAGCAATAACCATTGGCTTTTCAAGTTCCAATAATTGTGCAGCTAAATATAAGTTACGTTCCAAGTTAGATGCATCAAGAACATTAACAATAACATCTGGGTTATCATTTACGATAACATTACGCGCTACTAACTCATCCAAGGAACGTGCAGTTAAGCTATATGTACCTGGTAAGTCAATAAACAATAACTCATGGCCATCAAAGTTCGTATGGCCTTCCTTTTTTTCTACTGTAACGCCGGCATAGTTACCAACGTGTTGCTTCGCCCCTGTGATATTGTTAAACATTGTAGTTTTACCACAGTTAGGGTTACCTGCTAAGGCAATGCGAATTTGCCCATTTTCTGCCATGTGAACCTCCTATTGAACCTCTACATCAATCATGCCAGCTTCGCTTGTACGAAGTGCTAATTCAAAGTTTTTTACTTTGATTTCCACCGGATCCCCCAAAGGGGCAAACTTCATAACATGGATTTTTGTACCATTTACAAGACCCATGTCAATTAGACGATGCTTAACATTGCCACTGCCATGTAGTGCAACAATAAGACCAGACTCACCTGGTTTCATGTCTTTTAACTTTTTGATAGCCATACGACACCTCCTAATTATTGTACCTAACAACCTCATATTAAACACACCAAGTAATAATGCGTATTAATATCTTAAATTATTATACCAAACTAATTAGGAATTTCAACAATTATTATCATTTTTATGGTGATTTTATATCTCATATATATATTTTTTTCTCATATTAAATATGAGAATTGATTTATTAATCCCTCATAAAACCCTATGAGGTATGGTGTTATTCGCGCTGTCACCAATAAAAAAGAACACCTAAAAAATAAGAATCACTACTAAGATAATCATTATTGATAATTTAATCATTCTCATTTATGTTTTTAAATTTTATTTTAATATGAATATTTTAATGTTTTTTATTCTCATAAACATTTATTCAAATCGTCATTTCTCAATTTATTATCAATTAGTATCTTCAACAATCGCATCATTAGTTTTACAAATTTACTATAGTGCCATGTAAAATTAGCCATATAAAATTAGTACTCTATGTAATGATTCAATTTATTTGCCCCTACTATGTGCATAAGGTATAATTAATATAATATGTATTATAGAAAGGACGATCCATGAAATCTTTTAAATCTCTAGGCGTTTGTGATGAACTCATCCAAGCCCTTCAAAAACAAGGTATCAAGGAGCCAACTCCAATTCAAGAACAAGCCATTCCTGTCGTATTTAAAGGGAATGATGTTATAGCAAAAGCTCAAACAGGCACAGGCAAAACATTAGCCTTCTTACTGCCGATTCTGCAACGTGTTCACACCGATGTGCATCAAGAACAAGTGCTCATTATTGCACCTACCCGTGAGCTTGTAAAACAAATCTCCGATGAAGCAAAAGAAATAGGTTCTATTTTAAATGTAGACATTCTTCCTCTTATCGGCGGTAAAACGATTGAAGCCCAGTTACAACAATTAGGACGCCGTCCGCAAGTTATCTTAGGTACGCCTGGTCGCCTATTAGACCATGCTAAACGGGGTTCACTCCACTTAGATTGTATCCGTCGTGTCGTACTCGATGAAGCTGACCAAATGCTTCATATGGGTTTCTTACCAGACATTGAAAACCTCATTAGCCAAACAGATGCAAACAGACAACTTCTATTATTCTCTGCAACGATTCCTGATAAGATTAGAAATCTTGCAAAAGCGTATATGTCTAAACCAGCTTCTGTAACAGCTGAGGGTAAACATGTTACACTTGAATCAATCGATCAACGCGTATACATGATGAACCCAGAAGAAAAAACGCAACGTCTCATCAAAATGATCGAAGAAGACAACCCATTCTTAGCAATTGTGTTCTGTAATAAGCGTGAAGGTGCTGTTCGCTTATCCTATGAGTTAACTGCAGCAGGCCTAAATATTGCTGAAATGCATGGCGATTTGACACAAGGTCGACGCACTCAAATATTACGTGATTTCGCAAAGGCTAAAACACAAATCTTAGTAGCAACAGATATTGCAGCTCGCGGTATTGACATTGAAGGCATTACACATGTTTATAACTACGACGTACCACGTGACGTAGATTACTATATCCACCGTATTGGCCGTACTGGTCGTGCAGGCAACTCTGGTGTGGCCGTTACATTTGCTACGCCGCAAGATGAATCTTGGTTACGTCGCATTGAGCGCGCCATCCAAGCAACGCTTACTAAATACACTAAAGATGGACAAATTAAGACTAAAGGTAATGCAAGTGCGGCACCTAAACGTGCAAAGTCATCTGGCAAACCTAAGATTACAAGTTCCTATCAATCTACAAAGGCTAAAGCTCATAAAGCTCGTGGCCACAAAGGCGCTAATACACGCCAACGCCGTACATCCACATCCCAAACAGGACGTCGTGGTAAACGTAGATAAAATTAAAGACGCGTACAGAGAAATCTGTACGCGTCTTTTTATATTCTTAACTAATTTATATTTTAACTAATATACATCTTATTATTTATTAGCATAAATACTTGGCACTCCATTCACATCGGAGCATTGTGTCTTGCATTGAGATCGATTACTGCATATCCAGTTAATACGTCCTCTCACCTCTTGTTTAACAAAATACCCTTCTTTACATCGCGGGCATTTATATTGCTTATCTTCGTCAGACACAGTGATATTACTTTCACCCTTTGAAGTATCCCCCTCAACAGGTTGTGTATGTTTGCAAGCCGGATAATTAGTACAGCCTAAAAAAGCACCAAATTTACCATTACGTTGTTGCATTCTGCCCTTATTACACTTAGGACAGACCGGCAAAGAAGATAGATCTACATCAGTATTATCCATTGGACGTTTCCGATTTTGATTCGTTATGGTACGAACTACATTGGGCATCATCTGACCAGAGTTTACCTGTTTATCAAAGCCAAGCTTATCGATCAATAATTGCAAAAACTTAACTTGATCAGATAAGAAGGAATCTAAGGTATCCTCCCCTTCACTCATGAGGGCCAAGCGTTCTTCCCAAACAGCCGTTTCATCAGGATATAACAATTCATCAGGCAACGCATCTACTAAAAGATAGCCCGTTTCTGTCGGTGATAGAACTTGCTTCTTACCAGATGTTTTCATAAAGCCACGACTGATGAGTTCGTCAATAATATTAGCACGAGTCGCCTCTGTACCAATACCAGACACCGCCTTTAATTGCTTTTTCAAATCTTCATTTTTTACAAACTTGTGAATTTCCTTCATCGCTTGTAACAACGTAGACGGTGTAAAGCGAGAAGGCGGCTTAGTTTGCTTCGCCTCTACAGAGGAATCCGTGTAAAGCACAGAATCATTCTTCTTCACAGCAGGCAAATGATCTGTTTCTTCAATAGCCTCTTTTTTAGAGTCCGTTTCTGCGCCACGTTCATCAGTTAAATCAGGTTCATCAGTATCTGTTACAGATTTAGACTTTTGTCGTTTATAAAGTAATTTCCATCCTTCGTCTATAACTACACGGCCATTGGCAACAAACTCTTCTTCACATTGCTCCACAACGATTTTAGTTTGTTCATAAATGTGCTCTCCATAAAATTGAGCAATATAGGCCTGACTTATGAGGAAGTAAATATTGCGTTCCTCTCGAGACAAGCTATTCATATTACACGCTACAGTCGTAGGAATTATAGCATGATGGGCTGTAATTTTCTTTTCATTCCAAGCGCGGCTCTTAATGGAGCGGTCTGCATCGGTAGCCCACTGTGCTAATCTTTCATCTCCTGCATTCTGTAAATTATTGAGAATTGCATTGCGGTCACCATATTGATTTGGCGGTAAATATTCACAATCAGAACGAGGGTACGTAGTCAATTTCTTTTCATATAGTTTCTGTGCTGTATCAAGTACAGTTTGCGGATCATAGGAAAAAGCTTTACCAGCTAATACCTGTAAAGATGATAGAGACAATGGTAAACGCTGTACATCTTTCTTTTTAGATTTTGTAACAGCTTTAATAACTCCATCGGGACCAGTCTGTAAGCGCTCAACTAATTCATCGGCTATAGCTTTATTAATAAGGCGTCCATCTGGGTCAAGCCCCTTTTGTTCGTCTGTAGGCTGCCACGTAGCCCAGAATACACCATTCGGATGATTATATAAAACCTTTAACGTAAAATAATCGATCGGTTTAAAGGCCGCTAGTTCTCGCTCTCTGCGCACTACAAGGGCTAATGTTGGAGTCTTAACACGACCGATAGGCAATGTTACTTTATTACCTTTATAACGTTCCGATAAGGTATAGGCACGAGATAAATTCATGCCAATAAGCCAGTCTGCACGTGCTCTAGCCAATGCAGATTGATATAGATTGTGAAAGTCTTTATTATCCCGTAAATCATTTAAAGCGGCACGAACAGATTTTTCGTCCAATGCATTTAGCAAGATACGTTGTACAGGCTTTGTGTTGCCTACATAATATAACACCTCATCAACCAAGAGTTGCCCTTCCCTGTCCGGGTCACCTGCGTTTACGATAATGTCCGCTTTACCAATCAATTCTTTTACAGTCTCAAACTGTTGACGACTACTATCCGTAACGAGTAATTTCCACTCATCAGGCACAATAGGTAAATCTTGAGGGCGCCAGCGGATATATTTATCATCGTAATCACCAGGTTCTGCTTGATGTAATACGTGACCTACAACCCAAGTCACCACATCATCACCTTGGATAAAATAGCCATTCCGTTTTTGGATATTCTTATTTTCTGGCAAGCATTTACTAATTTCGCGAGCCATGGATGGCTTTTCCGCAATAAATAACCTCATGGTCCCCCTCCTTAACATAAAATAACGGCTATTCCCCAAGCCGCTCTTTGAAATCT
The DNA here is from genome assembly GCF_002959755.1 of Veillonella sp. T11011-6. GTDB lineage: Bacteria > Bacillota > Negativicutes > Veillonellales > Veillonellaceae > Veillonella. The sequence continues at coordinate 37,075 of NZ_PPCW01000001.1, read as the reverse complement.
CATTATACTACAATTTAGTGGTCATAACTACCAAAATCATGTATAATTTTAAAGATATGAATGGTGTGAAGATTGTATAATAAAATAAAACTTTCACAAACGAAACAATAGAGGTGAACTATGACATTTTTAGAAGAAGTGCAACGTCGGCGTACGTTTGCTATCATATCTCACCCGGATGCGGGTAAAACTACATTAACAGAAAAACTACTTTTATACGGTGGTGCCATTCACTTAGCGGGGTCCGTTAAGTCTCGTAAAACAGCAAAACACGCCGTATCTGACTGGATGGAAATCGAAAAACAACGTGGTATCTCCGTAACGAGTTCCGTATTGCAATTCGACTACGATGGCTGTCGTGTCAACATTCTTGATACTCCTGGTCACCAAGACTTCTCTGAAGATACATACCGTACATTGATGGCTGCCGATAGCGCTGTCATGCTTATCGACGTTGCAAAAGGTGTCGAAGCACAAACGAAAAAACTATTTGCCGTATCTAAAGAACGCGGTATTCCTATCTTTACCTTTGTAAATAAAATTGACCATTTCGGTCGCAGCCCATTTGACTTGATGGAAGAAATCGAAAACGTTCTTGGCATTCGTACATGCCCTATGAACTGGCCAATTGGTATCAACGGTGAATACAAAGGCGTATACGATAGAGAACACGAAACTATCGAGCTCTTCGCAAAAGACGAAACACATGGTCAAGAAAAGCTAGCCTCTGAAAAAGGTGCTTTGACTGATCCTCGTATGAAAGAATTATTAGGTGACGATGTATATCAAGCATTGCTTGATGATATCGAATTATTAGACGTTGCTGGCGATCCATTCGATTTTGATAAAGTTCGTGCAGGCGAATTAACGCCAATGTTCTTCGGTTCTGCTATGACTAACTTTGGGGTAAAACCATTCTTAGAAAAATTCTTAGAACTAGCTCCATCCCCTGCTCCACGACAAGCCGTGGAAGAAATGGTGCAACCTACGAGCGAAGACTTCTCCGCTTTAGTATTTAAAATTCAAGCGAATATGGACCCTAATCACCATGACCGCATCGTATTTATGCGTATCTGCTCTGGTAAATTCGAAAAGGGTATGTCCGTATTGCATCGCCAATCTAACAAAACGATTCGCTTGTCTCAGCCTCAACAATTCTTGGCTACCGAACGTACCATCGTAGAAGATGCATATCCCGGTGATATTATCGGTGTCTTCGATGCTGGCACAATGGGCGTAGGTGATACACTATGTGCACAAAAACACAAGGTAACATTTGGTGACTTCCCTGTGTTCCCACCAGAATTCTTCGCCCGCGTATCTCCAAAAGATACTATGAAGCGTAAGCAATTCCAAAAAGGCATGACACAATTGGCTCAAGAAGGTGCAGTTCAAATCTTTGAACAACCAGGTGCCCTCGACTCCTTCGTAGTTGGTGCCGTAGGTATGCTTCAATTTGAAGTTTTAGAATACCGTTTAAAAAATGAATATGGTGTTGATTTATTAAATAATACATTGCCATACAGTGTTGCCCGTTGGATTGATGGTGAAGTAGATATTGCGTCTTTAAAAGGTGTAGATAATGCGATGATTGTTAAGGATAATCGCGATCGTACTGTAGTGCTTATCTCCAATGAATGGCAAATGGGTTGGGTTCAAGAGCGTAATCCTGATGTTACATTCTTAACAACCCCAAAACTTCATCACGAACTATAGTATTGGCATTTATAGCTTATCTTTCTAAATCTATACTTCGCACTTCTAAATGCGAGATGTACTATGTAGCAGACAGTGGCTTAACTGCAAACCTCAATAGTTAAGCACACTATAAATCCTCAGATAATAACAACTGGAATATATTTCTCAATATATAAAAATTAGAAATATATTCCAGTTTATTTTTTTATAATAGGCAGGAAAATCACAGAATTTAGTCGAATACATATAGTATGATTATGTAGAGAAGTGATTTATACTATTACTTTCTCGTATTTTTGTATATAATATAAATATATTATAAATAGATATATATCTAATATAGATATATAAAACCTAATGGTTTTACTGTTGTTGTGAGTGTTGAAAATAAATAATATATAATTATTATGCCTTATATATTCTATAGTTTTTTTCGACCATTCATGATACCATAAAATATAAGTTTTATTTTTTATTTTAAAGGAGTGATTTTATGCCACTTATTGACTTAGCGTTAGTCAACGATGTATGGACCTTGAAACTGTCCATGATTCAAACTGTAGGCCTCGCTGTAATCACGTTATTCATTGGTACTTGGATTAACAAGCATTCCAAGTTCTTACAACGTATGTGTATGCCTGCACCAGCTGTAGGGGCTTTGCCATTTGCATTCTTAACTGCCATTCTTTCTTACTACAAGATTTTGAACATTACCTTTGAAGGTTCCCTACAAACATTCTTAATGCTTGCCTTCTTTACCACTATCGGTTTGATGGCTTCTTTGAAAGTCCTCAAAAAAGGCGGTATCTTCATTATCTTCTTCTTCCTCGCTTGTGCAGTATGGATTGTTGTACAAAATACAGCAGGTATTATGATTGCTAAAGCTTTAGGTATTGAACCAATCATCGGTATTATGGCTGGTTCCGTATCCATGATTGGTGGTCTTGGTACTGCTGGCGCCTTCGGCCCATATTACGAACAATTGCTTGGTATCCCTGGTACAGCATCAGCAGCGGTTGCAGCCGCAACATTCGGCATGGTAGCTGGTACAATTCTCGGTGCTCCTGTAGGTGAACGCATTATTAAAATGCACAAAGTTAAAACACCTTACGAAAATCCTGAGTTAATGGAAGATGAAGGCATCGACATGATCGAAGATCACGTTGAAAGTGGTGGCAAACAATTTAATTCTCAAGACCTTTTAACAATCTGTATGTGGATTGGCCTTGCATTAGGTATCGGTACTATCGTAAGTGCTGGTTTGTCTATCTTAACTCCACTACCTGCGTACATCGGCGCAATGATTTGTGCAGCTGTAATCCGTAACTTTGGTGATTTCACAAAAGCTTACAAAATCAACGATGCAGCTCTTGATGCAGTATCCAATGTAGCATTATCTCTATTCGTAACTATGGCTATCAATAGCTTGAAACTAGTTCAATTAATCGATCTTGCTTTACCACTTATTACAATCTTAGTTGCACAAATGGTACTTATCTGTGTATTTGCATACCTTATCTACTTCCTATTTGGTCGCAACTACGATGCAGTTATGCTTGGTTCTGGTGCCATCGGCTTCGGCTTAGGCGCTACACCAAATGCATTGGTTAATATGTTATCCTTAGCAAGTAAACATGGTCCATCCCCTCGTGCATGGCTCGTAGTTTCCTTGGTAGGTGCATTCTTAATTGACTTTGCAAATGCTTTCCTTATTACAACAATGGCTGGCATTCTTTACTAAACCAAAAGGACCCGTTTGGGTCCTTTTTTTATGCCACAATTTATTAACATAATAAGAGCCTATCAACATAAAAGAGCTTATTAGAATGATACTATCAATCTAATAAGCTCTTTTTACATTGTACTATTTAATTAAAGAAGCCCACGCATTAGCTACATCGGCGAATTCTTGAAGGGTAAATGTTTCCCCTCTTCGTTGACCATCGATATTCGCTTTTGCTAACAGCTCTTCGATTCTATCTTTTGATAAGCCCGTTGTTTTCATTGTATTAGCAAATGTTTTCCGTCGTTGTGCAAAACCAGCTTTCACCACTCGGAAGAATAGTTTCTCATCAATAACATCAACAGGAGGCTTGTCACGCAATACACAACGAATAACAGAGCTCGTTACAGCTGGAGCCGGTAAGAAAGATTTAGGCGGTACATCAAGTACAATATCAGGCTCAGTATAGTACTGTACAGCTACAGACAATGCACCATAATCCTTTGTACCTGGCTTAGCCACCATACGCAAGGCCACCTCTTTTTGCACCATTACAACAAGGCGTTCTATGGGTAATTTACTTTCCAATAGAGACATAATAATAGGTGTTGTAATATAGTATGGCAAATTAGCAACCACTTTAAATGGTTTATGGTTCATAATGGTTGGCACATCGAGTTTCAACACATCCCCATGGACAATACGTACATTGTCATAGGAAGCCAATGTAGTATCTAGAACCTCTAATAAGCGACGGTCTAACTCAATGGCCGTTACATCAGCACCACTTTGTGCTAACCCCTGTGTCAATGTGCCAATACCAGGACCTACCTCTAGTACAGGTTCACCAGGTGTCAATTCCGCAGCATGTACAATTTCGTCTACAATACCTCTCTTAATAAGAAAGTTCTGCCCTAATTTCTTACTCATTTTAATATCGAAGCGTTTACATATATAATGCACTACCTCAGGGCTTGCAATTACTGATTCTAACATCTTAACTCCTATTTTAACTATTTACAGCCTCTTCAAAAGCATCTCGACTTATACTGTAGTGATTTAAACGGTATAAAAACTGTTTCCCATTGCCATAACCAATGCCTAACTTAGCCCCAATAACCGCACGGCGAGCAGCACTATCAGGCATACCTGATAACCCATGACGAACTAGATCTACCATAGAAAATTCGTTAGATGATTCCAAGGATTCTACATGTAATGTGGATAAAGCCTTTCTAATGGATTCTGGAGATGCTTGTTCTATGCCAATATCATCATTTGCAAAAGCTTCATCACGAGGGACAAAAGCATGCTGTGCATTAGGGAATTTTTTTGTTAATACACGACGAATTCTCTCCCCTGCTGTATCAGGATCGGTTAATATGATAATACCTCGCTTTTCATAAGCTACACGAATCATATCAATAACACCTTTACGAAGTGTAAAACCCTCTGTAGCAATACAGTCTGCTTCCACGGCTTGTGCAATACGTTGTATATCAGATTTTCCTTCTACGACGATGACTTGTTTAAGCATAGGTCCTCCTTTATTCTATTAGTACATTGTAACATATATATAACATTGCTTAAATACTTATAATCGAGTAGTATAGGTAGTGTAATATATAAAAGGAGGCCATTATGACCTTACAACAATTAAAGTATGTCACAACAATTGCAAATATAGGCAGTATTAGTGAAGCTGCTAAGAGACTCTTCGTCTCGCAACCAAGTCTAACAAAGGCTATTAAGGAATTGGAAAAGGAAATGGGCATTACCATTTTCGACCGTACCAATAAAGGGATTACTGTTTCTAAAGAAGGGGAACGTTTCCTCGGCTATGCACGCCAAGTACTAGAGCAAGCCGCTTTATTGGAAGAGCAATATAAAAGCCAAAGCGGTGGTAAAAAACAATTCTCTGTTTCTACGCAACATTACTCCTTTGCGGTTAACGCCTTTGTAGAGCTTTTAAAAGGCGCAGGCATCGATCAATATGATGTATCCTTACGGGAAACTCAAACCTATGAAATCATCGATGACGTAGCTCATATGAAGAGTGAAATTGGTTTACTCTTCTATAATGATTTTAATAGACCTGTACTAGAGAAATTAATTCATACTAATGAATTAACATTTACAGAGTTATTTACTGCACACCCACATATCTTCATAGGCAAAAACCATCCACTAGCTAATAAAAAGGTTGTGTCTATGGACGAGTTAGAGGAATATCCTTATATCTCATTTGAGCAAGGCGATCACAACTCCTTCTATTTCTCTGAAGAAATCTTTAGTACCGTTGTACGACCAAAACATATTCGTGTACGCGATAGAGCATCCCTCTTTAGTTTATTGCTTGGTCTAGATGGTTATACCGTATCAAGTGGTGTTATCGATGAAGAAGTAAATGGGGAGAATATTATTTCTGTACCTCTCGCCGAAGAAGGTTTGATGCACATCGGTTACATTACCAACAACAAAATGCATCGCAGCCGTTTAGGGCAAGAATATATTCAAGCCTTAGAACAGTATGTAGGCAACTACGGCAGACATATTAAACTACCTGAAACAAAAGAATAATATTGTAGGATTCTTGATTATATTTAAACTGCTCTACATAACAGTTTAACTTTAACTAAAAGCACTCTCGATTTTGAACTGCACCTCGAAAAATTGTGTCCAATTTTTCGAGTACAGTTCATTTAGAGAGTGCTTTTTAATATATGTAGAAAATCTAACTACTATCAAATACGCCAAAGAAAAGCATAGGATACTCTACAATTGAGTTGATACTATATTACTTTCATATCTTGATATAACTGAAATAAAAAAATAATCCGCTGATATAACTTAAAACTATATACAACATCAATATATTGATATTTTTATATATGCTCATCCTTAGTTATAATAAACCTATCGAATCTATCGGTTTTACCGTTTATATAAGGAGGATTATAAATATGTCCAAACAATTAGCACCATTTCATTTTGATATCGTAGGTTCCTTCCTACGCCCAGCAGAATTAAAAGAAGCTCGTGAAGCTTTTACAAAAGGAAATATTACAAGAGAAGAACTAACAGCTGTTGAAGATCGTCTCATTACAGACCTCATTCAAAAACAAAAAGCAGCAGGTCTTCCTGTTATCACTGATGGTGAATTCCGCCGTGCATACTGGCACTTAGATTTCATGTGGGGATTCAATGGCGTAAAAGAAATTGAACTTGAACACGGTTACAAATTCGTTGGACAAGAAACTGCGCCAGGCTCTCTCGCCCTTACTGGTAAAATTACAGGTACTAACCATCCATTTGTAGAGCATTTCAAATTCGTAAAACAATTTGAAGATGAACATACTACAGCTCGTCAAACAATTCCTGCTCCATCCCAATTCTTAGCTGAATTATTCCGTGAGGATAATGGTATTACAACACGCTCCTTCTACCCTGATTTAGAAGAATTAATTCAAGACATTGCTGCTGCATACCGTCAAGTAATTAAAGACCTCTATGAAGCAGGTTGCCGCAACATCCAATTTGATGATTGCACTTGGGGTATGTGCTGTGACCACGCTTACTGGACTGGTCGCCAAAAAGATAAAAGCGTCACTATCGAAGGTGAAACAGCTAAATACCTCCGCTTAAACAACTTGGCTCTCGAAGGTCGACCTCATGACTTAGCGTTCACAACCCATGTATGCCGTGGTAATTACAACTCTACTTGGGCTGCTAGTGGTGGTTATGAACCAGTTGCACCAATTCTATTCGCTAAAGAAAATGTAGATGCATACTATCTAGAATTTGATGATGACCGCTCTGGTGGCTTTGAACCATTGCGTGAAGTATCTCCTAATAAAAAGGTCGTATTAGGTCTTATTACATCTAAACGCCCAGAATTAGAGGATAAAGAGGTTATCAAAGAACGTATCAAAGAAGCTACAAAATATATTCCTCTTGAAAGACTTTGCCTATCCCCTCAATGTGGCTTTGCATCTTGTGAAATCGGCAACCAATTGACCGAAGAGCAACAATGGGCTAAACTTGCATTAGTAAAAGAAATAGCTCACGAAGTTTGGGGTGATTAAATGAATGAACATACTATATATTTAGGGGGCGGTTGTTTCTGGGGCCTTCAAGGGTATATCAGAAAAATCTCTGGTGTGATTTCCACTGAAGTAGGCTATGCCAATGGCCCTACGGAAAATCCAAGTTATGAAGATGTCTGTCATGATAGTGGTCACGTGGAAGCACTAAAGGTTACATACGATGCAGATGTACTTTCCTTAGATCACTTAATTCAATACTTCTTACGCGCCATCGATCCATTCAGCGTTAATAAACAAGGTGGCGACGTAGGCATTCAATATCGAACTGGTATTTACTATATAGATAAAGCCGACAAATCAATTATTGAAAGCACTTTAGCTCGTGCGCAATCCTTCGAAGGAAAGCCATTTGCTATTGAAGTATTACCTCTATCTAACTACTATTCTGCAGAGGAATATCACCAAGATTACTTAGATAAAAATCCTACTGGTTATTGTCATATTCCACTAGGCCTATCTGATGAACCACTTGTAGATGACAGTGCCTATAATAAACCTTCCGAGGAAGATCTCAAGGCTTTGTCGCCTCAAGAATTTGAAGTTACACAGAACTCTGCTACGGATGCGCCGTTCAGTCATGACCTAACCGATGAGTTCAAACCAGGACTGTACGTAGATATCACTACAGGAGAACCTCTCTTCGTGTCCGCCCATAAATTTGAGTCTCACTGTGGTTGGCCTAGCTTCACAAAGCCAATCGCAAAGGATGTTATTAAATACTATCAAGATGACTCTCATGGCATGAATCGGATTGAAGTCCGCAGCCGCATTGGTAATGCCCATTTAGGCCATGTATTTGAAGATGGCCCTAATGGTTCATTGCGCTACTGTATCAATGGATCATCTTTACGATTTATCCCTAAAGATGAATTAAAAGGTACAAAGTACGAATATCTAATTCCATATATCGAAGACTAAAAAAGGACGCCTTAATCATAAGGCGTCCTTTTACTATATCTATTGTGATTACTTACTTACTGAGCTAAGTAGGTCCAATAAAAAAGAGGATATATCTTATAGATATACCCTCTAAATCATCATATTAGTCCAATACGTACACTGTAACGTCTTGGCGACCAAAGTCCATAGCCTCACCATAAGAGTCCATTACAAGGTCAATTTTGTTACCCACAATGGCACCGCCTGTATCAGCAGCAATAGCTTCACCGTAACCAGGGATAAATAAACGTGTACCCAATGGAATAACATCTGGGTCAACCGCTGCAATACCGCGTACTGCAGGTACACCCGTTGCCGTAATACCAGCACCATCACCATCGCCAGCAAGGTAAGCAGAAGCTTCCATTACGATAGCACGAGATGAGCGACCAGCAATATTACGAGATGTAGTCACTTCACGAGTACCTTCTTTAATAATAGTAGGTACCATTTCGCGTTGTGTAACTTTAGATACGTCATTTGTTTTAATAACCGTACCATTACTATATAATGTTTCACGTTGCACTCGTTCTAAACCAGGTTGACCAACTTGAACAACCTCTTCTTCACCTTGTGCCATTGTATCATCTTTTTGTCGAATTACTTGAATAGCAATTTCTTGATCAACAGTAGACAAGGATCGACTTGTTACTTGTGCAATTGTAATATGTGTACCACTTAATACAGAACCATTTGCATCGCCTACTACAGCGTAGTTAGGCATTTTGAAACCAAGTTCATCAGCAACGCCTTGTGCAGTTGTTTCTGTTGTGAAAACAGCTCTAGTCTTACCATTAACAGTTACATAAACTGGAATGGCACGTACAACAGTTAATGTTGTACCATTTTGAACAGATGTTGAGCTGGAAATAACTTTATCATTTGGATTTAATTTAACCCCGGCATCGCGTACGATACCTTCGTTAGAATTTAAATGTGTTCTAACAGTGTGTGCTGCACCATCTACCATAACGGTAACGGTTTTATCATTATAAGAAAAACCTGTCATAGTTACAGCTGTTACAATCAATCCAGCAACAACAGACGAAATATATCGTTTGTGTGTCTTATGAATTCTCATATTGTAATCCCTCCTGTAATGTAATTATTCTACTACAGATAGATATAACCTGTCAAACACCAAAGGTTAACAATAAGAGATAAACCTATATAGATACTGCTTTTTTATTAATATTATTTTCTATATTTTTATAAAAAGTCCACTGTATGCGTACATATCTATATTTTTTAATACTATACAATATATTCCGTATTGTGTACATATATACGATACCACTACCATATATAGTATACTAGGTTTTTTTATAATATAAATTGTATTTTTATGTGTTTTTCAATTGTTACCAAAATTTTCTACATATCAGAAAACTTCATTTTTATCTCATTTTTAAATATGTATACATGTAAAAAAGCCTGTAAAAACAGGCTTTTTCAGTATTATATAAATGTATTAAAATTCATCATTCAACACTATGTGTGAATTTCATCATTTATTCATCTTAAACATTGGTTGTAAACGCTCAATGACGGTCATCGATTCCTTGTGTTCTCGAGCAATAGCTTCTTTCATAAGTTCCTCTTGAGCAGAAATTGGATGTTCTCTATCATTAATTTTACGATACGAGCCATCTGCTCTCATAATATGAGCTTTTAAGGTATCTTCTAAATATAAATCTAAAATACCTTTAACGCGCTCCTTATGACATTTATCTTCAATAGGAATCATAAGTTCTACACGTTCATTTAAATTCCGTGGCATCCAGTCTGCACTAGATAGGAATAGACTTTCATTTCCCCCATTACGGAAATAAAATAAACGATGATGTTCTAAAAAACGCCCTACGACGGAACGAACCGTTATATTATCACTTACTCCAGCAATGCCAGGTCGAAGTGTACAGATACCACGAACGATGAGATCAATGCGAACACCTGCAGCAGAAGCTTCATAGAGTTTAGCGATGACTTCTTTATCGAGCAAGGAATTCATTTTGCCAATGATATATGCCTCTTCTCCCTGTTTTGCGAATTCGATTTCACGGTCAATCAATTCCATTATCTTTTCCCGCAAATTTAAAGGGGCTACAATAAATTTATTCCAAATTGGAGGATCGGAATAACCGGAAATTAAATTGAAGAAGCGAGATGCATCGTCGCCATATTCATCATTACATGTGAATATGCCACAATCCGTATACATCCGTGCTGTCTTGCCATTATAGTTACCTGTAGCTAGATGAACATAACGCCTAATACCCGCATCTTCCCTGCGAACAACCATGGTAATCTTGGAGTGAGTTTTAAGTCCTTTCAAGCCATAAATAACATGGCAGCCAGCCTTTTCTAGGCGGCGTGCCATATGAATATTATTTTCTTCATCAAACCGTGCTTTAACCTCCATAAGTACGGTTACTTGCTTGCCATTATCAGCCGCTTTTATAAGCGATGCTATAATAGGCGAATCGCCACTGACGCGATATAATGTTTGTTTAATAGCCAATACATCTGGATCCGTAGCTGCTTGTGCTATAAATTGTTCTACCACCGCAAAAGACTCAAAGGGATGGTGAACAAATAAGTCTTGCTTTCCAATAACAGAGAATAGACTTTCCCCTTCATGATCTACTAATTCACTAGGAAGTTTAGGTTCAAATGGAGCATAACGAAGATGATCTAGACCTGGATAGTTACAGAAATCAAAATACATACGACAATCAAGATGACCATCTATACGATATACATCCTTTGGCTCTAATTCAACACTGGTGAGTACAAAGTCTAACAGATTATCCTTTACATCACCACAAACCTCTAATCGTACCGCATCACCACGACGTCGACGACGCAAAGATGCTTCTACCTCAGAAAGCAAATCTGTTGCTTCTTCTTCATCAATTTCCAAATCCGCATCACGAGTTATACGGAACACCATAAAATCTTCTATACCATAACCTTGGAAGAATTGAGTCGCATAATAGGTAATCACATCCTCCAAATATACAAAGCGATGCTCTTTATTGCTACGGCTAGGTATTTCAATGATACGATTTAGTACAGACGGAATTGGTAAGATTGCAATTTTATAATCTTTTGTACCATCCGGCAATACTTGAAAAATACGTACAATAGCATTGATGGTATGGTTTGTTAAAAATGGAAATGGATGTCCAGAGTCAACGGCTAGAGGCGTTACAACAGGGTAGATATGTTCTTCAAAATAGTGACGTAACCAAGCCTTTGATTTTACGTCTAACTGATCTGGATAGGTAAAATAAAATCCATGAGATTCTAATTCAGACAATACATTCTTTAGATATGTACTTTGCATCGATACGAGGCGCTGTACAGACTCATCAATAGCCTTTAACTGTGCCTTAGCATCCATATGAGCCGCATCGTACTTAACAATACCATTGACCACTTGATGACGTAACCCGGCTACGCGAATCATAAAGAACTCATCTAAATTAGAGCTAGCAATAGCAATAAATCGAAGTCGTTCTAATAGAGGAGTATTGGTATCAATAGACTCTAATAAAACGCGCTGATTAAACTTTAACCAAGATAATTCACGGTTAAAATAATACTTTGCATTACTGAACATGACGATCCCCTCCCCTAACTAGTACGATTTCCATACCAAATACCTCTGTAAAGTATTCCGAATCACGGTCAAAGGTCCACCATTCTAATGAAATATCCTCATTAGTACGACAGAATACATAAAGTACATTATCTCGCTCTTCTAATGTTACTTCAGAGATTTTTTGGTTACTACCTGCATCAAGTGCACAAGCGACCCGAATGATGGCTACCAGCTTGGTAACTTGAATTTTTTGTAACTCTGTTAATGCATTGAAATATGCATCGTCATCATTTGGCGTTCCCTTGTAGTGGTAATATACAACATTAGCAACTACTTGTTTTTCTTCTTCTGAAAGCCCAAATATATCGGTCCCCATTACAATATGATACGCATGCTCCCCATGATTTCGTAAATTCACAAACTTACCGACAGAGCAAAGGATAGCTGCGATACGACATAGATAGCCCCACCGCTCTGGTAATCCTTTATGTCGCAATGCTTTACAGAATAAAGAGCTAAATTTCTCTACCTCCGCATCATGAATTCGGTCAGTATGATATCTTGCGGCAACAGCACGTGCTAACTGTGCATTTTGTTCGCGCAATTGATACATAAATGGATTATTCTCGGTTTCCACACCGTAGAACCAACTAATGCCTTGAGAGAATGAAAAGCTACTGAAAATTAATGATTTAGGCTCTATGGCCGTAATGATTTCATTAAATAAAATCATGGTAGGCATTAAAATATTGGCCTTATATTCAGGTAATTTATAACGATTCATCAACTTGGTAGCTGTCACACCGTCAAAAGAATTGATAAGCCCTTTAAATCGTTCTGGCTCAATAGTAATAATGTCTTCTTTATTATTTTCTTGTCCCATTAAATGAGTCATATATTGCGCCTCATCACCAGATAAGACGATACTATTAATATTGAAAGTTTGTAATTCTTCACGAAGAGGGCCAATCATACGATGTAAGTATTCTGTAATAGCCCTTGGGAATGATATGGAAGATCGTTGATTTCGATTAAATGACTCCATAACCCGTAAGGACCCACTATGCATATTGCGTTGGAACAATAAATTCTCACCACGCCAAACCGTTAAGCCTACCCCACCAGATGTAATATCCAAGAATAATGTTGCCTTAGTAGGATCTGTCAGTTTATATTGATGCGTCATCTTGTAATATAACAAAGCATATTTGTAATATACCTCTTTCGGCATATCGATGACCTCAACGCGCATCCCCGTTTGAATATAGATTTGATCTAGAATACTACGACGATTAGCGGCTTCGCGTATTACGGTCGTACCATATAGTTTAGAACGACTCACGCCATAATCTGCCATTAATTGCTTATAACCTTTTAAAATATGACAGATTTCTTCAATTGTTTTAAAGCTCAAGCGAGATGTTTGAAATAATTCTTCCCCAAAGGTTACCTCCCGCGCCGCATAATCGATAACACGTACATCGTCTATGCCTTTATATTCTAATATGGTAATACTCATGCTACTAGATCCCACATGTAGTACTGCATATCGTAATGTTTTTGGTAATGCCATTATGCCTCCTTACGAGATTCATGCCATTCTATTTCTAAGGATTTCTCGAATTCTTTTTTAAATGATTTTGAAAGTTTTTCTACCGCCGTTCTAGTGACACTCACATCGCGTCCTTCTAAATAGAACACTTTTATGACTACACTAGTGTATTTAATATTTACCTCTAACTGTTTGATAAATTGTTCATGGCTTTCATCAAGAGCCTCTGCAATCGCTAAAATAATAGAAAGCTTTTGACCTAATGAGCGTTGTTCTTGATCTAACAATTTACCATATAAGAAATTCTTATATTCCTTTGGCGTCAATCCATGAGAATTCATGACTAAGAATGCACTAAACGCCTGTTCAACATGAGAAATCCCATATAAATTACTATTGACGAGCATATAGCAGCCATGACGAGCATGACTATAATAATTAACTCGTTTACCTATATCATGCAACAGTCCCGCTGCAATCAAACATCGTCTAAAATTCTTATCGGCCTTATGGAGTGGCTCTAATGCATCATATAAAGTAGTAGCTAATTTCGTAATATACTTAGCATGCACGAGCTCATGCTTTGTCATACCTAATAGTACATTCTCTGCAGAATGAACTAGAATATCATCGATTATAGAATTTCCGCCTAAATAGTACTCACCGTAATAATCGTAGAATAAACCTTCACGCAAACCACAACCGCCTACAACAAGGGTCTTAGCATTTACATAGTTAAACAGCTCATCCACTATGGTGAGTCCTGCAATAATAATATCTGCACGTTCCGATGATAAGCCACTAATTTTTTTACGGGCCTCTAAGGATTTATCTTTTACATCTTCTAAGATTTCGTGAAATCTATGATATGGTAACTCATAGTTATGTAGTTTCGTAATGGGATATGATAACTTACGTTGATCTATTTTTGCAATATTACGAGCTGTACCGCCAATACCTAATAGAGGAAGCTTCACATTATGAAGCCAATAATGTTCCTTAATGGTTTTCTTTACAGCCTTCGTCATTTTTTCTAGTTCTTTAGGGGTATACTCATCGCCCTTTTGATAGGTTCCAGTTAAGGTAAGTGCCCCTATAGGTAGACTAACAGCTTTCACAATATGTCGATTTTTTACTAGCGTTACCTCTGTACTAGCACCACCTAAGTCAAAAATAATAAAATCTTTAAGGCCAATCGTGTTGATAACCCCAAGGAATCCAAGGCGCGCCTCTTCTTCACCAGCAATACATTCTAAATCTAGACCTGTTCGTTCTTTTACGGCTTTAATAAAAGCATCCCCATTTTTAGCTAGACGTACTGCAGCCGTAGCAACAGCTTTTATGGTATCTACCTCCATAGCGTCAGCCATATGAACAAAGCCTTTTAAAGCACGCAGAGAGCGCTCCATTGCCTCATTTGTTAACTCATGAGTGCCCCACATATTTTCACTTAAGCGGACACTCTCTTTTTCTTGATATATGAGACGATAACTACCGGTCTTAGAAATCTCATAAATGACAAAACGAACGGAGTTGGATCCTAAATCTATAAATGCAATACGTTTCATGCTACTAACCTCGACTTACTATAGTTCAGTATGAATATACTTTAGTATACCATAGAAAAACGCGATTCTCACCGCTAAGGGAGAATCGCGTTTTATAATGTATGATTCTAACGATTCTGAATAGATATCTAAGAATTAGAACAATGCCATTAGACGTTTACAATATTTTATTTACCCGCATTTATGTTGATTAACATCAAAATTATTCAATACCAAATACACGTTTACCATTATTATAGGTAATCTCACAGAACTCATCTACATCCATACCTTTAAGGCCAGCAATTTCCTCTGCTACAAACTGAGTCTTGCTTGGGTCATTGCGACGGCCTCTAAATGGTGGTGGTGTCAAATATGGGGAATCTGTTTCAATAAGAATTCGATCTAACGGTACTTGTTTAGCTACTTCTTTAAGATTTGTAGATTTAGGGAATACTACAGGACCCGCAAATGATATGTAGAATCCCAATTTAATAGCTTCTTTTGCCATTTCCCAGCTACCAGAATAGCAGTGGAAAATGCCCCAATTATCTTTGCCTTCATTGCGCAAGATATTCATAATATCGCCATGTGCATCGCGGTCATGAATGATAATTGGTAAATCTACTTCACGAGCAAGCTCTAATTGACGAATGAATACGCGTTTCTGTGTTTCACGGTCAGAAAAATCATAGTAATAATCTAATCCAATCTCACCGATAGCTCGTACCTTATCATTATTAAGAGCTTGATTCTTATAGAACTCATAGTCTTCTTCTGTAAAATCTTTAGACTCATGAGGATGTGTACCTACAGCGGCATATAAACGGTCATACTGCTCCACTAAAGCTAGGCCTGATTCAACAGTACCTCGATCAACACCTGGAATCATAATGTATTCTACGCCTGCATCAAAGCAAGCTTGTAACATCTCATTACGGTCGTTGTCAAAACGACCGTCATTTACATGAGCATGCGAATCAAAGAGTTTCATTATTTAACCACACTTCCTGCTGGTAAAGATTCGATATTGGTTACTTCTAAATGTTCTTCCCAATCAGATGCAGATAGAATCATGCCATAAGACTCAATGCCCATCATCTTCTTAGGAGCCAAGTTAGCCAAGTAAATTACCTTTTTACCAACCATAGCTTCTGGTTCATAATATTGAGAGATACCGCTTAATACTGTGCGTTCTTCAATACCGATATCCAATACGAATTTCAATAATTTCTTGGACTTAGGAACCTTTTCACAGCTTACAACTTTTGCTACACGAAGATCTAATTTTTCAAAATCATCGTACGTAATATTTTCTTTTAATGGTGGAATATTAGATGTGTCTACAGCTTCTTCAATCTTCTCTTCCACAACAACTTCTACCATTTCAGGAATTTCAAAACGTGGATAAATAGGATCACCTTTTACAACTTTTGTACCTGTTGGAATTAAGCCCCAGACTTTTGCATCCTCAAGAGTAGCATCTGTAAAGCCTACAAGTCCTAATTGGTCCCAGATTTTTGGAGCACCTACAGGGATAACAGGACTTACTAAGATTGCAATAATACGCAATGCTTCTGCCAAGTGATACATAGCAGATTGTAAGCGTTCTTTATCATGAGCATCTTCAGATTTAGCCAATACCCAAGGCATTGTTTCATCAATGTATTTATTCATGCGACCAATAAAGGCCCATACGGATTTAATCGCTTTATTAAGCTCCATATTTTCCATAGCCGCTTCAAAATCTTTTGCAGTTTGAACGGCTAATGTGGATACATCACGATCCAAATCGTCCATATCATCGCATTTTGTAATCACACCACCATGGTATTTTTCAATCATCGCAATGGTACGGTTCAACAAATTACCTAAGTCATTAGATAAATCCGCATTGATTTTTGTAACAAAGTTAGGCAATGTAAAGTTACCATCATTACCGAGCGTAATTTCACTTAATAAATAATAACGCAAAGAATCTGCCCCATAGGTATCGATCAATGGAATTGGGTCAATAACATTCCCCAAAGATTTACTCATCTTTGTACCGTCAACAATCATCCAACCATGTCCAAATACCTTTTTAGGTAATGGTAACTCAAGGCTCATGAGCATCATAGGCCAAATAATGGTATGGAAACGTACTATTTCCTTACCTACTAAATGGAGATCTGCTGGCCAGTATCTTTTGTATAGTTCGCCATCCCCATCAAATGGAGATAATGCACTAATATAGTTAACCAATGCATCGAACCAAACATATACAACATGTTTAGGGTCGAATGGCACTTTGATACCCCAGTCAAAGGATGTACGAGATACAGCTAAGTCTTCTAAACCTTGTTTTACGAATTGAATCATCTCGTTACGACGGGATTCAGGTTGAATAAAATCAGGATTTTCTTCGATAAATTTCAACCATTGATCAGTATATTTACCGAGTTTAAAGAAATAGCTCTCTTCTTTTACTTTTTCTACAGGGCGCCCGCAATCTGGACAAGTATGGTTTTCACCAAGTTTTTGCTCAGTCCAGAATGTTTCGCATGGTGTACAGTACCAACCTTCATATTCAGCCTTGTAAATATCGCCTTTTTCATAAGCTTTTGTAAAGAGCTCTTGCACTACCTTTTCATGGCGTTCATCAGTAGTACGAATGAAGTCATCGTTAGAGATATGCATCTTCTCCCACAACGCTTTGAAGCCATTAACGATATTCGTAGTGTATTCAAGAGGTGTAATACCTTGCACTTCTGCAGCGCGTTGAATCTTTTGACCATGTTCATCAGAACCAGTCAAGAAACGCACATCATAACCAGCCAAACGCTTGAAACGAGCAATTGTATCAGCTACAGATGTACAATACGTATGACCAATGTGCAACTTAGCACTTGGATAATAAATAGGTGTCGTAATATAATACGTTTTTTTTGTGTCTCCCATGATGAGCCTCCTTCTAACCTTCGAATGGGAAGGTTTAACGTTCTACAATATTATATACATCCCGGCGGGAAACGTTAAAACGCTTTGCCACCTGGCGAATTGCTTCTTTTTTAGGTACCCCTGTATCCACAAGAGCTTGTACAGCATCTACATACGATGCTGGTTCGTCTGACACTTCACTAATGTCAGATTCTACTGTATCAGCTCCACCTACGATGAGGACAAATTCCCCTTTATAGGTTAGCTGTTCTAAATCATTTACAAGACTTTCCAAATCGGTGCGCACAAAAGTTTCAAACTTCTTAGTCAACTCCCTCGCCACCGTAATAGAACGATTCCCAAAGGCTTCATACATATCTTGTAAGACCTCTTGCAATCGATGAGGTGCTTCGTAAAACATGAGTGTTCCTGTTACTTGTGAAAGTCGTTGTAATTCTTCAACCCTATGTTTCCCCCGTTTAGGCAAGAAACCGGCGAAGGTAAACGATTTAGTATCTAGACCAGATGCAATAAGCGCTGTTAATGCCGCATTCGCACCTGGTAAAGGCACTACTGGTATGCCTTCTTCAATAGCTTTTGTGACTAGATCAGCACCTGGGTCAGATATAGCGGGCATACCGGCATCACTAACGCAAGCAATAGACTGTCCCTCTAACAAAAGCTCAATAATATAAGCACCCTTTTCTTCCTTATTGTGTTCATGATAAGAAATCAAAGGTTTCTTAATATCGAAGTGTTTTAATAAGATGCCCGTATGGCGCGTATCCTCTGCAGCGATAGCATCTACTTCACTTAAGATACGAACTGCACGATACGTCATATCTTCTAAATTGCCTATCGGTGTAGGCACCAAGTATAAGGTGCCCCATTCGTTATCGTTCATACCAAGAGGATACCTCCTTCGTGTACACATTAGGCTTCTCGTAAACGATAAGTGGCGGCTCTAGTACAAGGCCTGCCTGACCTTGATAAAGAGCCTCTATGAGCACCAGCTTAGCTGGCTTATCTATCATACCGTGAATAAAACGAATTCGCTTAGCTTGAAAGTTGGCTACTTCTAATTCATACAATGCATATTGTAAGCGACTAGCACTATAAATCATCCACAAGCGACCTTTACACTTAATAAAGGACTGTACTGCTTTCAAAATCTCTTCTAATGTTGTATGTCCATCATGAAGTGCCAAGGCCCGTTCTTCAGACGTAGGCTTTGCACCGCTTTCATAATCATAAAAAGGAGGATTTACAATAACGCCGTCAAAGGGCTTATCTTGTACATCTCGGTACGACATATGGCGATAATCGCCGCACAACATCGTTACCACATCTTGTTTATGATTATGCTCTACACTGCGCTGAGCTAAGTCAATAAGAGTTTCGTTGATATCAATACCCGTTATATGGCCCGCCCCTAAGGATATCCCTATGAGCGGCATAACACCTGTTCCCGTTCCAAGATCAACATAAGAATGACGACTATTGAAACGACAAAAGTGAATGAGCGCTATCGCATCAAAGGAAAAACGAAACATATCAGAACGTTGATAAATCTGTAAGCCATCTATAATTAAATCATCAAGTCGTTCTTGATCATTCATCAGGCAATGCCACCTCGGACCATTTTAAATCAATAGTACGGCCAGCTTCTAGCTGCACCTTCACCGTATGTTTATGGTGATTTACCTTTAAGACCTTACCAATACCTTCATCAGTAACTACCTCTTTACCAATCCCAGGAGGTGCAACCTCTTGAGGAGCTTGAGGGCGTTCCTTCTTCACGTATAGGTCGCCACCTTTTTTATATAAGTCATCTTCATAGTTAAGACAGCACATCAAACGACCACATACACCTGAGATTTTTGTAGGATTGAGACTCAAATTTTGGTCCTTAGCCATTCGAATCGATACAGGTGTAAAGTCACCTAAGAAGTTAGAACAACATAAAGGTCGACCACAAGCACCGATACCATTTAAAACCTTAGCCTCATCACGGACGCCTACTTGACGCAACTCAATGCGCGTTCTAAATACCGTTGCTAAATCCTTAACTAGCTCACGGAAGTCGATACGACCATCCGCAGTAAAGAAAAATATAATCTTATTCATATCAAATGTGTATTCCACATTGATAAGCTTCATCGGTAATTTACGTTTACCAATTTTTTCGAGACAAATTTCAAAGGCTTTTTCTTCGCGCTCTTTATTTTTCTCGATTTGTTTCAAATCTTTTGGAGTTGCCTTTCTAATAACAGGCTTAACCGGTGCTACAACAGCATCTTCAAAGACCTCTTTCGGTCCAATCACAACCGTACCGTATTCAACGCCACGTGCCGTTTCAACAATAACACCATCTCCAACAGATAATTCTAATTGTTCAGGCAGAAAATAGTAAATCTTCCCCGCCTTTTTAAAGCGTACGCCAACTATGGTTAGCATTTAATCCTCCTCCCGAGCATCATGAAGGGCGATACTAAGACCGTCCACCACGAGAGCGGTTTTTATATGTAAGCGCAAAGCCCGTTCCGCTTGCAATGTTTCAGTAATGACCTGTGACAATGCTTGCATAGACCAGCGCGGTAATAATCGTAATAATTGAGTCTTGTACATAGGTACCTGTAATTGTGTGTCTAATGCCCCCATTTTAAGAGCCATCATATCTCTACTCACAAGGCGCAGCCAATGCATCAATTCTGTTAGACTTTCACGAGGTAAGCTTTCACAAGCTAGAGAAATCATAGAAAACCATCTCGTTTCTAAGGCGAGGATATCCATTACTTTAACTGCTAACTCTAGCATTTCAATGCGACCTTGAGTAGCCAGTTTCTCCACTAACTGTGGATTACCATGACCTGCTAACAAAGCCTGCTCAATATCACCTGTGATTCCACGAGCTACAAGAGCCTTTCGAATTGTATCTACATCAACACTATTAAAGCCAACGCCCATACATCTAGAAATGATAGTTGGTAACACAGTGTTAATCTTGTTCGTAATTATGATGAAATACACCTGTTCAGGCGGTTCTTCGATGGTTTTAAGCATGGCATTTGCCATAACTGCATTGGCCGTGTGAAAGTCCTCCACAATGACAACGCGGTTACTATTACCTGCTACTGACAGATGATCTTGCAATAATGAATACCACTGCTCTACCTTTAGTGTCGTCTTCATAGGGCGAATCCAAAAGGCATCTCCCTTATCCATATAGATAGGTAAACCTTCTGCTTCGATGCGT
The DNA here is from genome assembly GCF_002959755.1 of Veillonella sp. T11011-6. GTDB lineage: Bacteria > Bacillota > Negativicutes > Veillonellales > Veillonellaceae > Veillonella. The sequence continues at coordinate 15,728 of NZ_PPCW01000001.1, read as the reverse complement.
TTTTCCGTCTCACCATTGGCAAGACGTGCTTCTTTTACATCTGCTAAATACGCTTCTCCCTTTGGTTGAGAAAATACTTGGCGTCCCAACAATAGAGACGCTAGACCTATGGCCATATCTAGCTTACCAAGACCTGCTTCACCATAAAACAAAAGGCTATGCGGTAATGCATTACGACTTACAAGTTCCGATAGGTGTGCCTTGATCGAATCTTGACCAATTATAGAATCAAAATATGTCATAGCCCCTCCTATCAATACATGCTCAATATTAATATTATATAAGAAAAAGGCGACTTTTAAAAGAGTCGCCCTATCCTAAGGTAGTAGATTTACTACTGCTTGATATACATCGTTATGAATGTCTTCAATGGTACGTAACGCATATTGACCAGCACCATCTTTAATAGCACAAGGAATACGGTGCCATTGATAGCGTTCTACTAGCTCTTCATAAGCATCGTGAACAGCTACTAAATACTGATGATTTCCTTCATGAATATCCCCTGTATTACCTCCCGTTTTACCAGTGCGCTCTGCCATAAGGGCTTCACTCACTTCAAGAGGCATATCTAAGAGACATACTGCATCAGGTGTAGGCAAGCCAAATTTATTAAACTCAAAGTCTTCAAGCCAATCTAAAAATGCAGTACGTTCCTTCTGATCGTCGTATTTTACCATTTGGTGCACCATATTAGATGTCGTATAACGATCTGCAATGATGATGCCCCCATTTGTATAGAACTCTTCCCAATCAGTTCTAAAGGAAGCAAAGCGATCGATAGCGTACATGGAGCTTGCCACATAAGGATTTACATCATGCACATCTTTGCCAAATTCTCCAGCTAGATACATTTTTATAGGCATAGCAGCACCGCTATCATAATTCGGAAAGCTTACAGATTTAACTGCATGACCTTCCTTGGTTAATCGCTCTACTAATAGTTTAGTTTGCGTAGCCTTACCGCTGCCATCTCCACCTTCTAGTATGATTAAAGTCCCCATAATTACTCCTGTAACACCCAAATTGTTTCCAATGTCATATCATCAGCCCCATTCGGTACATAACCTAGAGCCTTACGATTCTCTATATATTGTAACACAGACTCACTAATCACTTCACCTACTGCTACACAAGGAATCCCTGGAGGATAATAAGCAATTGTCTCTCCTGCTATACGATGAAGTGCGTCTTGTAACCGTACTTGCTCCCGATTGGCATACATAGCATTACGAGGCGTTACTCTTACAATAGGCTCAGGCAATAAAGCTGAATCTTTGCTAAGGTTTTGCAAATTCTCATCCTTCGTATCATTTGATTCATGAGATGTACTTAACACCGTATCGCTGATAGACCGTACAGCTTGAATAAGAGCCGTTATTGATTCTTTTGTATCACCAATGGTAATGAGTACTAGTACATGATGAGCCTGTACTAACTCTACCTCAATACGATGATCCCGTAACATCCGTTCAAATGCAACACCTGTAAGACCTAGTTCTTTAGCATCGATGAGTACCTTGGTACAGTCATAGTTTACCACTCGATCTTCTATGTCTCTGTATTCCATAGTAGTAATACCGGAAATCTTATGTAATTCACTACGTAAATATAAGCTCAATTCCACGGTACGACTAACGAGGTCTTCACCTACTGTAGCCAATTGATGACGCGCCATATCTAAGGATGCCAAAAAAATATAATTTGGACTTGTACTTTGTAACATTTGATGCATTTGTGTAATGCGACGTTTATTAATTCTTTCACCTTGCCCTAATAGCCACGATGTTTGTGTTAATGAGCCTACCGTTTTATGCGTGCTCTGTGCCACTAAGTCTGCACCTGCTGCAATGGCCTCGATAGGTAACGTGTTTGAAAATGGTAAATGTGGGCCGTGCGCTTCATCAACAAGAACAATCATGCCTCGTTTATGCGCTTCTTTCACAATATTTACAATATCGACACCTACACCATAATAATTTGGATACACTAAGAGAATCGCCTTAGCTTCTGGATTTGCATCCATGATTTTAACAGCATCGTCCAACGATACACCTAAGGGAATGCCCCAGCGCTCATCGAATTGGCAATCCATATAGACCGGTTTAGCACCAGATAACACAAGTCCACTAATAACTGAACGATGTGCTTCTCGAGGAATGATAATGGTTTCATCAGGACCTACAGTGCCCATAATCATCGCTTCAATTAAAGCAGTAGTACCATTAATGGAGAACCAACAATGATCAGCTCCATATAACTCAGCTGTTAAGTCCTGAGCCTCTTTTAATTCTCCTTCCGGTTCATGTAAATCATCTAAGGCATACATAACACCTAGGTCATATGGTAGTGCTGGTCCCATCCAGTCTTTTAGTAGTTGAGGTGCTTCTACACCAATCTTATGGCCTGGTGTATGAAAAGGCACAAAATGTTGTTTTTTATATGATTCTAAGGCCTCTACAAAAGGCATTCTTTCTTGATTACTCATATATACCTCGTAAAAAAGGCATGAATCTCAATGAGACTCATGCCCTTATGCATGTTATTTATCGCTGTGGACGACGCTTAGGATTGAATTGATTCATCCCTTTATCGATGCCCACCTCTAAAGTACCTAAGACTGCTTTCACAGTATCCTTGATACCTTTTTGTACCTTCTCTTGTGATTCTTCACTAAATGGTGCTAACACATGATCAATGACAGTCCATTGTGGTAATGGACGGCCAATGCCTACACGGAAACGTGGAAAGTTTTCAGTGCCTATATGGGAAATCAAGGATTTAATCCCATTATGACCACCAGAACTACCATTTGGTCGAATACGTAATTTGCCTACCGGTAAATCCATATCATCATAAATACAGTACACATCAGATGGGTCAATCTTATAATACCGCATCAACGGACCGACAGACTCACCACTGGCATTCATAAATGTTTGTGGCTTTACAAGCAATACCTTCTCACCATCTACAGTAATACTGCACACCTCTGCACGTTGTTCCTCTTTCCAAGGCGTGTGAGATACGGTATCTGCAATGGCATCGATAACCATAAATCCAATATTATGTTTTGTCGCTTCATATTGCTTGCCTGGATTACCAAGGCCTACTACTAATTTCAAGAATCACCTATTATTTATCAAATAAATTACTTACTGAAACTTCATGAAAGATACGCATAATTGCTTCGCCCAATAATGGAGCTACAGATAATTGCGTTACATTGTCTAATTTGCAATTTTCTGGTAATGGCATTGTGTTTGTTACGATTAGCTCTTTAATGTTAGAGTTTGCAATGCGTTCACTTGCTGGATCTGTTAATACAGCATGGGTAACAGCAGCCATAACAGATTTTGCACCAAATTCTTCTAATGCTTTAGCGCCTTCTACAAGGGAACCTGCTGTATCTACAATATCGTCAACGATGATGCAGTTTTTACCTTTTACATCGCCAATAAGATTCATAACTTTAGCTACGCCTGGTTCAGGACGTTTTTTCTCGATAATTGCGATTGGCGCACCAATGCGGTCAGCCAAATCACGAGCACGAGTTACACCGCCAAGGTCTGGAGATACAACAATCACATCTTCAAGATTTTTTTCATTAATGTATTTAGCTAAAATGGATGCACCATATAAATGATCTACTGGCACATCAAAGAAGCCTTGAATTTGACCAGCATGCAAGTCAATTGTTACAAGACGTGTAATACCAGAAGTTTGCATCAAGTTTGCTACTAATTTTGCTGTGATTGGTTCACGGCCACGAGTCTTACGGTCTTGGCGAGCATAGCCATAGTAAGGTACTACAGCAGTAATATGGCGTGCAGAAGCGCGTTTTAACGCATCAGCCATAACCATTAATTCCATCAAATTGTCGTTTACAGGATAGCTAGTTGGTTGAATGATAAATACATCTTTGCCACGTACGCTTTCATCAATCATAATTTGTACTTCGCCATTGTTAAAGCGACCTACAAATGCTTCACCTAAAGGCAAACCTAAATAATCACAAATTTCCTTTGCCAATGCAGGATTCGCATTACCTGTGAAAATTTTAAGTTTTTTGCCGTCTTCAAATGCCATTTTGTTACCCTTTCATTTGTTCCTATACTGGTTACTTATCCATAATCATCCATTACAGATACACACTATTGCCTTTTTATTGTATACTATTTTGCCCTAATTGTGTTAAAAAATTATAATATTTTTTTATTTCTTTTTGAAAGTATCGTCAGTTACCCAATTTTCTTTCACAATTTGCTTGCTACGACCTACGGCTAACGCCTTATCTGGTACATTTTTAGTAATGGTAGAACCGGCACCTACATAGCTATAATTACCTACTGTTACAGGAGCTACTAAGTTACTATTACAGCCAACGAAAGCGCCATCGCCAATTGTCGTACGATGTTTAACTTTACCATCGTAGTTTACAGTAATCGTACCACAACCAATATTAACACCAGAGCCTACGTCGCTATCGCCAATGTAGGAAAGATGTGGGAACTTAGTGCCTTCACCGACGTTAGAGTTTTTAACCTCTACGAAGTTACCTACATGAACCTTGTTACCAAGCACAGTATTAGGGCGCAAGTGAACATATGGGCCTACATCTACACCGTCTTTTACTTCGCAGTCATGACCATACGTGAAGTGAATAATCGTATCATTACCAACTTTTACATTTGTCAAACGAGTATGTGGACCGATTTCGCAGCGCTCACCAATGACAGTATTTCCTTCGAGGATTGTACCAGGGTGCAAGATTGTATCAGGCCCTACTGTTACCTCAGGAGCTACATATGTATTGGCTGGATCGATAATTGTTACACCAGCTGTCATTAACTCAACATTTTTACGATGTTTCAAAATAGATTCAGCTTCTGCTAATTGCAAGCGAGAGTTTACGCCTAGAGACTCTTCAAAATCCTTCGTCATATACGCGCTTACCTTGTCGCCACCATTTACAAGAATACCAACTACATCAGTGATATACAATTCACCTTGTGCATTATCATCAGATAATTGATCTAAGCAAGGCCATAATTTTTTACTATCAAAAGCATACATGCCTGTATTAACTTCTTGAACAGCTAATTCCTCTGGTTTACCATCTTTTTGCTCTACAATGCGAACTACAGAGCCTTCTTCATTGCGAATAATACGGCCATAACCTGTTGGATCCGGCATATGAGCTGTTAAAATTGTTGCAGCTGCACCAGAGTTTTTATGTTCTTCTAACAGTGCTTCTAAACTTTCTTTCGTAACAAGTGGTGTATCACCACAAAGTAATAAGATAGTACCATCATAATCGCCAAGCACTGGTTGAGCCATTTTTACAGCATGACCTGTACCATTTTGCTCTTCTTGACGAACAAATTCAGCGCGGTTCCCCAAGTAATTTTGTACCGCATCACCGCCAAAGCCTACGATAACCACATCGCGATTTGTACCAATAGACTGAACCGTTTCAAGAACGCGCTCTACCATCGCCTTACCGCCCACCTTGTGCAATACCTTTGGCAATTTAGATTTCATACGCGTACCCTTACCAGCAGCTAAAATAAGGCTTGCAATATTCATAGTAATCTCCTATCTGTTATCTCTCATATATATGACTTTTTAATAGTACTTACATCATATTAGCCCATTGTCTAATATGCGATATAAAGTCATTATATCTAACTATAATGTATCTAATATTAATTGGTTATTCTTCATCAAATACTGGTTCTATGTTGATTTTCTTTGTATTTTCATCAATACCATAGAACGTAAATAGTGATTCATAATCATCGATTAATTTTGGATTTGGCTCTGCCGTTGCTACTAGAACACCGGTCCCAACAACGACACCACTCATTTCTAAGACAAGCTCTTTAAGCCCTTTTGCAGTGCCACCAGCTTTCATAAAGTCATCAATAATTAAAACTCTAGCATTTGGAGGAATAGCTCTCTTCGTAAGTGTCATAGTTTGAATACGACCAGAGGATCCTGTTACGTAGTTGATACTAATAGCAGATCCTTCTGTTACCTTACTATCACGACGAGCAATGACGAGAGGTTTGTTGAAAGCTCGTGCTACCATGACAGCTAAAGGAATCCCCTTTGTTTCTACTGTCAGAATATAATCAGGATTGCGGTCCATAAAACGGGTCATAATGATTTCCCCAAGGCGTGTCATTACATGCCAATCATATAAGATATCAGACATGTAAATAAACCCACCAGGAATGATACGGTCTGGCTCCATCAAGCGAGTTTGCACATCTCGTAAAATATCATTAGCTTGAGCACCCTTACGATGAGGAATAAAACGCACTCCGCCTGCTACGCCGGCCACAGTTTCTAATGTACCAAGCTGAAAATGCTCCATAGACTGTCTCACACAGGTTAAGTCTTCACTAACCGTAGACTTTGCCATGCCAAAGAAGTCACAGAAATAATTTAAAGGAATCAATTTTTGCGGTGAATCAACTAACAATTTTGTCATTGCCACCATGCGTTCTACGCGCCGTACTTTATCCATAGAATTTCCTTTACCATTCATCATATAACTATTGATTACACTCATGTAACAAATGTCATGAGTTATTTCAAATATATCTATGTTTATTATACCATAATTTCCGAATATTCGAGGTTATAGAAACACTATAATTCGGTAAAATAAAAACTCTCTAGTCCTCATATAATACTGTTAGTTTAGACCTTATAGTCTATTACACTATTATATATACTAGAGAGTTTTTATTATAAAACGTAAACCTTCACAGTTTGACGACCAAACTGCAATGCTTCAGAACGAGAATCATAAGCTAAGTCAATTCTATGACCTTTGATAGCTCCACCAACATCGTCAGCTACAGCATAACCATAACCTTCAATGTATAATCGCGTGCCTAATGGAATTAATTTTGGATCTACAGATACTATGCCCTTCTTTAAGCGACTACCTGTAGCCGTATAATTGCCATTGCCAGGATCTTGAGCAGAATAAGCACTAGCTTGCATAGTTAAAACTCGGGAGTATTTATTTGGCACACCATTATGACTTAATTCTGTACCATGTCCACCATAACGAGTCTCCATCTTTTCTAAAGCATTCATCGTACTAGGACCAACGCGACCATCTACAGCGAGTCCCTTCGACTTTTGAAATTTCCGTACAGCTTGTTCCGTATTATGACCATAAATACCATCTACAGAATCATGTAAAAAACCTTGATGCTTTAACATGGTTTGCACCTTGCTAACATGGTGCCCCCGTTGTCCCCGATCAATTGTTTTTGCCAATGATACGGAAGATACCATTGTAGTCATACAAACAAGCGTACATGCGATAATTATTTTCTTAACCATATACACCTCACCTTACATCAGTAGTATACTATACAGTTTTAAATAATCTATAAACCTTTTTGACATAGCAATACCAAAAATGCATATATAATGCACGTTTTTAACTATATCTCAAATCTAGTACTACATATATATCATAGAAATATAGTATAGCAATGAAAAATCTCCATTATAGTCTGCCTAATCAAGTAAAGTTTTTACGTTTTGATTATATAGACAGTCAATAATGGAGACTTTTATAATAACTATTTAATTTTAGCAGTTATGATATACACCTATATGGCATTCCTTACGCTTAGCACCAACTATACGTAAGTATGTATAGCCAATAACAGCAGAAATGATGGAACCGATTAATACGCCCCCCTTAGCCATCTCTTGAGCATGACCTGGATCAAAAGCTAAAACGGAAACAAATATACTCATAGTAAAACCAATACCACATACAATGGAGGTACCATAAATAAATTTCCAGTTAGCTTCTGCTGGCATAGGTACAATACCTAACTTAATCATCCCAAACATAGCACCAAAGATACCGATTTGTTTACCTAAAATAAGGCCTAGTGCAACACCTAAAACAACAGGATGTGTTAAATCTGCTACACCGAATCCAGCAAGACTTACACCGGCATTAAAGAAAGCAAAAATAGGAACAATCACAAAGCTTACCCAGTTAGATAAATAATGTTCCCAATGTTGCATTGGTCTAACATATTTACGACCAATCTTACCCCGTTCAGGAATTGTCATCGCCAAGATTACACCAGCCATAGTAGCATGTAATCCAGACCGAAGAATACAATACCATAAAATTAAACCAAGAATGATATAAGATAAAGATCTAACGTAACCAGACCGATTACAGTAAATCAATAAGCCCGTTACAATAACAGCACCTACTAGATAAAAAAGATTAAGATTCGATGCATAAAAAATAGCAATAACAATGATGGCAATTAAGTCATCAATAACCGCTAAGGCTGTCAAAAACACCTTCATAGAGTTAGGAACTCTAGAACCCAAAGCAGTTATAACACCTATAGCAAAAGCAATGTCAGTCGCGGTTGGAATAGCCCAACCATGAACATACACTTCACTAGAACCAGCAATAAGATAGTAAATAATAGCAGGTACCAACACACCAAATAATGCAGCAACACCTGGCATAATACGCTTAGCATTCGTATTAAGTTCACCACTTACTAATTCACGCTTTACTTCTAACCCAACAAAGAGGAAGAAAATTGCCATTAGTGCATCATTAACCCACTCCATAGTTGTTAATGGACCTAGCTTTAAATTAACAAGTGACATATACTGTGTCGTTAATGGAGAGTTTGCTACGATTAATGCAATAAGTGTAGCTCCTAGTAGAACAGCAGTCGCCGAACCAGGAGAACGTAAAAATACAAATATCCGTTCCATATGATTCCTTCCTAATATAATACGTTCATTATTTATGCTTAAAAGTTCTTATTTTATATGCCAAAATTAAGACTATAGCACCTAATAAACCAGAAATAATAGAACCTATAAAGATACCAATTTTAGACATTTCTTGATTGACACCAGGTGGAAATGCCAATGTAGCTACAAATAAGCTCATAGTAAAACCAATACCACAAACGATGGCAGTACCATAAACCTCTGGCCATGTTGTATTAGTAGGCATTTTGATAATCTTAGATTTAACCAGAACGAAAACTGCAGAGAAAATACCAAACTGTTTACCTAAAATAAGGCCTAATGAAACGCCTAGTACAACAGGATGGAATAAGTGATCTACTGAAACATCAGCAAAGGATACCCCTGCATTTAAGAAACTAAATAAAGGAATAATTAAAAAATTAACCCAATGCTTCAGTTTATCTGCCCATTTATGCATAGGATATACTGTTTCACCGTCAAGTTTACCTGTTGCAGGAATCGTCATAGCTAAGACAACCCCAGCAATAGTTGCATGAACGCCAGATTTTAATACAAAATACCAAAGAACTGCACCCAATACACCATATAATACGGGTCTCACATACCCCTGTTTATTAGTATACCACAATGCGCCTGTTACGATAGCGGCACCAATCAAATACGGAAAGTCTACACCGGCACCGTAGAAGATAGCTATAACGATAATAGCAATTAAATCATCAATAACAGCTAAGGCAGAAAGAAAAGCTTTCATAGCTTGAGATACACGTTTACCAAGCATCATAATAACACCTATGGCAAATGCAATATCTGTAGCTGTTGGAATCCCCCATCCATGGGTATACTCAGGGACAGAACCAGCAATTAAGAAATATACTAAAGCGGGTGTAACAACACCTGCAAAAGCGGCTAAGAGTGGTAATACTCTTTTTGAATTTGTATTCAATTCGCCAGAAATCATTTCTGATTTAATCGCTAGCCCTACATATAGGAAAAAGAGTGCCATTAACCCATCATTAACCCATTCCAGTATATCCATTGGTCCCCAATAGACGTGCATTAAGGAAAAATACTGTTCTGCTAATGGAGAGTTTGCTGTAATAACACCAAGAATAGCGGCAAGTAAGAGCATAATACCGCCAGATGATTCAGACTGAATAAATGCTTTTATATAATTCATAGTAACTACCACTTTCTCAATTATAAATATAAATACAAATTTCTATACATAAAAATCATTTATTTAAATTTATTATATCATTTCAGTTCGAAAATAATCAATGAACTAATGATGAACCATGCTGATTGAGTCAAGAGTAATCAAATATTTGTGACAAATGCATATGCTAATTGAGTACAGGAATAATACAATGAATTAATGATTAAATCCTCTAACTAAAGAAATAAAAAACACAATAAGAGGAATTGTCAAACATATAGCAGCGATAGTATTTGTGATTGGATTTGACCAAAGAGGAACAATAAAGCCAAGTAATACTAACATGCTACAACAGATTGGTGTACGCCAAACATGTTGTATCTCTACTGGCACTTTAGATTCTAAAGCATTAGATCGTATACATTTCTTTTTAATCGTCATCATAATACCAGTCACAATACCTATGATAAGAACGATATCCCAAATGGCCCATAATAGTTTAAGTACCATCGTATTATGATTATGTATATGGAGATTAATCATGGTAGTCATGCCTGTGAAATACCAAGGAATTGTTTTTGTAGAATACATATCCTTAGTCGAATCAGTATATAAATTAGCATAAACTGGTTGTCCCAAGAACATAGCTGGGTCATCGTCATTTTCAGCACCTAAATAAAATGCATAGTGATGGTCATTAAATTTAGATGGATAATCAATAGATATAAGCTGACGATCAGGATAGGCTTTCATAATGCGAGAAATAGCTTCGGATGGTTGTAATACATCAGATTGACCTGTTGAAAGCTCTTGCTTTGCAGTATGTAGTACATCTGCATTATAACTATCATTGGCAATAAAAAATCCACCTATCCAAACACCTGTAATGCACAATATAAATCCCCATACCGTGGCAACCATGGCAAATTCTCGATGCAATGTACTTAATTTCATATAGTTAGACAATACAGAGGATTTCGCAAAACTTTTACGAAATGGCCCGTATAAAAAAATACCAGAAACAATAGATACACCACATAGGAACGATAAAATTGTTACAATGTAAATCCCTGTCTTTCCAAGATCCAATCTTGTATGTAGTTGATGAAGCGTATGTAATACACTTCGAACCCAAGGATGAGCAGGTGTTTCATGATGGGTAGTAATGAGAGCCTTTGTTTCAGGATTATATAATGCATAATCTCCACCCATACCCATACGTGCTGGAGGTGCTACGGTAGCTGATGACTCAATAATACGATACCGTAAAAGATGTGAAGCCCCCATGGCAGGAGAAATATTTAAAATATCCTTTGACGGATATTTTGCCTTAACTAGTAGAGCCCCTTCATCAGCATAATCAAAAATAGAGGTCTCTTCTTGCCCCATAACCATTGATGATGAGGTATGGTTCGTTTCCCCTTGAGCCCACGCATTTAATTCAGTTCTAAACATGAGGATAAGCCCTGTAATACAGAACATTAAGAAAAATAGCACAGAAACTATAGATAACCATTTATGGATTTTATAAATCTTTGACATACATATGCCTCCTTCCTCATTATTTTATACATCTATTCTTATATTAGTACAATACAGCTACTACTATAGGTATTGAGTATATAAACAAGCTCCACTTGAATGAACATATTATAGTATGATACAATATGTTCATCATGCGGGCGTAGTTCATCGGTAGAATGCGAGCTTCCCAAGCTTGAGAGGAGGGTTCGATTCCCTTCGCCCGCTCCATATTAAGCTGTGATACAAATCACGGCTTATTTTATAATTAATGATATAATATACATAGATATGTTTCTATATATACACTATATACATGTATTTGTATTGTATACGTCTTATAAGGAGTAAAATATGAAATTAAGTGCAAGAAATCAATTAAAAGGTACAATTGTTGAAATTCAAGAAGGTGCCGTAAACGCAATCGTTAAAATCAATGTAGGTAATGATAACGTTATTACTGCAGATATTACAGTTCAATCTGTTAAAGAATTGGGCTTAGCAGTAGGTAAAGAAGTATACGCTGTTATCAAAGCAACTAACGTAATGGTTGGTGTAGAATAATAAAAAATTAGAGCTGCTTAGGCAGCTCTTTTTTTGTATATCAATTAAATTCCCAATAAGATATTATAAATAAATATGCCCTATGATTTTGTGATCATGGGGCTTGTTATTTACATAAATGTGGAGTTGCTCAACTGGTTTACGGTGCGATAACATTGGCAAGTTGTGCCTATATAATGCTATTTATTTACATATATCTGAATTTACTCAACTGGTTTACGGTGCGATACCATAGGTACTACGCACCGCGGTATCGATTAGATAGGGTTTATATCTACCACTAGCCGCGGCTTCCTATCAATCCTCACTGTGGATTTCCCTTCCCTGCTTCGCAGCTTGGTAAATCTTACGTTCGGAAGAAAGCGATGCAGTGAATCTGTCGTCGTTTCACTCCTCCATCTTCTACTGCACTGCTTTTCCCAAAGCCGTCTTACACGGACACTTACATAGATACAACCTCTACAACCTTGGCTGGAGGCGGCTCTAGTAGGGTTAGCTAGTCGAAGACTAGCAAAAAGAAAAAGGCCTACCTTTAGGTAGACCTTTTTCTTTTCGTTAATCAGCAGCTTCCTATCCTCCCAGGCCGTCTCCAGCCAAGTACTTTCGGCGTTTATGAGCTTAACTACTGTGTTCGAGATGGGAACAGGTGGATCCTCATAGCCATCGCCACTGAATCTGTCAGAGTTTGTACTCTGAAAACCACATAGAAGTTATATATATTTGTTGCACATTCTGCTTAATGTTTATTTAAGTAAAGCCCTCGATCTATTAGTACCAGTCAGCTCCAAACCTCACGGCTCTTCCACACCTGGCCTATCAACCATGTCGTCTACATGGGATCTTACTAGCTTATGCTATGAGAAACCTCATCTCAAGGCTGGTTTCACGCTTAGATGCTTTCAGCGTTTATCCGTCCCGAACGTAGCTACCCAACTGTACCCTTGGCAGGATAATTGGTACACCAGCGGTTCGTCCACTCCGGTCCTCTCGTACTAGGAGCAGCCCCCTTCAAGTTTCTTGCGCCCGCGATGGATAGGGACCGAACTGTCTCACGACGTTCTGAACCCAGCTCACGTACCACTTTAATCGGCGAACAGCCGAACCCTTGGGACCTACTTCAGCCCCAGGATGTGATGAGCCGACATCGAGGTGCCAAACCTCCCCGTCGATATGGACTCTTGGGAGAGATTAGCCTGTTATCCCCAGGGTAGCTTTTATCCGTTGAGCGATGGCCCTTCCACTCGGCACCACCGGATCACTAAGCCCGACTTTCGTCCCTGCTCGACCTGTCCGTCTCGCAGTCAAGCTCCCTTCTGCCTTTACACTCTTCGAGCGATTTCCGTCCGCTCTGAGGGAACCTTTGGGCGCCTCCGTTACTCTTTAGGAGGCGACCGCCCCAGTCAAACTGCCCGCCTAAGACTGTCCGGCCGGTCGTTACTCGGCCCGTTAGAAATCAATTAATGAAAGGGTGGTATCCCAACAACGACTCCTCTAAAACTGGCGTCCTAGATTCTAAGTCTCCCACCTATCCTGTACATTCATTAACTAAGTTCAATCTTAGGTTGCAGTAAAGCTCCATGGGGTCTTTCTGTCCAGTCGCGGGTAACCTGCATCTTCACAGGTACTTCAATTTCACCGGGTCCCTCGTTGAGACAGTGCGCAAGTCGTTACACCTTTCGTGCGGGTCGGAACTTACCCGACAAGGAATTTCGCTACCTTAGGACCGTTATAGTTACGGCCGCCGTTTACTGGGGCTTCAATTCAGAGCTTCGACCGAAGTCTAACCCCTCCTCTTAACCTTCCAGCACCGGGCAGGTGTCAGCACCTATACATCAGCTTTCGCTTTAGCAGGCACCTGTGTTTGTGGTAAACAGTCGCTTGCGCCTCTCTTGTGCCACTCATTCATGCTCCATGCGTTGCTGCACTTCACACTACATGAGTCCTCCTTTTCCCGAAGTTACGGAGGCATTTTGCCGAGTTCCTTAACGAGGGTTTTCCCGCGCACCTTAGGATTCTCTCCCCGCCTACCTGTGTCGGTTTTGGTACGGGCGATGTGTCTCTACCTAGAAGCTTTTCTCGACAGTGTAGGATCAATCACTTCGTTACTATCGCTAGTAACTCGTCATCACATCTCAGCTTTTAGAGCTACGGATTTGCCTATAGCTCAACCTACATGCTTAAACACGCACTTCCAATCGCGTGCTGACCTACCTTACTGTGTCACTCCATCGATCAAACGATTCACACCGGTACAGGAATTTCAACCTGTTGTCCATCGCCTACGCTTTTCCGCCTCGGCTTAGGTCCCGACTTACCCTGAGACGACGATCGTTGCTCAGGAACCCTTAGGCTTTCGGTGGAATGGATTCTCACCATTCTTTTCGCTACTCATACCGACATTCTCACTTCTCATCAGTCCACAACTCCTTACGGTACTGCTTCAACCCAATGAGAACGCTCCCCTACCCATATACATTGCTGCATATGACACGACTTCGGTTTTACACTTTAGCCCCGGACATTTTCGGCGCAGAGTCTCTCGACCAGTGAGCTATTACGCACTCTTTAAATGGTGGCTGCTTCTAAGCCAACATCCTGGTTGTTTTGGAAATTCCACATCCTTCGCCACTTAGTGTAACATTTGGGACCTTAGTCGGTGTTCTGGGCTGTTTCCCTCTTGACAATGGACCTTATCATTCACTGTCTGACTCCCGAGTATAAGTATAGCCATTCGTAGTTTGACTAGGTTCGGTAACCGGTATGGCCCCTAGCCCGATCAGTGCTCTACCGCCTATACTCTCAACCTCGAGGCTAGCCCTAAAGCTATTTCGGGGAGAACCAGCTATCTCCGTGTTCGATTGGCATTTCACCCCTATCCACAACTCATCCCAAAGCTTTTCAACGCTCACGAGTTCGGTCCTCCACACAATTTTACCTGTGCTTCAACCTGGCCATGGATAGATCACTACGGTTTCGGGTCTACTATTACTAACTAAACGCCCTGTTCAGACTCGCTTTCGCTGCGGCTCCGTGTTTTCCACTTAACCTCGCTAGCAACAGTAACTCGTCGGTTCATTCTTCAATAGGCACGCCGTCGTCCTGATATATATACAGACTTCGACTGTTTGTAGACATACGGTTTCAGGTTCTCTTTCACTCCCCGCCAGGGGTTCTTTTCACCTTTCCCTCACGGTACTATGCGCTATCGGTCGATATCAGTATTTTGGCTTGGAGGGTGGTCCCCCCTGCTTCCCACAAGGTTTCACGTGTCTCGTGGTACTCTGGATACAGTCCCATGTATGCAAGGTTTCGATTACAGGGCTTTCACCTTCTGCGGCTGAGCTTTCCAACTCGATTCTTCTACCTCATTTACACTTGATGACTGTCCTCAACCCCGGTGCGGTTGCCCGCTCCGGTTTGGCCTCTTTCCCGTTCGCTCGCCGCTACTAAGAAAATCTCGTTTGATTACTTTTCCTCCGGGTAATTAGATGTTTCAGTTCCCCGGGTGCCCTCCTCATAGTCTAAGCTATGGGTGACAGTGCATAACCACTGCCGGGTTCCCCCATTCGGAAATCTACGGGTCAAAGGTTGCTTGCACCTCTCCGTAGCTTATCGCAGCTTACCGCGTCCTTCTTCGGCTGATATCGCCAAGGCATCCACCGTACGCCCTTAAAATCTTTACTTA